>JBLIRK010000013.1:0-68578 GCA_048569615.1 Thermoplasmatota archaeon | reverse complement strand
CTGGCGGTACAGGTCGTGGGGGAGGCAAAGGAGGGTAAAGACTTTGCCTCATTGGCAACTCAGTATTCCTAAGATGAAATCACCGCCGGCAAAGGTGGTGACATGGGCAAGCTGCCGTTGAACAGCTTCCACCCTGAACCCTGTGGTGCTCAAAATCCGATTACGCTCTTTATATGAATAGATGACGGTACATACGGAGCATTCTCATTTACCTATGCTCTTGGAATGCTTCTTGACCGCCCCAAGGCTCTTTGGATTTTCCTTGAAATAGGACCTGAAAGGGGCAAGGATCTCCACCATCTGATTTGCAACCTCCTTCTTGAGGTCTGCGGGATGAAGCTGCTTCTTGGCAAAGGTGGCCCTCAGGGCTTCGTAGGACCTCAATTCCAGGTCCCCTCCCCATTTCTCGGGTCTCTTGATGGTTATGGACCCCTTTGCCGGAAAGATTATGGTCTTGCATATCTCCATCACCGGGTTGTCGGGTACTCCCTCGGGGCACCATGCCTTCTTTATCTTTCTCCTGATATCCTCCTCGCCGTCATGCAGGTATATGCCCGAATCGGGATCGGATTTGGACATCTTGGAAGTGGAGTAATCCTCATCCTCGATGCCCAGATAATGGAACAGCTCCCTCCTTGCAACGTTCAGCTGCTTGTCCAGGTTGTGGAGCTCCTGGTTTTCAAAGGCCGCTTCGGTGCCGTTGCCCTGCTCCTTCTGAAGCACCGAGAGGATCATGTTCTTGCCTCCCACCCTCCTTTTTCCGGCGATCAGCACCTCGATGGCCCTGTGTCTCTTCCCACTGTCCATTTTAAGGAGGCCGGCCATAAGGTCCCTGGTCTCGGGACTCAGGGTATCGTTCTCCACAAGCTGGGGGATATCGTTCTCTATCCTCTTGGCCAGGGCATCATGGTCCCTCCCTCCCGTCGGGCCCGTGATCATCTCCATTCTTCCGCTCTTCGAAAGGCTTGAGAGGAGAGGGGTATGCAGGGCAGTGGGTTTCTTCCATCCGAGCTTCTCGGCCGCGTCCCTGGCAAGCATATGGGCATGCCTCTGGTCCATTCCCCCGATGGCCAGGTCCACCTTGAGATCGAAGATGTCTGCGGCCTGCATCGACGGATAGAGGAACTTGGAGGAGTCCAGATCACCCTCGTCCTCCTTCCTGCCCATCACCGTCATTGCCCTCCTTATCCTGGACAGGGTTGCTGACTTGGCTATCCTGAGCACCTTTTCCCAGTAGGCCGACGAGTTCGCTATTTCGCTGGCCCATTTGAAGTTCAGCTTGCCCGAATCTATGGCATCACCCAGGCCGTATGCCCTGTAGCAGTCGATGATGTAGTCGCCGCATGACTGGATCTTCTCCAGGTCACCGCCGAACTTGTCGTTGATGAAGGCATGCCAGTCGGCCATCAGCACATCGACCGTGAAACCAGCCTCTATGAGCTGCTCGATCTTCCTGGTGATGATGAACCAGCCGATATGGACGAAACCCGAGGGCTCGTAGCCGACATAGGCCTTGAGATCCCCTTCCTCCTTCAGCAGCTGCTCTATCTCCTTCTCCGTGACGATCTCCTCGGCCCCGTCAAGGACCAGCTCAAGTCTCTTCTGCGCATCCATTGCAATCAACCCGGTGCCTCGGTCTTGAACGTTCACTTTCCCCCGGGGGAGGGGGAACTCGCTAAGCATATAAAGGGGGCCCTACTTTAATTTGATGATGGACCTGGCATCTTCTGGGAGCATTCCATACGAAAAATCCAGGGAAAGGCCGCTGGACGGACTCACCCTGGAAACACCTTATCACGTAATTGGTTACCAGTGGGAGGGCGAACACCCCGTCTGGACCCTGCTTCCACTAAGAAGGGAGGAAGGTCTTCTCCTGAAAGAAGGGGTGCCTGTCGAAATAGACCTGGTCGAGGGGCCCTTCTTTCCTTTCAGGATCTCGGGATCGAGGAGATGCATAGGGAGATTCCTGGACGGGGAGCACATACCCTGTCCCAACTGCGCTCCCATCGAGATATTTCCCCAGTGCAGGGACTGCATGTCCTTCGACATACCCGTTCCTGAATGTGTGTTCGAGCCCCGGTGCAACGAAGGCTCCTGCGGGGCCTTCTTCTGCCAGGCGGACCACGTTGTTTACATAACATCCTTCAGGGGGAGGTTCAAGGTTGGAATGACCCAGCTAGCCAGGTTCGAGACGAGGGGGAGAGAGCAGGGGGCTGATCTGATCATGCCGCTTATGGTCCTAGGGGACAGATATTCCGCAAGAAAGGTGGAATCTGCAGTTTCCGGCTACCTGGGGCTTCCCCAGTCAGTCAGCTCCAATACAAAGGTAAAAGGGTGGTCACAGGCTCTCAGGACACAGGAGCAGGCATCCTCTCTACTCCGACTGAAGCGTCTGGTGAGCGAGGGGTGGGAATCAATTGAAGAAAGAGATCCTGAAGATGTCAATATCCTGCGCTCACCGGAGGATACGGAGATCCCGCCCGTGAGGTTGACCTATCCAATGAAGGAGCCGTTGGAGGCTCCCCCCCGGATGTACAAGGGCCCGATAGTCAGGGGTGAGCTCATAGGCTACAAGGGAAATTACATGCTGTTCCGCTCCGGGGGTGTAAGGGCTTTCAGGATAGGGATCACCCCCGGAAGTGTGGTCTATTTGGAAAGGAGCGTTTGAAGGATTACTGCAGCAGCCCCTTCTTGCCCTTCGGGAAGACGAATCCCAGAGCCAGAAGGACCGGGAATGCGATGAATGCCAGATACACGACAGCCTTCGCGGAAACAGGATAGTCCCAGTATCTTGTCACCCAGTATATCAATCCCAGTATCAGGAAGAAGAGTATCCCCGTTATGACGTACCTGAAGGTCCGCTCCCTGTCATGTGGCCAATCCTTTCTGCCCCTGGGGAACTTCATGCCCAGGAATCCCAGCACCAGGATCGCGATGATGACGAGGACGAGGGATGCGGTGACGAGGATGCTGCCCACCTATTTTTCCTCCCAGTCCGTCAGCTCATCGAGCTCGTGCTCGATATCCTCAAGGTCGATGACCTTCTCCTTCTTCTTCCTGTACTTTCCGGGAGCATCCTCGATCTTGAAGTTCGGCTCCTTCGTAGAAGGCTGTCTGGACAGCTCTTCCTTTGGCTGCGAAGGGGCCTGCTCCTCTTTGTCCGTCTTTCGTTTCTTCCTCTCATACTCCCTGCGGAGCTTGTCGTACATCTCTATCATCTTCGGAGTGACGGAGGGCTTGATCTCGTCGAGTATGGCCCCCATGTCTTCCATCGTGATAGGCTGGGGCTTCTTGGTCTCAAGCGCCCTCTCCAGACCCAGGGAGGATGCTTCCCTGACGAGGTTGGCAAGGTCAGCTCCGGAGAAACCTTTGGTTCTCTCGGAGAGCTTGACAACGTCGATATCGTCGGATGCGAACTTGCCCTTGAGATGTATCCGGATGATCTCCTCCCTGGATACCCTGTCAGGCGGCGGGACGTAGATCACTTTGTCGAACCTGCCGGGCCTCATCAAGGCCGGGTCCACAAGGTCGGGCATGTTTGTAGTGGCAACTATTATGATGCCCTCGGCCTCATCCATGCCATCCATCTCCGAGAGCATGATGGAAAGAACCCTTGGTGTCACGTCGTCCGTGGAGTAGAAATCCCTCCTCTTGGCGATTGCATCTATCTCATCCAGGAAGAGGATGCAGGGGGACCTTGCCCTGGCTTCCTCGAAGAGGCTTGCCACCAGGTTCTCGGATTCCCCGTACCACTTGGACATCACGTCGGAACACTTTATTCCTATCATGTCCACGTTGAGGTCAGAGGCAACTGCCCGGAGCATCAGCGTCTTCCCGCACCCCGGAGGTCCGAAAAGGAGTACTCCCTTCGAAGGCTTAACGCCGTACTTTGTTGCCATCTCGGGTTCGAGCAGAGGCACCATGAGGGCGTTCCTGACCTCCCTCTTGACATCCTCCAGGCCTCCGATGTCCTTGAAATTGGCCCTCCTGAAGCCCACCATCTCCGATACCTTCTTACCCACATCCGAGGAGACCATCTCCTCCATCCCGTATTCCAGGGGCAGGGCTTCCTCCCCGAAGGCACGGAGGCCGAAGGGAATGAAGGAGGCCGGTATGACAGCTGCAAGCCCTATGATGACCCAGAAGGAGAACGGCACCCCCGCCCAGAGGACGGATATGATGCCGAAGATAAGGAGCAGGAAACCCGGAGCAGCCATATATGCAATGGTCTTGGGATCCCTCTTGATCTGGGCGTTCTTTGCCATGATATGAGTGAATACGAGGTAGATCGCCACCATCGCCAGTCCCCATCCCAGCAGTCCGAAGAGAGGGATCAACGATCCCATGGTATCCTGGAGAACGGTTGTGAGCAGGTCTGTGTCGGAGTACCTTATGTCCCAGATGACATTTGCCACATCAACGGGGCTCCAGTTGGGATCGACTCCCTTCTGGAACTGAACGAAGCTCTTCTCATGTTCGGGGGAAGCAAGCAGGGAGAAAAGGACGAAGTTGCCCGATGGGGCTATGATCAGCAGGAACACACCGGCTGTCAGCAGCACGACCGTTCCCATGAATAGGGAGAATGCAACCGCGGCAATCAGAGGAACCGTGAAACCCAGGCCGTATCCGGCGGCAAAGATCGTGAGGTAGCTCAGATATGCATACTTCCAGTCGAAGAAGCCGCCTATCATCACCACAAGTGAGAACAGCAGGAACACCCATCCGAACTCGGTGGATTGGTACGATGCCGCGGCGGTGACGAGGACGGCCATGAGCAGAAGTGAAATGTAGGGGAACCTCCAGGCAACGGCAGTGAGGAACACGGCCAGGATCAATGCGATCCACCATGGATAGAAGGGAGCCCAGAACAGTCCAAGAAGGGACAGGAGAAGGATGCCTCCTGCCCTGACGATCTTCTCCTTCAGCTCCTCATCCCTGATGACATTCTCCATGGCCGTATCCTTTTCCTGCTCCGTCTTCTTTCGGGCCTTCTTCCGCTTCTCGTTCATTGTCTCCCTGATCGTTTTGACCCGGGAAGCTCCGAAGAATACCCCTATGCAGAGAACGATGACAAGTACCAGTCCGATTAATTCCCGTATGTACGGCCTCTCCTCCTCCTCGTCGGAAACCTTGTAGGTCTTCTTGTTTATCTCGAACTGGAATGTGAAATCCTTTCCCTTTGCCTCCACGGTGAAGGATTCCGTGATCTTCTTGCCCGCTTTTTCGTAGCTTACCTCGATGAGGTAATCTCCTTCGTACACTGATATATTGGTAAATGCGATGCCGTTCACCGCTTCCATGGTGTAGCTGTATGTCTCGTTCGAGATGGTCACGGTCGCCTGTTTCGGAGGGAGTCCGTTTTCGGAATGGTCCCGCAGCTGAACGAAGAGCATGCCCGTGTAGACAGGACCGACGATATGGGGCTCAGGATACTCGTATTCGTAATTCGGGGACACTATCTTGTTCTCGTACTGATCGTATGCGTCGATGTGGAAGGCGATCTTCGAGCCCTGCGGATAGGGGACGATACTCTGGGTCATTGCCGTCGAATTGATCCTCTCGAAAAAGATCACTCCGTCGACCGGCTCCTGATCGGGTATGTTCACCGTGTAAAGAAGGTCAGCTCTCTCTATGGCGACTAGCTGGTCCCTTGATGTTATATTGATGACGACCTCCTGCCCGTTCTTCGGCTCCTTAGGCTTCCAGTCGATGATTATGTTGCTATCGAAATCCGTGTCCTTCCACGAGCCGTTCTGGAGTACGGTGTAGGAGTATATCGTTGAGGTCAGCGGGTGGTTCTTCTCGTCATAGGCAAGTATCCTGTACTGGATGGTGTATCCGCCTGGATATCCTGGGATCTCGACATCCATCACGGTCTGGTTCACCCTGGTGAAAGCATATCCGCCCTCGCTGCTTGTGGAGCCTTCGTAGGACCATGTGAACCTTACGTCTGCGGCGTTGATGGTCTGGGCCGACCTGGAACTTATGGTGAGCTTCACCGGCTCCATGTGGAATGGGGCGCGCCCTCCGATATGGTCGGGATCCCTCTCGATCCGTATCGCCTCTTCAAAGACCGTTGTCGACCATTCGGACCCTCCCATGGGGAGCATGCTCATGATGGCAGGGGATAGGAGTGCGATCAGGAACATCCATACAGCGGTTCTTTGCCATTTTTTCAATACAGGGACCATTTCCATCACACCTATGCTCCAACACTGACCTTCTGTTTCTCTATGATCTGTTTCCTCAAAGCGGTTCTCTTGGCGATACCAAGTGCCGCCAGACCCGCAAGCATATATTCCACTGGGACCGTTGCGGTCTGCCCTATGGTCACCGGGGCCACATTCGGTGTGGCGGTGATAACAGGCGCCACATTCACAGAGGGCGCAACCACTGGGACCGAAGGCGGAGGAGGTATCGGAGCCGGGGCGGCCGGTACCGGCGCCGGCGGTGGCGGAGGCAGCGGGGGAGGCAGAGACCTTATTACGGTCAGGTAGAAGGCTGGAATGGGATCGCTTTTGTTCTCCCCCCTCCAGGAGCTCGACCTTACCTCGCTCTCGCTTGAGAAGAGCCTCTCCTTGCCATCGCCGTCCTCGGATTCGACCGAGAAGCTCACGGACCAGTTCTGGCCTATCAGTATGCTGCCTACTTCCCATTTAAGGATCCAAGAATCTCCCGTGAAGTTGGCAGTGAATCCCTCCTCTACGGTCTCGGTTCCCGGAACGAACTGGAACTCCGGGCCGAGGTGCAGCTCCACGGTTGTGTTGTCACCCGCCGTGAAATTATAGAACTGGTTGGAGATCTTGAGGTAGATGTTGACAAGCTCGTCAGCGGTCTGGGCCCTGTAGAACTGTCCTCCCGTGTAATCCGCCATCCAACCCAGGAGCTCATCGTCAACCAGAGGGCCGAGGCCGATGGTGAATAGCTTGATCCCCTTGGATACGAGTTCGTCCATTTGAGCCTGGGAAACGTTGTCTTCCGGAGGGTCAGGAACACCATCCGTGAAGAAGACGATGATCTGCTGGTTCTCCTCCTTTCCGAATGTATCGAACTCATCGATGGCAAGCTGGATGCCCGATCTGTAATTGGTCAGGCCCTGGGGCTGGTTCCTGGCAAGGGTCTCGAGGTCTGCGTGGAGCTGGTTGTAGGCAGAGGTCAGGTGATGGCCGCTTATAAGCTTGGCTGTCCCGTCAAAGTAGATCACGACTCCCCTGTCAAACGGAGAGATCATGTTGTCCACGTATTTTCTCGTGGCAAGGATCCTTAGCACCTGGGGATCGTAGGTCTCCAGAGATCCAGAATGGTCCATCAGGAACACAACATCCTGGGGTGCAAGTGTGATGCCCTTCGTTCCCGAACCGGCAACGGTCAAAGTAACGGTGGCATTGTCCGGATCGTTGTCGGACCCTGACCTCCATATCGACCCATCGGAAGAGGAAATCCTTGGTGCCAGGTAACCGCCGCCGGTGTAGGCCTCGTCGCCGAAGACCTGCCCCGGAATGGAGGTCAGGAGAATGAAGACGGCAAGTAAAATGATGAATGACAGCTTCACGGAGAGTTTCGATTCCCCAAACCCATGCCATATACCAGG
Source organism: Thermoplasmatota archaeon (assembly GCA_048569615.1). GTDB lineage: Archaea > Thermoplasmatota > Penumbrarchaeia > Penumbrarchaeales > Penumbrarchaeaceae > JAYEPK01. The sequence continues at coordinate 60,987 of JBLIRK010000013.1, read as the reverse complement.
CAAGCCCATCGTTCCATCCATTGTAATTATTCCTTTATGAATTTTTGCGGATGATTCGCATATTATGATATTTCACTCGTTTACCACCTTATCATCCCAGTTCTCCACTTTCTCATCGGTCTTGGGTGTTCTCTTGAAGGGGTTTGAGGGCTTCGCTCGCTCCTTCTTCACGGGGGGTTCCCTGTTCGCCGGGGGCTCCCTTCCCTTCCTCTCGGGAAGCTCCTCCTGCGCGGGCTGCTCCTCCTTCTTCTTCCAGAGATCTCCCCTTGCCAGGCGGACCAGGATTCCGAAGTAGGCAAGAACCACTATCGCTATCAGAATGATGATGAAGAGGAAGAACCACAGGATGGGAAGCACGCCGGTGAATGAATCCACGAAGGATGTCTTCTTCTCCTTCTCCCTGATATTTATCAGACCCGATGTTGTGGCCTCGTTACCGAGCTTGTCAGCCGTCCTGATCTGGAATATGTGGGAGCCTCCCTGGGTTCCGGAGGTTGGCCAGAACAGGACGAACTTGTTCGGGTTCGATGTGTTGGAATCCGGCGCCATTTCTCTCCAGCCGGAGGAATCGATGTTTATCAGGACCACACCCACACCCGACGGGTCCGTGACAGTGGCCTCGAAGACCACTGAGGTCCCCTCCTTCACATCTCCTATCCTCACCTCATTATCACCCTCGATCCAGTAGTAATCCAGGGATATCCGGGGTCCGGTATTGTCCACCCTTATGCCGTATATTGCCTTCTCGCTGTTATCGGCTCTGTCCAGGGCCGTGACCGAGATGGTATGGTCACCGTCACCCAGTATCACGGTATCAAGCAGATGTTCATAGTAAAGCCCGCCTTCTCCCCTGAATATCTCGAACTCGGAGCTTTCGTGATCCGTTCCTTCATTGAGAATTATCATCACGTGCTCTATACCGATCGAATCGACCACGTAGAATCTCAGCAGTTTGATCCCGTTGACGGATTCTCCCGGTGTGATGGAGGCCTGGGATACCGTCGGTGCAGTATTGTCGACCAGCACATCCACCTTGAACTCGGTCCTGTGCCCGGCCTGGTCCTGGGTCATCACGGTTATGATGTGAGGGCCGTCACCGATCTTTGTGGTATTCCAGGGTGTGTTGACATCGAACCATGTCGTCCCGTCCACAGCATACCTGACAACACCCGGGAATTCATCCATTCCCCTTGCTCTGATAACGAATACCCCGCTTATGAGCTGACCTTTTATGGGGGATTCAACTATCAGCTCAGGATCTTCGTTATCCACCCTGAAACCAAGGGTGGGGGTGGTCACCTTCCTTCCGAACAGATCAGTTGCGGTGGCGTTTATCTCGTAGTTTCCATCTGCGAGGGTCCGTGTGTCCAGAAGGTACTCGTAGTAACCGGACTGCATGTTGAAGGACAGGGGCCTGGTTTGTCCCGCCACCTTCATGATCACGCTATGGATGCCCACCTCATCCGAGGCGGAGACCTTGAAAATGTATGCGCCCTCCACGAACTCGTTATCGACGGGGCTTGCCAATGAAACCACCGGAGCATGGTTATCGACGTAAACGTAAATGGTCTCCAGTGTAACATGTCCTGCCTGGTCTGTGGCCTTGATGGTAATCTCGTGGAGCCCGTCCTGTACCAGATTCGTGTTCCAGCCTATGGAGACCGGCAGCCATGATGATCCGTCTATGTTGTATTCGGTCCCCTTCTTGAAAACGTCACCGTTCACTACATCGAAGAAGAACAGTCCCGAAACGATCTCTCCTTCCTTGGGGGATTTGATGTTGATGGTAGGAGGTCTGTTGTCAACATTGAAGTTCACGGGACCGTAGGAATAGGACTTGCCCGTGAGATCGTATGCCGTGGCCGTTACGTTCCTCACCCCGTCCTCGCCGGAGCCCCAGGTGATCGTATTTGAGGTGTACTCGTAATATCCGGTCTGGGTATTGTAGGGCACCCTGGCCTCAAGAGTGTATACCCTGATCAGAACGTAATCGATGCCGACGACATCGAAGGCGCTTACCCTTATGGTCACGATCCCTTCAACGAACTCGCCTTCAACCGGTGAATTGATCGTGCAGGTGGGTTTCAGATTGTCGACCCTGACCTCGAAATTCACATTGCTTACCTTACCGGACCAATCAACGGCACGGATCCTGATATTGTGGGCCCCATCGGAAACCTTGGCAGTATCGAATGGCGTATCGATGCCCTGCCACCCCGTATTATCTATCTGGTATTCAACGGATTTCAGGAACTCATCGGCAGCTGAGTAGTTGAAAACCAGTACCCCCGACAGGATATCATCATCGTTCAACTGGTAAACCTCCAGGTCCGGATAGTTGTTGTCGATCTGGAAGTATCTCGGTCCCACCATGGTGATCTTCCCCGAGAGGTCGGTCACATGAACGAATACGGTATAATTCCCGTCGGGTCTGAGTGATGTGTCCGTCGAGAACTCATAATATCCCGATCCCGAATTGTAATTCATGTCCAGTGTGGAATTGAATACCTCTATTACGACATCCTTGACGCCCACGATGTCGGACGCTACCGCCTGGAAGACGTAGATCCCACCAATGAACTGGGAATTGGCAGGTGAGTTAATGGCGCCGTAGGGGTGTGTATTGTCGATTATGACTTCCAGGCTTGCAGTGATGGAATGACCCGCCTTGTCTAGGGATCGGATGACTATCCTGTGCTTGCCGTCGGAGAACAATGTCGTATTCAGCGTTGTGTTGATCGGAACCCATCCCGTTTCATCTATATTGTATTCCACCTTGTCGAGGAACGCGTCGGTCACGTTCGCAAGTATCCTCTCCTCTCCTTCGAGATATTCCCCGGCGGAAGGATATATTATGGTCATCACCGGCGCATTATTATCTATATAGAAGAACCGGGGGCCAAGCTTGATGGTCTTTCCCGAAAGATCGAATATGTCGATATAGAGCAGATAGGTCCCGTCCTTCATCAATCGCGTGTCGGTCCTGTACTCGTAGCTTCCCGTTCCCGAATTGTAGTTCATGTCGAAGGTGAAGTTGAAGACCGTTATCTGCACCTTATCTATGCCGACAATATCCGATGCCAAGGCTGTGAAAATGTAGGTTCCCTCAATGTACTGGTTCGTTGCAGGGGAGCCGATATTGCCGGTCGGGAGCGTATTGTCGATTATGATGTCCACGAAGGAGCTTGTCACATGTCCCGCTTTGTCCACCGCTCTGATGTTTATCCTATGGTCCCCGTCCCCGAAAAGGGTGGTGTTCAAGGGAGTAGAGATCGATGTCCAGCCCGTTCCGTCAACATCGTATTCAACCTTGTCCAGGAAAACATCGGTTGCATTGACCCGAAGGTCCACTTCATCCTCAAGATAATCTCCTGATAGGGGGGAGATCACCCTGAGTACCGGGGCATTGTTGTCGATATGGAATTGCCTAGGTCCAAGTCTGAGCTTCTTCCCCGAGAGGTCTTCGATGCTCACATACATCGTATACGTTCCATCGGCGATGAGCCTCGTATCGGTCTTGTATTCGTAATTTCCCGTATTGGAGTTGTAGCTCATATCAAGAGTGGACCCGAATATCTCTATCTGCACCTTCCTTATACCAACATTATCGGATGCGAGTGCGGTAAATCCGCCCACTCCCTCGACATACTGTCCCTGGGCCGGAGTGGTTATAGAGCCGGTGGGTACGTTGTTGTCGAATTTGACCCCAACATTCGTTGTGGATATCCGTCCGGAAAGGTCGAGCGCCCTGAACGATATCGTGTGGGAGCCGTCCCCGAAGGTCCTGGTGTCGAGCACGGTACTTACCGGAACCCAACCGGAGCCGTCCACCCTGTACTCCACCTTGTCCAGGAAAACATCCGTTGCGGAAACGTTCATGGTAACGTTCCCTTCCAGATAGCCGCCCTCCATAGGGTAATAGACCCTGAGGACAGGTGCGTTGTTGTCGATCTGGAAGCTCACCGATACGGAGGTGTTCCTTTTTCCGCTCTTGTCGTAAACGATGGCATAGCAGCTGTAGTTCCTATCCTGTCGAATGGAAGTATCGGTGGTGAATTCGTAGTAACCGGAGGCGGAGGAGTATGTGGTTGAGAAATTGTTGCTGAAAACCTGTATCTCCACCCTTTCTATGCCCACGGAATCCGATGCTGATATCTTGAAGGTGTATGCACCGTCTATGAACTCATTTGCCACGGGTGCGTTCACAGCACAGACGGGCAGGTGGTTGTCGACAATAAGGTCGAGGGACTGCGTGGTCGAATGGCCGGCCAGGTCCCTGGCCTGGATCCTGAGGGTGTGCTTTCCGTCCTGGATCTGAGTGGTCCTCCAGGTGGAATTAATCATCCTCCAGTCTCCTCCGTCAATGGAGTACCTGACATCCCTCAGGAATGCGTCCGAAACGGTCACGTTGAGCAGTATGTCGCCCGAGATGTAGTCATTGGTCTGGAGGCCGTTCACGGTCATCAGGGGAGCCTCGTTGTCGACCTTGAAGGATATCTGGGTGCTGTTTTTTGTTTTTCCCGAAAGGTCCGTTGACATAGCATGAACTGAATATGTCCCGTCGGTGAGTATGAGTGTGTTGATCTGGTATTCGTAGTACCCTGTTTGCCTGTTGTACGAGGTATCGTATTCCTCGTCGAAGACGGATAGGATCACGGTGTCTATACCAACGGTGTCCGACGAGGAAACCTTGAACGTGTGAACTCCGCTGATGAAAGCACCCTGGAACGGGGATACGACGTTGCATGTTGGAGCGTGGTTGTCCACGGTGAAATCGATGGCCTGCTCCGTTTTATGCGACAGGTTGTCCAGGGCCCGGACAGTTAGCTTGTGGGCACCGTCTGTGAGCGCAGTGGTGTTCAGAAGAACATAGTAATTCGGCTGGATCCCGTTCATTGCCTGCCATCCGGCCGAGTCTATCATGTATTCGACCTTGCTCATGAAGGTGTCGCTTGACGTGACTTGCACGTTGTATTGACCTCCGATGATCTCGTCATCTATGGGTTTTTTAATTTCCAATGATGGATCGTTGTTGTCGATGTTGAAAGTCACCACCGGGCTTGTTTTAGAGTGCCCAACATAGTCATAAGCGGTCGCGGAAACCTGGTAGATACCATCGGTCTTGGTTGTCGTTGTCAAGGTATATTCGTACGAGGAGGTTACAGGGTTGTAGGGCAATGTTACGTTCTCCCCGAATATGTTGATATCCACATTCTTTACACCCACGGTATCTGTGGCAACAACTCTGAATGTGTAGGTCCCCTCGATGTACTGTCCCGAAATGGGTGAGTTCATGTTGCACGTCGGATTGTTGTTGTCCACGAATATCGTAACCGTTGTTTCCCCCGTCAAACCCGCCGAATCCTTCGCTTCTATGGTCAGAGAATGGGACCCGTCGGTGATAAGCGTGGTATCGTAGGTGCCCGTCCATGTGTTTCCGCTCCTTATCAGGGGGGTCCAGGCATTCTGATCCACCCTGAACCGGCAGGAAATGACATAGGAGGTGGTATTGACGGAAATCGGCATGGAGCTCCCTGTGACGTATGAACGGTCCTTGGGGGTGTTGATGATCGGGTTAGGAGCAGAATTGGACAAGGTAAAATTCCTCGGACCGAAGGTGGTGACGCCTCCGCCGTAGTCCTCTGCCGTGATATTGAGCCAGCAGAGGCCGTCCGCGTAGGTATAGGTGTTCACGGTCCTTTCCCATGTCTGGCTTGAAGAGCTGTAGTAGGTGTTCAACGTCCCTGCAGCCCTCATCTTCCCGCCGTAAGTGATCTTCACCGATTTGACTTCGGCCGGGGTTCCGGCCTTTACCCTGAAATTGTACACTCCCGAGACGATCTCGTCCAATGACGGAGAGATAATATCTATTGAAATGGGCTCCTTCACCCTGATGGTCACATTGGCGTATCTTGTCAGCGAGCCGTCGTATCCCCGAATGGTGATATTGTAATTTCCGACCGGTGTGGAGGAGAGGGTATTCACGGTGGCGGTGGAATTAGAGCTGCTCTTGTTAATCGAGGCCGGAGAGAAGCTGAAGTTGAAACTCGTAGGATTCCTGTCCACGCTGGCACTGAGGCTGACATTGTTTCCGAAGTTGTTTATGGTGTCCATACCTATCGTGTAAAGAGCTGCCGTTCCGGGGGATACAACCTTATTGGCTGGTTCCGCCTTAAGGAAGAAGTCAGGATTGGTGGAAACCTTGAGCAATACGCTGACCTTTTTCGAACCACCATTATAGCCCGTATCGTTCCCGTATACTGCCAGATAGTAAGTTCCCGCAGTCATGGATGTGGTTGTGGACACATTGAGGTAGACGCGTTTGGTCCCAACTCCTCCGGTGTTCGCCGTGGTATTGCTGAGAGATGCCACTGCACCGGCAGGGGTGGATACATTGGCACCACCCGAATTCTGCCATCTGTAATGCAGGTCGAAATCCTTGGTAATGCCGAGTGATTCCACATCGATGGCAAATGATGTGTTCATTCCCGGCGCTATCAGCCGGGATGTGGGATCAGCATTCATCTCGAAATCGGAGGTGATCAAAACGGTGTAGTTGGAGATGCTGGAGTATCCAGTGGTTGGATTGTCGTCGATCACGCAGAGGCCGTAATAACCTGAAGCCTCAGGTTGATAGGTGAAGCTGAGGGGTCCCGCAGCGGTGGCCGAGTCAGTAAGCAGCGCATCATCGGAATTCCCGGAGCCCTTGAAGAGATACATAGATAATGCCTGACCGGTGGGAACGTTGTAGATATCGAAATCGTAGATCCCTCCCGCATCAAGATAGACATCATACATGTTCACCAGCGGGTAATCCCCCCTCAATGTTCCGTCATAGGTGGAGGACCCGTGGTACTCGAACATGGAATACCTCCTCTCCCCTATCTCGAGGTAACCGTCCGCATCGGGATCCGATCCGAACAGGTCGGCGGCGACCGTATGGTAGTCGGATTCGATCCTGATCCCGGAGGTCCAATCCTGCCCCGTGAACTTGATGACCTTGGCATATTTGTAGTTGCCAGTATATGTATGACCATCTATCACGACGAAATCAATTGCATTGCTCCCCTGTGTGGAAGAAGCGATCCCCTGCGACATACCGTAATCATTGTAGGCAAAGAGATCGAAATCCTCCCCCGATTGCTGGTTGACTATCGCCACTGCGGTGTAGTGGTTCGTTTTTGAAGGTACCTTGAAGGAGAGCTCATCCGGTATCGTGCTCCACCACCATCCCGTCGTGTAAACCCTTGCCGGAGTATCATTTTCCAGGGTTCCCCCGGGTCTTGTCTCCGCCAAAGCCTCTTCCGGGACCATAACCAACAATGTCCCGATAAGGAAAAGCACGGTGGACAATGCCACGGCCTTTCGTATAAAGTCAGCTCCCGACCAAAAACTATCATTCTTTTTCCGCATCTTCATGCCTCCCGCTACTAGATAGATTGCTATCCCTTTCGGCGTGTATTACATTACATGGATAAATAAAGATTTATCACCGCTCTTACACTTGTCCTGATTGCCGACGGAGCCAATGCTGGACCAGGGGATCACAGATATCAATTACTATCTGCCCTTTCGAATTTGACATCAATCGTTCTCGACCTGTTTGTCCCAGTCCTCGACCGGCTCGTCGGTCTTGGATTTCCTCCGGAACGGATTCTCCCTCTTCGGTTTTTCCTTGGGGGCGTCCCTTCTCCTATCCTGTCTTGGACCTTCCTCTTCCTCCGCTGTTTCCTTGGGCTCCCTCTTCTTCCTCCCTTCTCCCCTGGCCCACTTGGTGAGCACGCCGAGATATCCCAGGACGAATATTGCTATCAGCAGGATGATGAAGAGTATGAACCAGAGGACAGGGAGAGCGTCCGTGAAGGATTCCAGGAAGTTCGTCTTCTTCTCGTATTCCTTTACATTGATGAGGCCGGAGATCGTCGCCTCATTCCCGAGCTTGTCTGCCGTCCTGATCTGGAACACATGTGCTCCTCCTTCAGCCCCGGACGTCGGCCAGAATAGCACGTAGGTGTTGGGATTTGATGAATTGGAATCAGGGGTCATCTCCCTCCAGCCGGTGGAGTCGATGTTTATCATCACCACGCTTACATTGGAGTACCTGTCCGTCACCGTAGCCTGGAAAACAACCGACATTCCCTTCTTCACCTCTCCGATCCGGACTTCCTGGTCCTTTTCGATCCAGTAATAGTCAAGGGATATCTCAGGTCCTGTATTGTCGAATTTGATCCCGTAGGTGGACCCGTCGCTGTTCCCGGCCCTGTCCCAGGCTGTGACTGTGATGGTATGATCGCCATCGCCGTAGATCCTGGTGTCGATCAGATACTCGTAATATAGGCCGCTCTCTCCCTTGAAGATCTCTATCTGCTGCTCGTTGTCGATCTTCAGCATGACCTGTCTGATGCCGATGGAGTCCGCTGCGTAGAACCTAATGGTCTGAACCCCGGAAAGCACCTGTCCCGGTGTGATGGTGGCCTGTGAGATCGCCGGTGCTGTATTATCCACGGTGACATCGACATCGAACTCGGTCCTGTGTCCGGCCTGGTCCTGTGTCATTACCGTAATGGTATGGGGGCCGTCACCGATCTTTGTGGTGTTCCATGGTGTTGTCACGTCGAACCATGTGGTCCCGTCAACGGCATATTTGACGATCCCCGGGAACTCGTCCAAGGTCTTTGCCCTGACGATGAAAACACCGTTGATCAGCTGCCCCTTGACCGGTGATTCCACTATAAGGTCAGGTGCTTCATTGTCTATCCTGAACTGCAGACTCGGTGTGGTCACGGACCTTCCGGCAACATCCGTGGCCGTGGCATTGATGGTATAGGTGCCGTCAACCAGCGTTCTGGTATCTATCAGATATTCGTAATAACCGGATTGGGTGTTGTAGGACATGAACCTGATCTCGTTGTTCACCTTCATGCTGACCTTGGTGACCCCGACCTGGTCGAAAGCAGCGATCCTGAATGTGTATGTGTTGTCGATGAACTCGTTCTCGGAGGGGCTCGCTATTGACACTTCGGGTGCATGGTTGTCGACATAGACGTTGATGGTCTCCAGGGTCACATGTCCTGCCTGGTCGCTAGCTTTTATGGTCACCTCGTGAAGGCCGTCGGGTACCAGGTTTGTGTTCCATCCGATGGAAACCGGCTGCCATGAAGCCCCGTCGATGTTGTATTCGGTGCCTTTCTTGAACACATCCCCGTTTTCCACGTCGAAGAAGAAGAGGCCCGAAACGACATCCCCTTCCTGCGGTGAGTTTATATTTATCGTCGGAGGCCTGTTGTCCACCTTGAAGTTCACCGGTCCGTATGTGAAAGACTTTCCCGTGAGATCATAGACCGTGGCGGTAACGTTCCTCAAACCGTCCTCTCCCGAACCCCAAGTAATGGTATTGGATGTGTATTCATAGTAACCCGTATTCGCGTTGTAGGGCACCCTTGCCTCGATGTTGTAGACCTGTATCTTGACGTAGTCAACCTTGACCAGGTCGAATGCGGTTACCCTGATCGTAATGGTCCCTTCTACGAACTCACCCTCCGTCGGAGAGTTGATGGTACAGGTTGGGGCCACGTTGTCAACGAGTATGTCGAACTCGAAGGTCGTGGTCTTTCCGGACCTGTCGACCGCCCGTACCTTGATAACATGTGCTCCATCGCCGTACCGGGTCGTATCCAAGATCTGGGATATGGGAATCCAGCCTGTTGCATCCACCTCATAATCCACGCTGCTGAGGAACACGTCGTAAGCACTTGCGTTGAAGGCAAAATCCCCTTCCAGAATATCTCCGTCCACAAGCTCGTTCACAACAAGCGAGGGGTAATGATTGTCTATGTTGAACCGAAGAGGTCCGAGTTCGATCATCTTGCCCGATAGGTCTGTTACGGTCACATTGAACTCGTAGGTACCGTCCGGTATTATCCTTGTATCCGTCTTGTACTCGTAGAAACCGGACCCTGCATTATAGTTCATATCGAGGATCTCGCCGAAGATCTCGATCTTGACGTTGTCCACACCGACGATATCCGATGCAACCACCGTGAATGTTGCTATACCTTCGAGGAACTGGTCCCTGACCGGATTTGAGATCGCACCGTAGGGATTGGTGTTGTCTATGATCACATCCGAGGACGTCTGCGTCATGTGCCCTGCCTTGTCGAATGCCCTGAAGCTGATCACATGGTCCCCGTCCCCGTATAATGAGGAGTTAAGGGTCCTGTTGATCGGGACCCAGCCCGAACCGTCAATATCGTATTCGACCCTATCGAGGAATACATCCGTTGCGCTGACCCTGAGGGTGACGTTTCCGAAGATGAATTCCCCGTCCAGCGGGAATTGGATATTGAGCACAGGTGCGTTGTTATCCACTCTGAATCGAATATCTGCCGAGGCGGTAACCTTGCCGCTGAGATCGTATGCAAATGATGTAACGGTATAGATGCCGTCAGGAACGGTGAGCGTATTGATCTGGTATTCATAGTAGCCTGTCTGTCTGTTGAAGGTGGTCTGGACCGTATCGGAGAATATGTTCAGGTCCACCTTGTCGATGCCAACTGTGTCAGATGCCGAGACCTTGAACGTGTACACTCCGGCCAGGAACTGGTCCGTAAAGGGCGAGACCATATTGCAGGTCGGATTCGTGTTATCAACGATTATGTCGATGGATTGCTCCGTGACGTGGGACAGATTATCCACGGACCGCACGGTAAGTAGGTGTCTTCCGTCGGTCAGGTTCTTGGTATTCAGAACCTTTGACCAGGTCGGTTCGACCCCGTTAAAGGACTGCCAACCCATGGAATCGATTCTGTATTTCACGGAATTCAGGAAGAAATCGGAGGAGGTCACCGTCAGGGTGTAATTCCCGCCTATTATCTCCTCGTCAATGGGCTTGACGATATTCAGTGAGGGGGCGTTGTTATCTATGCTAAATATTACAATTTCGCTCTTTTTAGACTGGTTGACATTGTCGTAGGCGACCGCATAGACGGAATAAATCCCGTCCGGTTTTGTGGAGGTCGCCACGGTGTATTCGTAGGATGATGTTATGGGGTTGTATGGAAGTGTGATATTCTTGCCAAAGATGTTGATGTCCACATGGTTGACTCCCACTGTATCGGTTGCCACCACTCTGAAAGTATAGGAACCCTCGATATACTGACCGTCGATCGGTGAGTTGATGTTCGAGGTGGGTTTCGAATTGTCGATGAATATCGTAATAGTGGATTCTCCGGAAAGGCCCGCCGAGTCCTTTGCCTCGATGGTCAAGGTGTGCTCTCCGTCGGTAATCTGTGTGGTATCGTAGGTCCCTGTCCATGTATTCAAATTCCGTATCAGTGGGGACCATGCATTCTGATCGACCTTGAATCTGCATGATATGACATACGATGTGGTGTTCACGGAGATGGGCATGTTCGTACCGGTGACGTATGAGCGGTCCTTTGGAGTATTGATAATTGGATTGGGTGCGGAATTGGAAAGTGTGTAGTTCCTAGGACCAAAGGTGGTTATCCCACCACCGTAATCTTCGGCCGTGATGTTTAACCAGCATAGGCCGTCTGCAAATGTGAAAGTATTGACTGACCGTTCCCAGGTTTGGCTGGAGATACTGTAGTAGGTGTTCAGGGTCCCGGCAGCCCTCATCTTCCCGCCAAAAGTGATCTTTACCGATTTGACCTCGTCGGGGGTCCCCGCTTTGACCTTGAAGGTATAAACCCCAGAAACGATCTCTTCCAGTGAAGGCGAGATGACATCGATGGATATGGGCTCCTTGATGCGAAGGGTAACATTAGCATATCTGATCAATGCCCCATCGGACCCCCTCATGGAGATATTGTAGATGCCTATTGGAGTGTTGGACCCTGCTGTGACAGTGAGGGTGGAAGATGTGCGTGATCGGTTTATCTGAGTCGGTGAGTATGAGAAGCCGAAGTTCGAACTACCCCTGTCCACAGTTGCCGAAAGGCTGACGTTGTTCCCGTAATTATTGATGGTTTCCATACTTAGGGAATAGACTGCGTTCGAACCGGGTGAAATGGCCTTCAACGCCGGTGAGCCGGTCAGGAAGAAGTCCGGATTTGTCGAAACCCTTAGAAGGACCTTCGTGCTTCGGGTGTTTCCATTGTATCCGGTGTCATTCCCATAGACCGTAAGGTAATAGGTACCCGCGCTGAAGGAGCCCGATGTTGAAACGTTGAGGTAGATCTTCTCCGTTCCCACACCTCCTGTATTTACCTTTGATTTACCTAATGTTGCAACTGCTCCGGCTGGTGTTGCGATAGGAGTGCCACCGCTATCCACCCATCTGTAGTGAAGGTCGATGTCCTTTGTCACTCCCAGGGATTTCAAGCTGATCTCGTAGGAAGCGTTCATTCCAGGCGCAATGAGCTTGGAAACAGGGTTTGCCGATAGGCTGAAATCCGATGTTATAACAACCGTGTAGTTGTCTGTGCTGGTATATCCCTGGTTCTCATCGATCACGCACAGTCCATAGTAACCTGAGGTTTCAGGTTGGTAATTGAAGCTCAACGAGCCTCCCGAGGAAGATGAGGTATCTGAAACAAGGGCATCGTCCGAATTCCCGGAGCCCTTCAGCAGATACATCGAGAGCCGCTCTCCGGATGGAACCGAGTATAGATCGAAGTCGTATGTGCCCCCAGCATCGAGATAGACATCATACATATTTACCAATGGGTAATCCCCCCTCAACGTCCCGTCGTAGGTGGATGTTCCATGATATTCGAACATGGAATACCTCCTCTCTCCGACCTTGAGGTAACCGTCCGCATCGGGATCCGATCCGAACAGGTCGGCAGCGACTGTATGATAGTCGGATTCGATCCTGATTCCCGAGGTCCAGTCCTGCCCCGTGAACTTGATGACCTTGGCGTACTTGTAGGCGCCAGTATATGTGTGTCCGTCTATGACAACAAAGTCTATGACATTGCTTCCCTTGGTAGAGGACGTGATCCTCTGCGTCATGTCGTAATCGTTGTAAGCGAAAAGGTCGAAATCTTCTCCGGATTGCCTATTATGGACGGCAATTGCCGTGTAATGATTGGTCTTAGTAGGGACCTTGAAGGTCAGCTCGTCAGGAATTGTGCTCCACCACCATCCAGTGGTATAAACTCTGGCCGGTTGGTCGTTCTTGAGGGTTCCTCCGGGTTTCGTCTCTGCCGAGACCTCATCGGGTAAATAAACCAGAAGCGCTCCAAGAAGGATTACCACGGATCCTATGATCAAAAATCTCTTTGATGCCATCAAACCTCGTTTATTGTCTTTCTTTCCAAATACCATCAGATGCCCTCCCTTTTCTTTATTAGAATCCCATACCTTAAAACCAAAAGAATCGGCCTTTGAGGTAGGGATTGGGCTGCATGTGATAGTGTTCTCTGTACAATATTAAAACATTATCCCTCCTGCTATCAAACAGGATATCTCACAGACCGTAATTGGCCCTTGCGATGCTGTCCCTTGCGGGTATGAAATCCATCTCCTCATCGTCGAGGTCCTCGAGTCCGCACTCGCTGAGCTTGAAGTAAGCAGGCTCTCCCGTGGGCATGGACCTGTGTTTGGTGACGGTTGCTTTCCTGTAACCGCCCTCTCCGAGCTTTTCCAGTCTTATGATGACTTTGCAGTTATGGGCCAATGAGTGGCCTCCCAGCGGGCGGATGTCCTGGGGCCCCTGGCTTGAATACACCTGGGTCGTGATGAGTACCGGTATGTCCTGCTTGCGGGAGACGTTCATCAGGTCAAGTATAACATTGCCGATCTCCCTCCGATTCTCCTCGTCCTTCTTCGACCCGAAGTTCATCCTGTAAAAAACCGTGGCCGAATCAAGCACAACAAGACCTATGTGGAGATCCTTGCCCGCCAGCTTCATGGTGGATGCCATGGCGTCCCTTAGCTGATCGGAGTTCATAGGTTGAAAAAATAGGACTTCCCTGCTGAGTACCGAGTATTTCCTCTCCCCGCCGCATATCTGCTCGAACCTTTCCATCGATACCCCCTCGGTATCGATGTAGATCACCTTCTGTCCTGCCTGGATCACGTTCCTGGCCACCTGGAGGCAGATGTTGGTCTTTCCGGAGCCCCCTTCGCCGAATAGCTGGGTGATCGCCGAGCTTTCGATGCCACCCCCAAGGATCCTGTCAAGGGCGCCGCATCCCGTAGGCACCCTGTTCATATCCCGCCTCCCTTGACAACGCTGCCAATGACTTCGTCGGCCCTCCATGCCCTTCTCCAGTCGAGGTATATGAAACCCCTTATCCTCGACAGGGCTTCGATGTCGGGGTGCCAATCCTTGGTTATGAGCACTCCAAGTGCATCCTTCCTGTGTTCAAGGACCCTGAGGAAGGATGGGAGCTCCTCCCTTTCGGACAGTATCTTGACGAAGAGCGCCGGCCCGGACATTCCCACGAAGAACAGCTGATTGACATCCTTCCTGGAGAAGAGTGTGTCCTGCCTGTATCCGAGCGGAACGATCTTCTTGGCCAGGTCTCTGAGCAGAACCTTCGGATCATCCCGGGCAAGTTCCTGCTCTTTCCTCGATATTGCGGAGGTAGCTTCCGGTCCTCCCTTAATGCCCTTTTTCTCTTGGGTTGACGGCCCGCTCTTTCTATCATCCATTCCTTCAAGCTTTCCCAACTTGGTCTGGGCGGGATCCTTTGCCAGGGCGGGTCCCATCCTCAACCCGCTCATAGCGTTGTCGGCGAGTGCCGAAACGTCGCCCCTCGCGAGCTTCCTGTAACCATCATCGAAGATCAGATAGATCACCTCGCCCTCCTTGGGGAGCTCCACCTTGATCAGGTCCAGCCCGACAGAGCTGTCGGTTCGGTTTATTGAGCCATCCATTCTGATCGCGATCCTGTAGAGCTCAAGTATGTCATTCTCTATCGTGAAAACCAGGGGCTCCATTTTTCTGGAGAGCTTCTCCTTCAGCTCTCCGTAGAGTTTTTCATCATCTCTCTTCTTAGTTTCCATTTTAGGACCAATGACCTCGGCAGGCGTCATCTCGTAGTTCCTGTCGGAGATCAGTATCACCTTCTCGGCGGATTCCATGTCCTCCTCGTCCATGAACTCGGCCATATACTCGAGGGACCTGAGCAGATCGATCTTCTCTCCGGGTACCCTGAAGGCCAGAAAGCACCGCCCGCCCTCCTTGAATGAGTTATACGAGTTGTCCTCCATCTTGGCCCTGAGGCGAATGATCACCTCTTCGGGAAGGATTTGGCCGACCGGGTCTCCGTTCATCTCTTTCCAACCTGTTGCCTCCCGATACGCTAGAGATTAGAAAAACCTTATGAACCTTGGGCAAATGTTAAAATCGGGATGGAGGTACACCATTCATGGCGTATCCCAATCCAGCCGTGACCTACGAAGAGGCGTTCCGGGAAGCAGTTGCCGCTGCCTTCCGAAGATTGGGAATTGTCGCGGATCCGGTCATTGAGACACCCAGGTCGGGTCATGCGGACCTCTGTCTGGTGACATTCCCGCTGGCTAAGGAGCTCCGGAAGGGTCCCGGGGAGATCGCGGATTCGATCAAGGATGCCGTACCCGCGGACGACCGATGGTCCCTGACGGTTTCGGAAGGGTACCTCAACTGCCACTTCGACCTCGACAGGTACATCGTGGAGGGAGGTGCTCATCTATGGTCCGAGCTTTCCAGGTTCGGGAAGGGACCGGATAAGGACGAGCTATTCATAGTGGAGCATACGTCCGCAAATCCTAACGGACCGTTTCACGTGGGCAGGGCAAGGAACCCGATAATAGGCGACACCCTCGTGCGGCTTCTAAGGTTTGCAGGCTATCCGGTAGAGGCACAGTACTGGGTCAACGATATGGGCAAGCAGGTGATGATCCTTGTCTGGGGCATCCACAACATCTCCCCATCGACGCTTTCGGAGCCCGGTATGGACAAACCGGACCATGATCTCGTCAGGTACTATCAGGCCGCAAACTCAAGGATGGAAGGGGATCCCCTGGTGGAGAAGAGGATAAACGATCTCCTGCTCTCCTACGAGGAGGCCGTCAAGGACGGTGATTTCGATAGGGCCCTCGATGAGGATGGAAGTATCACTGTCAGGGATGTGAGGGATGCCTGCGAAAGGGTGCTGAAGGGGATGACGGCATCCCTTAGGAAAATGGCCGTGGACTTCGATTCATTCGTGTTCGAATCCCAGGTCGTCGAGGACCACTCTCTCTTGGGCGTGATAGAGGGGCTTAAGAAGAGCCCACTGTGCCGGGAGGAGAACGGGGCAAGCTACCTGGACCTCTCCGGAGAGGTGAAGGGGGGCGACGATGATAAATTCAAAAGGAGATTCGTCTTCACGAGGTCGGACGGCTCCGCCCTTTATACCACAAGGGACCTCGCCTACCATAAATGGAAACTTTCCAGATGCGACCATGCAGTGAACGTGCTCGGTGAGGACCACAAGTACCAGTCCATGATGCTTTCAATGGCCCTCAGGGAGCTCGGTTCCGAGAAAATGCCCGAAACTGTCTTTTATTCCTTCGTGTCGCTCCCCGAGGGAAAGATGTCCACTCGGAGGAACAGGGTCGTTTTCCTTGATGACCTCCTGGAGGAAGCAGAATTCAGGGCGAGGGAAGAGGTAATGAAACGCAGACCCGATCTTTCGGAGGAGGAGATGGAGGAGATATCCAGGGCCGTTGGCATAGGAGCCCTCCGGTTCAACATGATCAGGGTCCAGCCTGAGAAGAAGATAGTGTTCCGCTGGGAGGACGCTTTGAATTTCGAGGGCTCCGCCGCTCCATTTGTCCAGTATTCCCACGCCCGGGCATGTTCGATCCTCAGGAACCTGGAGGGGGAGAAGATCGCCGATCCGGAATGGACCAATCTGGTCGAGGCTTCCGAGAAGGAGCTGGTCAAGGGATTGCTCAGGTTCCCCATGGTTGTCGAGAAGGCTGCGGGGGAGAGAAAGGTCCATCTTGTGCCGCAGTACCTTGTGGAGCTTGCCTCGGCCTTCAATGATTTCTACAGGGACTGCCCCGTCCTTGCCGAGGGGGACAGCTCGAGGAGGGCGGCGAGGATAGCGTTGGTGGATATATTCCGGAGGGTAGTAGCCGACGGTCTGGATGTGCTGGGCATCGCCGCTCCGGAATCCATGTGAAATCTCCTTCCACCACGTTCTTTATATACGGCTCCATGTATCAGACCCACCGAAAGGGGGCATCCCATATGGTTGACGAGTTCGATTACGAGGCACTGCTCAAGAGGGCCCACGAGACAATGCCCGATGAGGAATCCGATAAAGGGGAAAGGTGGTCTGTGCCGGAGCTCGATCTCATGTACGAGGGAAGGACCACGGTATGGAAGAATTTCCAGGAGACCGTGGATTCTGTCCGCAGGGATGCCGATCATATGCTGGGTCACGTACTTCGGTCACTCGGCTCCGCCGGATCAAGGGAGGGGAGAAGGGTCATCTTCAAATCCCAGATCCCCAAGGAAAAGCTCTTTGACAAGATCGAGGAATATGTCAATACATATGTTATCTGCGGGGAGTGCGGAAAGCCCGACACCCATCTTGTGAAGGAAGGGAGGACCCAGGTGATAGAATGCATGGCCTGCGGGGCGAAGAGGCCTGTCAAGGTAAAGAAGGGCCTTACCGCTAAGGAGCAGGGAAAGCAGATAACTCCGGGAGACGAGCTGGAGGTCCTCATCCAGGATGTTGGTAAAATGGGTGACGGACTGGCCAAGGTCGATAAATTCGTCATCTACGTTCCTGGAGTGGCCAAGGGCGTCAGGGTAAAGATCAAGGTCGAGAAGGTTTCCGGTACGATCGTTGTCGGCAGGGTAATCGGAAATTAGAAAGTAATATTTTTTTTTAAAAAAAAGGGGCGCCGCACGAAGCGACGCCCCGTTCCCCTCAGTCCTTTTCAATTACTGCAGGGGGGACTTGCAGTTGGGGCAGAGGAACCACGATGGATCCACAGGCGAGCCGCAGCTCGGGCAGGCGTTGCCCGAGGGCTGCTCGGGTTCCTGCTGCTGCATCTCGGGCTGGGCTCCCGGGGCCTCCGCGGCCGGTGCCTGGGGAGCGACCTCGGGCTGGGGCTGGAAGGGTGCTTCCTGCTCTCCTGCCGGGGGCAGCTGCTCAGGTGGATAGCCTTCGTTTGCCGGTGGCAGTTCAGGTGTCTGCTGCGGGGGCAGCTCTCCCATATATCCGGGAGGCAGTCCCTGTGCTCCGTAGTAGCCAAGCTGGGCCTGGTCGTATCCGGGATACTGCTGTGCGGCCGGTGCTGGCTTCTTCCTCAGGATGAGGAACAGGAACAGCAGCACCAGGATTATCACCACGAAGATTATCCCCGCGATGGCGATGTAGATCAGGGTGTTGTCCTCCGATTGCGGATCGCCCGGATCGACCACATCATCGTCATCATCAACTACATCATCGTCGGCCGAGTCCTCGGGTAGGACCTCTATCCTGATGGATATCTTTTCGGTGGAGAACTGTCCGTCCTCGACCCACATCTGGACCGTCTTCCATCCCTTTGTGGTGTAGGTGTGGTTGACGTTGACGCCCTCGCCGGTTGATCCGTCGCCGAAGTCCCACTTGTAAGTGAGCCTGTCGCCGTCCGGGTCCTCGACGGGTGTCACGTAAAGGTTCACCTGCTCCTTGGCCTTGGGCTTAGTGGGGTTTATGGTTATTCCGTCGGGCTTGGGAGGCTCCTCGTTCTCATCGTTCAGGACGAGCGCTATTGAAGCTGTTGCGGAGTCACCTGCCTTGTCGGTGACCTCGAAGACAAGTGTTATTTCCTGGCTCTTGACCATTCCTGATGGGGTCTTCCAGATATTCTGGTCATCCAGCTGGAACCAGAAATCTCCGGTTGCCGCGTTGATGTCCCAGTCAATGCCCTTCGTGGCATCGGTGTACGGGAGCTGATCGAGCACGGAGTCGTACTCGTCTCCGACGGCTTCATCGAAGTTCACCGAGAATGTATAGGTGTCGCCCTTGTCGTCATCGGATGCAAGTGGTCTGATGGAGATCTTCTGGAACTGCTTCCAGGTTCTCGGCGTTGTCGTTGGTATCATGATGGTAGGTATGTCGTTGACATTGGTGATCTCGAAGTAGACCTCGAGCTTTATGTCACCGTCCTCCTGGTTGTCGTCAATGGTGAAGACCATCTTGCTGTTCCCGGCCTTGACGTCGTCGTTGGTGGGGGTGAAGATGACCTCTCCGGTGCTGTAGTCGACCTCGGGGTCCTCCTCCCAATCGTCCGAGAGGGGAGCCCTCATGTAGCTGAATTCCAGGGCGGACTGGTCAGCCACATCGTCCGTGTCTTCGGCGATGATGGTGAAGACGAATTCCTCGTCCTCCTTGACATCCACCTTGTCCTCCAGGTGTATTATCGGTCTCAGGGGCTGTGTGTTGTCCACTTGGTATTTGATACCGTCAACATCTATCTCGGTAACCTTCGGCGGATCGTTGACCGGCCTTATGGTGATAGAGGTGGTCAGGTTGACGCTTGAGTGGTCGTCGTAGCCCATGAACCTGACGGATTCGGTCCCGTGCTTGTTGTGCTTCGGTGTGATGACCGCCTGCCAGATCCCTTCCCACTCGGTTATGTTGATGTGCATGAGCGCCGTGTCGTAATCGCCGTCCCATTCCTCAGTGGTCTTGTTCCATACCCTGAAGGACCTGAAGTTGTTCTCGGGATCCTTGAACATGCCGTTGAAACCTTCAAGTGGTACGTAGGTCGGATCATCGTCCTCCTGTAGCTCGGGGATGCCCTGCCAGTTCTGGTTCCTTTCCACCGGGACATCATCCCATACCCTGATGCCTTCCTCGTAGTTGTACATCAGCGAGTCCTTTGCTCCACGCAGTTCACGGGCGGCCACGAAATCCGTGGCGTTAACATGTACCGTGTGCGGATAGGGCTCGTCGGTCAGGTCCTCGCCAACCATCTCCAGCTTGTATCTCTTTCCGTCGGCGTAATTGGTGTCGAAGAGGTCCACCGGGGTGGTTGAGATATCGGTCTTCTTCTCGTAGGGTGTGTCCTTATCGACGAATACGTTGATCATGTCCGGAGGATCGTTGTTGGGGTCCATGTAGGTCACGAAGAGTGTGAATTCCGTTTCGTAGTATCCGCCGGTGGGGTCCTGATCGAAATTCGATTCGAGCTTCACATCCGTGATCTGGGGCGCCTCATTGTCCTTGTACTCCCCGACAGTGGTCTGGAAGTTCACATCGGAAAATGCTTTCCAGCTCGGATAATACTGTCCCGTGATCGTGCTCCCCTGGTAGGAGAACTCCTGCGGTTCTTGGAGAAGCCCCACGTAGGCTACCCTCATATCGGCCGGAGCATTAGTGAAGTTGTTCTTCAGCCATATGTTCACCCGGGCCGGAAGCTGGCCATTATTCGGGAACACTCCACCTGATCCTATTCCGAAGAACGTATAGTGGAAAAGATAGCCTGTGAATCCATCATCGGATGTACCCCAGATATCGTCCCTTCCATCGTTTCGTGTGAGGAAATAGACGTAGACCCAGTTATCGTAAATCATGGTCTGCGTGGCACCGCGGTTGCACCTGGTCCAGTTGATGCTCATGGTGAAGTTCCATAATTTTGTTGTATCCGAGCCCGTGAACTTGTACCAATCGATTGGATTGTAGAAAGAGTCCAACCGGATGGTTCCGGTACGAGGTGCGGTGGCGTTCTTCCAGTCGCTCGGACCAGGGTCGTTTGGCTGGGTCGCCCTGTTGATGGTGAAGGTATAATCTGTCGTGAATCCATCCCTTGTAGCAGGGGCCGAATTTGATATCCAGTATCCGAAGGTTATGCCAATGTACATAAATCCGGTCTCCGTGAATCCACTCCCAAATCCATCCGGGTCGTTGGTGCCTTCTGCCTTTACCGGTGTGATGAAGTTCATTGTCCAGTTCTCGGATGGGATCCAACCGTCGTTGTCATCACCGTCATCGTAAAAGAACTCATGACCTCCTAGGAAACTGAAGCCCGTGAAGCTATCCCAGAGGACAACGAACATGGTCATGTAATCCCCGTAGTCGCTTACAAGTGTGGGATTCTGGGGATCCGACCAATCCTCGGCATATTCGTAAAGCGCATCGGAGCTCGAGTAATCGTCCATTGTGATGCTGACGTTGTTGACCAATCCATTGGCCTTCGGATCGACGTTGTTGTGAAGGTCCAGCTGGTACCAGTCAATGCCGTCGATGTTAGCCTGGATGTTGGACCAGGTCAGGTCTCCCGTGACACGCTCTCCCCAATTTGTGAAAGCGGATCCGTTGATGAAATCTCCGTCATCGGCCTCGTTGTCGGAAGCCCTGGTGGGCGGTTTCTCGTATATGCTCGGTTTGACCGCATCCACCTTTTCGAGCCCCAGGGGGTTCATGTTCATGGTACCTTCCAGCCTGGAGGTATCGAACTGGGTTCCAACAAGGTTTTGCCTCTCCCTAACTAGGCCCAGGTCATCCTCCAGGTCTATGTCTCCGAGGATCGCGCCCATCGTCTCGGTATCTAACTTCGTCACCGAAATGCCGTCGTCCTCCAAGTTGAAGACCTCATCGGCGGTTTCGGTCTCGACCGCCGACTCATCTTCGGAACCGGCCCCCACAAGCCCGATGGGCATGGAGAGGACCAGGACGACCATGACGGCGAGTAGAACTTTATTCCATTTGCTCAACATAGTCTTTCCTCCATTTGATTATCGTTTGCGTATGTCAGGGACTTGAAGATGGTACATGGCCGTGGCCATTACCTTGTCTCCCTAAATGGGGATGAAAGCTAATCATTTATAACGTTTAGAGCTGAAATGGTCATTATTTGCGTCATGATACGATTACCTAGATAATTAAATAAAGAGAATGCGCGATGTTGTTCCATCATGACAAGGCTTACCTTCCTTGGTACGGGAGGAGGCCGGTTCGTCACCTTGACCCAGGAGAGATCCACAGGAGGAATATATCTAGAGGATGACTACAAGGTCCACATCGATCCAGGCCCCGGGGCGCTCGATGCCCTTAAAAGGAACAGGATAGATCCCTTCAAGACCGAAGGCCTGATGATATCGCACTGTCATCCCGATCACTATTCCAACGCAGAGACCCTCATGGAGGGTATCAGCCTCGGAAAGCGGGGCAAACGGGGATTCCTCATCGCCCCCGTTTCCGTCATAAAGGGGAAAGGAAGGGTGGGACCGGCAGTTTCCAAGTACCACCTGTCGAAGATGAGAAAGGTCATCACCGTTAATCCCGGGGATGAGTTCAAGGTCCGGTCCCTCAAAGGGATCGCCACTCCATCGGTCCATTCTGATCCGTCCGCGGTCGGATTCAAGTTCAAGACCCCCCACGGCGAGATCTCGTATGTTGCCGACACGGAGCTGGAGGATGGTGTCGTGGAATCCCACGACGGCTCGAGGATACTTATCCTGGCGGTCACGAGGCCCTTGGAGGCAAGGATACCGAACCATCTGTGCACGGAGGATGCGGCCGATTTCGCCGCTATCATTGAACCCGAACTGTGCATAATCACCCACATGGGAAAGAAATTCCTGAAGGAGGACCCGGTCAAACAGGCTCTATGGATAGAGGAGCACTCCGGCGTCCGTACGATCCCGGGGGAGGACGACATGATAGTGAGTCTGAAGCAGGGTATCGATGTCTTCTCCAGTTCCAAGAGCAGGTCCATACCAGTGTAAGGATTTCAATTGGAGAACCTGAAGAAAATTTGGATCTTCAAGGAGCCAGATCCAAAAAGAGCCGATCGACTGGTTTTACAATTCTTTTCAATGTCTCATCAAGCGAAAGCCTTATTGAACATGAGCTCCTTGCGGCGTCGATAATTATGAGCGGCGATGAGATGATAGCTGATGAGATGAGAAAACAGCTCTCCTTCCTTTTCGGGATCAAGGAGGGGCTTAAGGACCTTGACGACAGGATCAGGACTACCTCGCTCTTCCTTGCAAAAATGGACCTCATGGACAGGCACAGGGATGTGGTCGACTGGGAACTGGTTACCAGACCGGACGAATCCCTGGTCAGAGGGGCCAAGGAAGGCAGGACCGTTGCGGTCGCGAGGATAAGGACGATGAGCCTCCATGGTAAGAGCAGCCTCGGAGGAAGGCAGAACGAATCCATGAAGAAGAACCTCGAGAGGACATCCGCCGAAACTGCGGATTTCAAGTACTTCTACCTGTTGGACCCGTGGACCGTCGCGGTGGTCAAGGAGAGCTTCAAACCCGAGGATGTCACGGTCCTGCCGCTGCTCAAGGAGGACCTGGCGCAGGTCATAAGGACCTCGGAGATGATTGAAGAGGGTACCATGCCCTCCATGGATTCCATGACCCAGATGGTGGAGGAAGTGATAACCTCCGAGCAATTCCCGGACGATAGGACCATTGTCTCCCCCATTTCGAGGACATCATTGAGGCAGGGTTTTCTCTACATTCCAAAAGAGAGGGGCGACCTGCTGAAGGAAGGGGATCTGACGCTATGGATCAGGAAGGATGCGTCACTCCAGACCAAGTGCATGATCTCCCAGACGGGGGGTGTAAGGATAGGGGGAGGACTGACCAAATGGTTCAGGTCCATGGGCCTGCAGCCCGAGGACGAGCTCATAATGGGCTCCCAGAATGACGGCTCCCTGCTTGTCCTGATGATCAGGAGGACCCAGCCTTACCGCGGGAACAAGCCGACAATCGAAACGGTCAAATGGCAGTGAGTTCAATTCCCGCCTGCAGCAAGCTGCAGGAGTGAGGTATTTGAGATTGTCCCGGGAGGGGAAAAAGACCCTTGAAAACGTGGGCTCAGGGCTCGACAGGTTATCGGAGAGCGAGGATTTCCAGATAAGCTACGATAAGGAGCCCCGGGTCTGCGACATGGTATTCGCAGGCGGCGGCGCCAAGGGCGTTGCGCATATAGGCGCCCTTTGGGCCTTTGAAAGGCTTGGATTGAGGTTCAAGAGGCTGGCTGGTACATCCGCCGGTGCTATCATCGCTTCGGTCGTTTCCGCGGGATTCACCTGCGACGAGCTCTTCGATGAGATATCAACTGTCAATTTCCTTGACCTCAGGGATGGTTTCTGGGATAAGCATCTTCCCAAGTTCGCAAGGATCGCCGCCGTGTCCACCTCGTACGGGATGTACGACGGGAGCAAGCTTCAGGAATGGTTGGAAAAGCTTCTGGACAGCAAGGGAGCGAACACCTTCGGGAAGATACCAATGAGCGGAACGGGTATGCTTGCGGAACTTGACCATCAGGACTCTCCCCGCCTCAGCATAATGGCATCCGACGTCACCAATTCCTGCGAGCTTCTCATGCCCAGGGACCTTGTTCTTGACCGTTACGGCAACCTGAGACCCGATTCTTTCCCTGTGGCGGCAGCCGTCAGGATGTCCATCTCGGTCCCCTTCTTCTTCACACCATACAAACTGGAGGAAAGCCTTGTTGTAGATGGGGCCTTCGCCTCGAACCTGCCGCTTGAGGTGTTCGACATCCATGATGCCAGGAAGGTCCGATGGCCCACCTTCGGCATCCGCCTGGTCTCGTCGCCAAGGGTTCGGAATCCCACGACGGACCTGTTCCATTTCGGACTCGCCGTCTTCGATACCATGAGATACGGACAGAGCCGCATGAGCTTTATAGAGTATCCTACCAGGATATGCCGTCTCATCGAGGTGCCAACGGGGGATATCCGCACCCTTGATTTCGGGATCAATGCGAAGCAGAAAGAGGAGCTCTTTCTTAGCGGGGTACGCTCTGTCCTGCAAACGTTCAGGGGAGAGGACGGCAAAGGGCTCAGGACGATCTGGAACTTCGATACCTATATCAAGCTGAGGGACCGGTGGAGCTACCCGCCGATGGACGAACCTTATGTCTAGACCGGCGGAGCCGGGGGTTTGGGAATCGCCGGAGGGCTCGGAGGAGGAGGTATGCTGGCGGATGGTTGGAGCCGGGGTTTTGCCGGCTGCAGAGGAGGCGGATGCTGCCTCGGCGGTGGGGCCCGTTTCGGTTTCTGCGAAGGAGGCAGGGATGGCCCCGGGCCCTGCGGGAGCCTCTGCCGGGGATGATGGGGAAGCGGTCTGTGGTGGTGGACGGGAGGATGATGGTGGTGCCTGCTTCTCACTATAATTGCGGCTCCTACAAGTATCAGTACGATCAGAACGGCTCCTCCCGCTACAGCAAGAAGAAGCAGGAGCATACCGCTGCCTTCCTCATTGACGACGATCGCCATCACAAGCTCATCGCTCTCGTGGCCCGCGGCATCCCTTGCCTTCACCTTGATCATGAATTCCCCGGTTGCGGAGTATTGATGGGTTACCGTTGGTGAGGAGACCCAACCCGAGTCGGTTCCGTCCCCGAAATCGACGAAGTAGCCCTCCACGCCGATACCGTCAGTTGTGCCTGAGAGGTCGAATGTAACGAGCTGGTCCTTATCCACCGATGAAGGAGCATCCACATCGGGTTCGGGAGGTTTCGCATCGACCAGTACCATCAGGGACCTTGTGGTCTCCTGGTTTCCCGCATCGTCCTTGGAATAGTATAGCAGGTTGAACTGCCCTTCATCGGCTGGCGGGTATATCATACCGGTGTATCTCTGGTAGCCTGTTTCCCCTTCCCAGCTGTAGTAGATATCAGCACCCTCTCCCGCATCAAGCGTGATCCCCGGAAGCTGCGTGTACCATCCTTCATCGTTCATTGTCAGGTCCGAGTAATCGGCTGTATCATCGGCCTTCGTATCCACCTTGAAGGTCAGCTCGTGGACAAGCCCCCTGTTTCCCGCCTCGTCCTCCGCATAGCAGGTGATCTCCCAGGTCCCGTCCTGGACGAAGATCGGTGAGAGGTACTCCCGCACCACATCGTTCTTGAACTGGTAGTAGATGGTGTGGTGGTTCTCCTCGTTGAAGACCTCCAGCATGATCCTTGGTCTCGTGATGTACCACCCCGAGTTCCCGTCCGGGGTCCTGGGATCGGTCGTTACCTCGATCTCCGGGGGCAGAACGTCGAAGGGGACTCTGAACGATCTCATGTCCTCCCTGTTCCCGTGCGGGTCCTCGGAATAATAGTGGAGGGTATGGTTTCCGGGCAAGGGATCGATCTCACCAGAATATCTCTGCCAATCCTCCAGGTCATCCCAGCTGTAATAGGTATAACTGTAGCGGTCGTCGCATTTCAGCGTGATCGAAATGGGGGTGGTGTACCATCCCCTCTCGTTGGGATCGTTGCCTCCTGTGCTGTGGGTTGTCGACGGGAATATTGAATCCACCCGGAATTCGAGATCATACTGCTCTCCCTTATTCCCCGCTTCATCGACCGCCTGTATGTGCAGCTCGGATTCCCCCTGGGGCGGAAAGATGGTACCGTTGCATTCCATCCTCTGACCCCTGCCCCACCAGTATTCTATCTTCTGGGGGGAGCCCCCGTTCCCCTCGAGCTCGGCGGTTATGATCGGCTGGGTGCTGTACCAGCTGCTGCTGCCGTCGGGCTCATCGGGGGTCAATGTGATCTGTGCCACCGGCGTGTTGGGATCGAACTTGATCCTGGTTGACTTCCTGTCCTCTTCGTTGTCCGATCTGTCCGCCGCCCAATATTCAAGGATATTATCCCCCTCCGGTATCGCGATTGTCCCGCCGGGGTAGGAATATACGGATCCCATGTTCCATTTGTAATGGATGTCCGCGGGCTCTGAGCAGACGAAGCTAAGTCCCGGGTCCGATGTGAACCAGCCGTTCAGTCCGTTTGGATTCGGTATCCCGGTCACGGGTTCGGTCTCCGGGGGTGTCAGGTCCCTGAGCACGACCTCCTGCTGGTAGGGTTTGAAGCCTTCCTTCGTAACGGTGATCTTTCCGAAGGCGGTTTCGGGGATCACGAAGGGGACCTTGGTCCTTCCCCATTGATCCGTGGTTGATGTTGACATCTCTTCCAGCGTGCTTGAATAGACCGTGACCCTTGCATCCTGGACTATGTTGCTCTGGGAATCGGTGACGCTCACGGTGAAGTTCGTGAAGTGATCGTTGTCGAAGTCGTATGCGACGTTGAAGGTCTTTGGTGTCGAGGTCCACAGCGGCGTTTCCGGAGGCCCCAGAAGATTGTGCTCGATGTACGCATTGTAGGCGAACTCATAGCTGCTGAAGTAATTGGACCAGTAGCTCGCATAGAACTCCTTCGCTTCGTGGAATATCTCTCCCGGCGTCCTGTACCCGTTCCTCAGCATGCGGAGGAAGTCCTCTTGTATCCCCGGAGCCCCTGGGAGGTATTGATCGTATCCTATTCCTCCTTCGGTCGTCCGAACAGCGCCCGCATATGCGATCGCTCCCCCGTTCGGATTCTCCGTGAATCCCTCGGAGATGGATTCGAAATTGGAATTATCGTACCAGTTCGTCTCGCAGGACATGGCGGTTATGAAGGGGAGCTTCGGTGATTGGGAAAGTGATGCGGCCTCGTTGACCCTGTAGATTATCTGGTTGGACCCGTCATTGGGGCCTTCGGACCATATCTGAAAGTGTCCGTGGCCCATGTAGACAACGATGGAAAGACCATTGTTGAATCCGGATTGGATGGCGGAGTAGGTCAGGGGATTTGCCCCTGTCTGGGACCTCACGGTCCCGTCGCTGTAATAGCGGTCAGGGGTCTGATAGACCTCGTCAAGGTACGTGTTCCACAGGTACTGGCACTGCCTCGGTCCGTCATCGTATTCGTGTGTGTAGGATCCGAACATTCCAGCGGTTCCGGCCCAGTTTCCCACCGGCACCTCCTTCTCGTATTTGACAACCTTCCTGGCCCAATTCTTGGCCTCGGTCTCCGAGTCCAGGGATATCCTCGAGACATATACCTCGGGTACGTAATCGGAGATGTCCCCCCTTTCCGCCCATTTTGCATCACCGTCAGTGTTCCAGTTGTTCCGACCTCCGTCAAGGCAGGCGAAGTAAGTGTCCGCTGAAAGCGTGTCCGGCTCCCCCGCCGGTTGGTAGGGGTCGAGGTCCCACGCCCACCTGGTGTCCACGTATCGGACCTCCCCGGCCAGTAGCACGAATTTAAGCTGCTGGTCGTCGCCGAAATATGTGTCGTGGATGTACTGCCAGATGGATGAAGGCTCGTCCAGGGATGAATATTGGTTGTTGACGACCGATATCGGGACCATGGAGACGATGGTCCCTTTCTCTGTGTTCCATTCCACATAAGGAGCGAGATCGTCCTGAAAGGGATCATAGGTGATGATCAGCAGCTCTGTTCCCGGGGCCACTTGCTGGGGCCTGCTCACCGCCCTCTCCTCGGACCTGGTCGGCTCAGAGCTCAATTCATCTTGGGTCGGCTCGGGGGAGCCAAGTGTGACCTTCAATCTGACATCGGTATAATAGGTGAGCGTGTTCCTTGCCGGGTTGTAGTCGAAGGGCGAGGCGGAGACCGAGTAATGGGCGTACCTCTTCCCGTCCTCCCATCCCCAGCCTATGGAGGACCACAGGAGGGGTTCTTCGGGATAGGTCATATCGAGTTCGTAGGCTGCCGCATCGGGAACGAGCTTCGAGCGCCCCCCTGATGAGAGGAACTCATCGGTGAGCGGGACGACCTCCGGAGAAGGTGGGAGCCAATTGCTCAAAGGAAGTGTTACTCTCCCGCTCCTTTCGAGCTGTATGTCCAACACTTCGTTCCTGAGTTTAAGAGGATATGAATAAACGGGGACCGAGGGCTCTCCGCTGGTTGGGGGATATAGGGCGCTTTCAATCCTTATCGCGGACCAGGTCCTTCCGTCGATGTTCTGGAGGTCTACATCGAACTCGGGTTGGCCGAGGTCTATTATGAGCTGCTCCCCGGAGGGGAGCTCACGCTCGTCGAAGATCACCGGCTCTCCCGCAGATGAAAAGATGAGGATGTAACCGCCGAAGGTGAATAGTGCTGATATGATGATTGCTGTCAGAACTTGACTGGACCTGCGCTGCATCGGGCTCACCGGCAAGCCGTGATAATATCTATGGGGTTTTAAAAGCTCTTCCGTCTTATTTGTACTTTCAAATGTCATGAAGGGAATGAACCTACGTAAAGGGTTTAGAGGGGCACTGCTATCATCCTTGGACCCTATCATGACCCCCGACATCGACGAGAAGGACCTTACTCCCCTGATGAAGCAATACCTTGCCATCAAGAAGAAGCACCCCGGAACCATACTCTTTTACCGGATGGGGGACTTCTACGAGATGTTCTTTGAGGACGCCGAGGTCGGTGCCAGGGAGCTCGATATCACATTGACGGCAAGGGACAAGGGTCCCTACGGGGGTAAGATCCCTTTAGCCGGGATACCATATCATGCTTTGGACAGCTACCTCCCCAAGATGGTTAAGAAAGGATACAAAGTTGCCATAGCCGAGCAGGTGGAGGACCCGAAAAAGGCCAAGGGGATAGTTAAAAGGGAAGTGGTCCAGATAGTGACCCCGGGAACACTTCTGCTCCCCCAGGGGCACGAGGAGAAGGGCAACACATTCCTTTCAGCGTTGATCAGGAAGCTTCCTGAGGAGAAGGGAGAGGACCTTCCCATGGCCGAGGACAAGGGCCTCTCCCAGGAGCGCGTGGTCCTGCCAAAGGCATCCTACGGACTTGCTCACCTTGACATCTCAACTGGCGATTTCTTCGCCACCCAGATATCCGACAGCTCCCCCTTCCAGACGCTGGTGTCCGAGCTTCTCAAGTTCTCGCCCGCAGAGATCATCGTACCTGATTCGCTCTCCAAGAGGTCCGACTTCATGAACGAGCTCAGGCTGCAGGTCGGCGGGCAGTGTTCGGTCACGGCATTTCCGGACCACCACTTTCTCGAGAGCTATTCCCAGGAAGCGCTGAAGGAGCAGTTCAGGGTGCTCTCGATCGAGGGATTGGGATTGTCGGACAGGCCCTTGGCGATGAGCTGCGCCGGGGCGGTCCTTGCCTACGCAAGGGAGAACCAGATGTGCGACCTTGCCCACATACGGGACCTCAGGACATACGCAGGATCCGAGTTCATGGTCCTGGATTCCACGACCCTTCGCAACCTGGAGGTCATCAGATCATACAGGGACGGATCGGCGAAGGGAACCCTTCTGGAGATCCTCGACCACACAAGGACCGCCATGGGCTCGAGGCTGCTGAGGAACTGGATCCAGCACCCATTGATGGACATCCCCTCGATCATCCGGAGGCAGGATGCGCTGGAAGCCCTTCTCAACGACCTTTTTCTCCGCTCTGACATAAATGATGCCCTGAAGAGGATCACTGACATCGAGCGCATGATGATGAGGCTGACCCTGAAAAGGGGCAGTGCCAGGGACCTCTTATCGCTGAAGGTGTCGCTGGAAGCCTCAAAGGACCTGCAGATGGTCCTGGAAGGTTCGGAGAGCGTTCCCGGAAGCGGCCTCCTGAAAGAGCTCTCTGCGGGTCTTTCCGACCTTGATGAGATCATAGATATGATATCGGGGTCAATAGTTGAGGACCCGCCCCTCTCCATCAAGGAAGGCGGGATGATAAGGAAAGGATATTCTGAGGAGCTTGACGAGATCTCCAGGGCCGCGGCCGACTCCAAGGAGTGGCTGAAAGGATTCGAGGTCCAGGAGAAGAGGAGGACCGGGATAAAATCCCTGAAGGTAAAACACAACAACGTCTTCGGCTACTACATCGAGGTCACCAAGGCGAACCTGGACCTTGTACCCGAAGATTACATCAGGAAACAGACACTTGTGAACGCCGAGAGGTTCATCACACCCGAATTGAAAGAGAAGGAGTCCATCATACTCAACTCCCATGAGAGGATGGCGGAGCTCGAGCAGAAGCTTTTCCAGGGAATAGTCGATGTCGTGCTCTCCGAAAGCGATGATATCCTGGGAAACGCTAAGGCGGTTGCATCGCTCGATGTCCTGAACGACCTTGCCGATGTGGCCTCCAGAAGGAACTACGGGAGACCCGAGGTAAATGAGAGCAGGGAGATAGTTCTGAATGGATCGAGGCACCCTGTCATCGAGGACAGGGTGGAGTGGGGCTTCGTTCCCAACGATCTCCACCTCGACGGAGGAAAGAACAGGTTCATGATCCTGACAGGTCCCAACATGGCCGGGAAATCAACATACATGAGGCAGGTGGCATTGATTTCCATAATGGCCCAGATGGGCTCATTCGTTCCCGCCGACAAGGCAAGGCTCGGGATCGTGGACAGGATATTCACACGGGTCGGTGCGTCCGATGACATAGCAAGGGGGCAGTCCACCTTCATGGTCGAGATGCTGGAGCTTGCCAACATATTGAACTCGGCCACCGATCGATCCTTAGTACTGCTGGATGAGATCGGCAGGGGCACATCCACGTTCGACGGGCTATCGATAGCCTGGGCGGTAACGGAATACATATCAGATAGGGCAAAGGTCGGGTGCAATGCGATCTTCGCCACCCATTACCACCATCTGACGGAACTCGAGGGGGCGTTGGACGGGATTGTCAATTACTCGATGGCCGTCAAGGAGAGCAGGAACGGGATCACATTCCTGAGGAAGGTGAGGAAGGGTCCTGTCTCCCGCTCGTACGGCGTGGAGGTGGCCGACCTCGCCGGAATCCCCTCGGAGGTCGTGGAGAGGGCCAGGGAGCTCCTACATCGGATCGAGAAGGAGGACATCCTCGAAGGCAGGGCCCGGGCCATAGCGGCTGGGGAGCCGGTGAGTTCATCCGATGCGGGAACAAGAAGAAAGGGGCCGGTCCAGATGGTGCTCTTCCCGACCCAGGAGATGATGGCTCCGAGGGAAGAGGACCCCGTCTTGGGCGAGCTGAAGAGGCTGGATCCCAACAACATGACACCCATGCAGGCCCTTGAAACATTATACCGATTGAAGAAAAGGACGGAGGAAGAGAAATGAAGGTAACACTTGCGGGAGCAACGCTTGACAGGAGGTTCTGGAAGGAGGACAAGGCCGCGACACCGGAGACGATCTCGGCTGCGTATGCCAGAATCTCACACAGTCCGAGGACCGTTGCTGAACTTAGGGACCAGGCCGTGGAGGAGATAGAGAAGGCAAGGCTCTCCAACGAGAACATCGTCTACAGGATGGGGCACAGCTCCGTTGCCGAGCATGCGGTGTTCAACATCGATGTGGAGGATGCCTCGAGGTTGCTCGTGGAGTTCATAGAGAACCACAGGCTCGCTTCCTTCACCGAGAGGTCCCAGAGGTACGTTTTCTTCGGGGACAAGACATTCATCGTTCCGGAGGAGCTCAGGGGGAGCGACTTCGAGAATGAGGTCACGGACCTGGAGCGTAAGAAGTTCGACCTCTACAACGAGCTCGCCAGTGACGAGCAGATGAAGGAGAGCTACGGGGAAAAGCTACTAGAGCAGGCCAGGTACGTTCTGGGCCTTACCTGCCCCACGGACCTCGGGCTGACCCTGAACGCGAGGGAGGCCGAATACGTCATAGCTCAGGGGGCCGCCCACCCGCTTTCGGAGGTCAGGGAGTTCTCCTGCCGATTGAGGGAGGCCACCGAGGCCCTTGCCCCGTCCCTGATTAAGTATACCGAAGGCAGCACGCATGTTTACAGGACCAGGGAGGAGATATCGAAGGTCCTTGAAGGCTTCCACCCCGTTCAGGTAGCGGAGGACGGCAGAAGGGAGCTAAGGTTCAATCCCAATAGAAGGCTCGTCTGTTCGGACCTGCCCTCATCGGGCGACGACCCTGAATCCGAGGTCCTTGCGGGGCTGATCTTCGAGAACAGCACCCTGTCATTTGAGGAGGCAAGATGCCTTGCCAGGGACATGACCGATGAGGAGCTTCTCGATATATTCCTTCCCGTGTTCAGGAACTATCCCGCATATTCATCCCTGCCCAGGAGCTTCGAGCTCATGGACCTGACCTTCGATTTCGACATCTCCGCATCGGGGTTCGCCCAGCTTAAACGCCACAGGATGGCGACCCTGATCCCCCAGAACTACGATCCCTCCCTCTGGGAAACCCCGGAGGTGTTCCTAGAGAGCGCGGAGCTCACCAAAAGGTTCTGGGACCTGATGAAGGAGAGCAGGGACCTCTATCTGAGGATAAAGGAAGATAAGGGGGTATATGCCGCTCAGTACGTGCTCACCAACGCCCACAAGAGGAAGGTCGTCTTCAAGGTCAACCTCAGGGAGCTCTACCACTTCGTCAGGCTCAGGTCCGACAGGCATGCCCAGGACGAGATCAGGAGGCTTTCGGATACCATGGTCCAGGAGCTGAAACAGAGATTCCCCATTGTTACAGCCATGCTCTGCGGCAAGGATGGCTTCGAGGAAGGGAAGGAGAGGATTTTTGGATGTGAAGCCGCATATCCCGACGAGGAGTGATGACATGATAGCCGGAACCTGCAACATCTGCGGAAAACCCGCCTTTCGAACATGCCTTCTCTGCGGGAAACCCGCATGTCAGGATCACCTCGACGAAAGGGGATTTGCATGTCATAAATGCTCCCCGGGAGGAAAGAAGCCCAGGGCATCCAAAGATCCCGGGGAGCCCGGGGGAGTGATGGGATGAACTGTATCCTTGAGTCGGACATATCCCATCTCGGACATCCCGACCTCGACCTCATAGAAGGACTCCTGAAGGAGCTTCGAGAGGCCGAGGTGCCGCCCTTCGCAAGACTGGAGACGGACCTGGGTCCGATAAGGGAAGCGGCGGAGAAGGTGAAGGATGCTAAGAATGTCGTTGTCATCGGCCACGGGGGTTCGATAACGACATTCAAGGGAATATTGAACTCCCTCGGGAGAAGGCTGACAGCGGGTAGGAATTTCCATCTGATCGACACGGTGGACCCTGTCCATCTCGGATACGTGAAAAGGATGTGCTCCCCGGAGGATACCCATGTCATCGCGGTGTCCAAGTCCGGGAACACGCTGACCGTATTGGAGGTGCTGTCCGTTTTCAAGGGGTATCCCTCAACGGCCGTCACACAGCCGGGTCACGGAGCATTGAGAAAGCTCGCCAAGGCCGGGGGATGGGGCATCGTAGATGTCCCGGAGGATGTGGGGGGCAGATTTTCGGGAGGCACGGCTTCTGCGCTGCTTCCTGCAATCGTGCTCGGAATAAACGTGGAGAATTTTCTTGACGGTCTCAGGGAAGCCTACAGGTCAGCCAGAGAGGATGACGGGATGTTGAACCTCTCGGGCGCATTCTACATGGTGGAGCGCCTGGGGAAGAGGACCATTTTCATACCGGTATATTCCAAGGGTCTTTCTGCGTTCAACGACCTTGTGACCCAGTTGTTCCATGAAACCCTCGGAAAAGGCAGGAAGGGGCTCACTGTGCTTTGTTTCGAAGGACCCGAGTGCCAGCATCACACGAACCAGAGGGTCCTCGACGGACCGGAAGATGTTGCCACCCTTTTTGTATTGGTTGACGGGATTGATGGGGAGCAGGTTTCCTGGCCGGATACGAGCACGGAATACAAAGGGGTCCCCATGTCCGAGATGGGGCCCTATACCTTTAAAAAAGCAATATGGTCGGAGGCTAAGGGTGTCATGGGTTCAATGGACGAGCTTGGGGCCCCTTATGCTTCCGTTGTTTTGAAGGCAGAGGATGAGAAGGCCATCGGATTCTACGTCGGCATGATGCAGTATCTAGCCTACTATTTCGCACTGCTTCGAAGGGTGGAGCCCTTCGACCAGCCCGCGGTGGAGAAGGCAAAGGAGATCGCACTGTCAAATAGAGGAGCCAATGGTGTTTGATCATCTGAACGATCTGGCAGT
Organism: Thermoplasmatota archaeon; assembly: GCA_048569615.1. Taxonomy (GTDB): domain Archaea; phylum Thermoplasmatota; class Penumbrarchaeia; order Penumbrarchaeales; family Penumbrarchaeaceae; genus JAYEPK01. The sequence goes on along the minus strand of JBLIRK010000013.1, from coordinate 26,304 downwards.
TCTTCCCTGATAAGGCTCCCTTCCGTGAGGATGTCTGCCGTGGTAATGCCTCCTCCCGTGGAAGGGCTCCTCTTCCTCCTCCTTCTCAACCCTATCCTCCAGTATGAACCTCCATACGAGCGCGGCGATGGCCGCACCGATGAGAGGCGCCACGATGAACAGCCACAGCTCGCTCAAGGCATCGCCCCTTACAAATACGGCAGGACCGATGCTCCTTGCCGGGTTCACCGATGTTCCCGTTATCGGTATGCCTACCATGTGTATGAAGGCCAGTGCGAGACCTATGGCGAGGCCGGCAAATCCCTTGGGAGCCTTGTCCGATGTCGCTCCGAATATGACCATAAGGAAGATGAAGGTCAGCACGACCTCGGCGGCAAAGGCGGCTGCCATCGTATAGCCGGTCGTGACCTCTGTCGTGATATCCTCTCCCATGATAGTAACGGTCTCCTTGATGGTCTCCTGTCCGTAGAAGTTCTGACCCAGACCGTTATCTGATAATGAGTATCCGTCCATGCCGGAAGCTATTCCCCACAGTACAGCCGCGGCGATCATCGCCCCTATTATCTGCACGACGATGTAGGCCGCGGCATCCTTGGACTTGATCTTTCCTCCGATCCACATCGCAACGGTTATCGCAGGATTGATATGACATCCCGAGATCGGGCCTATGGCATACACCATCGCGAGTACTGCCAGGCCGAATGCGAAGGATATCCCCAGGAATCCTATCCTTTCCCCTGCGATGACAGCGCTCCCGCATCCTATCAGAACAAGTACGAAGGTTCCGATCATCTCAGCTATGTATTTCTTATAAGCAAGAGGCTCCGCCTCCTGGATCTCTTCCTCCATTCATTTACCCCCATTGATTAGATCATGGACCTGCAGGAATTTGGCAGGGCCCATTTCCAAAAAACGGATTAGTTCAGGTAATAGAAATAGATTTGGAATTACTGCACTTTTTGGGCCGTACATTTTTATTTGAAAATCTGAAGCATCCTTGGTCAGGGCAAGCTGTCCTTGCTTTGGTAATCGCCGTCGTAATAGACCTTGATGGTAAGCGTGAATGGTTTGAACTGGTCGTTGAGATCGATGCTGATGGTTGCTGAAGCGGTCTTCTTAGACGATATGTCCGGTCCTTTCCATTGAACCGTCTTTTCCGCAACATTGTCGCCGGATATCCTCAACGTGATCTTTTCGGCATAGGCGGTCTTCGATCCATCGTTCCTGATACGGACAGATATGTGATCGGTATCGATGTAGGTTGTGCTGCCTGAAGTGGAGCCGCCGCCGTCAATGCTCACTTCTAGGTCCCTGTCGCTGAAGGCGGGGTCAATAAGCGCAAGCAGCATCACTCCGATTAAGACCAGTAAGCAGATACCACCAGCGATCACGATAATCCTGTATCTCTGCCAGAAGGATCTTTGAGGCTCCTTTTCGATCTGCTGTTTCTCCGGAACCTGCGGTTGAAGAGGCTCGTAAGCGGGAAAATCCTCAGGCTTCGGTCTATTCTGAGCGTAGAAGTCGAAGTCGCTGCCTTCCATGTTCTTCCCTGCATGGTGGATTTCCTGTTAGGATTTGAAATTTGCCTCTTTGTATTCATAATTCGCCCCCCCCTCCCCTTGTAGCTTTTTTAACTCCATTGTAATTGGTTCGAATCCCAAAGGGGGAAGTCTCCATGTTCAACTCGAATCTCTCGGTCTGCCCGGAATGCGGGCAGGTTACTTTGATCCGGCAGGGAAGGTGCGATTTCTGCTACAATCCGGAGTGCGAACTCAAAGGATGCGCCCTGTAGATCTCCGCACAGTATGGTACCTCATGGAATTCATAACAAAACCTTTAATAGAAAGGCCGTTTTCCATGCACGTCCGAACCAGCATGCATGGACGGTGAATTCATGGGTAAGATAGGCATCACTGAACTCATTTTAAGGGACGCACACCAGTCGGTACTCGCAACGAGGATGAGGACCGAGGATATGGAGCCGATACTTTCGAAGATGGACAAGGTCGGTTACTGGGCTGTTGAGATGTGGGGAGGAGCAACCTTCGATGTTCCCCTCAGGTTCCTGAACCAGAACCCCTGGGACAGGCTGAGGCTGATAAGGAAGCTCATGCCAAATACCAAATTGATGATGCTCCTCAGGGCCCAGAACATCGTGGCCTATAGGAACTTCCCCGATGACATCGTCCAGAAGTTCGTCCACTATGCCCACAAGAACGGCATCGACGTATTCAGGGTCTTCGACGCCCTGAACGATCTGCGGAACATGGACGTTCCCATGAAGGCCGTGAAGGCCGAGGGCGCCCACCTTCAGGCCTGTGTTTCCTACACGATCTCCCCGGTCCACACGACCGATTACTACATCAAGTTCATGCACGACCTCGAGGAGAGGGGAGCCGACTCTATATGCATCAAGGACATGGCCGGCATGATCTCCCCCAAGAGGGCCTACGACATAATCAAGGGATACAAGGACCAGGGCGGGATATGTCCCGTTGACCTCCACTCCCATTCCACATCCGGTATGACCGGGCTCGCATATCAGAGGGCTGCCGAAGCCGGAGTGGACGTTGTTGATACGGACATGTCCCCCGTTGCGGAAGGAACGGGACATCCGGCGACGGAGTCCGTGGTGTATGCATTCAAGGATACCGAATGGGACACCGGACTGGACATGGACCTGCTTATGGAGATCAGGGACCATTTCAGGAAGGTCGTCAAGAAGTACAGGCACCTCATCAGGATGGAGGCGCTGAGGCCGGACCCGTCCATTGTCATGCACCAGATCCCCGGCGGAATGATATCCAACCTGGTCTCACAGCTCGAGATGCAGGGGGCCATAGATAGATTGGATGATGTGCTCCACGAGATCCCCAGGGTAAGGGAGGAGCTGGGATATCCGCCACTGGTCACACCTACTTCACAGGTCGTGGGAGTCCAGGCCGTCATGAACGTCCTCTTCGGCAGATACAAGAACATCCCAAAGGAGACCGTTGACTACGTCAAGGGGATGTACGGAAAATCCCCCGCTCCCATCAAGGAAGAGATCTACCCACTGGTTCTCGGAGAGAACTGGAAGGAGCAGGTCATCACCTGCAGGCCTGCGGACCTTCTCGAGCCCGAATGGGACAAGAGGGAGAAGGAGCTGAAGGAGATGGGTGTTTACAAGGAGCCCGAGGACGTCCTTATCTATGCGATCTATCCGCAGGTCGGTCTGAAGTTCCTAAAGGGAGAGGCCAAGGCCGAGTTCACATCAGAGGACCTCCCCCTTCCCATCGACCACCCCGCAACAAAGGCAATGGTCAAATCATTCTTCCCGGAGCTCAAGGACATCTTTCTGTATAAGGAAGAGCCCAAGGCGAGCGGTCCCGCAGCCATTCCCACGGAGTTCGACGTCGAGGTCGACGGTGAGATGTTCGAGGTGAAGGTGAATCCCAAGGGCGGGTTCATCGTTGCCGGCGAGGGCGGCGGCGGAGCTGCCCCCCCTCCCACCGATGTGGAAGGCGGTTTCAAGAGCCCCATGCAGGGGACCGTGCTCTCCATCAAGGTCAAGGAGGGCGACAAGGTCGCCGAGGGGCAGGTCATTGCCACCGTCGAGGCCATGAAGATGGAGACCGAGGTCAAGTCCGACCGCGCCGGGGAGATAAAGAAGATCTTCGTTCACGAGGGCGGCCCGGTGGAAACGGGAACCCTCATGATGCAGATCCTCTGAGGTGATGAGGATGGCCGCCGAGGGTTTGATAAACAAAGTGATGATAGCCAATCGGGGCGAGATCGCAATTCGAATAATGCGGGCCTGCAAGGAGCTCGGGATCGATACCGTTGCGGTCTATTCCGATGCGGACAAGAACGCGCTCTTCGTGAAATACGCCGACGAGGCGTACCACATCGGACCCGGACCTGCCAGGATGAGCTACCTCGTCCAGGATAAATTGATAGATGTCGCATTGAAGGCGAACGTCGAGGGAATCCATCCCGGTTACGGTTTTCTGGCAGAGAACTCCGACTTCTGCAAGAAGTGCCACGACAACGGCATCGAGTTCATAGGTCCCCCGGAGTCCGCCATGAGGCTCATGGGCTCCAAGATCGATGCCAAGAAGTCGATGATCGAGGCGGGCGTCCGTGTGGTGCCCGGTGTCGTGGAGGCCATTGCGGACCACGAGAAGGCCAAGGACATAGCAAGCGAGGTCGGATACCCCATCATGCTGAAGGCTTCCGCCGGAGGCGGCGGCATCGGAATTAAGATGGTCTCCAACGAGAAGGAGATGGAGAAAGCGCTGGAATCCATAAGGGTCCTGGCTGCGAACTCCTTCGGTGATGATTCCGTCTTCATCGAGAAGTTCATCGACGATCCGAGGCATATCGAGTACCAGGTTCTCGGTGACAAGAACGGCCACATGATCCATCTCTACGAGAGGGAGTGCTCCGTTCAGAGAAGGCATCAGAAGCTCATCGAGGAGACGCCTTCGACAGCTCTGGATCAGGACCTCCGCGAGGAGATCGGGGCCCAGGCCGTTCTGGCCGCAAAGACGGCCGGATACTGGAATGCCGGTACCTGCGAGTTCATGTTCAAGGACGGGGAGTACTACTTCCTGGAGATGAACACCAGGCTGCAGGTGGAGCATCCCATTACCGAAGAGGTGACGAGGACGGATCTTGCCAGGGAGATGCTGTATGTGGCATCCGGACTGGACATCAGCTACGCCCAGGAGGATATCACCCAGACCGGTCATGCAATAGAGTTCAGGCTGAACGCCGAGGACCCCATGAACCAGTTCCAGCCGGCTCCCGGGAAGATAGTCAGATATGCGGAAGCCTCGGGTCCGGGGATCAGGATAGATTCAGGCGTCTATCCCGGCTTCACAATTCCTCCGTTCTACGATTCCATGGTAGCAAAGCTGATCGTCTGGGGAGAGGACAGAACCAAGTGCATAGCGAGGTCCAAGAGAGCTCTCTGGGAGATGCAGATAGGCGGTGTCAGGACTAACATCCCATTCCACGAGGTTGTCCTGGAGCACCCCGCTTTCGTATCGGGCAACTACTCCACCTCCTTCATCCCCAAGTACAACATCATGGACATCGTGGTGGAGTACTACAAGGAGAAGAAGTCCCAGCAGGGGGGAGCCAAGAGAGCTGCCGCGATGGCAGCCGTGGAGGCCTTCATAGCCGGTGCTGCTCAGAACCAGACCAACTAAAGGACCATAATTAAAAAATATCTACTATTTTGAAATTTTTTTCAACATTTCGATCAACTCATCCTTAGGTATGCTATTCCAAAGAGAGACCTTCGAAAGGATGTCATTCAATGTGCCTTTCGCCATCTCGTCATGCAGGGGAATTGTAATCTTATGATCCCCCACAGGGGTTGATTTGACCAATCTTACATGACTTCCCTTCTGCCTAGCTGCAGAATACCCTAGGTTTGATAGAAGCTTGATAAGCTGCTTTCCACTAACCACTGGCAGCTTTTGCAACTGAACCCACCTCAAATTCGGATATCGATATTATACGGATCTCCTCTCCTCTTTCTATCTCATCCTCAAAGTGCAGTTCAACTGCTTCCTGGAGATTCTGGATGAGCTCATCCATTGTCTTCCCTTGAGTGAAGATATCGTCCCGAATACCTCTGGCGCACCAGTATTCACCATCGTTGTATATCTCGAATTTGGTGAGCATTGCCATACCTTATAATATCTAATGACCTCAGAGTTATTTATACTCTATTGGATTGAAGTATCACATCCACCCCATATCAGATATTCACTTTGGATCCATATCAGGTTCCCGATCTTCATTTACATCTGGATCTTTCTGAGGGACAATATCTTCTTCTGTCGGAGCTTCCATCTGCTGTAATTCTGAGACAGCTTCCTGAAGATGTTCTTTCAGTTCTCCTGCAGAGACATCCTCATCCATCGATGGAGCGGGAGAGCCGTAGAGGTCCTCGTAGGTCAATTTCTTTTTCTTGTCGCGGTCATGGGCGTGTGCTTCGGCTGCTGTTAGAGGTACATCCGATATCGGTGGCTGCTCCTCCTTCGGCTTCGGTCCCATATGATCATCCTCCCATTCCCTCTCCTTCAGATGCTCCTCCATCTCCCTCCGGATCGCCTCCGACTCCTCGTCCACTTCTTCTTCCTTCTCCTCCTTCTTGTTCTTTCGCAGCAGGAGGAAGACCAGGAGTATTATTATTCCGATAAGGACAGCCGCTCCAGCACCGATCCCGATGTAGAGAAGGAAACCACCTCCCTCTCCTTCCAGAACGGTGATCTGCAAGGAAGCGGTGACGTTCTCGATCCCGTCGCTCACCTGAACTGTGACCATGTGGTCTCCCACATCGCCGTCCTCGGGCTTCCATCTGAATGTTCCCGTATCTGAGATGGTCATACCTTCTATCGGAGTAAGGATGGTGAACTCCAGAATCCCGGCGTCCTCGGGGTCCTGATCGGAGCAGGATATCTTGACCTTCAGCTCCTCTCCCGCCTTCACTTCCTGCGGCGAGATCGATCGGATTATCGGAGCGAAATTGACCCGGAAGCTTCTGGATCCCCCGGCACATCTTCCGTATGTGCCTCCGTCAAATGGAATCACTATCCAGTAATAGGTGGCTCCCTGCTCCAGGTCCGAGAGCACAAGGTCCGAATATTCATGGTTCTTCTTGTATGAAGCCTCGGAGCGAAGGCCTTCTACATAAGCTTCCGTCTTGTGGAGGTAGATGTCGTATGTGAGCGTTTCTCCTTCCGGGTCCGCCCCTTCCCACATAAGCCAAATGTCATCTGACACAGTCTTCTCCTCATCCTTGGGACTTATGAGTCCAACTGTGGGCGACTGTGTTGGTTCGATGATAAGGAAGAACTCGTGGTTCCTGAACAAAATCCCGTCCGAGGCTTTCGCGGTCACCTTCATCCTGTAGGGAGCTTTCTGGAACCACCGAATAGAAGCCGTCCACTCTATAACACCGGTATCGGGATCGATATCCATGTCGGATTCGGGGTCCGTCCTGACCGAATACTCGACAACCCCGTCCGGGTCAGGATCGGTGGCGTTGAAATCGAAATAGAAGACCTCTCCGTGGGTGATGAACACTTCATCATCAGGTACATCCTCCCAGATGGGAGCGTCGTTGACATCCTGGACCATGAGCTCGAACACGTGGGAATCGGTCAGTCCTCCGGAATCCCTCACCGTCACGTTGACATAGTAAGCACCCACCTCATAGGGTCCGGGAGTTCCCTCAAGCTCTCCCGTGTCATTGTCAATGCTAAGGAACAGAGCATCGGTGTAGAGCTCCCAAGTGTGAACATCGTCCTGGTCCTGGTCGTACACTTCATAGTTCCTGTAGTACCGCTCGTTCTGCTTTGCCGTTGTGATATCGTCAGTGGTTATGCTCGGAGGTTTGTTGATGTTCAATACGGTCAGCTGGAAATCCGTTGAATTGGAACCGCCGTTCCCGTCGTTGACGACGACGGATACGTTCCATGTTCCTCGATCGCTTTCATAGGGGGTGCCAGAGAGCTCTCCGCTTTCCTTGTCGATCTCCAACCAATCCGTACTTGTGATCAAGGTCCATGTGATCTCCCCCTGTCCGTCATCCGAACTGTCGTAATCCTTGTAGTAAAATTCTTCCTCGTGTATCTCTGTTATATCGGTTCCAATGATTTCTGGCGGTGTATTGATCACTTCTATCGTAAAGACGTGGGAATCCCTATTGCCGTCGCTGTCCTCGGCATTCAGCCAGACACTCCATAGACCTATGTGGTTGTTGTTCGGGGTGCCCGGGAGGCTGTAGATCTGGCGCTTGCCCTTGTCCCAGGTCAACCACTCTGCGTTGGATTGGAAGGTCCATGTGACCGGATTGTAACCAAAGTTCGAGTACTGGACCCTGTACTCTTCATCCTCCATGGCAGTTATAACGTCCTGAAGAGGCCGTATCTGGACGGGAGTATGGACCATGAACTTCTTGTACCTGAAACTGTCCCGGACCGATCTGACCGTTATATTCTCGAAATACTGCATCCATTCCGGAACCGGGAAGGAGCCGACATATTCGCCAGTATTGATCCCGGTTTCATCGAGTATCAGCATCTCCTTGAACGAGGCGTTCTTGTCCGATGTCAGATTGACGAAGGCCTTGTCTTGTGTAATTGCATTGGTATCCGTTCCGTAAACCTTGATGTATGCCTTCTCGTTAAAGTCTATCATAGAAGCGGGGGTTGAATAAGCCTGGTCGGAGAATATGCTCACCTGGGAAACAGAGGTTGGTCTGAAGGGATAGTCAACAACGATATTGATTGCCTTGGAAGGATCCGCCCTTGGTTCGAATATAAGAGCATCGAAATAGGCCAAGGTTAGAGGAAGTCTGTACACTCCGATATATTCACCCGTGGAATTACCTGTCTCCCGAAGATTGATACTTCCGATCTTCGAGGGGAATCCAGTTAGTAAGATATCGATCCTTGCGGAATCCCTATGATCCGGATCGCCGTCCTTTCCTGTTAATTTGAGGTAAACCGTTTCTCCCAGATCGAATAACCTTGACGGGTTAACGTAAGGTTCCAAGTAAGTTTGGAAGGAATAAACCTCCGTGGGTTCGATTCCTCCGGTCCCCATCAATAGGTAAGCCTGACCCGCCTTATCTCCGCCTTCATCGTTCCATCGCGCACCCAAGAGGATGTCATTGGAACCATCTCCATCGAAATCTCCAGCACTGGAAACATCCTGCCCTAAGTGGTCTTCATTAAATTCTCCGATGAAGGATGCATCCGCATCCGATAGTTCCATATTCATTGTCCATCCCGTCTGATCACCGAAATAGAAATATGCTTGACCTTTATATGTCCCGCCTCCAGAATTGCTAGGAGCTCCTATTAAAAGATCATCGTATCCATCTCCGTTCACATCCCCCGCGCCGTCTATCCACATGCCTGAATTATCATTGATATTCTCTCCAATGAAGGATGCATTTGCATCCGAAAGGCTTGCATCCATTGTCAATCCGGATGCCCTGCCAAAGATGAGGTATGTCTTTCCTGTTAGTCCGGAAAATTGATTTGCCCCGATCAGTATGTCATCGTACCCGTCTCCATTAACGTCTCCAGCACTTGATACGCTCGCTCCGCTTCGATAGGCCTCTCCTTCGCCATGAAATGAAGCGTCGGCATCGGTCAAGATCATATCGATACCCAATCCCCCGGATCTGCCGAATATCAGATATGTCTGTCCCGTATTGCTTCCACCTTCATCGTTATTGCGGGCTCCGATCAGTATGTCATCGTATCCATCTCGGTTCACATCCCCCGCACCAGAGACCGAATACCCGGAATCATCATCGGCTGCTTCACCGATGAAAGATGCATCCGCACCCATTAATGGTGTGTCCATGGACCATCCGGATTCCCTGCCGAAAATGAGGTAGGATTTTCCCGCATTACTTCCTCCCAGATCATTCTGATTGGCTCCGATCAGTATGTCATCGTATCCATCTCCGTTCACATCTCCCGCTCCATCGATCGAACATCCGGAGCGATCATCGGGAGACTGCCCTCTGAATGATGCGTCTGCATTGGACAGGTCCGTGTCCATCGACCATCCAGATTCCTTGCCCAATATCAAATAGGTTTGACCTGCATCCGTTCCGCCTTCGTCATTCGATGGGACGCCGATCAGGAAATCATCGTATCCATCTCCGTTCACATCTCCGGCGGCTGATACTAAACCCGCTTCATCATCCGCATTCTCTCCGATAAAAGAAGCATCCGCATCCGATAGACTTGTATCGATCCCCAGGCTCGAATTGCCAAATATCAGGTAAACTTGTCCTGCATTAGAAGCACCCTCGTCATTTGTACTGGAGGCTATCAAAATGTCATCATACCCATCTCCATTGACGTCCCCTGCTCCTGACAAATGTATCCCACATCCATCGCTGGAGGCTTCGCCAATGAAGCTTGAATCGCATATATCGGATATTTTCATGTCCATGGTCCAATCATCACTATTTCGGGTCGGAGCATCATCTCCTGCTGAAAGCTCGATCTGGTCGTTTAACACGATCACGGCCGTTGCTATGAAAAGCATGGATATCATGATGGCAGCGGTCTTCTGCATCTTCATCCCCCTTGGATACAGGTCCAATCTGGATTAAGCTCATGGCTCAATTCTTTTTCTGGACAATGCGATTATCAATAGCCTTATAATTAAGAATTTTGCTGGATTGAGTGTTGTGAAGCTTAACATGCTCACAAGCCGAGGAACTGGATACCGAGACCGGAGAGCAGTATCACGGCTCCAGCTATGGCGTGTGTCCAATGCTCGAGCTTCTCGAACCTCAGCCTCTTGAGGCCCAGCGAGATGTAGATCACCATGAAGAGCATGGTTCCGATGGTTGCGATCGAGAATATGGTCGCAACGAAAATCACTCCGATGAGCGATCTCTCGTAAGCAGGATACATCAGGAGCGGGATGAGTGGCTCGCAGGGGCCCAGGACGAAGATTGTGAACAGAACCCAGACTGTCATCTGTTTTTTCTTATCCTTCGGGAGGTGGGAGTGGTGGTGGCCTCTGTGCTTCATCGCTCTCCTGATACCCCACACCATGTAGACCAGACCGAAGGCGATGAGGGCCCATGCGGCGAGGTTTCCCCTGAAGCCCTCGACGATCTCCAACCTCGAAACAGCTATTCCAAGGGCGATCCCGGCAAGGCCGATCAAGATGGAGCTCATCACATGGCCGAGGCCACAGAGAATGGTAACAATAGAGGTCTTCCTCATGGACCACTCACCGGCCCTTGACATCATGATGAACGGAAGATAATGGTCCGGTCCGAAGAGCGTATGTATGAATCCGAGGGAAGCCGCTGTCAGTGACAAGATTAGCAGCGTGTCGGCCATATGCTCACCGTGTTACGAATTGAATTTTCGTGCTACTGATGGCGGCCTTTATAATTAAACCTTCTTCTCGATGTCCTCCTCATCCTCCCCGTAGTGATCGTAGGGGTCCTCAACAGGTTTCATTTCCTTCTCGACCGATCTAAGGTCCTGGCCGTAGGTCTCTATGTCCGATGATGTCTTAGGCATGTGCCCTATCATATCGTCCAGGAAATGGTCTTCCTTATCCGGGGCTTCAGGTCCATCATCTCCTTCTGGGACTTCCTGACCTTCTCCGTTACCGTAAAGCATCTCGTAATCCAATTGCTCGTGCTCGTCATGGTCGTGCAAGTGCGCTTCGGCTGCGGTAGTTGAGATCGTAGAAACGCTTTCCTCGTGGTGTGTGTAGTGCTCGTGCTCCCACTCAAGCTCCTTATGGTGCTCTTCGATCTGCTTCCTGATCTTCTCGGCTTCCTCGTCAACCTCTTCTTCCTTCTTTTCCTCTACCTCTCCGTTCTTCTTCTTTAGAAGCAGGAGAAGCAGCAGGATGATGATTATTAGAAGCAGCAAGCCGCCTCCGCCGATGATAAGGTACATGGATAATCCTTCTTCTTCGGCTTCCAGGACATCGATGCTGAAGCTCCTGGTCGCTATCTCAACGCCGTCAGTGACCTCGACCGTTACGGAATGCTCTCCTTTCTGGGACGATGTTGGTTTCCATATGATCTGTCCGGTTGCTGAGTCGATCTGCATTCCCTCTGGAGGATCGTCAAGTGAATAAACAAGTTTGTCAAGGTCGTCCAGGTCCAGGTCGGAACAGGATACCTTCAACCTCCACTCCTTCCCCGCATGGATCTCCTGTGCATAGATCGCTTTGATGGTCGGGCAGTTGTTCACGGTGAAGCTTCTGACACCGGAGTCGCAGTTGCCATATGAGCAGCCGTCATGCGGCCTTGCAGCCCAGTAGTATGTGCTCCCGCATTCCAGTCCTGTTACAAGGAGCGTTGTCTCAGTAAACTTATCAAGATGCAGGGCTTCTTCCCTCATCCCCATAACGAATGCTTCTGTCTTGTATAGGTAAATATCATAGGTTAGCTCGTCCCCCTCAGGATCCGTTCCTTCCCATGATAGCTCAGTGCCGGTGGATGGAGTTTTGATACCATTCTCGGGTTTCAGCAATGTAACTACCGGGGGCAGGGTCGGGATGACCGTGATTTTAAAAGTGTACGTTGAATATAGCTCTCCGTCAGAAGCTTTAACGGCGACCTCGAGCCTGTAGGGCTCCATATCGAAGATCGAGATGTCGGCGATCCAGTCGATCACACCTGAAGTGGGATGGATGTCAATACCGGATTCGGGATCGGACCATATCGAGTATTCGATGACGCTCCCGGCATCATGATCGGTTGCATTCACATCGAATGTGTACGCTTCTCCATGGACCACCCCCACATCCTCGGGAACATCCACCCAAACTGGCTTATCATTCACATTTTCTATGGTCAGATCGAAGTGGTGAAAATCGAAGGCATCCTCGGAATCATAAACGGATACGTTCACGTAGAAAATGCCGACATCGAAGGGTCCAGGGGTTCCCTGGATTATTCCCTCGGCATCATCAATGGTGAGAAATGTAGCGTTGGTATCAAGGGTCCAGGTGAAGTCCGTATCCTTGTCCTCGTCGTAGGCCTCATAGTCCCTGTAGTATTGCTCCCCCTGTTTCCATGTCTTGATATCTGCGTTCAATATCACCGGAGCGATGTTCACGTTCTCCACAGTGAGAGTGAACTCGGATATATCGATACCATCATGCCCGTCGTTCACGACTATGCTGATATTGTATATGCCAGCATGATCGCTCAAAGGTCTGCCGGTGACGGTCCCCGTGTCAGGGTCGATCTCAAGGAACTCGTTTGCTCCGATCATCGTCCATGTTATATCGCCCTCTCCATCGTCGGTGGAATCGTAATCATTGGAATATTCTTCGTTTTCCTTTGCCGTGAGGACGTGCTCGCCTATTATCTCGGGAGGTGTGTTCTCCACGATAATCTGAAAATCATGGGAATCCATGTTCCCAAGACCATCGGAGATCTCGATGTAAACATCCCAAGGACCCACATGATTGTTATCCGGAGTTCCATGGAGCTCCTGGCTCTCCTCGTCCCAGCTAAGCCACGGTATGTGATCGACATTGGTCGACCACTCCGCTGTATTGTATCCGAAATTCCAGTATTTCACCCTGTATTCCTCATCCTCCTTTGCGTTAACAACATCATGGATCGGCCTGATCTGCTGGGGATCGTGGACCATGAAGACGGATGTCTTTGCGGGGTCCTCTAAAGATGTGATCGTGATGTTCTCGAAGTATTCCAGGGAGGTTGACATGGTAATATTCCCGGTGTATTCACCGGAATTGAAATCATTTTCATGCAGAATCATGAATCTCTTCAAGGAAGTGTTCTTATCGGAGGTGATCTCTAAGAAAGCCTTGTCCTTCCTGACGGGATTGGAATCCGTCCCCGTCAATTTGATAAAAGCAGCATCACCGAAATCGAATTTTTCCCTTTGAATCGAGAGGGCTTCATCGAAGTATGTCGATATCGAGTCCACGGAGGATGGTCTGAAAGGATAATCCAAGAAGATATTCTTGGAAAATGAATGATCGGCGTGGGTATAGATCGTCACGGTATCCAAATATAGGGCATGGATGGGAACCTTATATGAACCGACATATTCACCGGTGTTCTTTCCGGTCTCCCATAAAGGATATCTGGAGATATTGAACCCGAATTTTTCAAAGGACATGTTCAATGTGGCAATATTAGTCATGTTCTCATCGACGTCCTCCCCCGTCACCTTGATGAAGATCCTTTCGCCGAGATCAACAGATCCAATGAGAGGTTCTGTCAACTCCTCATCACGATAGAGGTCCAAGGAAAATATGCTCAAAGGCTCCCTGGCATCGCTTACAGGTATCTTGAGGATGAAACAATCATATATTCCCCTGTTGGTCGTTTGCCATGCATCATAGGATACCGGGAGGTCTTGAGAGTTGGTAACTCCAGTGATGTATGCATATCCTGAGATGTCGCAGTAAATATTCCAGTTCCAGTCATCACCCGCTGTTCCGAAATATGATGAATAGAGCAGAATGCTGCACTTTATATCAACCTGCATCATGATAAGGTCATTTCCGCCCAGGGCAGTATCATTTATGGCGTTCGGTGTTACCGGAACATCCGTTGAAGCTGTTCTGGCGGAAATGCATGGATTGCCAAGAAGATCGAGGGTCATGTAGCCATATGCCTCCTGGCCGCTGCCTCCCAGATACGTGCTGTATTCCAAGATCGTCAGATTCGATGCCAATTTTGCTAGACATAGATCAGCATTGCCGATGTGTGTTATATTCAATGCATCCTGTGTTGTGGGGAAATCACTTGATGTCGTTGAACCGAGAATGACCGGGAATCCGAAGGGATCGACCTCAATGCTGAAGCAGTTTTCAACGCTTGTACCTCCAAAATAAGTGGATACTTTTATGGTAAAATTTGACGGATACATACTCATTAGAAACAGGTCATATCCGCCATTATGTGTATTGTCGTATGCATTTCCCACTATTGGAAAATTTGCGGAATTCGTACGACCCCCAAGGATTATATCGCCATTTTCGAAGAAATCCAATTTATACCCGACATCACTGGAGCTTCCGCCGATGTATCTTGATAATTTATAATGCTCCAGGGTCAGTGGTAGTGACATGATGAAGGCATCGATCCCACCCTGATTCGATGTTGAATTCACGGGAAAATCATCGGAGTTCGTCTGACCCGTTACATACAACGTATCCTCATCATTTATCGCCATACCGTTTATCGTGTCCAAAGTTGTACCTCCGACAAAGGTGCTGGCTTCCAATGAGGTCAATTGGGGATTCAGTATAGCGACATAAGCATCATAGTTACCCAACAAGGTGCTTTGAAATCCGTTCACTATCGGGAAATCTCCGGAATAAGTATATCCTCCCACTATCACATTCCCATCGGAATCTAGACACATGGATTCCACTAGTTCATTCCCCGAGCCACCAAGGTAGGTGGAGCAAATAAGGCTGGAGAGGGTTGGATCGAATGTTGCCAAAAGGATGTCCCGCCCTCCGTTATGGTCCTGCTGGATACTTCCAGGTTGCGTGGGGAAATCCGTTGAATCTGTGTCAATATATAGTATGATATTTCCATCGAGTCCAGTCATACTCATGCCGTTTAAATAAGCGTCATCCCCACTTCCGCCGACATAGGTGCATCTGAATGGATCTTCCAGCACCGGATCTATCACAAGAATGCGGTTCTTGTCATAATCGTCAACGTCGAAGTTAAATTCATTTTCCTTTCCAATAATGAAATTCGAATTGACCTCCTCTGATGGATCGTCCATGTAATACGAGACCAGGTCTGAATCCGATATCAACAGATCCTTACCGGAGAATGTCTGCAGAGACCTTTCTTTGATCATGATATCGCATTCGCCTTCGACCTTGATCCTGATATCCTCGATGGAGCTTCCGGGATGGAGGATAAGGTCGTATTTCGGACCCTTTTCCGAGAAGTAATATCTCAGGTCGATATCGTCCCATATGTCCCTGTAGACAACTTCTTCGTAGTGCTTAACATTTGATGCCCATTTGCTCTGGTCATTGCCTATGAAGTAGTTGGAGTAATGGCTGAGCTGACCCATTCCAACGGGAATAACATCATTTGAGCCTATGAACTGGTACTTTACAACCTGCTCCTTCACTTCGATGTTGTAGGGCATGTCATCTCCGGGCAATTCTTTGCAGGACATCTTCTCCAATGCTGGAGCCGTGACTTCAGGCTCAAGGACCTCTACGACATCGTAATATACGCAATCGCTCCCGATCCCGATCCTCCCGAATGGTGCATCCGCAGTGTAACGAATTTCCTCATCCCACTGCCCCTTGTTTTCCACAAAGAAGCCATCCCTGCCGTCGACCTTCCTTATTCCGTTTTCCATCTGAGCGTTTTCAATTTGAATATTTTCGATCCAGCCATGCCCGATCCCATTCGTATTCGAGAGAACAATCGGTGCGGCTATCAAAACAAGTACCATGAGCAGTGCTACGACAATATCACGCATATGCAAACCCCCACTTTTCGCGTTCAATTGAAGCGATCCAAATTGAAATGATGATGTTCATTCCAATTGGGCCATAATCCGGTATTACATACACTTCAACATTTATATTGATTTTGAGAGATTTTATCTGGATGTGCCTATTTTAATGTATTTAAGGTGTTTATTTTGATTATTGAAATTCATTTTGATACCTTGAATGTTAAATTCACAATGCGATCCCGGGATCTTGCAGGGAGCCATGTTCAGAAAAATGATATTTACCTCCGCCCCATTCTGTCATCATGTCCCCCGAGGGCGAAACGACGGAGGTCGGAACACAGGAGCAGATGATGGCCGACCCCAAATGGAACGGCGTCCCCCCGGTAGGGAATAATCCCATCAGGAACAAGTGGAGCTTCCTCGGGCTCATACTGATCGTTTTCACAGTAAAGATAATTATTTGGGGCATCTACCGCTACATCACAGGGACCGTCGCTCCATTCACCGATCCCGAGATCGGGGAGCAGCTCACCTACTGGGTGGGGATGGTTGCAAAACCCATTCTCCAATTGGGGCCCCTTGCTGTTCTATGGTGGTTCCTCTTCAAGGAGAAGGTCTCTCCTTTCAGGTTCACCAGGAAGAACCTGGCATCATCGCTTGCCTGGGGCCTTTTAGGAGCCGTCCTGTTCTTCGTGGTTGCAACGACCTCCATGACCATCCTCATGACGGTTATGGGATATGGTTCGGACTTCAGGATAGTAGCCGGTTGGGACGTCGAGGGCGTCGGATGGGGACTGATCATCGCGATGATGTTCTCATACATGATCGGCACCGGGCCCGCGGAGGAGCTCTTCTCGAGGGGCTTCCTCCAGGACCAGACGGCAAGGGCCCATCCCATCTGGTTCGCCATGGGTTTCTCCGCCGTCCTGTTCGCTGCGGGGCATCTCCCCATCTCGATATTCATGCATCACATGTCGGCGGAGGCGATCTTCTGGTACATGATGGTACTCTTCGTCATGGGCATGTTCTTCTCTTTGATCTATCAATGGTCGAGGAACATACTGCTCCCGATATTGATCCACGGTTTATGGGACTGGTACCTGTCACTGTTCTCCTGGAAAGGGGATTGGTCGGCGGGTTTCCTGGCGAATTCCGATGTGATCTTCCTCCGGATCGATTTCTTCAACACCCTGATAACCCTGACCATAATGCTGCCTATCTTCTACTTCATCTACAAGAGGTTCTGGAGAAAAGGGATCTACCACACGGGCTCCCCGTTCGAGCCAAGGAGGAAGGACAATCCGTTATTCCAATGGTTCAAGGACAGGGACCAGGGGCACTGGCCGGATAGACCGTGGATGACTGTCATCGGAGTCACCTTCATCTTCTGCCTTCTCATGTTCCCGGCGGCGTGGGTGGTGGGGACCAAGGATTCCAACCTGTTCAAGGACGGATCCATGGACAAACTTGGGGAGCCCTTTGAGGTCAGGGAATGGAATGTGGTCCTCGCAGATGGTTACTTGAACCAGGGAGTGACCGAGGAGGTCCTGATCCCGGGCAACGACACCACCATAACGAAGGTCAACGTTTCCCTCTTCTGGAACGACGAGGCTGATATCGGCTTCCTGTACACCAATCAACCGGATACATTCAGGATAACGCTGATGGACGGAGAGGGAAACGAACTGAAGAGCTCCCAGGGGCAGAACAGCCAGACCGACCAAAGAAGAGGGGAAGTGGATATCGTATGGATAACAGACGATGAGACCCGGGACCTCGGGAACATGACCGTCATGATAACCATGGTAAGGGCGGGAGCCCAGGAGAGGATGATCAGCATCCTCGGTCTCAGGGACGTTCCGGATGACGGCAACGAGTACGGGCTCAGAGTTGATTACGAGACGCTCAGCATTAGATACGCCAACGGGGAAGAGAGCGGTGATGTCCGCTGGTGAGCCCCTGGTACCTGGATGTGATATCTATATGAAGAAGGTTCTCTTTCTCTGCACCCACAATTCCTGCAGGTCGCAGATGGCGGAAGCATTGCTCAGACATCTTCACGGCGACCGCTACGAGGTCCACAGCGCAGGGACCGAGGCCACCAGGGTCAATCCGTTCGCCATTGATGTTTTAAGGGAAATGGGGGTAGATACTGGGGAGCTCAGGTCAAAGGACCTGAGCGAATACCGGGGACAGACGTTCGACGAGGTCGTAACAGTCTGCGACAACGCCAAGGAGGCATGCCCCTTCTTTCCCGGTGCGAAATTCCAGACGCATAAGGGTTTCACGGACCCGCCGGACCTGGTGAGCCAGGGTGTCGAACAGATGGAAGCCTTCAGGAGGATCAGGGACGAGATCAAGGAATGGTTGGAAGACCGGTTTGGATAGCCCATGCAGCCCTCTTTAACAGGCAAGGCGATTTTTTCAACATTTCCGCTCATCTGTAATTTATCGAATGATTATTATAACCAGTAATGGATGTTTTCCCGGGGAGCACATCATGCCCGAAGAGAGATGTTCGCTTAAGGTCATCATAATGGCGGTCCTTCTTCTGTTGTCCACTTTCATGTTCGCGATCCCTTCCTCCCAAGGCGTCCAGTATGCGGCTCCGGACATGCAGATTACTGGCAGCCTCCCGCTTGAAAGCCCCTCTGGAGGATTCATCGAGAACCTGGGGCAGTGGCCCGAAGGGCCTGATTACGTCGCGACCACATCCTTCGGCCGCGTCGGAGTAATGCTTGACGGTATCCTCTTCGATATGCAGGAAGTTGAGGGAAAGGGAGAGGTGATCAAGTACAGCCTCGTCGGCAGAAGCTCGAGATCGATCGCTCCCACCTCGAAGCTTCCTGGGCAGTACAACTATTTCTATGGAAATGATCCCTCCGATTGGGTCTCGGGCGCTTCGCATTACGGCGAGCTGGTCGTCGAGGATGTCTGGGATATGATAGACCTGAGACTGCTCTCATCGGATGAGGGATTGAAGTACGAGTTCCATCTGGACCCCGGGGCGGACCTCCGGGACATCCAAATCGAGGTCCGGGGCTCCTCGAAGCTCCTTGCCAACGGGGATGAGCTCCTCATCAGCACCTCCTCCGGCAGGATAATGGCCGATTCCGGATTGATGGTCTTCTACGAGGATGACGGAAGTGAGATAGGGGCCCGTTTCAAGGTTGGAGAGGGCAATTCCTTCTACTATGACATTGATTATTACGACAGGTCCAGGAGCATAGTGATCGACCCCCTCATCCATTCTACCTTTTTCGGAGGCCAGAGCACCGAGTCCGTCGGGGATATGGAGATCGACGGCTCCGAGTATGTTTATATCGTCGGGAGCACGCTCTCTTCGAACCTTCCCACATCTCCGGGTTGCTACGACGGCTCCTCCAACGGCAATTACGATGTTTACGTTACCAAATTGAACAGGAACCTCTCCACCATGTACTTCTCGACCTATATCGGCGGGTCTGCCAGCGATTACGGGGAGGGAATAGATGTGGACGGAAGCGGGAACGTATATGTTTCCGGTTACACCTATTCCACTGGTTTTCCTGTCAAGAACGGATGCAACGATACGACCCTGGGCGGATATGTGGACGCATTCGCGCTCAAGCTCGATCCCCTCGGAAGCTCACTTCTTTATTCCACATACTACGGCGGCAGCAACGAGGAGATGAGCATGGACCTGGAGGTTGATTCAGGCGGCTACGCATATTTTACCGGATATTCAAGGTCCGACGATCTCTATACGACCCCCGGTGCTTTTCAAACGGATATCAAGGGTGAGAGGGACGTTTTTCTGGCGAAGCTGAATCCCACCGGAACGGCATTCTCGTATTCCACTTTCATAGGAGGAACACACTGGGAGGAGGCCAACTCCCTGATGGTGGACGGTTCGGGGAACGCATATCTGACGGGGTACACCAATTCCACCGATTACAGAGTAACGAGCGGAAGCTTCAGCACGACACTTTGGGGAAACCAGGATTCCTTCGTGACGAAGATGGGGCCCGCCGGAACGGGCCTGGTCTATTCAACGTACGTCGGTGGAAGCATAACCCAGTGGGGGAGCGACATTACCGTTGACCGCTTCGGCAATGCCTACGTCACGGGCACGACACAATCCCTTGACTTCCCCACGACGACAGGATGCAACCAGTCCTCCAACAACGGGGTGTATGATGCCTTCATATTCAAACTGAACAATGCTGGAACGACCCTGGTGTATTCCACTTTCTTCGGCGGATCTAGCTACGACTACGGGAATTCCATCGATGTCGATGACATGGGTGCTGTGGTGATCACGGGAGAGACATATTCCAACGACCTATATGCCAGCCCGAAGGCCTATGACAGGTCCATGAACGGATATTACGACGCGTACGTTTCCAAGCTTGGTCCATCCGGTGCGAACATGGTTTATTCCAGCTACATAGGCGGCACCGGTTACGACACGGGCAGTGCGGTGAATTTCCTTTCCTACGGCGAGTTCGTAATGGCAGGAGAGTCCGCCAGCACCACCTATCCCACATCGTCCAGGGCCTACTCCAGAGTTCATGGAGGCTCCTACGACGCCGTCCTTTCCCTTTTCAACATCACCAATCCTCCCGACCCGCCGACGGGTCTGACGGCGGAGCTTAGCTGGGGATATGTGGACCTCGGCTGGAGTGCTCCGAAGGATGACGGCGGGATGCCCATCACCCATTACGCTGTTTACAGGGCCCCGTTGAACCAGCAGATGAACAAGCTCCCGGTCGATATTCGGGCAACCTCTTACAGGGACCAGGTCGAGGTGGGCACGTCCTACAGCTACCTGGTCCGGGCTGTCAACGGGAGGGGAGAGTCCTACGACAGCAATCTGGTATTCGTAACAGACGAGGAGCCTCCAGAGTTCGTCGGGGACCAAACACCGGATACGACCACCACAGGCGATACCGTTGAGTTCTCGGTGACCTTTCAGGACAATATTGGACTCGAGGGAGCTGTGGTGGATTACCGGTTCGGGGAAGGGGAGATCTTTCAGGAAGAGATGGAGGGCAACAACACCTACAAATTCACCATCGACGTCGTTCACAAACTGGTGGATATAAGGTACATGTTCACGGTAAAGGACCTCTTCGGCAACCCTCTGGAAACCCCGTGGAAGAACATAACGATAATTGATAATGACCACCCACATCTCGAGGACCCGTCCACGAATCCCGCTTTTACAGGGGATGATTACGAATTCACCGTTGAAGCCTTCGACAACATAGGGATCCGGCAGGTTTACCTGGATTACCGGTTCGGCAACGAGAAGAAGGTGAATGTGTCCATGGAGAGGATGACGGGGAACCTCTGGAAGGCGGGGACATCCGTCCCCAACTCATCCCTTGAGGACCTCCACTACAGATTCTCAGTTGCGGATACGTCGGATAACTGGAATTCCACGGAAGAATTTTCTGCGGGAGTGACCGACAACGATCCGGTGATATTCCTCCTTGACGAGAGCGATCGGGAGGCCGCAACGGGGGACAGGTTCGATTTCTCGGTTACGGTGTGGGACAACATCGGGATGGACTCGGTGAAGTTGATATATTCCATTGAAGGCGACGAGGCGGAGCTGGACATGGAGGAAGGGATCGAGGGCAAGTATATTTCATCGATCAAGCTGCCGCTTGACCGTATAGGCATCCTTTCTTACACCTTCGAGGCCCGGGACCTCCAGGGTAACATCAACACAACAACGAAGACGACCGTTCGGATCATCGATAACGACGACCCATCCATCGAGGACAGGACGATCCAGGAGATAGGGACGGGCCAGGAGCTTGTTTTCGTTGCGGACCTGGAGGACAACATAGGAATAGATCATGCAAGGGTGGTCTACCGGTACCTCGACAGCTCGGAGCAGGAGAGGCTTCTCGTTGAGGGCGTTGACGGGTACAGGGCGAAGATCACGATACCCAGGAATTCCATCGATCCGCTCTCATACTACATGGAGGCATGGGACGAGGAGGGCAACTCCTTCAGGACCGCAAGCGAGATAATTCCGGTCTCCGACACCATCAAACCGGTCATCACCCAGATGGTCAACATCACCACATACCAGAACAAGCTCCTCACCACTCAGCTTGAAGCGAGCGACAACATAGGCGTCGTTTCCCTGAAGCAGACCGGCTCCCCCGTTAACCCCGTTTTCGTAACGGATGAGAACGATCTGATCAGATTGGAGGGAAGGATCAGCGAACCGGACGTATATACAGTCACGATCTCTGTTCTGGACCAGGCCGGCAACGAGGGGAGCACGACATTCACCCTGAGGGTGCTCCCCGAGGACAACGATGCGGACGGGGACGGCATCCCGGACCTGGTCGAGCTTGAGGCCGGCCTGAACAAGGACCTGGCCTCGGATGCCCAGAAGGACGCGGACGGGGACGGCCTGAGCAACCTGGAGGAGTTCCTTGCAGGAACCGATATGACGAAGACCGATACGGATTCCGACGGGATGCCGGACGAGTGGGAGGTCAGATACGGACTGGACCCGCTGACCCCTTCGGCGGACAACGATGCCGACGGCGACGGTCTGACCGACAAGGAGGAGTACGACAAGGGGACCGACCCGACCAGGAAAGAGGGGGGGAGCCAGCTTTGGTTGTGGCTCATCATCGCGGCGGTCGCAGTTGTCCTGATAATTATCGTATTGATCGTTGTGGCAAGAAAAAGATCAAAGAAGGAACCCGAGGCGATGGTCAGAGAGGAGGTCCCTTACGCTCCTCCCCCGGAGGAGGTCTTCGGGCTTCCGGGGGTCCAGGGCGGATATCAGCTCTCACATGCCCAGATGGAAGCTCTCCCCGAGCCCGTTCCGGCAGGGGAGCAGTACTACGATGAGTACGGACAGCCGATCCAGCCGTTCGATCAGGGATATTACGATGACGGAGCATACGATCAGGGATTGGACGAGCTGTATTATCCGCAGGAAGGGGAGCTCCCTCCTGAGCAGTATGAATCGATCCCGATCGAGTCGGCTCCTGTTGAGGAGGAGGTACCTGTGGAAAGTTATGCGGAGCAGTCCTATTATCAGGAGCCCGAGGACCAGATGTCTGCGGAGACGGAGCAGGAGGTTCAGGATGTTGGCGGCTCCGAGGAATCGGTTTCATCGGATCAAACGGAAGAAAGCGGAGCATCCTCGACGGGCGGCTCTGAAGAAACTCCGGTTTGAATGAAGAGGTCCCCTTCTTCCAAGGGTAGATTCTGAGTTTCTTCCATAGCGGATTCGGAAGCATATTCGGCATTCGGACCGTCCTCGGTTTGCGGAGGAGACATTTCCCCTACAAGTTCCTCCTCAGGTTGGGGGGGAGCGGTCTCCGTTTGCAGGATTATTTCCGTGATGGGCTCCGAACCGGAATCTATTATGTCTTCCTTATCCTCCCTTTTCTTCTTATTTCCGGAGATCACTATGAATGCCGCAACACCGCCGGCCGAGAGCAGGGCGAGGAAAACGATGATCATCAACCAGATAGGAAAACCTCCTCCCCCTTCCTTTTCCTTATCTAGGGCGGGAACGGGATGTGAGAGCGTCCCATCTTCAAGGATGGTCGCGGAAAATCTCAGCTCATCGTAGCCTTCCAACGATATTTTTATCTCGATATTCTTTCCGACATTCTCCCTCCTCACCTGGAAGTATGCGTAACCTTCCCCGTCGGTCAGGTCCGTCTTCTCCTCTCCGTCGATGTAAACGCTCACCCGGGCTCCCTGGATGACATTTCCTTCCCTGTCTTTCACTGGTCCTATCTTCAATCTGATCTCTTCTTCCCCGCTTTCGGTCACCGTCACGATGAGCTTTCCTATGCCGGTCCTCCCCAGGGAATCGACAGCTGTTACTGTGATCTCGTATGTCCCAATTGCATCGAATTCAAAGGATGGGGAAGGCCCGTAAAGGGTGACAACCTTGCCTCCGTACTGGAAGATCCAGGTAATATTCACGATCCGTCCGTTCCCGGTTGTACCGGTCCCGTCGAATTGATGGACGGCCCCTTTCTTTACGGTCACATTCTCTCCCGGTCGGACGATGACCTCAACGGGTTCCGAGATGACGTTGATGGTCTGCTCCCCGGTCTCGTTCAGATTCCCCGATCCGTCCCTTACCTTTATGCGGAAATGCAGCTCCCCCGCCTGCGACTGTGCGGGGATATCGAAGATATACACCATTCTCTGCTGATGATAGTACATCTCATCTTGAGATGAAGCTCCCCGGGTGTCGGTATATTCGATCAGGACCTCAGCTATCCCCGAGATATCCTGGGCTGTTGCGGTTATTGTTGCAGCTTTCCCTTTCTCGATATATTCACCGTAATCCATTTCGATCGTGGGCAGGATATTGTCGATCACAGTCAGCTGGAAGGGTCCGTGGCTTCTTCCGTTCCCGAGCTCATCGACCGCCCATATCGTGATATTGATGATCCCTCCAATCTCTTGAGCGGGGATCGATATCTCCCATGTGTCGTTCTCTCTTTGAAGCATGGAGTTATTGTGATGCTCCCCCGAAAGGTCCCTGAATGAGGCCTTGATCTCCTTCACATCGTTGAAATCATTTGCCTCCACTACAAGTGTAAACGGCTCCCTATGGTCCACGGTCAGCTCCCCGGTCAGCAGCACAACATTGGGAGGGGAGCCGTCCCTGACATTGACCGTGAGACTATCGGTATCCCACAGACCAGCTGCATCCGATACATTCAGCTCCACGATGACAGGTGCTGGATTCTCGAAGATGAAGGAGGGAGCCACACCGTAGAGTTTGATTCCCCAATCCTGGAAGGTCCATGTGTAGTTCGCTATACCGATATTGTCGGTACACTGGGAGCCGTTGAAGGTCACGAGTCTCCCATCTTGTGTTGTGATATCTCCCCCCGCTTTACAGGCAGGTCTGTCGTTGTCCCTTATCTTCATAGTCCGGACCTCGGAGGAGACCCAGTTCCCGCCTTCGTCCTGAACGGAAATGAAGTAACTGAAATCGAGTACTGCCTGGGGATGCATTATGAAAGTTGTCCAATTGTCATTCTCGAAATGCATCGTGAGGTTCGTCGTCCCGTTAGGTTCGCTGCCGTACCAGTATTCGACGTTCACCCTCTTGATGCCGATATTGTCATATGCCCTGGCCCTGAAATGGAAGACGTCGCCTGTGGTGCTTTCGTTTGTGGAGAGATCGATCAAGGTCGGGAGAATGAGATCCACTATGGTCACGAGGGGATAATGGTCGGAGGCCCCCGCCGTTCCGTTGGTCTTGTAGGGTATGCTCCAGGTCTTTCCGTTATTCGCGGCTCCCGGATATCTCGACCTGTAGTCTCCCCAGTAGTTGCCGAGACCGGATGATGTGTTCCACCTGTTGGCAGTCCCGTTGTCCCTCGCCTGGATCCTTCCCCTGTTATTGTCGATCAGATTGTTGTGATGGATGGAGTTGTTCCTTCCTTTGGTATCTATCCCGAATCCACCGTTGGAGAAGATGTTGTTGAACTCGATGGTATTGTACTGGTTTAGATATAACCAATCATATCCGCCAATGTAGAGTCCCAGTTCACGGTTCGATATGATCGTATTGTTGGAAACGGTGTTAAAGGTGCTGTATGAATTCAGTATGACACCGAACCTGTTTCCCTCGACCCGGTTATAGAATATTAAATTATTATCTGCGTCATCCGTTCTTATCCCCGTGATATTGCAGTTGATCACTTCATTGCCACATATTTGATTGTGTTCGGAATACAGACCCACTGTAATTCCATCGCCTCCCATCATCGATTGGTCGATCGAATTGTTACGGACGTTCGACCATTTCACGCTCCTTAACTCTATGGAATCATAGAATCTCTCGATTTCCGTCACCAGGATATCGTTTCTTTCCGAATTCTGTATGAAAATTCCCATTTCGCCGTCGTTCAAATGAGAATTACTAATCCTCACATCTTGGGTTTCCAGGATCTTCATTCCTGTAACCATTCTTTCAATTGATATATTTGAGATAGAGCAGTTGTTCGAAAATGCCATCTGGAGTCCCAGCGTCGAGTTCGTGATCGAGAGATCCTCGATCTTCACATTGGAGCAGTTGGCAATTATCACATCTCCCCAATCTCCCTTTACGTTCCCTCCGGTTGTGTTTCTTAGATATTTTACCGGGAGTCCGTTCACGGAATTTCCGGAGAGCTCGTGTAGTGTGTACTCCACCAGAAGCTCCCCCTCTATGTGGATGGAGCAGTTCCTAAGTTCATTATCCCTGATTATCGAACCTTCGCAGTAATATAGCCTGATCCCCCGGGACCCGTCATACCAATCCCGG
>JBLIRK010000012.1:0-69296 GCA_048569615.1 Thermoplasmatota archaeon | reverse complement strand
ATTATGAAAATATTCAATATTGGAAAGATGCAGGTCGTTGTAGAGATAGAATAAAAGAAATAAAACTAGAAGAAATTAAGGCAGAAAAAACAAGGATAAACATCGGGAGTATAGGTTCATTGGACCAATCAACTTCAGTAGAAATTCAAGATTCGGTAATTAATCGTTCAAGTATCAGTGCAATTAACAAAAGGAAATCCTGATCCCCCCGTAATAGGCAAATCCCCCAGAATCAAGTAGGAAAATCTTAAGAACCCTGAAAGGTGTATTTTCTAGCCAGAAAGCCCGATCCTCTGGTGTCGGAGCACCAAGATCTAAGGGATTCCATTTCCGCTTTCTGCATTTTTATACACAAGTAGGAAAAGAATCGACGATTCCACCCCTATTTTTATCACATCAATAATGAAATTGATATCTCAATTAATATCGAAATCATCAAGTTTTTTCATACGACCTTCAGAGACCTCGATTTCCGATTTGAACCAGAAAACGGAAATCGAAAGCTCATCCGCCCCCCTTGTTTCCCTTGCTTTCTTAAAGATATTATCCTCCTTCATCATCTCCGACATCTCATCCACCGTGTATCCTTCATAATGCTCCAAGATAACTCTCGCA
Source organism: Thermoplasmatota archaeon (assembly GCA_048569615.1). Lineage (GTDB taxonomy): Archaea > Thermoplasmatota > Penumbrarchaeia > Penumbrarchaeales > Penumbrarchaeaceae > JAYEPK01. The sequence goes on along the minus strand of JBLIRK010000012.1, from coordinate 68,681 downwards.
GTATCTCCTGTTTGATCCATTACAAACCTTGTATCCCTCCCCAATCGCTTCGATAAACGGATGTAGGTCCTTCTAAGGCTGTGGAAAGGGATATGCTTTCGAATACTGGTTCTCCTTAGGATTTTCTGAACCTTGTTGTAAGCTGTCCTGCCTGAGAAAGGGAAGAGATATCGTTGCTCTTCAGGAAGGGTTCTGATGTACATTCTCAATGTCTGCACGACCTCCGGAGGGATGGCCACCATCCAGAGTCGATCCTTCTTCTCCTCCCAGAATACCAACTTATGATTGTCGAGATCCACCCGGTTAACCTCGATATTGATAATATCGTTCCTTCGGATCCCTGTTGACAGGGCAACCTCGATCAGAGCTTTCTCCTCAAGGGTGTTACAAGCATCGATCAATTCCTGCACTTCTTTGAAGGTCAGGCTTTCCTTGATCTTCTTCAGGCAAGAATAATCAATCTTGACCTTGTCATCCTTAAACTTCACACAGTAGTTCCGGTTTTCTTTTTTTGATTTCATGGGCACCAATTTAGGAATTAGAAACTAACATATACCAAAATAATGGAAACGTTTTCAGAGACATTTCGGTTCCCCTTTCGGACCCTCGCATAATAATGTTATATCCAGCTTAATGATTATTATGCTAGCCATCAATTGGTTATTAATTGTCTCGGACGGGAATTATGCAATGAGAATATGATTCCCATTCTCTCCAAGTGGTACTTGTTGAAAAACGAGAATGGGCCCGTCCGGATTTGACTACGCATCAACTCCTTCGGAGTTATGCTGGGCTTGAAATTTGGAGCCGTGGAACCTCCAAATTTCCACCACCTAGGTTCAAATCCTAAGGACGGGGTATCCATCTTTCTCTAAATAATCATAAAATACATTCAAATAATTCAATAATTTCAGAAATATGGATGGTGGGCCCGTCCGGATTTGAACCGGAGATCTTCGCCATGTCAAGGCGACGTCATAACCACCTAGACCACGGGCCCAAAGACCTCTAATCGGGGATAGGTGGATTGAGCTATCGAATATAAACCTTATTCTCGGTGCAAAAGTGGCCCCCCCCCACTTAATACATGTCCGTCAGATCAACCTGACAACGACCGTATAGGTATTTGTATCGAACTCCTGATAATCGAACTCGGGCAGGTCGTCCGGAGGCACAAGCGGCCCGACCGGTCCGTTGTCCGCGCATGTCACCGTTATGGTGTAATCACCCAGCTCGGAATAGCTGTGCGTCAGCCTCACAACTGTGCTCCCCCCCTCCTCAAGCTCGACGAACTCGATATCGTCATCCTCCGTTTTTTGCAGGTCCCAGTCAACGGCATAATATACTACCCTGCCGTTGGTGTCGGGATCGTCGGCATCTATCCTGATGGTGAACTCCTCGTTCTGCCTCAATCTGGTCGGTACCTCGATCTCATCAAGTATCGGGGCCCTGTTCAGGAACACCTTCTGCTCCTCGGGATCGCCGGTGATCGTAACGTAGGGAGAGCTGTCCTTGACGAGATTGTTCTTCAATTCAGCAAACAACGTGTAGTTCCCCATGATGTCGCCCTCGATCTCCCTCCAGACCTTCGTTATGGTCTTATTCCCGAAGTTCCAGTCCCACATGGTCCTGGTTATCTCCTCCACACCCCCATTCGGATCGGTTATCCTAGTGGTGATATCGTAGCTCGAGCTGTAATAGAAGATGGATTCCCCCTCGCCGTTGGGATACTGGAAGACGGGGGTGATCACCATCATCTTCCCGTCGGTCTCCTTTGTGAAGGGGTTTCCCTGCTGTATCGAAACATCAAGCTTGTGCGGCACCATCCGGGCCACGAAATTGGCGGAATCGGATTTCCCCCCCATGGAGAACACCACGGAGTAATTCCCGTTCTCCATCACGAAGTCCTTGAACTCTACCTCGGCCCTGCCTTTCTCGTTTATTACCTCGACCTGCTGGGTATAAACGGTGCTCCCCTTGAACAGGATCTCGAGGGTCCCTGTCCCCTCAATGGATTTCATACCGCCGGAAACGTGGATCTCGACGAAGATGCCGTACCTGTTCTCGTCTCCCCTGACGAGATAATCCGGATCCAGAACCACGATCTCCTGGACCTCGGGCTCTATGAAAACGTAGATGAGCACGGCTCCCAGAAGAACTGCGATGATCGCAACAGCGATGACGGGGCCCGCAGTCAGACCTCTCCTAGGTCTTTCATATTCCTCCTCGTCATATTCCTCCCTGACCTCGGCGACCACTACTTCTTCGGATTCCATGCCATCACCAACAAGGACATAACCGCTGGGAATATATTACCGGTGTTGAACCATATCGACGATATTATATAAACTATTCAGCCGGTCATTTGAAACCTGGACCTAATCGATCTCCTCCTCCCCGTTCTCCGTCTCCCCCGCATCAGCCAGCCTGCGGACCGCAACCAACAGCATCAAGGGAAGCAGCAGAACGATGGCGACGAGCGCCCTGCCGATCATGGTGCTCGATTCGAAGGTATCGGAGAAACCCGGAATGTCGAATTCGAAAAATGTGGGGAGCACGAAGGGAAGAATGGAAAGGAGCGATGCCACCCCCAGGAATATCTGAGTGTAGGAGAGCTGCCTCCTCCAGAGCTTCCCCGCATTCGATCCGCCGGAGGAATTGGAGAATTCCAGCGGATCACGGTCGAGGTACCTCTTGTTCCAGTTCACGCTCTCCACCATCGCTATCATGGACCAGATGAAGAGCACCGAAAGTATGATGTCCTGGGAGATTATCTTCGAGGAGGAGGCCTGGGAATAGACCATGCATGAGAGGGCAATGATGAAGAAGACAAGGACCGAACCGGCGGTATAAGCCCTCTTCTTGGTCTTGAACGCCATAGTTCCCAGGACCCCCGGGCTCATCGCCAGCAGCATGAAGAAGAGGACGGTCCAAGCGGTGAAGAGCGGGGAGGCGGAGACTCTCTGAAGGAGGTCCCCCTCCTCGGTCAGGGCCGCTATCATGACCGAGAACACGAGCCATCCGATGAACCCGGCGGCCAGCCTGCGTCCGTACTTGGGCAGGAGCTCCGGCTTTCTGTTATGGATGATCCCCAGGACAAAGCCGATGATCGCTCCCATGGCTGTCCAGGCGATGAAGGGAAGGATCTCCAATCCCTCGTTGAACCAGCCGGCAAGGTCCCCGAATATGGGGAAAATGAAGGTGAAGAGCAGGCTTCCCGCGAACAGTGAGAACAGCGGAAAATACCGGATCAAGACCTTCTCGTAGATGGATAGGTCCTTCACATCCACACCTCCTCCATGATCCGGATGAGGTCCTTGTCCGGGGTCCAGTCGATTATCTTGGCCCCCATGGACCTCAGGTCCTTTATCAGGTTCTCCCTTCCGAGCCTTTTCAGCAGGTATCTGGGTGTCAGCTTCCCGAGGTACACGATGCGCTCGTACTCGATACCGGCCGGTGATACGATCGTGAGCGAATGACCCCTGCCGATAAGGGCCCTCACGGCCTCTCTTATGGTCGGGTCCTCCGAAAGGGGAGAAAGCATAATGATCGGCACGTTGGGAGGCAGGTAAGGAAGGGAGTACTCCACGGCGGAGCCCATGGTATTGTAACCCGATGGCGTAACGTTCACAAGGTCGTGGAGGATCGATTGAAGGGCGGTCGGACCTCCGCGGGGCTTGAATACCGACACAGTGGAGCCGTATATTATCAATCCGACCCTGTTGGACGACGTCAGGAACCTGGACGACATCGAGGCCGTGAGCCTTATGCTCGCCTCGAGCGGATTTTCAACCATCGTCCCGACCCTGGTCACCATCCTCGAATCGATAATGAACACTATGTCCGTGACGCTCTCGGCCTCGAACTGGTTGACCAGCAGCTTCCCGGTCCTTGCATAGGCTTTCCAGTTTATTGTGTTGAAGGGGTCCGTCGTAGTATAATCCCTTATGGAATGGAACTCCTTGCCCATGCCCACTCTCTTCAGCTTCATCTCGCCGGGCCGGTGCTGGAAGCGTTTGACCGTCATCTCTCCGCCGGCGTCCGGTGACAATGTCGGAAAGACGGTGAGCTGATCGAATCGGCTACCGGGATTCTCGGAGAACCACATCCATAGGGGGTCCCACCTCCTTACGGATGTTGGTCCTATCCTGTGATAGCCCCTGAGGGGGGCCTCCAGTTCATACCGGAATTCGGCCCTTCCGGGGGGAAGCAGGGAGCAGTTGGAGGTATCCTTCAGAAGGACGTTTGGTGACAGCGCATCGAAGATCTCCAGGTTCCCGGGACCGGGGCGCCCCTCGACCTTCACATCAACTCCCACCTGCTCTCCCTCGAAGATATGGTCCCTATCCATCCTCCTCTCGATCGCGGGCCTTTTCGGGATGAAGGACATGGAAAGCAGTACCATTGTAAGGCAGATGACGGAGGATATCAGGAAAAGCTCGGAGGAGAGGATAAGCGAAAGCACGAGTAGCACTATGGAGGCAGATCCGTATCCAACGGCCCGGGATGAGAATCCTATCATCTCCGCTCCCATGCGTTCACCTCCAGCAGCAGTGATATCAGGTCTGCATCCTTTGGCATCTTCCCGGTCCTCGCGAACTGGAAGAGCTTCTCATTCCCGATGAGCTCCTTCAAGCGGTCCCAATCCATTTTGGAAAATGCGTCCCTGGACATACCGTGGGCGACCCTGACCCGGTCGAGCAGCACTTTGCGCATCTCCGGAAGATCGCTCTTTTCAAGCGAAGGATCAACTATCTCCGCAACACCCGTCCTGTCCAGCAGGCTGAAGTGCTTCTTGGGTCTGGGAGGCTCGTGGACGTAGGCAACGCCGAAGAGGGTCAGACCGGCAAGCGTACCGACAACGATCTTCATGTTGATGTCAGTGGTAAGGAGCGCGGGAAGCCTCATTCCCCGCTGGTAGGGCAGATGGGCTCCTTTGGTATCGTGGATCGATTCATCGAAGATCACCTTCCCGCCCCGGGGGAGCAGGTACGAGACAAGGGACCGGAAGAACTCCAGATTGTCCTCTTTGACCACCATCCAGTTCATGAACATGGAGGGATCCGAAATGAAAACTGCAGTTCCCTTTCCTGTCTCCCTGAAGCCGGGATCGGTTATCGAAGCGACATAGCGGGCCCCCGGGATCTCGGACTGAGCGCCCGATATGTTATCCATTATCCCGTTGCCGTTTGTATCCACCCAGGAGCTGGGGGAGGTCCTGACGAGGCCCTGTCCCTCCGAAAATACCAGGGCTGTCGGTTTGTTCAACAATAGAAATCCGGAGAAGAAGGGCAGGTCCACATTGTCGATCTTAAGAAAATTCGGATTGTCGATGAAGTTCTCGTCGTAGAGCTGGCCGCGGATGAAGTTGACACCGAGGTCCTTGGAAAACGAATTCAGGAAGGAACCGTCATCCGCCATGAGTATCCTGCCTCCCCTCTGCAGGAACTTCCTGAGGGAGTGGTCCTCAGTGAGGGAGTAGCTCCGCTGGGGGCCCAGGGAAACAAGCAGCGTCCTCGAGGGCTCCTCCTCCTCGAACAGGAGGGCGGGGGTGGTTAGGAGGACCTCGGTATCGAAATCGCCCTCGAGCGATCCCTTCAAACTCGAGGCTCCCCTTTCCCCCTCATCAAGAACAGAGAGGTCCGAGCTTTCCCGGACCATGAAGAAGGAGAGCACCTCGCTCCCCGCGAGAAGGGCGACAACCGACAGGAAGACAACCAGGGCCGTTCTCCGGATAAGGCTGCTCAAACGTTCACCCCCTTGCCTCCAAGCAGCTCCTCCAGGTCTTCCCGATGGTCTTCCTTCATCTTCCATATCCTCGTATGGGTGACCTCTACCATGGGGGCCGACGCCTTCTTCTTGAACTTGTCGGTCATGGAATCCGGCTCCATCTTCTCGAGCTCCTTGGTCATCCTCTCCTGGACCCCCCTTGCCTGCGTTATCAGGTGGGAAGAGAGCTCATGGTCCGAATATCTTGCCTCATCGAACATGGAGGTTATCTCCCTCATATCCTGGACCCATTTCAGGTCCACGCTCTCCCGGATGGCCGAATCGAACTCATCCGGGGTCATGCTCGGGGGCCTCCTGAAACCCTTTTCGGAGAAGAGCTCAAGCAGCCTCTTGTAGCTTCGGTAGATCATCTCCTGGGCGCCTGGCCTGGGCTCGAACGGGTACAGGAGCTCCGTATGGGCTTTCTGAACCCTCTTGGAGCCGGCCTCGCTCCTTATCCTCCTTATCCTGCTCCGGATGTATAAGGCCAGGACCACGACGAGCAGGATGAGGGGTATCGCAAGAAGGAACATGTAGGATCGGCTGACGGAGGGCTCCGGCTCCTCCTCCAGGGTGAAGTTTCTGGTGGACGGGAGCAGATGGAGCGAGCGGTCTCCCCTGAAGGTGGCCACCAGGCTCTGACCGGATTCCATCCCGAGGGCGGGGATCGTGAGGTTCCCTGTGCCGTCCGTCACGTATGTCTTGAAACTGTCCCCGCCGCCGATCTCCATCTTCATTCCCGCCAGGGGCGATCTCCTCTCGTCCAGCAGTCTGATGTTCAGGGTCCGGTTCTCACTGGTTCCCTTGAAACCCCCTTCCATATAGACCCTGGAGAACACCTCCACTTCCCAGGAGACGAAGGTCGGTTCGTACCATCCGGTCCTTTCACCGGGCAGGTCAAGGAACCTTATCGTAACAATTCCCTTTCCCAGTGGTGTGAACCTGTCCACCGTATGGGGGACCTCGAAGAAGCCCTGCTCGTCCGTGGGGATGTTCTCCTCAACGCGCTCCCCGTTTACCTCGAGGATGAGAGCGGCCTCTCCTTCTATGCCGACTCCGAGGTCGTTGGTGAGCCTGCCCCTGAAGATGACATTCTCCTGGAGCACCAATATGCTCTGCATGGGGGTGACCTGTGTGAGCTCGGATGGAGCCGAATACTGGATCTTGTCCGCAAGCGATCCCCCCAAATACTGGGAGTCCTCATCCATGACGTGTCTGGCATTGAAGTTTATCTCGCCGAGAGGGGAGCCGGGCGGGGGCTCTATCCTGAAATGGATCCACCCCGTCTCGTTAACCGTACCGGTCAGGGATGTTATCCACGGCGTATCCGGGAACTCGATGAGAAGCCTCTCTCCGGTCAGGGCCTCCATGGAGCTTGTGAAGAGTCCGATCCTGATCACGTCGTCAACACCCCTGACCAGCTTCCCGTCGATCATGACGATCTGGGATCTGTCCATTATCCTAACGGTCCCCGAAGCGTTCACGGCCGTCCCGGAGGGACCGAACTCGAACTCCACCATAATTATGTGCTCTCCGACGCGGTAAGCATCCGGAAGAAGCCCGATCTCCAGGGAGAAGCGAGACTCCCTTACGGGAGAGGAGTAGCTGTTAACGATCCTGAGGTCCTCGATCCTGCAGATGCTGATCTGAATATCCTGTGAGCTGACGGGTGGAACGCCCAGCAAAGACCCGTTAACAAATATGGACCTGCCCAGCAGGGCCATGTCCGGCAGGTCCTCGAGCTGTATCACCGGACCGTCGGATATGTACAGCTTCAGGGAAGAGTTCGTCCCCCTGAGGTACTCCATTCCCTGGAAAGAGATGAGGATATCTGCGGTCTCCCTTCCGCCCGGAAGCTCCAGGGGGTGGTTGAAATATCCCTTCTCACCGGTCATCGCTGAGAGCTGGAGACCCCAATCGGTTGTGATCAGGAGTTCGGTTCCGGGAATGGGAAGCCCTCCGATGTCGCTCAGGCTTCCCTGGAGCGATACAATGGACCCTTCGGAGAAAGGCCCCGGACCGGTCAACAGCTTAAGAACGGAGCGTGATGAGATGTCGATCCTGACCGGGGACGATATCGAAGGAAGGTAGAGCTTTCCGTCCATCCTTGCCTCCAGCGTCACAGCGAATATCCTGGACACTCCGTAGGGCGTCTTGTCCTTTGGAGAGCATGTCACCCGGAACCTTCCGTCCTCGTCGGTCCTGTCGCTGCCCACCCTCAGTTCCCTGTTCCCGGACATCAACAGCGCCGTCTCGCTGTCCACATCCCCCTCCAATACGACGATGTAAACCCAGACCTCCGGAAGCGGTACCCCCTCCTCGCTGGTCACCTGCCCCTCGACCCGGAAGGAATTGGGCGATGCTCCGCCCTTTTCTATCCGGGACGGCGCCTTCTCGATGACAACCACCGTTCCCTTCTCCGGCTGAACCTCCCTGCCGGGATCCCCGTGATCGAGGGGATTCCATCCCCTCTGTACCTCCCTCCCGTCCTCGATGGAATCGAGGTCCGTGTCCGCGTTCAGCGGATCCGTCCTATTGTCGATCTGGCCGTCACCGTCCCAGTCCACATAGGATGTGATCCCTGTATAGACGTAATGGACCTCGGAGTAGTCGCTGAGCTCGTCATCGTCCGTATCGGATCCGCTGCCGGCCCTGGGATCGGTCCCGTAAATCTTGACCTCATCCCCATCTAGCAATCCGTCCCCGTCGGTGTCGTTGTTGAGAGGATTCGTTTTCTCCTTGTAATATTCGATACCGTCGGACAGTCCGTCGCCATCCGTATCCGGATCTTCCGGGTCCGGTCTGTGGTCATTCCTCCCGTCTCCGTTCCAGTCAACGAATGTGACATCATAATAGAGCAGCGGGGACCTCATCTCCATATCGTTTGTAAGCCCGTCACCATCGGAATCCATGAAGCCGTTGTCATCGCTCCCATCGAGGGGATTGGATCCCATCTCCACCTCGGTCCCGTCGCTCAGGTTCCCTCCGTCCGTGTCGGGATCAAGAGGATTGGTCCTGATATCCACCGTTCCGGAGCTGAAGGGATCCCATTTCACATAGGATTCAGTGTACTGGACTGTGACCTCGTAATGATCGCTGAGCCCGTCCCTGTCGGTGTCGTTTCGGTGCGGGTCCGTGCCATGGGTATATTCCCCATGGAAGAAGGCTTCCCCGACCATCAGGTTGGCGCCGTCCCAGAGGCCGTCGCCGTCCGTATCTGCCTTCAGCGGGTCCGTGGGCCTGTAGGGGGCGTGGGGATCGAAACGGTTCCTGGGCGTCAGCTCACCCATGTGGCTCTTGCCGTCGGGGCCGAAGGGAACGTCATAGCCGTCCCAGAGCTCGTCACCGTCCGTATCCTCCCTGTTCGGGTCAGTTCCCATCTCGTACTCCTTTCCGTCAAGCAGGTTGTCGGCATCCGAATGCGGATCCCTGGGATCAGTGGGACCCCATCCGTAATGTCCCGTGAGCTCCCCCGGGTGGAAAATACCATCAACCGTGATATCCTCCCCGTCCCAAAGTCCATCATTGTCCGTGTCCGGGTCGTTGAATTTGGTACCGTAGGAGCTGTTCTCAAGCGTGTCCGTTAGTCCGTCCCCGTCGGTATCTATCATGAACTCGTCGTCGAAGGGATCGAGAGGATCGAAGGGCTTCGGGCTGTGGAACAGCTCCTCACCGTCAGATACGCCGCCGCCATCGGTATCCATGTCCATTGGATCCGTCTCACCGGGACCGGAGCCGTTGCTCCATGGGCCCCTATCAACGAAACCGTCAAGGTCCCTGTCCTCGTACTCTCCCGGTTCCATTATGCCGTTCTGCTTCCTCCCTCCCCACCCGTCGATCCATCCGTCGGGAAGGCCGTCGCCGTCCGTATCCTCATCAAGGGGATCCGTCTTCGAGGTGAATAGCTCTATGATATCAGGGAGCGAATCGTGATCACCGTCCGGATCGGAAGGATCGGAAATATACCCGAAGAGGCCTCTGGATTCTTCGAGATCGCTAAGCGTATCCTCATCGGTATCGTTCCTGGTTGGATCGGATGTCAACCCATCCGTACCGAGAAGGACTTCCTCTCCGTCCAGGAGGCCGTCGCCGTCGGTATCCGGATTCCTGGGGTGTGTTTTATAACCGTAGGATGCCCATCTCTCGTAGGAATCCAGGAGGCCGTCGTGATCTGTGTCCCTGTCGTTGGGATCGGTCTCGTTCGCGTCAAGGAGCCCGTTCCTGTTGATATCCTCCTCCACGTCGAGGAGCAGGTCGCCGTCCGTATCGATGTACATCACATCGTCCCTTCTGTCGAGAGGATCGCCCCCGTATTCCACCTCCACTCCGTCCAATGCGGTTCCGTTGTCCGTATCGTTGTCCTTGGGATCGGTGCCCAGATCCCAGTACTCGAAGCCGTCGAGCAGACCGTCGTCATCATGGTCCGGGTTCAACGGACCCGTTCCGATCTCGGTCTCCAGTTTATCGCTGAGACGGTCGTTGTCCGTGTCGTTCAAGAAAGGCGAGGTCCCCCAGCTCTTGATCTCGGCCTTGTCAGAAAGACCGTCGCCATCCGTGTCCCAGTTCAGAGGATCGGTAAAGTGGATCTTGACCTCCTCGCCGTCCGACAGACCGTCCTCATCGGAATCCCATTTCCGGGGAAGCGTCCCGTATATGAGAACCTCCTCGCCGTCCGACAGACCGTCATCATCGGAATCCCTGTCCGAAACGGATGTGTTCAGCCCGAGCTCCAGCGCATCGGGGAGGCCGTCGCCGTCCGTATCTCTGGGGATCGGTAGGTCGTCCCCCGGATCCAGAGGATCCGTCCCGAAGGCGATCTCCATGGGATCTATAACCGTACCTGTGTCCGTATCGGGATTTACCGGACTAGTGGAATGAATGAAGAGCTCATCCTGGTCCGGGATGCCGTCCCGGTCGGTATCGGATAACCTGGGACATGTCCCCGATTTGATCTCGTGATCATCGTATAGTCCGTCCCTATCGGTGTCGTTCAGAGAAGGAGAAGTAAAAGAGAAGAACCATTCGAAACCGTCCTCCAGTCCGTCGCCGTCCGTGTCGTTGTCCTTGGGATCGGTATGAAGTAGGAAATGCTCGAGGGAATCGATCAAACCGTCGCCGTCCGTGTCGTTCCTGGTCGGGGATGTACCGATCTGCAGCTCCTGGAGATCGCTCAGGCCGTCCCCGTCCATATCGATGATCGACGGCGCCGGACCCGTTCCATTGGGATCGCTTCCGATCCATACCTCGTACCCGTCGCCGAGACCGTCGCCGTCCGTATCATCCTCATCGGGAGATGTTTCTATTTTTACCTCGTAACCGTCGGGAAGGCCGTCGCCGTCCGAATCGGGATCAAGGGGATCGGCGCCGAACTTGAACTCCTCTCCATCCGGCAGACCGTCATTGTCGGTGTCGGCGATACCGGGATGGGTTCCGTTTGCGATCTCCACATTATCATTCAATCCATCGCCGTCGGTATCCTCCATGGAGGGATTCATGAAGTAACCGAGGGCTCCCGTTACCTCGTCCCTGTCCTCGATGCCATCGTTGTCGGTATGCGGATTAAGCGGGTTGGTGTGGTAGGATATCACCTCTTCCCCGTCAGTGAGCCCGTCGTAATCCGAATCGTCCTCGATCACATTTGTGCCCAAGATCACCTCGAAGGAGTTCAGGAGCCCGTCGCTGTCAACGTCGTTGATGATCCTGTCATCCAGACGGTTGTGGGGGTCCAGGGGAGGCTCCCTGTATATCTCCTCTCCGTCCAGGGCACCCCCGCCGTCGGTATCAGGATTTGTGGCATTGGTCAGATAGTAGTTTATCTCTTCCCCGTCGTTGAGGCCGTCGCCATCGGTGTCGGATTCATTGGGCAAAGTGCCGTGGGTGTAGACCTCCTCGTAATCATCTAGGTCGTCGTTGTCGCTGTCCCAGTATCTTGGATTGGTCCCTAACTCCAGCTCAAAGGAGTTGTTGAGTCCGTCCCCGTCGTAGTCCTCCCAGGGGAGCAGAACCGAGCCGCTCTTACCCTGAAGGGTGCCTCCCCCATCCCCTCCGTTGGGACCCAGCACTGATGGGTCCTTGCCGTCCCCCCGTATACCGGACCCGCCCAGAGGCTGCCCGGAATGCGGGGTCACCTCGAGCTGGACCCATCCTATGCCGTTCAGGTAGATCTCGCTCCAGACATGGAGGTGGCCGGCCCTGTAGAGCCGGGACCCGTTCAAGTCGTCCTGACCGAGTGCCATTCCCATGACGACCCGGCTCGGGACCCCCTCCATCCTCATCATGATGGAAAAGGCCGAAGAGAAATCTATCGAGCTGCCCCTTCCGGTAACAAAGAGGAAATCCCGGAGGGGGTCCTCCCTCTGTCCGCCGTAATTGGTCTCGGCAGAGTAATCGTACATGGTCCAGAGGCGTTCTATGATATGGAGGGAGAGACCGTATGCTGTTGTACCCTGGTACTGTCCCGCCCACTCCTCTGCGAGGTCCCATACGTCCTCGGAGACCTCGGGCTCCACATATAGATAGATGCCCGGGGCATCATCCGTATCGTTCAACAACGCCAGGGGAACCTCGGAGAGGTCTTTTTGGCCATAGGCCACCCCGTAACCTCCCACCGGCACCCTGGTGAAAATGCTGTCATCGGCCAGACGGGGTGAATCAGAGTATGAACCAGGGTAGGTTTCGAAGGGGTTGGGATCTGTCACGGCTGGCGCAGCGTAAGGAGCGGGGAGCTCTCCCCACCAGTAGCCCACCAGCTCAATGCTTCCCTGTAGGGAAGCGTTGCTCTCCGGACCCTGCGACCAGCTCCGCGAGGATGATCGGACCCATGCGGAACCCTTGTAGCTGTCAAACGAAGCGAGGCGGAGATACATGGGGCCGAGTCCATACGTCCTGAGCACCGGCAGGTTGGGATCATCGACACCAAGAAGGTCTCCGATGGCAAAGGAGCCGCCGTGTCCCTTGACATTGTCGGGATGAAGGGGGTCCGCCCCGATGAGGTATTCGTCCAGGCAGACAATCCCGTCGCCGTCGGGATCCTCGTCAGGTAGGTCCACGCCGAAGTACGACTCCCACTGGTCGTCCATCCCGTCGCCGTCGATGTCGACCTTGACCCCGTTGCGGGTATCGACGCCGTCCGGAATGAGGTCGCCGTCGGTATCAGGATCGAGGGGGTCAGTCCCGTTCTCGACCTCAGGTCCGTCCATGATGCCGTCGCCGTCGGAATCCCTGTCCATTATGTTGCGCTCCCCGTCGTTGTCAATATCACCGAGGGGGCCCAGTGTCTCCATGACAGCGACGAAATCCAGCGGATCCGTATAGAAATGCGTGACCCAGTTGGGTGCGGAGGTCCGATTCGCGATCCGGGATAGGAACAGGGAAAACTCGTCCCCGTCCCTCAGTCCGTCCCCGTCCGTATCGGAGTTGTAAGGGTCCGTGGGGGATCCTTCCCCCGGATCAAGGATACCGTCTCCGTCCATGTCCTCCTCTATGTCCCTCAGTCCGTCCCCGTCTGTATCGATCCCGGGTATCTTCTCCTGATCGAAGGGAGTGGTGTCCAATGTATAATCATGGGGCTCGCCTATGAGGTCCGTGAGATTGGATGCAGTTACAAGCAGGGCTAGGATGACGGCGGTTGCAGCAAATATAAACGAGAACCTCATCGCTCTCTGCTCCTTGCCTGGGTGCCCTCTTGCGGATTTTATCTGGATAAAACCTGCTTGTTTACGTATATTCGACTTTATGTACTATAATCCACCGCCAGATTCCATATTAATAAATTTTTGTTCATCGTGAGATGAAAACTGCTGGAGCAGGCATTCACAGAACAGTTTTTAAGTCAAGGGGTTCTACCCTCTCCGTGTGGTTGTCATGATAGACAGAGGTGCTGTTCAGGACATAGTGAGGGATTACAACGCTTCGAAGGTCAAGATCGGGGTGGTGGCATCCCACTCCGCCCTGGATACTTGCGACGGAGCGGTGGAGGAGGGATTCGGAACGGTGGCTTTCTGCCAGAAGGGTAGGGAGAGGACGTACTCGCACTATTTCAAGGCACAGAGGGGGATCGGCGGGGAGCTCATCAGAGGGATGGTGGACGAGGCCGTTGTGCTGGAAAGGTTCAGGGAGATCATGGAAGATAAATGGCTGAAATGGCTGCGGGACAACTCCGTTATCTGGGTCCCCAACAGATCGTTCACCTCCTATGTGGATATCAAGGCCGTGGAGGATGATTTCTCCGTTCCCATGTTCGGTTCCCGCAACATGCTCAGGTCGGAGGAGAGAGAGGAGCAGCAGAGCTATTACTGGCTACTGGAGAAGGCCGGTCTCCCGTTCCCGGAGAGGATCAATGACCCAGCGGATATCGACGAACTCGCAATCGTGAAGCTGCATCACAAGCAGAAGAAGCTCGAGAGGGGTTTCTTCACCTGCGCCTCCCACGAGGAATACATCGAGAGATCGGAGAAGCTGATATCCCAGGGCGTGATCGACAGGGAGACACTGGCAACGGCAAGGATAGAGAGGTACGTGATCGGCCCGGTGTTCAATTTCGATTTCTTCCACTCCCCGCTGGAGGAGGAGATGTCCACCCTGGAGCTCATCGGCGTGGACTGGAGGTTCGAGACGTCCCTGGATGGCCATGTAAGGCTCCCGGCGCCCCAGCAGATGACACTTGGAGAAGGGCAGGTCCTTCCCGAATACACTGTCTGCGGCCACAACAGCGCCACCCTCAGGGAATCCCTCCTTGAAAAGGTCTTCAAGATGGCCGAAAAGTTCGTGGAAGCTTCCAAGGAGCACTACGATCCCGGTATCATAGGTCCTTTCTGCCTCCAGACATGCGTGGACAAGGACCTGAACTTCTTCATCTACGACGTTGCGCCCAGGATCGGCGGCGGCACCAACGTCCACATGTGGGTCGGGCACCCTTATGGAAACGCCCTGTGGAGGAAGCCCATGTCAACCGGAAGGAGGCTGGCGATGGAGGTACGGAGGGCCGTGAGCGAGGAGCGCCTCGATGAGATCGTGACATGATGAAGGTCCCTAATATGGAAAAAAGCCTCTCACAAATTAGATATACCGTCATAAACAATACTTGAGTGCCTAGGTGGGGTTCTAGTCATGGTATTTGAATCGCTAAAAAAATTGTTCGGCATGGGAAAATACCAGGAGACTCCCAATCACCAAATGGAGCTCATCAACGAGGAGATAGATGAGTTCGAGAGGGAGATCCAAGAAGCTATGATGTACTCTGAACAAAGTGGTGCAAAGCCGCCGGCCAATCCACAACCCCAGGCCCTGTCGGTCGGAGCTGCCAGGACTACATCCGATATCTTGACACCCGAGGAAGCGAAGAGAGTGTCAGGGGAATCCGAGGAAACCTAGCCTGTGTTCTCCCTGTCAAGCATCAGCACCACTTCCCTAGCCATGGCCAGAAGTCTATCGTGCTCTTCCCTCCATCCCGCATTGGTGAGACGGGAGCCCTTTATGAGCATCTCCTCCGCGCTGTCCAGGAACCGCAGGTTGACGTCCAGACCTTTTACGTTCCTCTGGGATATCTCCATCTTTGCCATGTCGAGGAGCAGGCCGAACATCTCCTTCCAGTCAGCCTGCTCGCCCTCTATCTTGGCCTGCATGAGCTTTGCCGTTAGAAAGGGATAGTTGGCATTGATTATCTCCCTGGAGCAGTTGTCACAGATCCAAACCGGGTCCATGGTATCGACGTAGAACTCGTTCCTGCAGTCCATATTCCCGCATTTGACCTGCATGCGCATGACTAGCCACCGGAGTAGAGTATGGAGAATCTGCTAAAAAGGATTGCGTATGGACGTTCTCTTTCGCCATACCCCCCCTCATTCCTTCTAATATCACCCCTATGGGGTTCACACCCGGTGTAATATGATAACTTCGGATATCTTCCCCTATGATATAAGGCCCATTCAGCGGGAAATGGTAGCCGCTGTTGAAAAGGCCATGAAGTCCGGGGGCCACGTCGTGATCGAAGCAGGTACTGGCTCCGGAAAGACCGTAGCCTCACTGGTCCCTGCGCTGGTCCGTGCATATTCCGAGGGAAAGAGGATACTATACCTTACAAGGACCAATTCACAGCAGAGGCAGGTGGTCAGGGAGTTCAGGGCCATAAAAGGAAGGATCGGAGGAAGGCGGATCGAAGAGGGGGATCCGAAGGTTCCCGCACCCGATGTCGTGGAGGAAGTGATAGGGGAGCTGAACAGGGAATTGAAGGGGGAGCCGTCCAGGGATGACCGGACCAATGATCCCGTCGTCAACACGCGCTCGCCCTGGGAAGGAGGGCTTTCGAATTCGGTTTGCATCGCCATCCAGGGCAGGAACAACATGTGCCCGCTCACCTCTGAGGACCCTGAATTCATAACTGGAACCCCGGAGGAGCTATCCAAGATGTGCTCCGAGAGGAAGCGCAACACCAATTCCAGGGCGTGTGGCAAACCCACCGGAGGTAAGGAGTGCTCCTACTACTCGGCGTTCCTCCTCGACGAGGGAATGGAGGTCAGGAAATGGGCAAGAAGCGAGGCTCCCACGGCCGAGGAGATAATATCCAAAAGCCTTTCCATAGGAGTGTGCCCTTACGAGGTGACCAAGCTGATGGCATCCGAAGCCGTGGCCGTAACCGCACCCTATATTTTCTTCCTGTCCCCCTTCATCAGGAGGCGGCTTCTCGATTGGATGGAATGCTCCGTGGAGGAGCTCATAATAATCGTGGACGAGGCGCACAACCTTGCCGGTTTCGCAAGGGACCTAGCTTCCATGACCCTCTCGAGCTTCACCCTCAGGATGGCCCAGTCCGAGGTGGAGAGCCACGGTGACCACGACATAGGGGAAGGGAGGACCATCAGGGGATTCCTTGAGGTCCTCAACGAGGCCATGGAGGAGCTCGCAGGCGAGTATATGATCGACGAGGACGGCCTGGTCCCTCCAACATCCCTCACCGAGGCCATGATGGTGATCTTCGGAACCAACTCTTACAGGATAGGGGCCATGGCCTCGGAGATGCTCCAGATAGGAGCTGCCATCCAGGACCAGAAGAAGGCCCAGGGCAGGCTTCCAAGGTCCTACATCCACAGGGTGGCCCAGTTCTATCTCACCTGGTGCGAGCTGGAGTTCGAGAAGTACACCCCGTTGATCGTCAAGGGAAGGCGGCAGGGAGAGATAATCCTCGAGGCATTCGCCATGGACCCGTCCCCCTTTACATCTGCATTCAGGGACGCACACTGCACAGTGCACATATCCGGCACTCTCTCACCCATGGACGAATACAGGGATACCATTTCACTTCCGGGCGATACATCTCTTATCAGGCTACCGCCTCCGTTCCCCCTGGAGAACCGGATGGTGGTCTACGACACGGACCTTTCGACAAATTACGAGGTCATGATGAAGGACCCGGAGATTCGGACACGGTACAGGACCGCCCTTCAGTGTATCCTCTCGGTTTCCGGCAGCCGGAACACGGCGGTCTTCTTTCCCTCCTTCGACCTGATGGAAGCCATCCTGGGAAGCATGGAGCTGGAAGACGGCACCTTCCTCTCCCATTCCCTTTCCACCGGAAGGGAGATGTTCATCGAGAGAAAGGGGCTCCCGCAGGCGGATGTCATGGAGCTTGCGGAGAACTTCAGGACAAGCCGGGGAGGCGTGCTCACCTCCGTGATCGGGGGCAGGCTCTCGGAGGGGGTCGATTTCCCCGGTGATTCACTGGAAATGGTCGTCGTTGTCGGCATACCCTACCCCAGGCCCAACGCAAGGCAGAGGGCTCTCTCATCATTCTACGACATAAAGTTCGGCAAGGGGTGGGAATACACGGTGCACGCCCCCGCCGCCAGGAAGCTTCAGCAGGCCATCGGCAGGATGATAAGGAGCGAGAGCGAGAGAGGTTTCGCATACATCCTTGACAAGAGGGCATTCCATTTCAGAACGGAGCTGCCGGACCTCAGGGAGGGGAGAGCGAGCCTCCAGGATATGACGGAGTTCTTTTCTGGAGGTGAAACGGGCCGGCCACATTATTCCTGAAACTCATTTCTCGTTGGGAAAAGCTTAATTGGTTAAACCCTGCATTTACTTTGACTATCGACCGGGGAAACCTGACCTATCAACAAGCGGGAGGATCTGATAAAGTTGAGCAGGAGAAGGAAGGGAAGCAAGAAATCCGGCAGGAAGAAGACAAAGAAGGTAGAGGTCGTCATAGAGGAAGAAGAGGAAGAGGACAAGGAGGAAATGGAACCCGAGGCGGAGGAGAAGGAGGAGGAAGAGATCCCAACAGCTGAGGGGATCGACGAGGATCAGGATGAATTCCTGATCGAAGAGGAAGGGGAGGAAGAAGAGGAGGTCGAACCTGAGGAGGGTGAAGAGGTTTGGGAAGCACTTGTATGGGAAGACGTCAACCCCACGGCGGAGGCTGAATCCCCCGTTTTCGACAGGGCAACGGTAAGCGACATATTCAAGGAGGTCGTGGACCAGGCCTGGGAGGACGGCATTGTCACGGACGATGAGATGGCGATGCTTCAGGTCCTCAAGAAGAAGCTCGACATCGATGATGATACGTTCAACGAGATAATGGAAGAGGTCAGGCTGAAAGTTGCCCCTGTGCCTCAGAAGGATGAAGCAGAGATGGGAGAGCAAGAAGAAGAACAGCTCCCTGAGCAGGAGATCGAAGAGGAAGAAGAAGAAGAAGAGGAACTGCCGGAACCGGAGATCGAAGAAGAGGAAGAGGTATCCCTCGAGGACCTGCCCCTGCCCCCCGAGTTCGAGATGCCTGCCAAACCACCGGAGCAGGAAGAGGTGATCAAGGACGAGCCTCCCTCGATGATCACCTTCACAACACCGGTCAGGGGCAACAGGAGGCCCCTCCATGAATCCTTCGACCTGTCTCAGAGGGAGCCTACGACCGATTCATTCAAGAAGAGATGCCCCCACTGCAGGTCCCTGATCAGGGTGAGGCCGGAGGAAGGAAAGAACGTATGTCCCATCTGCGGCAGGAACGTTGTCGAGGAGAAGAAGGAGACACCGGGCCTCAGAAGAATCCTGGACCAGGCAAAATCCGCCTTCAAGGACCAGGATTGGGTGACGGCAAAGGAGCTGTACACCATCGCCCTGGCCCAGACCCCGGGAAACAAGGAGGCCATGTTCTACCTTCAGAAGGTACAGCACCGTCTGGGTGTAGGACCAAAATCCGGACCTGGACCCGAGAACATCCCCTATCTGAAGACCAACGTTAATCGGCTGGACCAGCTGTTGAAGGGCGGTATCACGACCGGATACCAGGTACTGCTGAAGGGGCCTGCATTCTGCGGAAAGGAGATTCTCCTTGACAAGGTCATGGGGTCCGCCCTGCAGAACGGATTTCCGGTCATCTACGTTTCCTCCAACAGGGCCATGAAGGAGGTAATGCAGGGGATTATCCAGCAGGTCCCCGAATTCAAGAGGTACAACCAGGAGGGGATGGTGCGGATGTACGACCTCTTCTCCAAGCATCAGAGCAAGGACGGGATGGTACTGAAGGAGGGTCACAGGATCTTCAACATCGAGGACAGGGCGGATTTTAAAAGGTTCCAATCCGACATCGTCTTCATCCTGGAAGACCTGGTTACCCAGTACGGCGGGGGAATAATGATAATCAATTCCCTCTCACCGCTGATAACACAGGTGGACCAGAACGATCTCATGAAGTTCCTCCAGATACTGATCGCACGCTCTAAATCATACAAGTTCACCAACATCCTCGATATGGCAGCGGGCGTCCATCCCGAGAGCGTGGAGAATTCCATCGAATATCTGATGGACGGCATAGTCGAGTTCAGGGAGAGGGACAACAGGAACTCCCTGAGGCTCAAGGGATTCAGGTCCGGAGTGCTGACCAAGGACTGGGTGGATTACCGGCATACCAATATCAACATAGAGCTCGTGGGCTCCTTCATGGAAGAGCGTATTCTCTGAAATCCGCCGGTCCTATGTGTGGATCTCCTTTTTCTGAAATAGGAAGAAAGCGCAAACGATGCCTGCCACGCCAACCGCAAGCGGTATTATCGCGAAACGGACCGGCATTGTGTTATCGATCATCAATGATACTGCATCGTAATAGTAGAAAAGGCTTGAATAACCCACGACATCGGCCCACAAGGCGTCGACGACGTTTGTGACAATGTCTATGACATACATTCCCACCACAAGCCCCATGATGGTCCAGGTCACCTTCATTCCCTCATCCATCAGAACCGACAGTACAAGACCGATGCCGATGAAGGCAATTCCAACCGGGATGCAGCCCAGAAATGTCACGATCAGGGCCTTTGTGCTGATGGATTCACCGATGACGGCCGCTCCGGCCAAAATACCTACGAACGCCCCAATGTTCACCAGGATGAGGTTGATCCCGAGCACGCCCAGCTTCTCCCCGAGGAACCTTCTCCTCGAGTAACCCGTGGCAAGCAGTATGTCCATTGACTTGTCCTCAACGTGGGGTGCCAAAGCCCCTCCGCTCTTGATGCCTATGTAGATAAGGAAGAACAATGGCCACATACTGAAGAACTCAACCGCCATGAAACCCTCCGTGGTGGTCATGTCGAAATCTATCCTCCCGACGAAACCCTCAACGAATGGACTGCTCAACCAGTCCTCGAAACCGCCCAGGTTGGTGAAATCGAGGTCGGAGACCATTTCCGATACGGCCACGGGAGTATAGTTGTCGCTGCTGATCACGTATACGACGAAATAGAAGGATTCATTCTTCATTTTTGCGAATTCAACGTAGTTCAGCCTGCCGACATAAAGGATGCTGACTCCGTATTGGTCCATCATTGAATCATTCGTCACGATGCTTTCGAACATTTCCCTGGTGATGTTGGAAGCTGAAATGCTCCCGTTGGAAATGAATCCCTTGAAGACATCGTAAACGAAGGGATCGGATGTGCCAACTGCGACATGCTCTCCGGCCCCGCCCTTGAGATCCCAGGTGAGGTTGTATATCTTCCGGTCCTGATCTCCCGTTTCCGTATCGGTCAGCGAGACACCTTCCGCCTTTGTCATCAGCTCGCCCGTCATCGTTTCCACACTGGGATAGATGAGCATCATCATTATGCCGTATGAGAAGAGTATCATGCAGAAGATGAGTATGCTTTTCCAGGAATCACGGAGGGTGGCAAGGAAGAGCACAGGTTTCAAACCTTCACCCCCCCACCGTTTGCGGATTCCATGTTCCTCACCTCCCGAACCCCGTAGAAATGCAGGAAGAGATGCTCCAATGAGGTCTCCTTGTAGTCCAGATCCGTGATCTCATAGGTAGCTAGGGTCTTGATCAGTTTGTCCACGTTGGATGCAACGGTCATCTCCAGGGTATCCCTCATTCCGTTCTTCAGATGGACCTCGGTGATCCCCGGCAGTTTCCGGAATTCCTCGGGGCTCACGGGCTTGGCGAAGGTCACCACCATTATCTTCCCCGTCTTCCTCTTGAAGTTCGACATCTTCTCGGTGACAATTATCTCGCCCTCGCGGATGATAGCCACCCTGTCGCAGATGGCATCCACCTCGGCCAGAATATGGGATGACAGGAATACCGTCCTTCCTGCCTTCTTCTCCTCCAGGACCAGCTTGTAGAACTCCTGCTGCATCAGAGGATCGAGCCCGGTCGTAGGTTCATCTAGGATGACAAGTTTGGGATAATGCATGAAGGCCGAAACAAGACCCACCTTCTGCCGATTGCCCCTTGAGAAGTCCTTGATCCTCTTATTGAGGTCCATCTGGAATTGATCGGCAAGTTCCCCTATCCGGTCCGGACCCGTATGTCCCATCATGGCAAGCAGGGTTCCCAGGTATTTCTCAGCGGTCAGTGTTTTGTACATGCCGAAATCCGAGGGAAGATAGCCCACGGACCTTCGGACCTTGGCCCCCTCCTTAGTAGGGTCCATACCGTTAACGAGCGCCATTCCGGATGTCGGTCTTATCAGATCCAGGATGGTCCTGATCGTGGTGCTCTTTCCGGCTCCGTTCGGACCGAGGAAACCGAAGACCTCTCCTTTCTGCACGGACAGGTCAACATCGATGATGCCCCTGGCCTTGCCGTAGTATTTGGTGAGCTTGCTTGTTTTTATCACAAGGTCTGCCTCGGACACCATGATACCAGCTCCGATAGGAAGCGAACATCCGCATGGTTATTTATTTAATTCCGTTCTTACAGGGGATTTTAAAATTAAAATGTCCATATATTCGTTAATTTCCACCGGCTACCTTGCATGAACGTATGCAAAAGAGCCATACTAATATCAATATATAGGAGCCGTCCAATATACCAACGGTCGGGAGAATGGAGAGAGAGCTAATGCATCCAGTCCAATGCAAGCATCGATGTTCCCGGTCATCCCATCTTATGGCCGCCGGGATCCTGTCCTTGCTGCTCCTGTCATCGCTGCCCCTATTTACCCCGGAAGGGCGGTTCGAAGTATCCGCCAGCCCGGACCTCGGAAGCATGTCCTATAGGAACACAGGGAACGAAGTATTTTCCTTCATGGGAACCGCCCCGGAACTGAACGGGTACGTTACTGAAGAGGATGATTGGGAAGGTATGCCCTATACGGAAATGCACGATGGAAGCGGGACGATCAGGATCAGATCCAAGCACGACGGGACCGATTTGTACATCCTGGTCATGGTCAACGGAAATTATGATCATCAGGGAGAGGTCTTCTTCGAGGACGACGGCATCGAGCCCGAAGGAGAGCTGGATTCGGAAAACGAGGATCACAAATATGTCGGTTCGGGAACCCCGCCCGGCATTGCAGACGCCCATTGGGACGAAGGATGGTCCGTCGGTGGAGAGTTCGGCAGCAAGAACAACGGTGCTGTTTATTACGGAGATGCGGACGGGTGGTCCATCGAGGAATGGTGGATCCCGCTTTGCACGGGTGACCCTGAGGACATAAACGTGACCGGCAACGAGACGCTTGGATTTGCCTGGGGATGGGTAAGGGGGTGGCCGATCACTCACCATTCCCCTTACAGTCCGGAAGATTGGGGGAGCCTTCACGTAATATTCGACCAGGCTCCCACGTTGATAGAACTTTTGGAACCAGAGGACGGTTTCCTCGGTCCCGGGGAGAGCGCGAAGGTCGATTTTCACGGGCCGTGCGAGAAGCCCGAATATAGCTGGGATGAAGGGGAATGGTCCGATGTTCCCGCAAACGGGACCATGGGATTGTCCGGAATCGGGTCCGGAGGCCACATCCTCCATGTGAGATGCATCGGCCGTAACAATCGGACCTACGAGGCCTCCTTCGATATAACCGTCGATATCACACCGCCCGATTTCGAAGGAATAGGATCGGGCACGGAACTCGACAATTACAGGGGCATCCGGCTCTCATGGGAGCCGGCTGTTGACCAGATAAGCGGTGTATCGTACATCGTCTATTCCTCGGTGGATTCCGAAGACCCGGGCAGCCTGGTCGAGATCCATAGAACCATGGACACGAGCTATATCGTCAAAAGGTTCAGATCGGGCACCTCCATATACTTCCAGGTGAAGGCGGTTGATGCGGCGGGAAACACCGATACCAATGACAAGGTGCTCTCGATAGTCCCCACCTACAGCCTTCCCCGCATACTTGACATGGACCTCGACGATGTACCGGCTAGGCTTTACGGAGAAGAGGTGTTCGCTTTCCAGGCGGGCGGGATCGACTTCGACGGCCATATGTCCCCGGGGGACGGGTGGGACGAGGTGCCCGCCACGGTATTCAACGATTCCATATGGGGGGAGGAGGTTGTCCTCACAATTAGGGCCAAGCACGACACCGAGAAACTCTACATCCTATTCACCTGCACAAATGAGCAGCTTCCTGACCACATCTACTTCGAGGATGACGGGGGATATCCCGATAGGATCATGGAAGGCGACCATGACGATTCCAAATACGTGGGGGTGAGCGGATATCCGAACGGATTCCGTGATGCATACTGGGAAAACGGAAGCAGCTGGATAGTATCGGAGACCCAACACGGGGGAGCCGCGGGGGGTATTCAAAGGGATGGGCTTTACCAGGCGGAATGGTGGCTGCCACTATGCACGGGTGATCTGGAGGACATCAACGTCACGGGCGATGAGACCCTTGGGTTCGGAGCCGGGTGGGGGTGGGGCTGGCCCGACGGAGTAGGGCCTTACAGCCCTTCGAACTGGGGACTGCTTCATATCATATTCTCCGATTATCCGGGGGACATATCATTCTACGGCCCCTCCGACGGGAGCTATGTCGACAGGGACGAAAGTTTCGGGCTCATGGTTGCCGCAAAGGATCCGGAGGTCCACTACTCGTTGAACGGGGGTCCGTGGATGATCCTCTCCTCACCCTACGAGTTCAACACGAACCTCCTTGTCGAGGGTGAGAACCGGTTGACCTTCAGGTTCGAGGCAGACAACATTCCCGTAACCGAGATCGATGTCATCTATTACCTGGATACAACCTCCCCCGTGGTCCGGGTGATCACACCTACTCAAGGCGAAACGATCTACGAGGATTCCGAATATACTCTTCAGGCGGAGGCGGACGACGATGTGGAAACGGTTAGCTTCTACATTCGGGGGCTGGGTCATGGCGAATACTTCATAGGCGAGGCGAACTACAATGCCGGAACCGGGTACTGGACGTATGACTGGTGGAACAGTGAGCATTCCGATTCCGCCGTACAGATATTCGCCCTTGCTGTGGACGGTTCCGGAAATCATGCCGAATCCACTTCGGTATTGGTGTATCTCCAGAGGCATCCGATCATCGATGACGATGACATAGTGGTTGACGACGATGACATAGTAGTGGACGATGATGATGATGACATAGTGGTCGCCGATGATGATGACGATGACGACAGCCAATTGCTGATGACCACCATCCTGTTAATATTGATCATCCTCGGCTTCATCCTGATAATCACCGCCGTAACCCTTGCTGTGGTGATCGCCGTCAAGGACAGCAGAACGGAGAATAAGGATGAAAAGACCACCGATAAAACGCCTCCACCCCCGATCACCAAGGCGGACGGTTCATGGAAGATGCCGCAGCCGGAACCAAAGACCTACTACGGACAGGCTACCGCGGGTATAAAGGCCGCCCCAGCCGTGCCGATGATGTCCGAACCTGTTTTCGTCCCGGTCCCGGAACCCGAGGAGCCCTTCGAAGAGGAGCAAGACTTCCGGATAGAGGAGGAGGGAAGCCCAACGGAAGAAGAAGGGACAGGCGAGGAGGAGGAGGAGAACTGGGAGGATGAATTCCTCTACGGGGATGAAGAGGAGGCCGTGGAGGAGAGGGAGCCCGATATCGAAGAGGATGAGCCGTCCAGCAAGAAGGAGCCCCCCCAGGGGCACGATTCGACCTCCAAGTACTTCAGAGAGGACGGAGTGAGGGGAGGGCACCTGGACCATTGATCACCCGGCTCAGAGCTCGATGTACTTCTTGAAAGGCCAGTCGCCCCATCCGATATAGGTCGCAAGCTCCCTGAGCCATTCGTTGGAATCGTAGCCGCCGATCTCCCAGAAGTCCTCGGTCTTGTATCCCTCAACGATGTCCCTTGTGGCTTCCAGCCAGATCGGCAGGTCCTCCGGGATTGCGCCGAACAGGAGCGTCACGAGAAGTCCGTTCTCGAAACCGAGCTTCCCTCCCTCGACAGGTCCGGGAATGGGCTGGGGCTTGAGATTCGCGGCATGGCTTATTATTCCGAACTTCAACCCTTCCCTTCCGGTAATGAAGTTAAGCTTCCCGGAGACTCTGGGGAACCATTCATTACCCACGAAATCGCTGAAATCGTCGAAGTACTCGCTCCCTTCCGGATAGACGGGGATGCAGTAAATGGAGGTCGCCCGGTTCTCGAACAGGGTGGCCGAGGTGCCGGTAAAGGTGAAGAGGTCGGGTATGCCGTCATCCAGCAGAACGTCAATCTGCTCCAGGTCTATCCTTCCGCCCATCATGTCGGAGACCGCTTTGTCCGTTGCCCCGTTTTCGTAGATTTGAGGATCCACCCAGAGGTGGGGGACGACCAGGGGCCTCTCCGGAGTGAGCCCCGCCATGATATCGGGTATGTCGATGGGTCCAAGGGGCCAGTTCTGGGACATCCAGGTCTGCTGGTCGGGATCAGCAACGGTGTATTTGAGGAAAGGATAGAGCGCCTGTGACAGCAGCTCAATGGGGAAGGGATTCAGGACCTCCTCCCGGATGGTCTTCTTGCTGGTGCCCTGCCAGCACTGTGCGAAATGATGATTGGAAACAGGGAAGATGGCTATCCGCGAATGAGCGAACTCGTAGGACTGGTCGGTCTCCTTGCGGACCACATTGCTGTTTATGACCTCCCTGTTCTGATAGGGAATGTTGGTGAAATCGCGATTGGTTATCCTTCTGGCTGTCTTGAGGAGCTTTCCCATCACTGGAGCCACCGTTCTGGGGCCCTTCAGCGAAAGGGCCGTCCTCTGGGGGAGCACCGTGAACACCCAGAAGATAGTGGAGCCGGGTAGCGAGTAGCCGAGATGCTGGAGTATCTCAGGTGTGAGGCCTCCTCCTGTCCCTCCGTCGGCGGTGTGAATGATGACAACGATGGCCGGCTCCACCTCGGAGATCGGCTTGTAGAGGTTCTGGGCAAGATTCTTCACGACATCATTGTTGAGGATCGCCTTGGCAGCCCTTCCGGGCCTTCCTCCGGCACCTCTCGACATCCCCCTCGCCGACAGTGAGAGCGAGATCTTCTGCCTGACTGGGATATTATCGAAGAAACCTTCCCTTGTCGGGTCGGCGCTGGTATCGACTATGAAGCAGAGCGGCTCCCCGGTGTTCGCCCTTATGGCCCTGGCAAGGCACTGGTACCTGTCCACCACATCGTACTCCCTTATCTGTGCGAGCCCGTCTGAGAGTATTCTCGAGCCCCCTCCGCCTATCCCTACCAGCACTATCGAAGGATGCTTCAGTTCGCCATTTTCCTCATCTGTCATCCTGTCACCCCGGGAGCAGTGTGGCCGAAACTGAGGGGAAGCTATTTTTACCTTTGTATGTGCGGGGATGCATGAATGGATTTAATAGAGTCCTTTCCATAATCCCCCATGGGAGATATCGGCGTAATGCTCTACGGATTCGACGGCAGTTCTGCCGAGATGATCAAGGAGCACATAGAGAGGAACCTAGGAAGCAGCATCATTCTGATCTCGGGATCGGGAAAGGAGCAGGAAAGTGTTCTGAGCATCCTCGAGGACGAGGAGCACTCCTTTTTCGAGGATAAGATCGATCCGAAGGTGGTGATGTTCCTGGGATTCGACGGCCCCATGATCCACAGGGTGATGGATTCTTTTCCCGGGTCTGAAGAAATGCAAAGGCCGATCTTCTGCACACCGACAGACCAGAACATACACTGGAAGCTCCATGCACTATTGGAGGACCTCATGGAAGAGCGGGAGTACTTCCGGAGGAGGGCGGAGGAGGGAGGGGCCAGCCCATAGGATCGAAATCCCCCTAAAGCTTTATCTCTGACCCGGGCAATAATGGTCCATGGGCCTCAGGTCGGGAACCCTGACAGCCGTTGCGGTTGTTGCCATCGTTTTAGCGGCGGGGCTCCCGGAGGACGTGAAGGGACAGGAGCAGGGGGTCATTTACACGGAACCCAAGGACCTGGGCCGTCCGAACCGGATCGCGGTCATCGAGGTCCAGGGCTGGGGAACCATAAAGATCGAGCTCTACGAGAACATGACACCCATCACGACCAAGAACTTCATAGACCTCGCACAGAGCGGTTTCTACGACGGTATCAAGTTCCACAGGTGCATAGACGATTTCGTGGCCCAGACGGGGGACCCCAATACCAAGAACATGAATCCCTATGATGATGGAATGGGAGGTTCGGACCAGACGATCCCCCTCGAG
The DNA here is from genome assembly GCA_048569615.1 of Thermoplasmatota archaeon. Lineage (GTDB taxonomy): Archaea > Thermoplasmatota > Penumbrarchaeia > Penumbrarchaeales > Penumbrarchaeaceae > JAYEPK01. The sequence goes on along the minus strand of JBLIRK010000012.1, from coordinate 41,013 downwards.
ATATGCCGGAACGCGTCCCACATAGACGGCGCGGTGGGTATGGCCAGATCGAGCGAGCCCGATTCGGCCTCTTCCCAGTTCTACATATGCGACGGACCCCAGCACGGGCTGGACGACTGGAACAGGGACGGCAACGGATATGCAGTGTTCGGAGTTGTCATCGAGGGATTGGACGTTGCGAAGGCGATCGCAGCCTGCGAGACCTACGGCAACTTGAGACCCCTGCTCAGGGACCATCCGGTCGACGATATCGTGATGTCGAGCGTCCATATCGAGGACCAGATACCAGAGAACGAGACGGAGCAGGGGGATGCGGGCAAGAAACCTGTCCGGGACCAGCCGTTCCCTCTGTTAACGTCCCTGATGGGAGTTCTGATGATGATCGCCGTCCTATGGAGCAGGAGGGCAAAAGCTGTCAGTTAGGATCACTGGAACCTTTTTCTAACTTCACCGCCAGTCCTTCCTAGTTTATGTATCAGAAATGATTTTAAAGGAGACCAGTGATGTTCATTGGTCTGTAATGGGGACGAAAGAACAGAGAGAGGAGCCCTATGTCATACAAAAAGAACAATCCCGCAAGGACCAATCTGGTCCTGCTTACCGTCGTCCTTTCCCTCTTCATCCTTCTGGATGTCATATTCCTTCTGACTGTAATATCCATCCTTGTTGCCAAGGACAGCCAGTCGGTGGATGCGGCCTTCAATGTCCTCATAGGCGTCCAAGCACTCTGCTTCTTCATCCCTCTGGCCATTATCTACACCGTCGTGGCTTTCTCCATTTCCCTGTGGGGGAGGGGCGTTTACGGAAGGAGGCACGAGATCTACACCCTGATCGGCTTCTTCTTTGCCATGGGAGGTCTCGCCATGACGATCTTCCTACCCATGGTCACGTTGATGATCGGGGACACGGACACAAGCGTAACGCTGCTGCTCATCACGCTGCCAATGCCGATGCTGATGATGGTCACGGGCCTCTACCTCTTCATAAAGGACATCGGCGGAATGGTCATGGGAGCCATCGGACTCGGCATCCATACATTCGGTAGAATGGTGTGGATCTTTTTCGCCCTTCTTCTTTATCATGGCGGGGAGGAGTTCCTTGATGCGGCCTTGGTCGGATGGATTTTCTCCTTCCTGATATCTCTTGCCGGAATGATAGTACTGATGATAGGATTCGTCAACGCATTCCAGTGGACCTCCGTCCATGAACCTCTGATCGACGAGCAGGAGGCTCAGCAGCTGCAGATGCAGCAGCAACAGCTCAATCTCCAGAACGAAACCCTCCAGCTGCAAAGGGAGCAGCTGCTCCTCCAGCAGGAGACCGTAAGGATGATACAGAACCAGAGCGAGGCTCTCATCGAAAGCGGTGTGATAGGGAACATACCCGACCGCTCCAGCGCCCGTAATGATTTCGATGAGGAATGGTACGAGGACGACGAGGACTGGTGACCGGGAGGGGAGCTGATTTGGTACGAAACGGGAGAATTCTCTTGCTCCTCCCCATGCTGCTTCTCCTGCTGACAATACTGCCGGAAAAGGGTGAATGCTCGCTATCGGACCCCATCAGGGTCGACCTGTCGCTAACCTTTGATGAGAAGGACCGAGGCCACCTGTCCTTCTTCATGGGCAATATAGGTCCATCGAAGATGAACGAGACGGCGGACATTCCCATAAGTATATCCCCCTACATGAACGACAACATGGAAAGGCTCCTGGATTCCTTCAGCGAAAGAGGGGGGGACAACGAATCGAGGTTCCGCACACTGCTGGACTGCGACGGGGACCTGGAACTGGAGAACATCACATACCTCGTGAGGGCGGAGAGGAACTACTTCTGCCTCCAGATGGAGGCGGACTTCCGCTACTCGACCGGAGGAATAGACGCCGAATATACCTTCCTCGAGATCGTGGAAAGGGCGGAGCGCCGGATAAAGAGGGAGCCGAACGAGAACATCCTCGATTACAACCTGAGGAGGCAGAGGGAGCTCGGCCGGATCAGGATACGGTTCGAGGTGGATGCATCCAGCGAACTGTCGCTCACCACCGATTCCTCAGTCTCGGAACATGAGAGAAAACTTGAGGGAGAGCATCTCGTACTATCCGCCAACGGGAACGAGTTCACTTCTGCATCCAACAAGCTCAAGGTCTTCGACCACCCGCTTCTCTCCCCCGCAGCCGCCCTGATCTCCACGCTCCTATTCCTCCTCATGGGACTCGCGATGCTCGTCCATATCTGGATACGCAGCAGGTTCCGGGGGATCGGCCTGCTGCTTCCCCTGTTCACGCTCCTATTCTCGCTCCTGCTCCCATTCGGCTATTTCAGTCCTGGATTCTCTCTCTACGACCTCGGCAGCGCAACGATCTGGCTCTTTGGCTGCGCCTTCCTCATCCTCGTTCTGCTCTGCAATTTCATCAATCCGAGGTTCGCATTCAAGGACTTCGAGAAGGAGAAGGAGGAGCAGCCCACGGTCAAGATGCCGGATGTGATCTACGTCAACAAGCATGTGTTCGTTGAAAGGAAGGTCCGGATGTCCGAGGAGGAGGCAATGGACCCCTACGAGGTCCTGGAGGTGGAAAGGGGAGCAAGCTTCCAGGAGATAGAGCGGGCGTACAAGCAGAAGGTGAAGGAATACCATCCGGACAAGTACACCAAGACACCCAGGAGGATCCACGACGCCGCCATGAAGGAGACGGAGAAGCTCAACATCGCATACGAGAAGCTGAAGCGCAAGCATGGAAAGTAGGCTCAATCGATGAACCTGCCCAGTAGCTCCGTTGAATCGGAATAGTAGATCGTGGTTGTATCCTCCTCGGCCTCGATGTAGGCATGATTGCCCCGGATGTAGTACTGGTTCTCTCCCCTCAGGGTCCCCTCGTTCTCCAGAACCTCGCCGTAGTCATTGAAGAACTGCCAGTTGTCCGCCTCCGAATCCCACCTGGTGGAGAGAACGGAGAGGAAGCCCTCGTCCGAGGTGTAGTGGTAGAACCTGTCTCCGCCCCAGCCCCCCGCAGCGTTCCATCTGTAGCCGAGACCCCCGTAATCGATCACCTCCTTAAGGAGCTTCTCGCCCAGCACGGTCGTGAACTGGAGGTCAAGCCCTGTGGTATTGCCGGAAAATGCCACCTCAAGAGGCTTCTCGTAGGATTGGTATTTCTCATAGTGGAGGATCTGCTCGGTGGAGAGCGGAGGCCTGTCGGTGTAAAGCATGTTGACGGCTTCCCAACCGCCTTCATCATATACCTCCCTGATGAAATCGAATCCCCCCTCGTACGGGTAGTAGGCGAGCTCGGCGAGCACCTCGCTGTAGTAGTATTCGGATGAGAAATCAATGGTCGAAAGGACCGAGGCGATCTCCTCGAACTGTATCAGCGCCCTCTCGTACGGATCGAGGTTCAGGTCCACCCATTTTCTCATGGTCAGGACCGCATCTCCCTCAATGGCGCACAGCCTGGCAAGATCCCCGTCGAAGGTACCGGCTGGGTGGTAGGAACCAAGGTCGAAGTTCTGGTCCTGCAGGGCGTGCGTGTACTCATGGGACAGGATGTAATTGACGTAGTTGTCGGAATGGAATCCACCGATCACGTACATCTCCCCCGTATCCGGATCGTAGAAACCGGCTATCCCGTCCCCCGAGCTCTCGTTCTCGTAGATGTCCAGAAGGTCCCAATCGTCAGGGATGATGAAGAGGAACTTGTAGAGGGTTTCCTTCTGGCGGATATCCCTCCTTGCCTCATCGTCTATGGAATCCCTGATGTACTGGTCCAGTTCCGACCGGCTCATCTTCCTGATCTCAACATCGTTTGCTGTAGGCAGGCCCCTTATCCTGTTGACATCCTTGATATCGATATAGTTCGAATCGCTGTTGACAACGAAGAATACGTATGAAAGGGAGATTATGATCGCGAGGATGAAAAGGGCACCCCCGGCAGCAAGGAGCTTCGCCTTGAGGCTCACCTTCCTGCTCCTCTTCTTCAGCTTCTTCCTTCCCTTCCTTGCGGGTTTGGCATCGTAATATTCATTGCAATGGGCGCAGTAGGCCTTCCTCCTGTCCTGCCCCATGTGGGTGGGCAGATCGCATTTGGGGCATCTTGCGAACTTTCGCTCGGTCTCCTCTATGACCCTGTCCACATCCCTTGATAGTTTCTCAAGGTCCCTGCCTAATCCGTCAAGGTCTTCAACCTCATCTTCCCTCTTCATGGGTCTGCACCTTTCCGGATGGGGATTCACTACCCACCGGGGAAGTTCAAACCACTCCGGAGATAATAAAGATTACCTACATATGATTGAAAGGTGGTTCACTCCTCCTCCGTCTTCCTCTTTCTGGATGCCCTCTTGGACCTTGCCCAGATGAAGATGAAAATCGTGCCCAGCACTATAACCGCGGCGGCAACGACCCAAAGGAAGATCAGCGTCTCGTTGATATCGTCCTTAGGTTGTTCCTCGGTCTCGGAGATAACGATCACCCTGCATTGGGCAGTGTCGTTGTTGCCGTTGCCGTCAAAGACCACCAGTGTGATGTTGTGCTCGGCCACCTTATTGAATACGAAACCGAACTCCGCACCGCCCACGGGCTGCAGCTCCCCGTCGAGGTACCACTCGAAGGTCAGCGGCCCGTATTCGTCCGAGCTCTCGTATGCGGATAGAAGAAGCATCTCACCAATGCGAACCACGACATAAGTCCTGTTCAGCACCGCTGTCGGGGCCACCTTGTCCATCACCTGGAAAGTCACGAACACCGATGAGGAAAGGCCGTTGATATCCTCCATCGTGATGTTCAGGCGGTATGATCCCGGCTCATCAAGGGTCAGGAAGAGATCGCTGATGGCCTGGTATCCGGCAGGAGTCACGTTCCTCACACGTATCCCGAACGGAGGGGTTTCAAGGACCAGCTCCGCCTGATCATCCTGAAGTAAGCGGTATAACTTGTAATGGATGGCCAGGATGCCTGCGTTGTCCTTTGAACCCTCCAGATTGATATAGAGAGGGGATCCCTGGTCGACCTGTTCGGGAATGTTCACCGATATCTGCGGAGGTGTTATGTCAACAGCTTCCACCGTCCTCGAGACATTGGCCCCGTTCCCCGATGGATCGGTAACGAAGAGCCCGATGGTGTAGATCCCGGGAAGCGGGAAGGTGAATGAGGTATCTCTACCCGACAGAAGGACCTCGAATTCGGGTTCCAGGCAGTTTATCCTCCAGTTGATCACGGCACCCTGCCAGAAGAGCGGATCGTTGTCGATGGTCAGGTTTGCCGTGAGACTCAGGGTCCTTCCCTCTTCGACGATGGAAGGCAGCTGGAGGTCGGGCACGGGAGGCGTCGTATCCTCAACCGAAACCATGAAGTATCGGACGGTTGAGAGGTTTCTCTTGTCCGTGACCACAAGGGAGCAGTTGTATTCGCCCGGGATCGGGATCGAGACCACGGCCTCCCTTCCCTGGAAGCGGAACACGTGCTCCCCGCTGGTAAAGGTCCAGTTGAAGACAAGGTCCGTGGATGGGCCATCCTCGGTATCATCGTAGGCGCCCGTTGCATTGAAACCTGCGGGATGGGTCGTGTTCATCGTCCTGTCCGGCATCATGCCGACTATGGGCGGAACGTTATCCAGCACGGTGATCGTCGAGTTTCCCCATGCGGAATTGTCCGAACTGTCGAAGACACGGAAGCCAAGAGTGTAACGGCCCGGATGCTGGAAAGTATGGGTGAAGGATGTGGAGAATGAGGTTCTGTTTATCCATTCTCCGTCGTAAAGGGACCATGAGACATTGTTGATCTCGACGTTGTCGGTGGCGTTGAGCAGGTATGTGAAGGGGACCTCTTCGAGGGCAATATCGTCCGTTTCCACGATTTCGGGGGGTGTTATATCATTGATATACAGATAGGTCAGGGCCGCATCTTCAACACCGGAAGGGTCTCTGACCGTTAGCTTCAGCGTGTAATAGAACCGGGGCTCATCGAAGGTGTATCGGAAGACATCGCCGAACCTTGTCACATTCCGCCATACGCCAGAACTGAATATCGGCACCTCCCATGTGAAATTGGAGTCCGAGAGGAAATCCGGATGGTTCCCCACGGAGAGATTGCCGGGCACGACCACCTCGGTATCCTCGTCGAAGTAGTAGCGATCCGGGAGTTCGGCATCAACGTAGGGAACGAACCTGGCCTCGCCCCAAAGCGTTTCGTTCTTGAAGGTGGGATTCTCCCCGGGTCCGGTGGCGTTCCCTTCCCATTTCAGGGCAGTCTTGGAATCGCCTCCCGTATCGTCGTCATTGACGCCCACATTGAAACCGATTGTGGCATTTGGCAGCGGGGATGCAACTGCATCCAGCCTCAACCTCATCTCCACGATGTAGTAACCCTCCCCCGGGGCGGTCCTCGTTGAGGCGAACCAGTCCCCTGATTCTCCGAAGGACCTCTCGTACGGGGTGCCGGAGGAGTAGTCATGAAAAGTGGAGCCGTCGGCCACTGCAAGCAGAGTGGTCCCGTCCTCGTATCCGGGCCATGGATCGCCCGCCCTCTGGTCAACATCCATGTCGTGGGCGCCGTCTATGAGGAGTTCTATGCCGTCATCCCTCCAATAAGTTGACCCGCTGTCAATGGAAATGGCATCGTCCGTCACATTTGCGGCGAAGTAGAGGTATGTGTCGTCGTAGAGCAGGTAGAAGGTGACGGATAGGTCGGTCTGGTTCGTGAACTCCTCTTCGGGACCGCCTGTATTGTATATCTCCTGGAAGCTCTCCTGGTCGAAGGCGTCGTAGTAATTGGAGTTGAACAGTATCTGCCATTCCCGGGCATCGATATAGCCGTCCAGGACCGGCGGTTCGAAGGTGTATAGGATCTCCGTGGACCTCCTGGGATCCTGCGGTGCGATCGCGATATCGCTTCCCTCGGCCGATCCGTTCTGAAGGGGAACCAGGGAGAGCATTAGAATTACTGTCAGGAACACCGGGGCCGGCTTCAATTTCCCACCGGACTGAAATCATGTTGCAGGGTATATAACTATGACTGCTCCCGCATGACGATTATGGTGGTATCGCAGCTCCCCATCCCGCCGGATCTCTCAGCCAGCACCTTGATCGCAGCCGTGTCCTCGCCGGATGCCAGAACTGCTTCTATTGTGACAGCATCCCCGGAATCCAATTCCTCCACGACCTTGCTGTTGACGGACCCGCTGAAGGTGACGACCGCTCCGTCAACCTCGTTCCCCTCCGAATCATAGATGTACAAAGTGACATCGACGGCCTCGCTGAGCCTTCCGTCCCCCCGGAGCTTTATAGTCTCGGGGTCCGTCGTTATCCTTCTCAGGGTTGCGTCCGAATCACCGGCGAAAGCCAGCCAACCTATGAGGATGGCCAGAGCCGCCATTCCCACCGCTACCACGATGATCAACTGTACGGGCATTCCTTCCATGGCTCCCATTTTCCCTTTTAACGGTCTTCTCATTGAATCCCTCCTTTCAACCAACTAATATTGAACTGAGCACTGCAGCTGCAGCGAACGAGAGTGACGATATCACCAACCTCCCCGGCACCTTATACCATCCTCCGCCTGATGTTCCGTTCTCCAGTCTGTGAAGGGTGATGGTAGTGGAGACCACAAGGGCTGCCAGGTATCCGGAAGAGAGCAGGAGGAAATGATGAAGCTCCATGCCTCCGACCGCGGCTCCGCCTGCAAGGTAAGAGGTTGAGCTGAGGTTGGAACCGGACCTCTCCAAAAGGGAGAAGATCCCCACCGATGACCCGACCATCAAGGGAGCGAATAACGAGGCGGTCATCCCCATCTGTCCGATGGATGCCCTGATCCTGGAGCCGAGGTCGATCTCCATCCTGTTCAGCTCCTCCAGATGTGAGGAAAGGGCCTTGATCGCCCTTCCTCCCGCCTCGGGACCGGACCTTGAAAACTGCTCGGCGGACCTCAGGGTATCTGCGAGATGAGGGGGCAGCATGTCGATATAACCCATATCTCCCGGAAGATAGGGAGGCATTCGGAGCTCATCCCCCTCTGCTGAGCTGGCGACCCTCCTAAGTGCAGCGGGGAAGGATAAGCCGTCCTGGACATGCATGCCGATGATCCCCGCCGCCCTGGGCGCCCTGGACCTCAGCTCCCGGTCCCTGGTCATCATCCCTCCTTCCCCGTGGGTAAGGGACCCTATGACCGAGGCCACCATCAGAGAAGCACCTACGAAACCAGCAAGGAAACGAAGTGAAACGGGATCCAGGGGAAGCATGTTTGAGATCGATCGAAAAAAGGACTCAGGACCACCCAGCAGAACTGCCGTTAAAATCAGGATGCCACCGAGCATTTCCAGCAGATACAAGGGAACGAAAGTGAAGGAAAACGGGACTCTACCCCCCTGATCATGTCTTCTCAAAGGCCTTCTCCCCACAAGCGAGTTTCCGTAGCTGATTATACCCATGGGGATCACCACCCAGAGAAGTGCCCCTATCATGATCGTCCTGGATGCGGACAGACCCATCAGGGGGATAAGGATCGCAAGCATAAGGGGGAGCATCACGCCCACCGCGAACAGTGCGGTGGTAGGGCCTCCAAGGGATCGGGAGTATTCCCTGATCCTGTCCCTGGTGGCCTTGTCGAAGGTGTTTATGGTCCTTCTTGCGGAGATAGACACCTTTTCCGAGTCCTTCTCCGATACCGACGCCCCGAGGGATGAAAGTGCTTCACCGATATGGGCCGATCTCGATCTCCAATCCGCAGTATATTCAGTAAATACCTCGGAGAAGGGAGCCCCCGTGGTGAAAGGCGACCATATCAGCGGCCCGAGTATCCGCTGCTCGCCGTCCGGAAGGGATACCTGGGTTGCCCTGACGGCGTTCTGAAGGGAGGGATTAACCTCGAGGAAGGCCGCCATCCTCCTCACCTGGTCGTGCATCATTCCCTCCTCCTCCCTTCTCTGCGAGATCTTCATCTTCACGGGTCTGTACCAGAGATAAAGATGAACGGCGGAGGGCAGGAATGTCAAGAGTAGAAGGCCCAGGAGGACCACTACAGGCATGTTCAGCTCCGATGTATGATGCGTCGTGACCCACCTCCACTCCCCCTCCTCCTCGAAGAGTTCTCCGTGGGCCTGGACCTTCTGAAAAATATCAGATATCCCATCCTTGTCCACATCCTGGAGCATACCGATTCTGGCTCCGAAGAGCAGCCCCAGAAAAATTAGGCCCCCGAAGAACAGAGCGAGCAGGGATGCCGCAAGCAGCTTTCCCCCCTTCAATCCCAGACCTCCCCGGCTGCGAACCTCCAGTTCTCCACGAATCTTTCATGCTGGTCCATCCATCCCTCGCCTGTCGCTGTTTCCTTTACCTGCCGGAAGGAGACGTTGGACCTAACGGCGGATCCGGGCCTATCGGAGCGCTTCCCCCTGAATACCTTGAGGGATTCCCTGAATATCCTGGACCTCAGCTCGATCTCGGACAGCAGCTCCGATCGGGATATCCCCCAGATTTTCGAGATCCGGGAAACCAGCCCGGAATCCTCGTAATCCGGCGTTTTCAGCAGTCTGTCGTTCCTGCTGTCGTATGTGAAAAGGTCCCTGAATGTACCCTGGGGGCCCTCTTTGACAAGTTCAGCGATCTGGACCACCCTTCTCATCCTTGTCTTTGCCCCCCTGGGCTGGACCAGGCCGCTCACCACGACGAGGTCCGTAGCCGAGAAACTGCCGGGGGAGACTCCCAGGTCCTCCACTGCGCGCTTGTAAACAGATACCGCAGAATCAGCGTGGAACGTCCCCATGACCGCGGAACCCGCGGTCCCGGCTGACATGGCCTCGTAAAGGATCTTCGTCTCGGGCCCCCTGACCTCGCCCATGACGATTACGGATTCGCCGAGCCTCAGGGCCGTTCTAAGCGCCTTCTCGGATGTTGCGGCCTCAGAGGAGCCCACCGTAAGGCCCAGGACCTTGTATCCGGATATCGATAGGGATCTGGTGGGCAGCTCGGGTGTGTCCTCGATTATGATTATCCTCTGGGAGGGATCCAGCTCGAAGAGCAGGGCTCCCAGAAGGGAGCTCTTGCCGGCTCCCCTCGGTCCGGCGATCATCATGGAGCTTCTGCCGTCAGCGGCCATGGAAAGGAAACCGGCGGCAAGGTCCGTGATGGAGCCGGCCTTGACAAGCCTTAAAAGGGTCCATGGATCATGGGAATGCTTCCTAAGTGCCAGGGAGATGCCCCTCGGAGAAAGGGGAGGCGAAACCGCAGTGGCCCTTGCATTGTACAACTCCATGTCGCATTCCAGGACGGGGACGGCCTCATTGAAGGGCCTCCCGCAGTAATAGCTGAGGATCGAGGTGAGCCTCCTCATCTCCCTTTCGGTGAGCTGTATGTTCGTGGGATAGGTCCCCTGGAGCTCCGGAGGCATTGCTCCTCCCAGGGTGACGTAGACCGGTCTGCTTCCGGCAGGCGCATCTATGTAGATATCCTGGACCCTCTCGTCCCTGAGCAGATGCTCGATGATGCCGTAACCGCTCGTATATTGACCGGCCAGCCTGGACAGTACCTGGACGCTCTCCACATCCGCATCCGTACGTGAGAGCATGCCGGAAGCCCTGTTCTCGATGTAACTTCTTAAACCGTTCTCGTCATCAATGACCGCCTGGGGTGGAGGATGCCTTCCCAGATCCTCCATTGTTCTCCGGACAAGCCTGACGGCCCCCATCCTCATCCTGTACTCGAAGGGGTCCACCACATATCTCCGGGATTCACCCTCCTCATCGGAGATTATCATGGTCTTTAAAAAACGGTTCTCCCTGCTGTCCATGGCTTTTATTGTTTCGCACGGGAGCAGCCAGGAACCGGAAAATGACGGTTTCTCCATGAGGCTCCTTTCCGCAAGTTCAGCGATACCGCTCCACCAGGCACCATGCCTGGACCCGTCAATTCTTCCAGCTCCGGCCTTTCCGGACATAGACTGCAACGCACCCGGGGTAGGCCGGTGAATCTGCTCAACGACCCATCCTCCAGGGGATATCCTGCTCATCTCGTATAAAGATATCCCGGTTGGAACATCAATAAAGGAACCTCTTGGAAATGAGGTGGAATATCTCAACAACTTAAAATACGTACTATGAATTAAGTGGTAGTAGGGTGTACAGCATACTGGTTCCGATGCTCACCTGACGAAGGGGCGATGCACATGCAGTTATCGTTCAAGGTAAAACATCCTTTCTTTCGAAGAATTGTCCCGGTCTCGATGGCAGTCATTCTGCTGTTCATGACCATGCTCCCGCTGGTGCCAACACAGGCGGAGGATATCACTGTCCAGGAAGAGACCCGCGCCATAGGCGACACGGCTATGGGCGATTGGTCTCTTATCTCCACCGGGGGCTGGCCGCCCAGCATCTCAACCGAGAACTGCAATATCATGTATAGAGAGGAACAGGACGAGCTTGTGGTCTTCAACAGGGAGGACCCCATATTCGAGGTATGGTCCTATTTCGGGGGGAACGACACATGGATTAGGTGGACCACAAGCGGACAGGCACCGGACGGGCGCCTGAGCAGCCAGGCCTTCACATCCAATTGGAACAACTCCATCGCCTACTACTACGGCGGCTATGTGTGGGGAGGCTCGTATTCGGATAAACTGAATATCTTCCACTATGATTCCAAATCATGGATCGAAGTGACCGCGCCGTCCTCTCTCGGAGCCAGATACTGGTCCGAAATGATCTACGACAACTCGACGGAATCCATTTGGATATACGGCGGGAGGGATTCAAGTTGGAACAGGCACAGCGATCTCCATAAATACAATATCACTGACGGATGGGTGCAGTACGAACCAAGCACGAGACCCCGTGCTACGGACCAGCCCCTTGCCACGATCACCCCCAATGGCTCGTTCATCTACATCGCTCTGGGGAGATATCAATCCGGCGGAGGAGGAAGCAGCTATAACAACGATGTATGGGAATTCGACGTATCAGCGGGGGATTGGAGGGAGATCAACGGAGATCTGGGAATCCCGACGGAAGCGGGCGGGATATTGCAGTATAGAAAGGAAACGGATGACCTCATACTCTCAATGGGATTCGACGGGAACAACCAGTTGAACAATACCTATTTGATCAATATAACGTCCGGTTCACTTCGGCGGGTCTACATAACCGGCGGAATGAGCGGGAGACATGTCCAGGCATGGGACCTTATAAGCGACAGAAAGACCGCGGTTTTCTTCGGCAGCGACGGCGGAGCGAGGGACATATGGGCCATGGGACTCCAGAACTACACCTCCTATCTAATGCCCGGTAATCCCACATGGCAAGGAGGATCGGCATTCACCGGATACGACCCGGATAACGGCGGAAGACTCCTTGCGCTCAAATACATAAATGGGAACGACTGGCAGCTGGCATCCTTCTCGCTCGCCGAGAAAAGGTGGCGGAGCCTGTATATTTCCGATCAGAATACGCCGGATTATCACAGCGGAATGGCCTCCTGCTACGACCCGGTTGAGAACGAGTTCTATCTATACGGGGGATACTACAGATACACCCAGGGATGGGACGAATTCTTCTACTTCTACAAGGAGTTCTGGAAGATGGACGTGGATACCGGGATCTGGACCCTTGTGAATCCGGATCCGGCCCCCGGGCCCAGAGGCAGGGCGGCGATGACCATGGACATCGATAAGCGAATGATATACCTGTTCGGAGGTCAGGTTCCGGGGGGAACCAGCAACAGCGACGCCACTTATTCGTATAATATCACGGGAAACCTCTGGAAGATACTCAACCTCAACACGAAACCCCCCGCAAGGATGTCCGCATCACTTGCCTTCTCCGCAGAGAGAAAAGGTTTCTATCTATTCGGGGGTCAGCAGAACGCATCCGGTCAAAATGATCCGACCTTCAACGATCTGTGGCTATTCCATGCCAACACCAACAACTGGGAAAAACTTCCCACGGGAGATGAGGAGCCAAGCACACAGTATGGAGCCGGTCTGTCTGTCAATGCCGACAACGGTGAACTACTTCTCTACGGACCTGAGAATTACGAGACATTCTTCTACAGGGATGCGTGGAGAGGCTGGAGGAACACGGCCACATACCACAGACCCGGCGACTGGAGCGGACATGGGATGGCCTACTCGACGGATTCGAAATCCCATTTCGCATGGGCAGGCGACGGGACCCAGGTTTGGGAATTCAACCCCATTCTGAGAACTACCGCAAATCAGATCAGGATATATAATCCCAAGGGAGAAACATCCCCCACCTCACCGATCCCGGTTTTCCCGACCCTCGGCACATACCAATTGGTGATTGATGGGAAGACCGACCTTCCCATCTCGGACCTCACAGGAGTGAATTTGAAACTTACGTTAGGGGCCGTCAACATCACCTTCGCCTGGGACAGGGAAGGAAATACCCTGGACATGACGGAGAACAGCTGGTTCATCCTTCCGGACGATCCGTCCTTCGATATTCCCGATGAAGGCGAATGGGAGCTAACCATTCCCGTCGAGTTCACCTTCCAGATACCCCACGGACTCACCGTGGGAGCAACGGCCCTGCCCATTACCGAAACAGGATATCCGGAAAGCACCCTGAGGACCCAGCTCTTCACAACGGTGTCCGACCTGGAGATCGTGAGCTACAACTTCAGGACGCCTCTGCAATCCCAGCCCAATCCCAACGGGTGGCTCTACGGAAATACCAACCTCACGGTCTATGATTTCAGGGTAGCCTTCAGGCAGTATTCGGACAGATCGCCCGTTGAAGCAGATGGACTTACCGCTTCCCTCCAGAACCAGTTCGGTGATGTTGACACCTGGGATTATATCTACAATACCAGTGGGGAGCTGACGGTCCCGATCAAGGGCCAGAACAAGCAGAATGTGCTATTCTACCTCAATCTCTCCGAAGGTGACGAGGTTCTGAGATCCCTGGATTTCACCTTTAAGCTCGATACGGACCTTCCCATCGTGGAAGGGGCCGTTATAAGGGCGGACTCCGAGGATGACGATATGATCGGTGTCGACCAGGATGCCATCGTATATCTTACCTGGGACAGGGTCCTGGAATCCGGGTCGGGACTCAAAGGCGTCTGCTACTCTGTGGACACGAATCTGTGGCCCCAGGAGGTCAACCTCACAAATGAGTTCAAGCAGCTCCAGATCATCAGCGAGGGACCTCACATGGTCTATGTATGGGCAAAAGACAATGCCGGAAGGGTCGGTCCGTACGTCGAAGCGCCCATCTTCATCGACTCTCACTGGGTCTATTTCACGGAGATCAATCCTGCGAAGCAGGTCAATATCACCTACAGCAGGTTCGTCGTATCCCTGACCATAAACGACGAGCTTTCCGGTGTGGATCACTCCTCGATCTACTATAAAAAGAGCCTTCCCGACAGGCAGCTTTCCGACTGGATGAAATATGATATTGCCAACGGGTCCAGCAAATCTGTGAAAATATCGATGGAATTGGAACTCGTTCCTGGCATCATCAATCTTATCCAGTTCAAGGCAAATGACATGGCCTACAACGGGGATAAGGAGTCGCCCTACTTCAGGATACACTACGATCCGGAACTGGCGGTTCCCAAGGTGACCCCTATCTCACCGGAGAACGGAGATGAAGCGGAGGATAGTCAGACATTGACCTGGGAGGCGGACTATATCAATCCCAACAACCTGACCTATGAACTCCACGTCATCATGCCGAACGGAGAGGAGAATACATACACAACATCGCAGATGAAATGGACGTACAATCCCAGCATCCCCGGATTGTACAAATGGTATGTGGTTGCCAAGGCCGATGGAAAGGAAACCACCTCCGTTGAGTTCACCTTCTGGTATTACCTTCCCTTTGTTGATGTCCTCCTTCCAAATCTTTCGGAGTTCAAGAAGGGCGAATCACAGGATATCCAGATGACCCTGAAGAATACCCTTGACATTCCTATCACGGTGAGCTTCTCTCTGAATGTGGACTGGGGATTCTCCATGGAAGGGAACACCGAGTTCCAGCTGGGGGCGGGCGATGAGATCACCGTATCTCTCAGGCTGAACTCCAGCAGCGCGGAGCTGGGCTCCTACACGCTGAAACTGAACGCCTCGGATGACTACGGACGATGGTCCATAATAGACCTGAAGGTCAGGGTGGTCAAGGCGGATGGCGTCAAGGACGACGACGGAGGGGGAGGGGGAGGCATGTCGCTCTATATGGTCATCGGCATCGTCGTGGGAATTCTCCTCTTCCTTGCCTTCATATTGATCCTGTTCCTCATAATTAGGTCCCGGAGGGAAGCCGCCGAGGATGATAAGAAGGCCAAGACCGAGGAGTACGAATGCTTCCACTGCGGCAAGATCATCAGCAAGGACGACCCCTCCTGCCCGCACTGCGGTATGTTCTACGGGGACGGCTCTGTGAAGGACGGGGAATACGATCCAAGGGGCATTGTGAAGGAAGGAAAAGGGATCGAATCCTCGGTTCCGCTTTCACCCGGACTCGCAACAACGGGAGAGAAGGACCACAGGGAAAGGGGCAGGGGCCACATACTCGAACTCGAGCTCCCGAAGAAAGAGGAGATGGTTCCAAGGGAGGAGGAGGAAGAGCTCGAGGACATGGAGGAGCTTTCTGCCGACGAGCTTGCCGAGGAATTGTACAGGGAGCTCGATGAGGAGTGACAGCTGGTTTTTAATAGCATCATCCTGATGGCGGCCCATGAGAAGGCGGGGCAGGGGAAAGAAGAGGCCCCTGGCGAGGGAAGCTGCCCTGGACAGGATCGAGACCCTCTACGACCTTGCTTTCAGGATGGCAAGGGCCGGGGAGCTCGACCTTGCCAGAAGGTATCTCACGCTAGCAAAGAGGATCGGAATGAGGTACACCGTCAGGATACCAAGGGAGCTGAAAAGGAGCACATGCAGGAACTGCAGGGCTCCGCTGATGCCCGACCTTACATCCCGGATCAGGATCAGGAACGGGAGGAAGATCGTCACCTGCCTGGAATGCGGCCATGTTTCCAGGTATCCCTTTCGAGACAGCACTGCCGGAACAGGATCCGGGGAGCCGGACGAAGAGGAGGAATGATGCTTGGATGTCAAGGACCTGAAGATCAAGGGCATGTCCCTGAGGCCCACGGTGCAGGTTGGAAAATCCGGATTGACCGAGACGGTCATAAAAGAGATCGATTCCCAGCTTGAGAAGAGGGAGCTCGTCAAGGTGAAGATGCTGCAGTCCATGGGACCTTCATCCGGCTGGAAGGATGATGTCCCCAGGATTGCGGAGGAACTGAAGGCATCGGTTGTGGAGATCAAGGGTGGAACCATCCTCCTTCACCGAAAGGGAAGGAGAAGACTCGGCGGAGACTAGGGCCTCCACCTATACTTTCACCCACCATCCAATGTACTATTTTTATCATCAGGTCCTGATGTGAGCTCAACGGAGGGCATATTTTTTTCATGGGATGCTATCACATTTCTCCTCCGGTTGGGATAGGGGGCACTCCCCGTGCGCGGGTGAAAAGGCCTCCTATCATTCCTCAAGATCGAAGATGGCTTCCTCGTCGAAGGGCTCGTCCTCCTCCAGCTCGAAACGGGCAAGCCTCTCGTCTTCCTCGGACTTCCTTTTTATAACCACATATGCGACTACAATGATGATGATGACGATGACCAGGAAGATAACTATGACCAGAAGCATTGAATCCATGGGTTCGTCCTCCCCCTGAATTTCAATATCATCTAGCTCCCCCGACTCCCCGTCCGGGATCGTTATCTGGATGGTCTGCTTCAGATGTCCGTCGATATAGATCTTAAGCGTATGGTTCCCCGAGGTCCCCTTGATCCGGAAATATCCATTGGAGTCAGTATATGCAAAGGTGCCGTCCTCCAGCTCCACCCTGGCTCCTTCTATGGGATTTCCATCCTCGTCCAGGATCCTTCCGGTCACCGAGCCCGTCCCTGCCTTGAAAGGTCTGGTTCTGAACGTCCAGTTCAGACCGTTCTCGTTACCCGCCATGTCCCTGTATACAACGGAGACAGCGTAATTGAAGTTCTCCCTGAACCCGTCCGGCGGGGTGTAGAGATAATATGTTCCGTTCGCGGAGAGGACTCCGCCCACGGATACGTTCCCGATCCTTATGGAAGAGATGGTGATCTTCTCGCTGAAGACAATGACCACATCCGAATCCGTTGGTGCGGAGGTCCCCGTCGGGGACTTAAGGATGATCTCCGGCTTCGTAAGATCGACTGTGAAACCTATTGTTTTATTGACCTGGTTTCCGGCCCCGTCCCTGACGGAGAACTGCAGAACATGGCTCCCCTCTTTCAAACCGGTTATCAGGGCGTAGCCGCCGCTTGTCTCCATTTGGTGCCCATCTACGGTCAGGATCAGGACACCGAACAGGGACCCGGTGAAATCAAGGCTCCAGCTGATATTGACCCATGCGGTCTTCAGCATGTCTCCGTCCCGTATGCCGGCAATGGTGATCCTCGGGTCCTTCGTATCGACCGATATCACCCAGTTAAGGATTCTGACGTTCCCCGCATTGTCAACTGCGGAGATGTTGACCCAATGATATCCTTCCTCAAGGCCGTAAACCGTCCTGTTGCTTACCATTCCAAGATCGATGGCCGATGATCCGTCAAGGGAGAACCTGTAGCCCTTGATACCCAGGTAATTATCCTCACCGGTCCATTTGAACGTCATGGAATCGCCTGCGGTGGATGAGCCGTTGACAGGAGAAAGGATGTTCAGCTCCGGCGGTGTCGTATCCAGCTTGATCGTGACGGAATCCGTCATCTCATTGCCCGCGAGGTCCCTGACCCTGACCTCGATCCTGCGCTCCCCGTCCGTAACGTTCCGCATATGATGATACAGTGTGGCATCGGTGAGCTTCCATTCCCCGCGATCCACCCTTATCTCCACCCTGTCCACGTTTCCCCCGAGCTCGACGAGCTGCCAGGTCACATTGCAGGGGAGCCTGTTTACGATGGAATTGTTGGCGGGGGATGTGATCCTTATCTCTGGAACTATCCTGTCGATTGTGAACGTCACCCTTGCTTCTGCCGTGTTCCCGAGCCAGTCGAAGGCCTTCACCGTCACATTGTAGATGCCGTTGTCGAGGCCGGCCATGGTATGATAGGTCATGTTGAGCTTGTTGTAGATCGAACCGTCGTTGACCCTGAACTCGAACCTCTCTATCCCGATACCCGAATCATTTCCTCTCCACCTTACGGTCACGGTTTCCTCGTCGAAATAGCTGTTGTTCGCGGGTGAGATAATCTCCAAGTTGGGGGGTGTGGTGTCAACATGAACGGGGAAATATTCCCTGAAGCTCGTGAACAGCGGATAGGAATCATTGGCTTCGTCCAGCGGATGGGGGGTGTCCCCTATGCCGTTGACATCGTAGTCCTGACCGGCATAGTCGGAGTAATAGTTCCCCAGGTATCCGTTGAAGTTCCTGTAACCGTACTTGTAATCCATGGGTGCCGGGGAATTGAATATGGTTTGGGGATCCGTGAATGTGGTGGTCCGATCGTTGTCGATGAAGTCGTTGAGATAGATCCTGCACCCCCCCGTTGAATTGATGTAAAATGCTTCCTTGAAACCATCCACTACATTTCCTATAACAAGCACCTTGGATCCGATGCCGGTCTGATTCTCACCCTGGCTGTCCTCGATATACAAACCGAGATCGCTTTCCCCCGAAATATCGTTCCCTGAAACGGTGATGTTCCCTGTTAAAGAGGAAGCATTGTCGTAGGAATACACCCAGCGGTTTAACCACAAACCCGGACCAGCTGTCAGATTCATTATGTTATCCTTGACATTGATATCGCCAAAGTGGATCTGGGACCCCTGATAAGCCTCCATCCAGGGCATATCCAATTTGATCCCCGTACTTGCGGTTACTTGGTTATTTTCGAAGGAAAATGCTCCAAACCTCACAGTCTCGTTCCATGTTGCGCTCCTGGCGGTACCTCCCATCCATATCGAGATGCCATCTTCCACGGCTGAGATTTCATTTCCATCTATCGAAAGGATTCCGAACTCAAATGTGCTGTTATCCGAGCTGGACACTGACCTGAAGGGAGAAGAGGCGACAAATCCCGAAAGGGATGATTCGATGCTGTTCTCCCTCACAATCATACCTCCGAACCTGATTGATGATCCATCATTGTTGGAATGCCCATTTGCTGCATAATTCCATACCATCACACCATTCAATCCGGAGATCACCTCATTCCCAGAGATCACCGTACTTCCTATGGTGACTGTGGAATTATCATAATTCGAACAACCGCCGGACCATGGTCCGGAGATGAATATTCCATTGTTGTCTGCTTCAATAGAATTTTGCTCCGTATACAATCCCGAAACATCGATCCTGGAATTCTGTCTGTTTTCATTTCCACATTCTCTTATGATCGCATCGATACCATTACTGCCTCCTTTGATGGAATTTGTCCTTATCATTGGAAATCCGGCTGTAATAGAGGATGTATCCGTATTTCGGGAACCTATATCGCTGATAGAGGGAAATATGATCCCGCTCGCAAATCCAATAAACGAATTATTATGGAGATGAAGCCTTCCGATCACGTTCATCGAATTGCCGCGGTTATTGACGCCAATATCCAGGTACTCATCGTTGAGAAAACCCGCATAATCGCTTTGAACTGAATTTCGGAAAATCTCTGCCTCTCCAACAACGGCAGAGGAATTGCCATCGTTATAGCTCCCCAGAAGTGAGAACTCGTGGATGTAGATGCCGGTTCCCGCATTTACTACGTTATCGAATATGCGGAGCTTCCCGATCTCGGCCTTGGAATCGTCATCCAGTATCGAGCAGTAGTAGCGGTACCTTCCGATCTGTATCCCGTTATCCCTGCAGGTCACATTGTTATTGCATATGTCCCACCCTCCATGATAGGCGGTGGAGCTGCCTTCCATATTCCTCAGACTGCCGCCCGGTGTTCCGATCCAGATCCCTTCCCCCAGCGGATTGTTAACCGTATTGTCACTGATCACATATTTACTTACTAGGGCGGAGGTGTTGTCATACATATGCTCCGCCACACCATCCCCCTCAACCTGCAAATGGCAATTGATGTAAGTATTGCCTATATACTCCACACCCCCAAATCTGAAGGTTGAATTATCATCCATGAACCTTCCAATAAGATGGGGAGCCACCCTTCTTGCCGTGTTGTCATTCCCCTCCAGAGTATTGTTGTTGAAACGAACCCTGCCCACGGAGACCGAGGAATCACCGCTCAGCTGATATCCGATGTATTCGATTCCGTAGAGGCCGCTGACGAAGTCGTCATTCGTGTTGTTGAAGTAATTTCCCCGATATGTCAGCTCCCCCATGGTGAAATTGGCGGTTCCGTTCAGGTAGTTGCCCAGCTTCCATATCCTGTTGATGTCGATGCAAGGTCCGTCGGTATAGAATATGTTATCATCGATCTCTATATTTCCCATCTGGAATCTTGTTGAGCCGGCCATGTTGGTCCCGATGTCGTTGAAGCTGTGTATGCAGATGCCCTTGCCCTGGGACATGATCCGGTTCCCGTCCATGACCAGACCTGAAACCCAAGCTCTACTCCCGTCCGACATCCCGACACAGACCCTCTGGAATTCTGGATAGATGCAGATATCCCTTCCATTGACAAGATTGTCCTCGATGATCGTGCCGTTGTAGCTGAACCTTGAATCACCGCTCATCCCACAGGCAAGGTCCTGTATCCCGGCGATCAGATTGATCTTGTTACCGCCCATCATACCCCCGAGGCCGAGAACGTTGCCGCTCACTTCTATCGAACCCAGCGTAACGATGGAGTTGTGTGTCAACCCGGTGATATTGTGAAGGATCACCCTGATATTTGTCTGGTAGGGAAAGAAACCGGAACCTGAAATGTTGTTGCTGGAGACCCGGAACTCCCCCATACTTACGACGGAATTCCCGTGGACCCCCCGGATCACGGGTCCCTCGATATCGATCCCTCTCCCGTAGATATTATGGAATTCGTTATCCTTCAAGATGGTCCTTCCCATAACCACAGAGGTTCCGTTGATATCAGAGAGATCGGACCTCATGAGAACCCCATATCCCCCTCCCAGGAAGTAGTTGTCAGATATGTTGAAGCCCTCGAAGAAGAAGGAAGTTAGATTGGCAGTATCGATATCGGTCCAGAACTCAAGGTCAAGAGCCGTGGCGTTCCCTTCGCGCATCAGGAACGTATTGTTAGATATCGTAACGGCTCCCATGGTCATGTTCCAGGATGACAGGCTCGAAGAAGCATTGACCCTCATCTCTATGGAGTCGGGTGATTCCATTGCAAAGGTGGAGTTGAAGTAGCAATCCGTGATCGAAGCGGCGTTTGCCATGATGTCGGATGTGACGTTATTATAATCCTTCTCCCACCTCAAATGGACATCGTTCCTGAAGAAATGAACGTCCCGAATATCTGCTCCAGAAGCATTCAGCAACATACCGTATCCGGAGCCCGTGACATTGAAACCCTCGATGGTCACTCCGTCCGATTCTATCCGGACACTGGCGTGGTCATTATCCCTCGCCCTTATCGTAGGGAATCCCTCACCCCTCAGAACGACGGATCTGTTTACAACGACATTTTCGATATAGAGCCCTGGATGGACGAGAACCAGATCACCGTCTGCGGAGGCATTGATCCCATCCTGCACCGTTGTATAATTGTTTCCTCCGCTTCCCCCGACATGCAGGATCGTTCCTATCTTGCCGTTGTAATGACTTAAGGGCAGGAGGTATGGATCCCATATGAAACGGTCCATGTCGACGATCGCCGCGGAGCGCTCTTCGGAAGAGCCGTTTTCCGAGGTAATGACCAGCATCGTAAATACCAATAATCCTGCTGTTAAAATGCTGGCAGGTGCTCTCCATTTCCTCATCCTATCTCCTCTTCCTCTAAACCTGCTCGGAGGATATAGATTTTCGCATGGCTCCGAATTCAAGTTTCGATCACGAGATCGAACAGATCGTCAATGTCGGGATTCCTTTTTCCCTCCGCAACCAAAATGAAATTTACGCCCACCATCACGGGTTTTTCCAGAAGGAAATCGCTGTACACGGCCCTGATGGTATCGTAGTAGTTCCTCGCGGTTGTATGGTGCGGGGCGGAGAATCTCAATATCCAGTCGTATTCCCCGTTGACCTGGAAGAGATCTATCAACCTGATATCCTTCTTGGCCGGTTCGTTTCCCTTTAGCCTCCTGATGAGTATCTCCGCCATCTCCTTCGCCATGGGTTTTGTCTTCATCATCAGGATGAAGGTACCTTTGCCCAGCTTTGACTCATCTATGACAGCAGTATAACCCCAGATCACCTTGTCCTTTTCGAGCCGTTTCTTCTTTCTCCATATCGTCTGCCTGTAAGAGTTCAGTTCCTTGGCGATCTCCCTCATGCTCCTTGTGGGGTCCTCCAATAGAGCACTTATCACATTTTGAAAGCTCGGCATGTTACTTTTGGTGGTATTTTCAGACATGATAACACCATTGGTCATATATTTTGATGACAAATGTATATTATGAACTAAGGATATAAATATATCAGGAAGAAAAGGGAGCCGCAAGCAAAGTCCCATGATCTATCATGGGAAAAGGAGGTCATCAACATGGAAACTGCCCATGCGGAAAAGAGAGGAGAGCTTCTCCCTCTCATTGAGAAGGGAAGCGAGGAATGGAACAGATGGAGAATGGAGAATCCCAGGATGCAGATCGATCTGAGAGGGATCGATCTCTCCGGAAAGAACCTTACCGGATTCGACTTGATGCGGGCGGACCTCACCGGAGCGGACCTCTGCCGATGCAACCTCTCCGAGGCGGACCTCAGATACGCAGACCTGGTCTCCTCCAAGATCAATAAATCCATTTTGACCGATGCAGACCTGACCGGTGCGGATCTGAGCATGGCCCGGATCACAAGCAGCGATCTCCGCAGGGTCAAGATGATGGATGCCCTGGCCAGGGAAACCGACATGACAAACACGGATCTCGAGGGTGCGTGGCTGTTTCGGACCGATTTCAGCTACTCCAAACTGAAAGGGGCCAACCTGAAGAAGACCCGAATGGAGGGTGCTGTACTATGGAGAGCTGACCTTACCGGAGCGGACCTCACAATGGCGCTGCTTTCATCGGCTGACCTCAGGGGAGCTGTAATGAAGGATGCGAGGACCGAGAGATCCGATATGACCAATACGAAAAGGTCCCAATACCCCCAGGGAGAAATGGTCGCATGACGGACCCGGGTGTTGAAATGGATGAGAATGGGGACAAGGGCCAGGTCTGCGTATTATGCGGAAAAAAGATGGTCTTCGGTGAGTTTTCCATCAAAATGAATCCCTTCTGGGTGAAGACCTTCGAAGGCTGGTACTGCCCGGACCATCCTCCGACCGAGGCCCCGAAGGTCCCTGCGTAATATGGCAAATTATATCAAATGCCGAGTCGCATGTCGGTTTTCCCATAGGAGGAACAATTATGCCCGATAGTGTGTACAAGGTCATAGAATTGGTAGGGTCTTCTCAGTTCAGCTGGGAGGAAGCCGCAAAGAACGCTGTGGAGAGGGCCTCCGCAAGTCTGAGGGACCTCCGCATCTGCGAGGTAGTGAAGCTAGATACCAAGATCGAGGACGGCAAGATCGTGGCCTATCGGGCCAGGGTCCAGCTCTCCTTCAAGTACGAGGATTGAATTTTCTAGCCTCTCCTAAGAATCCTGTCCCGGTAGCTGCTGAGAAAGGGAGTGAGGTACCTTTCAGGAGGGTTCATCTCCCTCTCTCTTCCATGCAGTTCATCCGGTGTGACTTTCAGGTCCAGCCGCCGCCTCGGTATGTCAATTTCGATCGGGTCCCCATCCTTAACAAGTCCGATCGGTCCTCCGATGTATGCTTCCGGTTCAACGTGCCCGATGCAGGGACCCCTGGTGGCGCCGGAGAACCTTCCGTCGGTCACCAGGGCAACCCTCTTGTAGCCAGCCCCCATCAAGGCGGCGGTCGGTGAGAGCATCTCCGGCATTCCCGGGGCTCCCGCAGGTCCCATGAAATTGATGACAACAACGTCTCCCTCCTTGATGGAGCCTTCCTCGATGGCTTCAAGAACGCTTTCCTCCGTATGGAACACCTTTGCCGGCCCCCTGTGGACCATCATCTCTTCGCTGACGGCGATCTGCTTCACGACCGAGCTCTTCGCGAGGCTCCCCTTCATTACGGCGAGACCTCCCTCATGAAAGAATGGATTCTCAAATGGTCTTATCACATCATTATCCAGAACAACGCCTCTCTCTGCGATCTGAAGGATATCAGCACCCTCCACCGTAGCAGAGCTCTTCAATCTTTCCTTCAATCTCGAGAGCACTCCGGGTATTCCCCCGGCGCGGTCCAGGTCCTCCATGAAATGAGGACCGGAAGGTCTTATGTGGCAGATGTTCGGGATCGACCTGGAGAGCTGGTCGAAGAGGTCCAAGGGCAGATCGACGCCGTTCTCTTCCGCTATTGCCGGAAGATGAAGGGCAACGTTTGTGGAGCCCCCCATTGCAACAAAGACAGCAACGGCATTGAAGAAAGCATTCTCGGTCATCACGGACCTCGGTCCGATCCCCTCTTTTGCAAGCTCCACCGCCCTCTTGCCGGTGAGGTATGCCTGCTCCCTCTTCTTGTCCGACACCGCCAGTGCCGAAGCGCACCCGGAGATGGACATCCCGAGGGCCTCTGTCATGCAGGACATTGAATTCGCCGTAAACAGCCCGGAACATGATCCGGGACCTGGGCATGAAAAATCCTCAATTATGCGGGCCTCCTCCTCCGGCATGGCCCCCTTCTTGAGGGCTCCCACAGCTTCGAATCCCGAAGAAAGGTCCATCCTCTTGCCTCCGTGCTCCCCGGCCTTCATTGGACCGCCGGTGAGGATGACGGCTGGAATGTCAAGCCTTCCTGCGGCCATGAGCATCCCAGGGGTTATCTTGTCGCAGTTTGTGATCCCCACCCATCCGTCGAAGGAATGGGAGAGCATCATCAGCTCAATATTGTCGGCAACATGGTCCCTGGAGGGGAGCGAATGCCTCATGGAAACGTGCATGGCGATGCCGTCGCAAATTCCTGGCACCCCCCACTCGAAGGGAATCCCTCCGGCGTCCTTTATCCCCCTCTTGACATGTTCGGCGAGCTCCCTCAGGTGGACATGGCCGGGAATGATGTCATTGAATGAATTGGCAACGCCGATGAACGGCTTCCCGAGGTCATCATCATTGATGCCGGCCGCCCGAAGCAATGCCCTGTGGGGCATCGTTTCAACACCTCTTTTCAGAATATCGGAGCGCATGGTCATCGGACCCGAATGCAACAGGGCATTGATAATCCTATCAACCGCTCGATTTCACATTGAACCGAAAATCATATAGTATGAGATCTAAGAAATAATATCATGGGCAAAGAGGGGGGGCCCGCAGTGTTTTTCCTGTTTTTATCACTGCTGCTGCTCCCCCTCTCCCCATCCCTTAATGGGAATCAGAGTTCAAGTGGACCTGCACCCCTCACGGACAAATTCCTACTCCCGCCCGAATGTGAAATTGAGTTCATCGATGGGGATGCCTGTGAGATTATCGGGAACGGAATACTAGAGATCGGGTCCTCATTCTTCGTTCATCAGGTGAAGGAATATTCCTTCATCGGGTTCGACAAGGTACTGGTATCAGGGGAGCTGATAAGCGATCAGTGGAGGGGCAAGGAATTGGATCTTACCTCCTCCGGCCGCTTTGAACTTGCTGATCTAGAGATGGAAGGGATCGAAATTACCTTGGAAGCACCCTTCATTGAAATCCGGAACTCCATCTTCCACAGCAGTGTGATCTGGTTTACGTCATTAACGGGGAATATCACTGATTCTAACTTCAATGACACATATCTGTGGTACTATTCGACACTTCCAAGTCAGATAACCAACAACACCTTCAACCGGACAAGGGTGGACATCACCGAGGGATGGTATCTGAATGTCACTTACAACCGGTTCATTAACGGCAATACGACCCTGTACGCCGGTGCGGGATCATATTCGACTTCTAAGCTCACCAGCATAACCAACAATACATTCGAATCATGTGTTGGCATTTATTTTATGAATTCCCAGGTCACTCCCCTAGGTCCGCAATTCATTTCCAACACACACGTACGCTTCAATCAGGTAAGGAACTGTTCTAAGGGCATGGCCTTTAATTGGCGCACCTATGGTATGAACGTCCGGATATCCCGGAACTGGTTCTACCACAATCGAGGAACAGCTGACAACGGGAGCGGACCGCAAATATATCCCGATTGGAATTCCTACGGCACCTTCGACATCCTTTTCCACGAGAATGGAGCTGGTAACTGCTGGCAGAACCACAGGACACCGGACAACGACAGCGACGGGATCGTGGATATCCCTTACAATGTGAGCAGTTACTACAGAGATGTCTATGACCTCTATCCGCTGACCTCCCACAATTATGGAATTCTCGCACCGAAAGTCAATATAACGAATCCTCTCCCCGGATCGAAGTTGATGAGGAACACGACCGTGAACTGGACCATCGATGACCACGATGTTCCGGTGCAAGAGGTCTGGCTGATATATGACAATGATACGATGATCAACGTCACCGGCAAAACGAGCGAGGAGATAGATATCGATCTGGGAACTCATACTATAAGTATCGAAGCAGTGGATGTCGCTGGTTTGACGGGTAGGGACCAGATCCAGATTGAGACCATCTACTCCATAGACATGATCAATATTGGCTCTCCGGAGGAGGGGGGGTGGCTTACATGGAATAATGTGGAGATCGCATGGGAGATCGACGAGCGCTTCCCCGTGGAGAAGCTTGAACTTGTCATGGATGATGATGTGATTCTCATGGACAACGAGGACAGATCGGCCGCTGTCCACCTCAACGACGGATATCATGATATCGAGATCAGGTCCTTTGAGAAGATGGGATGGATGATCAATGCGTCCCTTGATCTGAAAGTGGACACGACACCGCCGGAGATATCCATGGCATCCCCGGTCAACGGATCGGCGATCTCCAATCCCCTTGTAAAGTTCCGATGGGAGATCGAGGATGCCATGGCACTGCATTCCGCAAGCTACAGGCTCGACGACGGCGACTGGACCGATCAGGAGGATCCCCGGAGCATGAAATTCGATGAGCTCATGTCCTCGGGTGAGCACAAATTAGAGGTAAAGGCCTCGGACGAAGCAGGGTGGACTAGCGGCTACCTGAGCGAGTTCACGATAGGCTCGGACCGGCACCGCTGCATCGTAATTCCGGAGAGCGATGTCATAACAATGTACCATACTGTTGATGTTGCCTGGAGCGTTCCCTCCTGGTTCCAGCTCTCCCATTCCGAGATCTCGATGAGGGAGACCGGAGCGAAGTTCAATGTAACCGGGCTGAACAAAATGCAGGTCTTCCTGGAAGAGGATGGACCGAATACCATGCGGCTCAGGTTCTACGACCTGTTCGGAAACTACTACGAGGAGGGGCGGGTCCTGATCAAGGACACCGAAAGACCCGCATTGAACATCCTCGACAAGCGGCCTTATGTGACCGTCAAGGATCCCTTGGTGGAGTGGAGGGCTACCGACGAATACGGCATCTCGCATTTTAAATACAGGCTGGACTCGGAGGATTGGTCCGATGATCAAACAAAAAACTCGGCGCAGCTGAACGGTCTGGAGGAGGGGAAGCATATTCTCCTTGTGATCGCAGTGGACAACGCCGGGAATAAGGCCCTGGCGGATTGGGAATTCACTGTGGATACAACACCGCCGCAGGTCAGGTTGACCGCCCCTCCCCAGGGGAAAGTGGTCAGAGGTCCGGTCGTTGCCATAGAATGGGATGTCTCGGACCCAGCCGGGATCACGGACCTTTTCATAACCATGGACGGGGTAAATACCCTGTATGAGAGCAGAGGGGGGAAGGATTTCATACTCGATTTTGGAGAGCATGTTATGAACTTCTCCGTATCGGACAACGCAGGAAACTCCTTCCATGAGGAAAGAAGCTTCCTTGTTGACAATGACAAACCCGACCTCACATGGGGAATGCTCACCCCCAGGTATTCGACATCCTCAGTCATCATCCTGAGATGGGAGGAAGTTGAGGATACTTGGGTGACGGAGAGGACGCTCTCCATCGACGATATCCATATAGAAGAACTAACCGCAAATGAGACGGTGATCGAGGTGGAGGAGGGGGAGCACCGGATCGAAGTTACGGTCACGGATGCCGCTTCAAGAACCTCCTCTATCTCATGGACGGTGATGGTAGATACGACGCCCCCTGAACTGGGATCACTTCGCTGCAGGGAAACGGCAAACGGGTTCGATGTTTTCGGTAGATTCTACGACAACTGCTCCGGTCTGGCACTCGTATCTCTTTCCATTAACGGTGTGCTGGTCGGTGATTTCGAGGGCAATTTCACCTATCATCACGAGATCGAGGTCAAGGAAGGGACCTTGATAGAGGTGAAGTTGTGGGACAAGGCGGGATTGACATCGATCTTCAATATTACATTCCTTAAAGAGGATCCTGGAGATATCAGGAAGAATAGTAACAGGATATCTCCATGGATGATCGTGCTCATGGTCCTGATGGTGCTGTCAGGCGGCGCTCTCGCAGTTTTCATGAGGATAAGCACGACACGGGCCGGGATCGAGAAAAAAGAAGTGGAGATCGGAGGCCGTGGGAAGGACAGCACAATCCGGGATGCCCTGAAGGGAATAGAAAGGGGGCCCTTAAAAGCGCAGGAAGCACGCAAGGAGCTTCCTCCCACACAGGAATATATTCGTCCCGGACCGAAGGAAGGGAATTAAACATCCGGATGGAGCCTTTTCGTGAAATATTTCACGCCCTTGAACTCCTGGTACCCCTTCTTCTCGAAGAAGGTCATGGACCCTTCGTTGTGGCCCTCGATGAGGCAGGCGAATATCGCGATGCCGCATTCCTCGAGCCATTTCTCACCCTCATCCAGCATATCCGAGGCTATTCCTCTGCCCCTGTATCCCCGAAGCACGCCAAGTCTGTTCATCCAACCTTTTCGGCCGTCATGGGTAACGAGCAGGGTTCCGACAAGCTTACCGTCGATCAACGCCACGAGAAGGCGGCTCTTTCCATTTTCCAGTTCGGAAAGCAGGGCTTCCCTCGAATCCCTTCCGCTGCATTTGCGCGGGAGGTCGGCCTCTTTCCATACCCGCATCACGGCATCGTAATCTTCCTCTTTCATATCCCTGATGATCGATCTGCCGCTCAAGGAGGCTCCCCCAGCGTGATAGCAATGGTGATGGAGGATTATAATGGTGAGCCAATATCCGGAACTTGGTCCCCACTTAGAGGCTGTCAACCACATCGAGCTGCTGGGACAGACTGTGTTCATGCCGTTATTACTTTGAGCGCTTGCCGGATATTTCATCGGGAAGCACCATGCCATGTACCACGAGATCAGGTGGGAGAAATAAAAAAGGAAGAAGAGGGCCGATTAGAATACCCGTATCAAGTGGATTCTCTCCCCTTCTTCCCCTTGGTTTTAAAGACTATAAGTGTCGCTCCGATCCCCAATACCAGGGAGATCACGGAGATGCCTGCTATCAGAGGGGTGATATCAATATCCTCATCCCCTCCATTGTCATCCGCATTCTCGATCACGAGCCGGTATGTGGTGAAGGAATGACCCTGGAACCCTATCTCGTTCCCGCAGGTGTCCGTTCCTGATATATCGACAGTGTAGGTGGTTCCGTATTCAAGGCATGCATAGGGTCGGAAAATAACCCTGTCACCGTACCATTGGACCTCCCCGGGGACACCAAGTATTCTCACAACGATGGATTCGCTGTCCACTTCCTCAGAGAAGAGGACCTCGATGTTCGTATTTATCCCTACCTCCATTCCGGAAGGGGAAATTGACATTATCCGTGGTCCCGTGATATCTATATTGAAGTCCCTCCACTCCACCGCGGTCCTTCCAGCTTCGTCCGTCGTTTTCAATCCGAACCGATGATGACCGTCCTTAAGGTTGGAAAATACAAGGTTTTCCTCTCCTTTCGCATCCAACCACTCTCCGCTGTCCAATATGTAATGATAGGTCAATTCCGGGGAGCTGTCCCATGCATCCCAATCAATGGTGATGTCGCCGGGTCCGAAAACACTTCCGTTTTCCAGTCCGCGGAGGTTCAGATGCGGGTCCTCAAGATCCACCTTGACCTCACCTACGACCTGGAGATATTCGTTGCCCGCTATGTCGCATCCCTTGAGCTCAAGGAAATGCGTTCCCTCCCCCAGTTCGATGGACCCTTCGAAGCTCTTCCATTCATCCATGGCTCCATCCTTCCAGAAAAGGTGGGAATCCGAAGGAGCGGTGGACACCGAGACCTCGGGACGGCACAGATACCATCCTGTGGAAGTTTGTGGGGCGTGGGGTGAGATGATCCAATCAAAAACAGGTGCCTCGGTGTCCACCTTTATGTCCAAAGGTTCTGAAGTTGCATGGTTCCCTGCATCATCTACGGTCCGGAACTGCAGTGTCCATTCTCCGTCCGGGATGAGCAGCTCATTAGCATAGGTGGATGCAGGTCCGGTCCATTCGAGGTCGCCGTCCATCGGGATAATGAGGTAGGTAACTTTCCCATCGGATTGTTCGACCTTGAAGATCGGGGGATTCAGGTAAAAACCGTTCAGCCCGTCCGGTTCCGACGGTTCTGCAAAGACCCGCATTTCCGGGGGTCTTGTATCCACCTTGAACTCGACAGTTCTTTCTTCCTCCGCATTTCCAGCTTGGTCAACGGATCTGTAGGACAGGATATTAACTCCTTCCGGAGCGGTGATCGGTTCCCCATATCTGTCCCAATCTCCATCGTTCCACCTATATTCCCCGTAAGAGGCGGGGTCATCCGAACGGACATCCATCCGTGGCGGAGTGACGTACCATCCATTCTCACCGTCCGGAAAATGCGATAATCCGAGCGTGGAAAGAGGAGAGGTGGAATCTACCGTGAACGAGACATTTCCCTTTCCGATATTACCTGCTGGATCCGAAATGCGGACCTCGATCTCGTTCTTCCCTTCCAAAGCGCCGATACCTTCATCCATGCTGATGAACGGACCGCCGTTCATCGAATACTCCGCTTCAAGGATCGGCTCATCGGAATCGATCGTTATCTCCGGGCAGGTCCGGTATATCCCGTTCCGACCGTTCGGCACCGGGGGCTCAAGTTCGAAAACGATCTTAGGTTCCCTGCCGTCCACGGAGATGTTAAAACTGCACCACCCTGAGCAGTGTCCGGCTGGGTCGACAACCATGTAGCTCAGCGTATGGTTACCCTCCGGAGCTGTGATCGTCGAATGATCGTTCGCCTCCTGCTCCGATTCGTCATCCCACCTGTACAACACTTTTACCTCCTCATCGCCGAATACGGTGATGTTTGGAGGAGTCCTGTAATAGCCATTCCTGCCGTCGGGCTTGCTCGGAAAAATGGAATGGAAAGCCGAAGGTGCGAGCTCATCCTGAAGCCGGAAAGTATCCTGATCCGGGATGTCTCCCTGCCTGTAAGCTGTTATCGTGATCGTTCCCCCGTTGCTCGGGGGTATTTCGAGGTCCGATTCGCCGTTACCATCCGTCCTGCCCTTCACACCGAGCTCTTCCAGTCTTGAGACGGTGACGACCGCACCTTCCACAGGTTCATTCGATCCGTTGATCACCTTGACATGCACACTGGACCTGTCGGGGGAGAGTGAATATTCCATTCGAAGCATCCCGGGCTCCGATAATATCAGCGGCTGGTCCGGCTCCCCCAGGAGATTGTACTCCATGTATGTCCTCTTGGATCCGTCATACTGACTGTTGGGGAACGGATGGAAAGAGGATGCGAAGCTTGTGATCGCATCCCTGTAGATCGCCCCTATCGCAGGCTCGAGCTTTCCATCCATCACCTTCCTGACAGCCCTGTAATAATCCTGCTGGAGGCCGGGTGCGTCCCCATCGTAGCTGGTGTCCGTATTGCCGACAGCAAGCCTGGATGCTCCCATGTATCCGACCAATCCCTTTCCGGGCTCTTCAGTGAGGGCTTCTGCGAAACAGTCGCCGGGACCGCTGATCATTCCACCGGTGGGTCTGTCGAACCAGCCAGTCAGGCATGCCATTGCGAACAGCATACCGTCCGGACCGTTATCCGAGAGGGTCTGCACATCGCTCTTGTCAAACAGGTTCGGAATGCCGCTGAACTGGCCGTGGCTGAAATAACCCATCACCTGGCTCTTCTCATCGACCGCCTCTTTGAAACTGTTTTTCGAATATTGCATCGTCCCCGAGTTATCATAATATATCGTCTCCCTCCCCCGGAGGCTCCCGTTGATGTACTCCTCCCAGAAGAACTCCATTATCTCTCTGGAATCTCCGGGATTCTGACCGTTGTCTCCGGCCATATGGATTGAAGTGGGCATGTCCTTGGAAAATGTAAGGTTCTTCTCCCTGGAAACCAGGTCCGATACCTTTTTTGCCATGACCTCACCGTCGTTGATGGCAAGACGCCCGACAGCCAGGTCGGGAATTACATCGTCGATCTCGCCGTACTCTCCGTACCTGCTGTCCCCGTCCTTGTTCCATGAAGTCCCGCTGTCAACGCAGGCGAAATAACCATCTGTGGCGAAGTTCGAGGGCTCCCCGTACATCGAGGCCGGATATTCGTTGTGGGTATTCCTCGTAGGGACCAAGTCGTAATCCCCGGCAAGAAGTAGGTATTCAAGGTCATATTGTCCCTCAAGGTCCATTACCAGATGCCTCATCTTTGCGGCCAGGTCCCCTGTATCGTAGAGCTCCTCAATCTCTTCCGTTGTGTATACCAAGGTGAAAAGACCTTTCTGGGTCTTCCATTCCGCAAGCGGCTCTACTGCTTCTTCCAGGTCTTTGTTAGTTATTATTAGGTAGTCTATGTCTCCCACGGGCTTCTTGGTGTTAGATGAAGCACCCGACCAGGTGTTCCGTTCATCAACGGAATATCGGAGGGTCGCAAGTCGGTGGATGGAGGCGGCTCCCTCCCTGTAGTCCATGGGTCTGATCTTCAGGGAGTAAACATGATCGCCATCACTGGATCCGATTTCGATGAGCGACCAATCCGTACGCATTTCGATCTCGGCCGCACCTTTCCACCGACCATCGATAAGGCTCTCTTCGCCCAATACGACAGGAGCCATTGCAGGAACCGGCTCAGCAGGAACATAGACCCTGTCCTTGAAATCGACGTAAGCTTCCCTCAATGATCCGTGGATGGAGAAGGTAAAGGTAACGAATGGAACCTCCTCACCTCGCTCCCCCGTCTCGATCCCTCCGCCATCGATTGTCAATCGATCGTATTCATAACCGTTTCTGATGGCGGAAGAGATATCGTACGTTATGAAGAGGTCCAAACAATTCTCAGCTTCCTCAGCTCCTTCCCCAGTTCCCGAGACGTGATTCACTGTCAACCCTCCAAGCGATCCAAGGACGAGCATCAATACCAATCCGATCCTCACAATCGATCTCATTTACACCACGAAAAATGATCTGATCGGAGAATATATAAAAAGAACAAACACATGTGAATTTTGTAAAAAATACACAATTAATGCATAAATAATATAAAATTTATCATACCACGAAATAAAGGAAGCACTTTCTCCTCGTGTGACCTTCCTCGTCAAGATTATCATTTCCGAACATCATTATTAAAGATTTACTGCTCAACCGTCACGGGAAATGTCAAAACGGAACTAGTTGCGTCATGCGCATTGCACATGTGTATCTTTACATATCAGATGGCAAGGTCCGTCCGTGAATTGTCCCATATGAGCTTGCCCTTGACGAAGATGGCAATGCCGAATGTCAAGGGCCCGACCCTTCCAATGAACATTAAAAGTATGATGACGAACTTTCCCAGGGTCGAGAGATCCGATGTGAAGTCCATGCTCAATCCGACGGTACCCAGAGCTGACGCTGCCTCGAAGAATATCTCCATCAGGGGAGCGCTCTCGGTCAGGGTGAGCAGGTAAACACCTAGGAAAAGAGCGGCGAGGTACATCCCCATGGTCGCATTGGCCTGCCTGACCCTCTCGGCGGGTATCCTCTGCTTCCAGTACCTCACATCTCCCTTGTTGAAGATAACTGACCTGATCTGCCCGATGACGGCTGTAAGCGTTGTTGATTTCATTCCGCCGCCCGTTCCTGCCGGGGAAGCGCCGATCATCATCAGAAGTATTGTGAGGAACAGGACGGATTTTGCCATCGGTGCGATCGGCATTGTGTTGAAACCAACGGTTGTCATCGATGTCATCACCTGGAAGAAGGAGGCCATGATCCGCTCGAAATTCGTCAGGTCCCTGAAGGAGCCCTCGGTGACCAGGACGAGGAAGGTTCCCAGAACCAGTATCCAGAAGGTTGTGCGGATGATTATCCTTGAGGTGAATGAGAGGTGCTCCTGCTTTCTGGTGATGGTATTGAACATATCCACGAAGACGATGAAACCTATGGCCCCAGAAATGCTCAGAACAGAAACTATGAAATTGAGCCAGAAGTTGCCGGCGAAGGCCTCCAGGTTATCCCCGAAAAGGGAAAAACCTGCAGTGCAGAATGCGGATACGGATGTGAATATTGCCTGCCATAGGGGATGCCTGACACCCTCCGCCCTGAAAACGAAATAGAGGCCGGCGGCTCCGATCGCCTCGAAGATCCCGGTGAAGATCACCACCTTGATCAGGAACTTATCGATAAGGAAATCCTTTGGTATGGAGAAAACGGTCTTGGACACATCCTTCCTTTTGTCTGTCAGCACATGCCTCCTCGAAAGAAGTACGAATGATGAGAATGTCATGTAGCCTATGCCGCCAATCTGGATGAGGAATAGTATGATGAACTGACCTACCGCATTGTAATCATCCGATATGTTCACAGGCGTCAGGCCCGTTGTGGAAACCGCAGAGGCGGAGACAAAGGTGCTATCCAGAAAGGAAACGGAATGAGAGTGGAAAAAGGGCACTGCAAGCAGGAGAGCACCAAGGGCGATGTATCCGATATAGCCGTATATGACAACGAGAACGGGATTGGATTCCCTCAATCTCTCCCTGATAGGCCTCTTCGACCTCGAAGCGGGGGTCTTCTTTCCGGAGCGTGCTCTCCTTCCCATTTCGAACCCTTCATTGAACCGGCTTTGAAAATATTTATTTTTCCGGACCCCTCCGTTATTTGATAACCGAAAAATCGTAACCCTAGATTTTAATACAAGTCCTTTGCATTTCTCTCCGGGGTTCTGGTATGAACGGATTCAAGATGATCAGAGGAGATAGAAAGCTCTCCTTCAAGTACGGCAGA
Organism: Thermoplasmatota archaeon; assembly: GCA_048569615.1. Taxonomy (GTDB): domain Archaea; phylum Thermoplasmatota; class Penumbrarchaeia; order Penumbrarchaeales; family Penumbrarchaeaceae; genus JAYEPK01. The sequence goes on along the minus strand of JBLIRK010000012.1, from coordinate 5,646 downwards.
TTCCTTGGGATTTCGATCGTGCTGATGATGTCGGCCATGGCGCTCTCCGCCCTCGTTCCGGTAGTGGAAGAAGCGGGTGGATATGCGAATTATAATTTCTATGCGCCGGGCTCCTCCAGCGGAGCTCTTACCGGTTATGTGGAAAATGATTACTATTATGGGAGCAACTCATACTATTCCGGAAGCTATTCATATGGTATTGGAGGTGGTTACTATTACAGTTCCTCTTATTATTATTATTACAGAGGTTGGATACCCATACCGGTTTCCAACATCGATCCCGATACCTTGATCAACCAGATCACTTTCTACTTTCGAGTAGCCTCCTTGGGATACTCTCAGGGGCATGAGATATATATGCTGAAATTTGATCCCAGGGATAAATTAGGACAACCTGAGGATCTTTTCAACTCTATTGATTCAAATAGCTATTACATAGGATATCAATATGTTTCGAGCTACACGACCTATAGTGTTTCCACTACGTCCGGCACGATTTTCAACTGGTTGAAGAATTGGATAGGATCGGGAAATGAATACCTATTCTTCGGAATAGTCGGAAGCACCTATTATGGATATAATTCGTTCTACGCCAACTCCAATACCTATATGACCATTACGGGCGATATGGAACCGCCCAACGAACCATTGCCCTATTCCCTGAACACCTACACCACATCGGCCAGTGTCCCCCTTGATTGGGCCGATGTTTCCGACAGACCATCCGGCACGAACCACGGAGGAGTGAAGTACAAGGTCGGAGCGTTCTCATCGACCTCCACCGACAGTCTGACATGGAGCTCCGAATGGACAAGCAGCAGCAATTACAACGTCTACGGTCTTAATGAAGGAACTTGGTATTTCAGGTTGAAGGCAAAGGACGCCGGGGATTTCGAGACCGGCTGGTCTTCTTCATACACTTCCACTTTGATCGATAGGACCCCACCAACGGCTCCTCTGCTTGTCGGGGTCTCTCCATATACAAACGGCACAACGCTAGCATTATCATGGGTTTCCCAGGAGTTCGGGTCCGGAATGCAGAATTACGGCGTAATTTATGCAACGGAGGCCGATTTTTCCGACCAGGATTCCTATTTGGTAAATGGAGGATACAACAGCTGGCCCCATACATTGACCGCCAATTCGGACAATTACATCACCATGATGGCCATCGACAGAGCCGGACTCCAGTCAGCGTTCACTCCAATCGTGAAGACGTACAGCGACACCGCTCCACCAACGGTACCGGTCATGATGGCGGAGCCGCCCTACACGAAGGGCGACAACAACACCTTTCAATGGCACCCTTCCGTGGATGACGGCATCGGAGTTGACCATTACAAGATCCAGGTGGCCACCGCCGGGAATTTCAATCCCGGGAGCATCGTCCGCGATTTCGATACCGAAGAAACGCTGGCATATTTCGAGGGGCTTCAGGACGATACGAGGTACTATGCAAGGGTCCAGGCGGTGGACGGCTTCCACCACGAATCCGCCTGGTCCGAGGTCGAATGGACGATCCAGGACCACAGGGGTCCAGGGGAGCTCGGACTCGTGCCGCTGATGGAATATCAACCTGTGGGACCAGTCCACCTTGAATGGGCGGGCGCCGAGGACCAAGGAGCCGGCGTCGGATGGTACGAGGTGCTCTGGTCAACGGATCCCATGTTCAATACTGGTGTTCACAGCAAGGACCACGTCCTCGGACAGACGTTCCAGATACCGAGCCTTGCACCGGACACTACATGGTACATCAAGGTCAGGTCCTACGACACCCTTGGCAATCCGGGGCAGGAGGAGGAGGCATACACAACAATAGATTCCCAGCCTCCGACCCAACCCGAGATCGATCCCCTGGATGAGTTTTCGGGCGGCTCTTCGGTGCATCTCACATGGTCGGAATCCCCCGATACGCTCTCGGGATTCGACCATTTCATACTGAACGTATATACAAGCCCCGACAGGGTCGGGCTGGCCTTCACCGTGCACACGACCGGGCTCGAGTTCACGGTTCCCGGACTCTCCGATGGGACGACCTACTACTACGAGGTCATGGCAGTGGACAGGGCAGGCAACCGGATCGCGAGCGAATTGGTCCACTCCACCCAGGACACGAAGGGACCTGACACTCCCGGCCTGCTCCCGATGGAAAAACTCCAGAGTTCCGGCCTTGTTCAAATAAAGTGGGCACCCTGCGAGGACGGGGGAGGAGGGGTCGTGGAATATCAGGTACAGTGGGCGACCGATCTGCTCTTCACCGAGGATGTGCAGGAATCTCCATGGACGGACCTGACAGGTTTCGAGATCTACGACACCGACGGAGGGACCAGAGCCGATGGCAAGACCCCGCTATCCGACGGCGAATACTTCATCCGTCTGAGGTCAAAGGACCAGTTCGATCAGATGTCCCCCTGGGGCAACTCGGTGAATGTCATCGTCGATACTACATCACCGACCACTCCGGTCCTGCAGGAGGTCCCCGAGTATTCCGGAGGAAGCATGGTGCATCTCGCATGGGAAGCTTCGGAAGATACCGGCGACGGGAGCATTGAATACAGGGTGAGGGTCAGCCTGAACGAGACCGGTGATCCTATAATGGTAACCCCGTGGACAAAGGCGACGAACATCGACGTCACGGGGCTAAAGCCGGATTCCACTTACTACTTCAGGGTCGTGGCAAGGGACGGTCTCGGATGGATATCCGCACCATCCGATCCGGAGACGACCACCATGGATGTGAATCCTCCGACGGTCCATCTTGACGGAAAGGGGGTTTTCGGTGGGGCTGACCTGTTCGTTCATGGAACGGTGGTCGATCTCGGATGCGGTGTGAAGAAGGTCGAATATTCCTACAACTCCGGACAGAGCTGGCAGGAAGCTCCACTGGTATCGGAGAAATGGTCATTTCCCATTTCTCTTCTGCCGGACGGGACCAAGGAGGTGCATGTGAGGGGACACGACAGCGGAGGGAACATAGGGTCACCAATTTCCGCCTTTGTCGACAACATCCTTCCCGAGATCTCGATCACGTCCCCTGAGGACGGGGACAGGATAACCGGAATGGTTCAGATAACGGGCTCGGTAAGGGACGACCATCTTTCGACCTACAAGGTGGAGTACAAGAGAACAGGACTGGAGGACTGGAAGGTCATCGTTCCCGAAGAGGCAGCGAGCTCCGCATCCGGAATACTGGCTACCTGGGTTCCTTCGAATATTCCTGGAGGGGTTTACATGCTGAGGGTGACGGCAAAGGATGTCCTCGGTCAGACATCCGCAAGGATCGTCAATGTCACCATCGCCGGAGCTATGCTGGCGATCGATCCGTCGCAGATAACCTTCTCGAATCCCAATCCCATGCCCGGGGAGAAGGTCACCGTGTACGTCACCATCACCAACTTCGGAGATTCGCAGGCGGAGGATATCACTCTCAAACTGTATGACGACGGTGATGAGATATTTTCGCAGACCGGGATAAGGGTGCCCGCAAACGGGATCACCGTCATATCCGCCGAGATCGAGGTCACTGGTGAGCACTTCATAACGGCAAGGGCCACCTCGGACCTCTACGACACCGGTGCCATGGAAGAACCTGCCACCATCAGGGCCATGGAGGAGGAGATGATCCTCGAGGACTTCGGAGGGATAGCTTCCATGATCGCTATCGTACTTGCCCTTATAGCCATCATTCTTGCCTTCATCCTCGCTTCCAGGAAGGGAAAGGAGAAGCCAAAGAAGGAGGACAAGAAAAAGAAGATGGAGGAAATGGAGGAGAAGGAGATAGAATCAACACCACCGGTCCAGACACCTCCACCAAGCAAACCCTCACTCCCGCAACCCCAGACGCCGCCGTCAAGGCCCCAGCTCCCACAGCCTCAGGCACAACCGTCAAGGCCCCAGCTCCCACAACCCCAAGCACAACCGCAGCAGCAGCCCCAGCTACCTTCGCCGACCACTCCTCCGGCACCTGCCCCGCCAACACCGCAAGCATCGGCGCCAACACCGCCCAAACCGCCCGCGCCGATCGGAAATGTGCCACAGCAGCAGGCAACCCCGCAAGGGACTCCGATGCTGAAGGCCGCCCCGGCTCCGCAGGCCACTTACTCCGCTCCCAAAAAGAACGGACAGCAGGCACCCGAAGTAAGCCTGCCCGACCTATAAAAATACAAAAGAATTGGGAGCCCGATCTCCGGGCTCCCTCGCATCCACCTTATTGATTGCTCTCCTGGAACTCCTTCAGGAACTCTGCCAGGATCTTGACGCTCTCGAGGGACATTGCGTTGTAAATGGAAGCCCTCATCCCTCCGACATCCCGGTGTCCCTTCAGTCCGATGAGGTCCCTTGCCTTACCTTCTTCAACGCATTTCTTCTCGAGCTCCTCGCTGGGCAGCCTGAAGGTGATGTTCATCAGGGACCTTGAATCCTCCTTCGCGTGTCCCTTGTAGAAGCCGCCCGATCCGTCGATGACGTCGTAGAGCAGCTTAGCCTTCTCTCGGTTCACCCTCTCCATGGCAGCCACCCCTCCCATCCCTTTGAGATGCTCGAGGGAGAGCTTGCAGATATAGATGGCCCAGCAGGGCGGCGTGTTGAAGAGCGAGTCCTTGGCCGCCTGTGTCGACCACTTCTGCATCGTGGGAATGTTCTCGGGAACCCTGGTCAGCAGATCCTCACGAACGGTGACGAGCGTCACACCTGCGGGTCCGAGGTTCTTCTGGGCTCCTGCATACATCACGGCATACTTGTTGAAGTCCTCAACCTTGTCCATAAGGTTCGATGAGAGATCGGCCACAAGGGGAACGCTGTCCGGGACCTTCGGAATGTAATGCCACTCGGTCCCGTAGATGGTGTTGTTGCCTGTTATATGGGCGTAGGCGATATCGTCGCTGAACTCGACATTCCTTGGTATATGGGTGAAGTTCTCACCCTCCGATGACGCTACCACCTCGACCTCTCCGTAGAATTTCGCCTCCTTGATGGCTTTCTTGGACCAGACCCCGGTATGCACGTACTGTGCCTTTTTTCCGGGGAGCTGCAGGTTCAGCGGAACCTGATAGAACTGGGTGGATGCCCCTCCCTGTATCCAAAGTACCTTCCTGTCGTCCTTCAATCCCATCAGCTCCTTCACCAGAGCCATGGAGTCCTGATGGACCTTGTCGTATTCCTTTGACCTGTGTGAGATCTCCATCACGGACATCCCAGTTCCGGCGAAGTCAAGGAGCTCATCCCTGGCCCTCTCCAGCACCGGAAGCGGGAGGGTCGCGGGGCCCGCATAGAAATTATGGACTCTCTTGGTCATTTTTTCACCTCTCTTTTCAACTAAGCTTGTAGATCGTGAAACCGGTCCATACCTTCGGATGGAAGAATGTGGACTTCTGCGGCATGCATTCGAAGTTCTTGGAGACTGCCTCCACCTCTGCTATCCTGGTGGGATTCATGAAGAAGACCGCCTGGGCTCCCTCATTTACCGCTGCAATGGATTCGTCCACGGCATCGCCTATTCCCTTGATGTATACAACGTAACCGCCTCCTGTCATCGTTCCGTGGAGGAGCTTCTCCTTGTCGATGCCGGCCTTGGCGATGTAGATCGCGCGCTCGATGAAGATGCCCCACGCGAGCACGAGCAGGAACAGGATGGGCCACATGGGCCAT
>JBLIRK010000011.1:0-69751 GCA_048569615.1 Thermoplasmatota archaeon | reverse complement strand
ACAGGGAGACAGGACAGATACTCTTCATGGGAAAGGTCGAGGACCCCACCGTATGAGGTCCATATCTATTCCCTGATCTCCACCATATGCGTGGCACACGAGATGCATGGGTCGTAGGCCCTCGCTATGAGCTCCATCCGGTCCCTTATTTGCTCCTTGGTCAATCCCTGCTCGTTGTAGGTCCTCGCCACCTTCTTCATGTCCTGGTCTATGACCAGGTTGTTGATGGCCGTGGGGGTGATTATGTTGGCATTCGTGATCACTCCCTCCCTGTCGATCCAGTATTCATGGTAGAGCGTTCCCCTGGGGACCTCCAGTGAGCCTATGCCGTGGCTCTCCCTGGGCTCCACCTTGATCGGCCTCTCGTCCTTTATGTTCAGATAGAGCAGCCTGTCGATCAGCTCCAGGGCGCGCTCCCAGGCATATATACCCTCGAATGCCTGGCCGAGGTTGTTGTGAAGTATGTTGTTGGATGGGTAGGGGAAGAATATGTCCTTGGCCTCCAGAACATGGTCGTGGGTGAACTCCTTCATGATATTGAGCCTCGAGAGCGAACCCACCATCACCCCCTCTCCCTCTGAGGTCCTGGAAACCTTGGCGGTCGACCAGGGTATTATCTCCTCCTTCACCACCTTCCTGTAATCATCCAGCGGGAACCTCTTTTCGTCAAGGGCGATGGTACCTCCCATCAACGTGAACTGATCATTCCTGGAATCCACCAGCGTCGAATAGGGAGCGGTGAGCTCCATCTCCCTTGGATAATTCAAGGAAGCAAAGAGCTTGTAAGCCCGCACGGTGTGCTCGACATTGTCAACAAGTTTGTCCCGCAGCTCGACGAGCTGCCTGCGCGAGGGAAGCTGAGTGAAGCCCCCTATGATCGGTTTCTCGGGATGGATGGGCCTGCCGCCTATGAGCCGCTGGATGTCGTTCCCGATACCCTTGAGCTTCAAGGCCCTGTTCACCTCGTCGGGATGGTCCTTGTACAATGCAATCGCATTCGGCATGCCCAGATAATCCGGAAGCGCCAGGAAGTAGGTATGCAGATAATGGCTCTCCAGTATTGAGCCCATGTGGATGAGTTCCCTGAGGAGCTCCGTCTGCTCTGTCACCTTGACCTCGAAGGCGCTCTCTATCGCCTTGATGGATGCCAGTTTATGCGAAACGGTGCAGATGGCACAGATCCTCGTAACGATGGATGGAACGTGCCTGAAGTACTTCCCCCGGACGAGGACCTCGAAGAACCTCGGACCCTCGGTGATGGAGAAATTGACGTTCTTCACATTGTCCCCGTCAAATTCCAGGAATATCTCCCCGTGTCCCTCCACCCTTGCAACGGGCTCTATCTCCACGTACTTCTTCATTCGTACTCACCCCTTATCTCCCGGATGTGGTCGATGACCCTCCTTCCCTCCTCCGAGTAGGAGAAGAGCTGTATTATGTCAATGACATGGTCCAGCTTGATGCCCTTATTCACGAAGTCCTTTACGGCGAACCTGATGATGTCCGGATGGAAGATGACACCCCTGCAGCCTATGCAGGTGGATCCGTTCCTGGTGCAGTATGCGTTGCACCCCGAGTAGGTGAGCGGTCCTATGCAGATGTTCCCCCTGGAAAGATTGCAGGATTCCCCTTGGAGGGGGCACATCGCACACACAACGGTGGCGGAAACATCAAGGTCCCTGCAGAGAGGAACGTAGGGACAGTTACCAGAAATCGGGCAGTCCCTGCAAGCCTGCTCGTGCTGGGACATGGTCAGCTGAAGGACGTTCCTCCTCAGATCGTAGATCCCCCTAGAGGACGTATGCACCACCATGTTCTCCCTGATGGGAGTCTGGCATGCTTCCCTGACTATCTTTGACTTGCCCTCTCCTATCTCCACCATGCACATCCTGCAGTTGCCCGTGTTCCTCTTGCCCAGAACGGCGTTGTAGCAGATATGGGGAACGTCGATGCTCCTCTCGATGCACAGCTCCAGGATGGTCTGTCCGGGCTTCCCGAAGTACTCCTTGCCGTCGATGACCACCCTCACCCTCTTCTCCACCATTGTCATCGGTCCACCTCCCCTTTATCACCTGCATCCGAACCAATCCCCTCAAGCTGCCTGTACAACTGGGCCTTCAAGGACCGATTTGACCAGTGGAGGGCTCCGCTGTTATAGGCTTCCATTCTCCTAAGTCGGTCCTTTATGGCGTTGGGATCGGTGGTCGGATACTGACCTCCGCCGCTCAGACAGCCCTCCAAGCAGGGAATGAATTCCACGAAATCGTAATCGGAGATATTGCTCAGGATCGAATCTGCCCTGGTAAGATCTGTCACAGTTGCTGCCTTGAAGCGGGCATCCGGGTAATCCAGGGTCCTGATTATCGCTCCATCCGGAAGCGTGAACCTGTGAAAAACGTTCTGTCTTGTCTTGAAGGCCATCGTGTAATCGATCACTTCGTCCCCGAAACCATCCAGGGCCGGAGTGTCCGCAAGGGTGTCAACATGGGGCTTTGCCATCACATAGCGGTCGAAGGTCACCGATTCGATGTCTCCCAGGTCAACATTCATGCGGTTCTTCTGCAGCAGCCTGCTGAGCTCCTTCGTGGAGATCACGGCATCGAAGATGGACATCTTCTTCATGGCTGAACACGGACTGACCAAGACCAGTAGCACAGGACCGTATTTCCTCTCTATCAGGTCCCTGGCAATATGCTCGGGTCTGTTCCTGATGTCCAGATACGGGGCAAACCTGGGTTTGTGCTTGGTGATCCATATGTTCGCAGCCGGACACCAGGTGAGAATCTTGCTTTGGCCAGGGTTTTCGAGGGAATCCCGGACAGTTCTGAATATGGAAACATGCTGCGCGGCGGCGTAATTGAAGACCTTCCATACGCCTAGACCCTTTAGTGCCACTATGACCTTCTTCATCAAAGTGTATGTGTTTTCCGGCTCGTCCGTCTGAAGGTTCTCCGAAAGGGAAGCTAGCATCATGGGATCTACAAGAACGACCACCCTCTCACCCTTCGAAAGGGCATCATCGACCTTTTCAAGGTTTGCTTCTCTCTCCTTGAGAGCACCGCAGAAACACGATTGTATGCACTGGCCGCAGGATATGCATTCCGTGTAGGCGAAGCTCGAACCAAAGGGTGTGGAGACCCTCTGGTCCCACTCCCTCCCCACCATGGAGATGGCATCGATCCCTATACCCTCGGAGCAGACGTTGACGCATCTCCTGCAGGAGATGCACTTCTCCGGGATGTAGTTGATGACGGGGTCCTTGATCTCCTCGTAGGCCTCCTCTATGCCCCTGTCTATCGGGAGGGGGAGCACCTCGTTCTTGTGGGGGTCCATGGTGGCGAACTTCCGGAAGTAGTACATCACCTCCTCTTCCCTGATGGGGCAGCCCCTGATCGTGTAGTCCACCTCGACGAAATAATCAAGCGGATAGGCCTTCTTCAGTGGAGTTGTGTTTATCATCTGGTCCCCGTAAACTGCCTTGTACGCCTCCGCGGCTCCCATTATGTCCTTTCCGGTAGCAACACCCCCGGAGGCCGCGCATGTGCCGATGGCGACGACCCTCCTGGAGTTCTTCCTTATCCTGTGGAGCATCTCGATATCCTCTTCGGTTATCACGGCGCCCTCTACGAAGGCTATGTCCAGCATCCCGAAGTCGCTCCCCGAGGAGGCCATGGTGAATACCTTGATGTCCAGGGATTCGAAGATCTCAAGGAGATCCTCCTCGCAGTTCAGTATCGTGAGCTGGTCCCCGGCGCAGGATGTTAGTCCGAAGATCCCCACTTTGACCTTCATCTACCGCCACCTCCCATGGGGCACCTGCCTGCCGGACACTCACCGCGTATGTGTGAATTGAACTCATCCTGGAAGTTCTGGATGGCGCTCGTCAAGGGGACGGACGCGGTCTTTCCGAGACCGCAGATTGAAGCGCTGCACATGGTATCGGCTATTCTCTTCGCCAGCACCAGATCGTCGTCCCCGGCCTGGCCTCTCCTCAGCCCCTCCATTATCCTCAGCAGGTGGTGGGTTCCCGTCCTGCAGGGAGTGCACTTTCCGCAACTCTCGTGGGCGAAGAAACCCATGAGATTGTGGACCATATCCACCATGCATGTCTTTTCATTGAATACGACGATCACACCGGAACCCAGCGTGAGCCCGGCAGATTCCGCATCCTCCATGGTGTAGTTTAGGTCCAGGTCGCCCTTCCTTATCAGCGATCCCGACGCTCCCCCCAGAAGTACCGCCTTGATATCGCTCCCGTCCACTCCGCCACCCAGGCCGTCGATGATCTCCCAGACAGTGCACTTTCCCATCTCGACCTCGTAGGCCCCGGGATTCTTGACATGGCCGGTCAGGGATACTATCCTGGTTCCGGTTGATTGAGTTGTTCCGATATTTCGGTATGTCTCCCCACCCTCCATTATGATATAGGGTACATTGCTGAGGGTCTCCACATTGTTGACGCAGGTCGGACTGTGGAACACACCAGAAACGGATGTCCTCCTGATCTTTATCTTGGCCTTGCCGGCCCTGCCCATTATGGATTCGAGTATGGCCGACGATTCCCCGCATACGTACGCCCCGGCTCCTCTTACGACCTCCATATCAAAATTGAACTCCCTTCCCATAATGGACCTGCCGAGCAGCTTCTTCTCCCTCGCGGCTTCCATGGCCTTCTCGAACCTGGGAGGGAAGAAAGGGTATTCTCCCCTGTTGTAGATGAAACCCTTCTCTATGCCCATGGCATAGGCGGCGATGGTCATTCCCTCGATCAGAAGATAGGGGTCGGTCTCGACGATGGTCCTGTCCTTTATGGTCCCCTCCTCCCCCTCATCGAAGTTGGCGATGAGATACTTGGGAGCCTCCCTCTGCATTGCCACGGATTCCCATTTGAAACCGGCGTGAAAACCGGCTCCGCCCCTCCCCCTTATCCTGGACTTGGACACCTCGTTAACCGCCCATCTCGGGCCGTGATCCAGGGCCTTCTTCAGGGCCTCGTATCCTCCGTCCCTCAGATAATCGTCCAGGGACCATGGGTCGTAACCGTCCCTTCCCCTCCTTCTGAGCAGAAGCCTCCTCTCCTCCACCATCTCATCCGCCTCCCTTCATTCGCCTGACGAGTTCGCTTACCCCCTGCCGGTCAAGGTCCCTGTGCACCTCATCGTTCACCATGACGGCGGGGGAGCCGTCGCACTGTCCCATGCAGGAGCTCTCCAGCAGGGTGAACCTTCCGTCCTCGGTGGTCTCGTTCGGACCGATACCAAGCTCGGAGCAGAACGAGTCAAGGATGTCCCTGGACCCTCTGGAATGACAGACCACACCCCTGCAGACCCTAATAACTACCCTTCCCCGCCCTTCCTGGCTGAATTCCTCGTAGAAGGTGGCGGCGGAGTAGATCTGGGTCAGAGGTACCCCGAGCTTTTCGGAGATGTACTTCGCGGATGCATGGGGGATCCTGCCGTAACGGGCCTGGATCCTGTGCAGCAGAAAAAGGACCGGGGACTGCCTCCCGGATGCCTCCTGGAAGAGAGTGTCCAGGTACTCCTTGTCTTCCTTGGCGAGGACCATGTGGTACCACCGTGGGCCTGTAATCCAACATGATATTAAAACTATCGGAAAATGGACCTCAGCATATCCTGGGGACCGGATCTCCGTGGGGCGGGTCCATTATTCTTCTGCCTCCCACGACGGTTTCGAGGACCACCGGCCCCTTTTTATTCAGAACGGTGCCGATGATCTCCGAATCCTTCGACATAGGGCATGACCTGAGGGCGGAGAGCACCGCATCCTCGAAACCGGGGGCCACAGCCAGGATCATCTTGCCCTCGTTCCCTATCTCGAAGGGATCCAGCCCGAGAAGGTCGCAAGCGGACCTCACAGGCTCCCTCACGGGTATCTTCTCCTCAACCACGTTCAGGGAAAGGTTGTTCTTGGAGCTCCACTCGTTGAGGGCGTTTGCAACGCCCCCGCGGGTCAGGTCCTTCGCCGCTACCACCCCTCCTGCTCCCAGGACCCTGTCCATCACCTCGACCATGGGAGCGAGGTCGGACACGACCTCGGTCTCGAAACCGTATCCCTCCCGGAATGAGAGGAGGGATATCCCGTGATCGCCGACAGGGCCTGTCAATATCAGGCTGTCCCCGGACCTGAGCGAATCATCCCTGAGCCATCCCGGCTCCCTTCCGGCCTTATACAGGTTATCATCGAGGAGGGGATGCTTCCATCCCAGTCCGGCCGTGGTCGCTATCATGCCCTTCACGCCGCCCTTCTCCACCACCTTCGTGTCCCCGGTTACAATGGTAACGCCACTCCTATCGGCGGCGGAGCCTATCGATGCGGATATCCTCTTAAGAAGCTCCTTTTCCATGCCCTCCTCTATTACCAGGGAGAGTGCGAGCGCCTCCGGCCTGGCCCCAACAGCGCAGAGATCGTTGACCGTGCCATAGACCGAAAGCGATCCTATGTCCCCTCCCGGGAACTCAAGGGGCCATACCGTGTGTCCGTCTATGGTGAAGGCAGCATCTCCCACGGTGGCCGAATCGTCCAGGAGGGATGCCGGAATGCCGGTACCTGTCTCCTTCGCTCCGGTCCTGACAAGCGGCAGCACCAGCTCCTTGAGCATGGACTGCATGAGCTCTCCACCGGCTCCTTCTCCCAGACTTACGGTCCTTTCCTTCAAAGATCGCACCTTCGACCTCTCAATCGAAGAACCTTCTAATCATCTTTTGGGTTCTCGAGGGCCTCCCTTCTCTTGGTGGTTACGAAGATGTAGACGGCGATGGCGAGCAGGACCGCGATCGATATCACCACGACCGCCACAACCCATTCGGAATCTCCGCCGTCTGATCCCTCGGGCCTTATGGTGATCGTAGAATCGGTCTCCATGTAGCCCCCGTAGGTTCCGTTTATGGTGTCCGCCTCCACCATCAGGAGAATGGGCAGCTCGATCCCGGTCTCCAGGTCCTGGGGGAGCTCCAGCATCAGCCTCTCCGATGTCCCGGGACCTATGAGGATCATCCTCTCGGGCAGGTTCGATCCCGATCCAACGGTTCCCTTGATATAATATCTAAGCACGAAGGGGCTGTCATTTGTCACCTTTACCTCAACCCCGTAGAGCTCACCTTTCCTGAGGACGGATGTCTCCCCTATCGAAACATCCCAGGGGAGCTCGCCCCATCCCCACAGGGATACTATCACCATGGATGTCGCCTGGACCATGTTCCCCGCCCTGTCCACTACACTTAGCGTAAGAAGATGAGGGCCGGGGGACAGCTCCACCAGACCGTTTATCTTACCCTGCGAGCTATGCTGCAGGATGCCGTCGCGGTCGGATGTCCATGTGATATTCAGGCTGTCTCCGTGATTCACATCGGGATCATACACCTCCCCCCTCAATCTCACGGCCATGCCCGGGAGCAGTACGGAGCCGTTGACCGGGCTCTCGATCAGAAGACCCCTTGGCAGGTCCTCCCTCGGCTCGATGATGACGCCGAAGAGGAAGTCAACCTCCTCCTCCCCGTCCGATGCTGTCAGCTGGACGTACCCTTCGCCCGCCTCATCTGGACGTGGGGTGATCCAGAGGACCTCCCCGATCAGGTTGGCCTGGAATGGAAAGCTCTCCCTGATGGACAGCTGGACGGCATCGCCGTCCGGGTCCTGGAACCTGCCTGTAAGGTCCATCGAGACAGCTGGGCCGTCCTCCACCAGATAGATTATCTGCTCCCCGCCTGTGAAATACGGCCTGTCGTTGTAGTGGAGGGTGGTTGCGTTGACCGGATGTGAAAGCACGGAAATGGGGCCGTCGTCGTCCACGGTAGCCATGGCGTACTGGTAGGTCGTATTATCCTCAAGGTTCCCGTCGTCGAAGGTGAAGGTGTAGCGGGAAAGGTTCTTCACCAGGGTCCATTCCATCTCTCCTGCCAGCCTCCGGAAAAGGAGGTAGGAGCCGATATCCTGCTCCAAGGGAGGATTCCAGTTGAGCACCACCTTCCTGTTGGTGACGGCCGATGCCGTCAGGTCCCTGGGAGGGGGTGGAGGGACCGAATCTTCCGGGATCCCCCGGACCCTCTGGGATTCTCCGGAGAACTGACCGGCGGAATCCAGGGTCTGTATCCATATCTCGTACTCCACACCGTTGACCAGCCCGGTAACCGTGACGGAGTTCATGGGATGGTCCGCCTCGGCCAGTTCAGGAGCCTCGTCGGGCAGACCGTAGAAAATGAAAGCTCTGACCACATCCTCACCGACCCAGTCCCAGCTGATGGTGAGCCCCTGTCCCCTGGGGACGGGATCGATCCTGATCTCGGAGGGGGGAAGCGGTTTGCGGTCCACCGGCAGGGACCTGGGCACGCTCCAACCCCTGGCCCCAAAGGAGTTATACCCCATTACCCTGAAATGCACCGTCCCGTTGGGATTATCGGGTATCCTGATGGCGGTATCCTTGACCGACCAGCTCGAGAGACTGCCGGAGAAGTCGGAGCGGAGCGATCTCTGGACTATACATCCTGCAAAGCCGGTCTGGTCCCAGACAAGGGTGACGGCATCGGAGCCCTTCTGGTAGAGAAGCTGAAGGGTAGGTATAACGGGCATGTCCCAGTAGCGGTCCTTCATGAGGGGGTATGAATCCCTTCCGTTGTAAGGGATGTATGTATCCCCTATTCCGTCAAGGGCCCTCCTGCCTCCGGAGCCGTCATCAACACCCTTGTATTCGAGATAGTAGTTGCCCTCGAGAAGGGTGGTGTTGTACCACTGGGAAAGGACGGCACCCTGGGCGTCCCTCTGGTTGCCGCCGAAGCTGTTGTGGAATAGCCTGCACCCCGAATCGTCCCTGACCGCGGTGGAGCAGTTGAGGAAGCTGTTCCTGATTATATCCATACCGGTGGGGCTCCTGAGGCCGATGTTGCAGAACCTGAACGTTGAATCCGTTATCTTCCCGTTCGAGGCGTTCCTCAGGCTCTCAAGGCCCACGAACTCGGACCTCTGGATCAAGGACCCGCCGGACCTGGAGAGGGTCAGCTTGCCTCCACGGAAAGTAGAATCCGATATGAAGATGTCACCGCCCGTCGATATCGGCTCCGTATTGTTGACGAATGTGCATTCCCTTATCCTGAAACCGGATTCCGGTGCCAGGATACCCTTCTTGCAGTTCCTAATCTGGACTTCACGCAACTGGACCGTGGAGTTGCCGGACCCCTGTCCATGGTCGATACCGGTCCCGTAACCGTCAATTGTGATGTTGTAAAGCTCCTTCTCATAGAACTCATTGAAGATGATACCGGTCAGGTTGGAGTTTCCCTTCATGCGGATATCCCTGATGATGGAATTCATTGTCGGGGAGAGAATGGAAGAATTTCTCATTTCAAGGTCCCGCAGGTCCATGATCCCCGAGATTATTCTCACATTCTCGATGTACGAGTTGTTGATGCTGTAGCTGAGGGCGATGTGACCCGGAATTATCGAAGTGCCGTTCTGCGAGTAGGAAATGATCCTGGACATGTCATCCATGGTTGTCGGATCCCCGTCAAGGTCAGTTGCATTGAAGGTCCCCCAATTCCTCATTTGCAGCCTGCTGGAGTTATTGATGTCGCCGAAAAAATGAATGGTCGTGTTCCTTAGCCGCAGGTTGCCATAGATATACGACCACCCCGTGATGCTGACGGTCAGATTCTCCCAGATCAGGTCCTCGCCAATACCCACGACCAATCCTTCGGGGAATTCGAGATCGTAGATAACTTCGGTCGGTTTCTCCGGAGCGCCTGCACCGCCCGGAATGAAGAAGGATAAGCCCAGAAGCAGGAATGCGATGATCACTGGGAGCGGCCTCACGTTGTTTGCACCCCTTTGTCCAGATTTATTTTTTTTGGTGGGGAGCCTATCCCGAGAGCGGTCCCAGGAGGGTCCTGCCCATCTCCGTTATGGAGTACCTAACGAACCTCCCTTCCCTCTCTCCCTTGACGACACCTGCACTTTCCAGTTTCCTCAGGTGGAAGGAGAGCAGGTTGGGGGCCATGCCGGTAACCTCCGAGAGCTCCCCTGCCGTAAGCTCCGTGAGGTTCAGGAAGTAGAGGACCTCTATCCTTCTGGAGCATGAGAGCATGGAATAGAGCCGTTCCAGCTTTCTCAGGACCCGGGTTGTGGGGGCCAGCTTCCTGAGCCCCTTCACTCCTCCGATCTCTTCCAGGTCGATTTCCATCCCTTGCGGCCCTTCCGGAGGGTTCATGCCGGTCAATGGAGCCCGGACTTATTCAAATTTAATGCCGATTCCGTCCGGTGAAGAGCAGGATAAGGGCGAACAGGAGCATTACGGCAGCACCGGCGGAAGCCATTACGGTCCAATACACGTCATTTGCCTCGATCCTCTCCCGGACCGGCTCGGGCTCCTCTTCCGGTTTCAGCAGCCCGTGGGAGATCGGATACTTGTCCGTGGTGGAGGCGTTCCCGCCGATGTGGTATGGTTGGTCCACTATCCCGTTCCCGTCCCGGTCGGGATACCCGAAGCTGAGCCACAGGTTACCCTTTCCGCCGCTGTCCCATGAATTGCCCCTGCCGTTGTCCAGGGCATGGCCCCGCAGCGGGGAAGGGCTCAGGAACCTGTTGGAATGGACCGAGTTCCCCGATGAGATCAGAACCGAGCCGAAGGTTCCGATGGATACCGAGACGGAGGATGTGTTCATGAAGCTGTTCCCGGTGATCCTAACATCGGAGGAGCCGTCGAGGATGATCCCGAAATCGTTCCCCTCGAAGTTGCTGTTCTCGATCGAAGAGGAATCCGTCTCTATCAGGTAGGGGCCGTAATCGTTCTTGAAGAACCTGGAAGCTTCCACATTGATATCGGTACCAATCGAGATATAGATGGAGTACGTGTTCTGGGAGAAGTACCCATCCTTGATGTGGATCCCGTCAACGGCCTCGCCGAAGATGCCGTTGTGGTTGTTGTCGAAGTAGCATCCGCTGATGGAGATATCGGACGATATGGGGCCCTGAAGATCCCCCAGGAACATCATGCCGCTTCCGTAACAGAGCGAGAACTCGGAATCCCTTATCTCGACATCCCTGCATCGGTCCGCGAAAACTCCGTTGGAGCCCCCAAGTACCGCATTGTTGTGCTCGCTTAGACAGGCCTCCATTGTTATTCCTTCGGTGTCGACGAAATGGAATCCGCTCTGGACGGCATAGGAGCTGTAGCATTCCTTTATCAGCACGTTCCTGCAATCCGTGAACTCCAGACCGATCTGGGAGCCCACGAAGAAAGCGGTATCGACCGCTATATCGCTGGAATTCACGACCTCCAGTCCCTTGAATGAGAGATATGACCAGCAGGACCTTATGCTGATATTCGTCGAGTTCCTGACCGTGACATGGGGGTTCCCTTGCTCGAAACCGCGGATGAAATAGAGGTTCTCAAGGAGAAGGTGTCCGGTGAAGTTCTCGATGGTTATCCCGGTCGTATTAGTGCAGTTGAACCACAGGCCCGAAATGATGTACGGATCGTCGGCGGATCCGCTCCCACCAGCCACCCCGTGTGTCTCATTTAGGGCCGCATCACCGAAGATAAGGATCGGTTCGTGCGGCGGGGGGGGTGCGTTTTCCTGTCCTTCTAAGTTGATAGCGATCATTGGCAGTAAAAGCAGCGTCAGGGATATTGAAAGCAGTGTGAGATCTCTCCTTGTCAAGCGGACACCAGCAGGTCATCGACGGTGATCGATAGATTACACTTTCGGCCGTTTCATAACAATCCATTCAATTTACATTTCGTCACTTCATCTGGGGAGGCTCCGCAGGGCGGAATCGATGAGTACCCTTGTGGCCGCCTTCCACGCCTCCTCCTTCGACCTCTCGAGGGCAAGCTCCAGGGCCTCAGGCACGATGGAGAATGCTATATCCTTGAAATGGACGTCCATGAGTATCAGGCCGAAGGGAGGCATGGTCCTGACCTCCTTCCTAAGTTCGTCCACATCGGACCGAGAGGGGTCCATGAGTACCTTGACATCCTCGCTCGAAAGCCTTCCCTCGAGCACCGCCATTCCCGCTCCGACCATCCTTCTGACCTGTTGCCAGAGGAATCTCGAACCCACGATGTCCACAGCCACGAGATCACCGCTGCCTGACAGGTCGATCACCTCCGCCTTTTCGATTATTGTCACCGTATTCTTCTCATCCTCCGGCTTAGAGAAATTGGTGAAATCGTGCTCCCCGAGGAATGTCTTCATTATCTTGTCCAGCCTTGATACCTCTCCGGTCACAAGGCTCGAGGCAGGAAGGTGGTACCTGTACCATCTGGAGGAAGCCCACCTGATGTTCTGGGTCTCCCTCGGGAGCCCGTGCGCCCAGCACCATATCCCCTCCATGTTCGCGTTCAGGGCCTTGAGGAGGTTCTCCGGATCCATGTCCGACCTCACCGAAAAGACGTTTCCCAGGGCAGAGACTCCTGAATCCGTCCTGGAGGCGAACTTGACGGGCCATTCCTCCTCAGGATCGAACTGTTCAATTTCCCTCAAAGCCTCCACGATCGAACCCTCCACGGAACCGGGGTCCGTGCTCCCCTGCCTCTGGGAGCCGTGGAACCGGGTTCCGTCGTATGCCACTTTTATCGCATGGAGCATGAAGGTCTAACGGCAGTAAGGATTATAGGTTTACTCCCCTCTACATCGCCCGGTGAGCATGGAATCAAACGAGAGAGGCCTGAAGTTCGTCCCTGTGCTAGTTGAGCCGCTCTATCAGGGGAACATAGGCTCCGTGGCAAGGCTTGCAAGGAACTTCGGAATGGATAAGATGATCCTGGTCTCCCCTCCGGACCTCCAGGACGAGGCTTACGCCTACTCGATGCACGGAAAGTGCATACTCGAGGAGGCACAGGTCCTTTCATCCTTCGGGGAGGCCTGCGAACATGTGGATGTGATGGTCGGCAGCTCCGGCGTATCGGATTCCGCCGAGAAGGCCTATCTCAGGAATCCCATGGACCCCGGTGAGTTCATCGGATGGACGAAGAACGTCTCAGGTACGGTCGGCATCGCCTTCGGCAGGGAGGACAAAGGATTGTTCAGGGAAGAGCTGGAGCTGTGTGACATCCTTGTCACCATCCCTGCCGATCCGGAGTATCCGGTGCTCAATCTCTCCCATGCCGCGGCGGTACTGTTCTACACTATCTGGACCTCCTTCGAACGCACTCCGAGAAGGAACGCAAGGACAATGACTGGGATCGAGAAGAGGACGCTTCTGGAGCATTACGACCGGCTCATGGATGTTTCAAGGGTGCCTGAGCACAAGAAGGTCATAGCCCGTACGAATTTCCGGAGGATGGTGGCAAGGGCCGCCCCCAGCTACAGGGAGTACAATTCCCTGATGGGAACTTTCTCCCGGGCCATGGATTACAAGAGAAAAAAAATCAACGGGGTTGAACGGGCCTGAAGGTGCCCTGGGGCGGATACTGCTGGCGGTAGGGATCTATCCTGATCTGGGGATTACCTTCCCCGGGCTGCTGTTGCCTCTTCGCCCTGGACCTCATCACCAGGAAGATGACGGCCCCGATGACTATCAGGAGGATCACGGTGATAATAACGACCAGGAGAACAGGGTCCATACCTGCGCTCCTCCCCTTCTCTATCTGCCCCGATCCTGTGATGTTTACCTCCAGCTGCTTGGAAGCGCTGTTGAACTCACCCTCCATGTCGTAAACCGTCACCTGGATGGGATAGATGCCGTTCTCCAGCCCGCCCGTACCTTCGACCAGAAGAGAATACTCCAGGTCACCCGCCGTCTCGTCAGGATAGACTCCGTTGTCCTTCATCTCCACACCGGTGAGGCCGTTGATCGAGGAGAGGTCCGCAAGGACAACATCAAGATCGCCGGGGCCGTCCGGGTCCATCACCTGGGCGTAAAGCTTCACGTCCATTCCCGAAGTGTTGGCAGTAATGACGTTCGGCTCCACCGTCACGAGCAGTATGGAGGGGGGCCTGTTCACGGATCCCTCCCTTACGTCTATCTCCAGCTCCCGGGAGTCGGACCCGCCCTTTCCGTCCATCACAGTCACGGTCACGATATCCTCGACGGGTGTGTTAGGGGCCCTGTAGAGCACCTCGTCCCCTGAACCCTCAACGGACCCTCTCCTTGCATTGTAGCTGTACTCGAGCGGGTCTCCGTCCTGGTCCACGGCAACTACCTTCAACGTGGTGCTCTCACCGACGAGAAGGACGTCCTTATCCGCCCTGAAGGAGGTAATGACCGGTCTCCTGTTTGGAACCCCTTCTTCCACCAGTACCGATGTCTTTGCCGTGGCGGTGCCGCCGCTCCCATCGGTCACCTTCAGGTTGAAATAGTACCTTCCGGGATCGCCCGGGGCGGTCCAGTCCCAAATGGGCCCATCGCCTGTCAGGGTGCCGTCATCCACCGTCAATTCATACTCGAGGGGCTCCTCGTCGACATCCACCGCAATGGCCCTCACAGTGCACCTGGACCCGGCGGTTGTGACGTTCGGGGAGACCTCGAAGTATCTTATCTCCGGCCTGTTGTTGGCGCCGGTATAACCCCTGGCGGCCCTGCAGGCCTCGTAGGCATCGAGCATTCCGAAGCCGTATCTCTCATTGTAACTGGAGGAGAGGATCTCGTCGTAAACCTCTCCCTTAGGTTCCGAGGTCTGGTGGATGATCGTCCTGACCGGATTTGCCGTGCCCCTGGGAGAGACCTGGGACTTTGCCTCCAGCATTAGGGCAGCGGTCCCGGAAACGTGCGGTGTGGCGTATGAGGACCCGGATCCCTGGGTCCATCCGGATGCTCCCTGTAACAATGATGTCCTCGATGATGATGCGAACGTTATCGAGACGCCCGGTGCGACAACGTCGGGCCTGAGCTCGTCGAATGGGTCCGTATCACCGTCATCGGTCCTCGGACCGTAGGTTGAGCTTGACCAGATCTCGTCATCGGTCCGGTCCACGGTGCCCTTGTCGTCTATGACCCCCACCACTATTGATGAATCGGCCCATGTCGTCCCGGGACCCGAGGAATAGCTCGATCCCGAATTCCCGGAGCCCTGGACAACGACGATCCCTTCGGAAGAGAGCTCGTCCATGGCCTCCGCCACCGCCGTGGCTCCGTTGCCGACGCCAAGGCTGATCGAGAGAACGTTGACTCCCGAATATCCGTCCCCCCAGTCCCTGTCCCTGTTGTCCAGACACCACTGGAGGGCATCCATGAGCGTATTCTGCCCCCTAGGATCGAAGGGCAGAGATGTTGCGACCTTGAGGTCTATCAGCCCCGCGGCCGGGGCAACTCCCTTGAGCTCCCCGTCCTGATCTCCCCTGCCCAATGCAACGGATGCGACTCCGGTCCCGTGGCCGCTCCTGTCGTCCGGGTCGAAGGTACCGTCCCTGGGGGTGAGGGGGGAGGCGGGAATCGTGAAATCGGCTCCGGCCACGAACGCATCCCGGAAGGTGGAATGCTCGTTGTCCACGCCGGTGTCCACGACCGCTATTGTGGTCCCCGCACCGGTGAGGCCCAGGTCCTGGGCCGTTCTGGGAGTATATTCGCCGGACCTGCCTGCCTTGACCGCTTTCACTGAAACGTCCTGGAGGAGTGTGATCTCGCCCTGCATCTCGACCGATGCTCCCGCGTCCCTGTCCATGAACCTTTCGAGTTCGTTCCGGCCGTGGAACCTCGCCGATACAACGGGAACGATCGTGTACTCCGTTCCCAGCTCCGCGCCCGAAGCGGCAACTGATCCCGCCGTCAAGGTCGGATCGCTCGTATGTATGAAGGTCCAAACAGGAAATTCTACGCATCCTTCCTCCAGCCGATCGTCCAATCCCGAACCGTCCAGGTCAAAGGGAAATGACCTCCTCCCTGCTTCCGCAGACGGTCCGTTGGCAGAAACCGAGAGAGACGAGAAAACCGCTAGGAAGAGGAGCATCACTGGTATTATCGACCGAACCGCTTCGATAGATCTCTTTCCTTTGTCCTTCATTGGAAGATCCCACCGATTGTCCTCAGCCAAGGTGCTCGGGTCCGATGAGCATCGACCTCAGCTTCAGCACCTTGGCCTCGCTGAGAGCGATATAGGTC
This sequence comes from Thermoplasmatota archaeon, assembly GCA_048569615.1. Lineage (GTDB taxonomy): Archaea > Thermoplasmatota > Penumbrarchaeia > Penumbrarchaeales > Penumbrarchaeaceae > JAYEPK01. Next base: position 53,701 of record JBLIRK010000011.1, on the reverse strand, counting down.
TCCCCGAATATTCCCCCCTCCACCTCCAGCGGATAGACCACCAGCGTCGGTCCCTTGCGCTCGGCTTCCACCTTCTTGATGGGCGGCTCCTCCTTCTTGGGGGGAGCGCTCGGCTGCTTCGCGGCAACGGGCGGGGAGAACGATGGCGGTGCCACCGGCCTGAACTTGCCCTGCTGTCCCGGCGGGGCAGGGGGTGGAAAACCAGGTCTTCCCGGGGGAGCCCCACCCGGGGGAGATCCAGGCGGTGCCGATGGAGCCATTGCCATGTAGACTATGGCCACGGCGAATATGACGAAGAGGATCCCGGCTATTATGAGCCTGTAAAGTGGCTCCAGGAGGCCGTCGGCGAACTCACCGAGGGGCTCCACGAAAAGCGGACCGACGATGGCGGCTCCCAGGTAGATCAGGTATGCTACTACCATTACGACGGGGGCGATCGGGAATCCACCTCTTGCGGGGGGTGGCCCCTGAGGAGGAAAGCTCCTCTGGACCGGAGTGAACTTGCCGGGGGCAGCCATTCGAATGTCCCTAATGTATCGGATGTTTTAAACCTTTGCCATATGCCAGAAAGCATTGAAAAAGGTGGACTATCCGGGTAAAAGTATATACGCGTCAGTCGTTCATCGGAGCATGGGGGATCCCTTGTCGGCGGGAAGCGTTTTCTTGGACCTGGTCAGGATCGTTGTGGTCCTGCTTCCCGCCATGACGGCCAACACCTTCGCGCCTTTCCTCGGCGGGGGAAAACCGGTTGATATGGGGCTGAAAAGAAAGGACGGACGCAGGTACCTGGGAGATGGAAAGACCTGGAGCGGGACCATCGGCGGCATCGCATGCGCCGGACTCCTGGGAATGGTACTGGTCACATTGGTTCATTATACGGGCATCAACCGGTTCTCGGATTCCTTCTGGGGCCCTTACCCGCTGAACCTCGTCATTATCTGGATACTTCCGGCAGGGTCGCTCTTCGGCGACATGCTGGGGAGCTTCATCAAGAGGGCCCTCAACAGGCCCAGGGGAAAGAAGACTCCGCTTCTCGACCAGTGGGACTACATAATCGGGACCGTCATCTTCATCCTGCCATTCTATCCGTGGTGGTTCGACACCTTCATCGCCGACCGGGCATGGATCGCTTCCCTGCTGTTCCTGATCGTCGCGTTCCTAGCTCATACCATTGCCAACCTGATAGGGTACAAGATAGGAGTGAAGAAGGAGCCCTGGTAGGTCAAGGCGCGGTTTCTATTCACATGTGCGGAATTTGTTTTTAAATTCGGTTGCACTTCGGACCTGTGCAGTGGGAGGAAGGAGATGAGGGGCTATCCTTACTGTGCATTGGCCATTTTGCTGTTGGCGGGAGTGTCGCTCCCCGTGCTGTCAACAAACCCTGGATGTGCTGATTCGGAAGCAGAAGGTCTTCACCCCGACGGAGACGGGTCCGATGCTTCCCGGTTTGGGGCTCCGTCGAGGATGCTCTTCAAGGATCCCCGTATCATACCCGACTCCATGGTCTGGGTCTACAGCTGGGGAACAGCTGAAATCTTCGACCTGGACGGGAATGGTTTCCCGGAGATCATCGGATCATGGAAGGGAGGCCAGGGCAAGTCTGCGGGAACATTCAGCTACCAGCTCGATAGAAGCGGGAACTGGACAAAGACGAAGCTGAACGATATCACTCATCTCATAACCGCGGCCAATCTATCCGGGGATGCCTGCCTGGATTTCATCAACTTCACCTACAAGGATCTCTCAGTGGGAAATCCATGCATATCCGAGGGAAATGCCACGGGGAACGTCACCGGGACATATCCCCTGGATAGGATACTGTACGGAATAGAGGACTTCAACATAGAGGACATAGACGCGGACGGCGACAGGGACTTCATATACGGCTCGCGATCGACGTATATCCACATTCTGAGGAACAACAACTCCGGTGATTTCATCCAGGAGTGGGAAAGCGGCATACCCGACAAGGAGAAGGACCCGACGCTTCCCAACCTCGAGACCAGGGACGTGGAGGTCGCGGACATAAACTGCGACGGGTGGCCCGACATCTGCACCGCGATGCTCTGCAAGGGGGGTTACTCCACGCCGGACCATACCGGCTATTACAACTGGCTCTCTTCGGGGAACGGCAGCTGGACCGACTGCTCGGAGTACTTTCCAAGGAACCAGAAATCGGAGGATGTCGAGCTTGCGGACCTCGACAACGACGGGGACACCGACTACGGTCTTTTTACGGAGACCTCCGGCTATCTATACGAGAACCTCGGAAGGGACGGGTGGAGGATGAGGGCTTTCCCGAATTACAGCCGTTTCTTAAGGGAGTTCCATTTCGAGGATGTCGACGGCGACGGGTTTCAGGACATCATCACTGTAGACGCCACGACCGTTTCAGGCTCCTACGCCAGCCACGTCAACGTATCCTTCGGCTGCGGGAACTTCACCTGGAACACAACAACGCAGTTCATATCCACCATCGGGACCCCATTCTCGCCGGTCCTGGAGGATATGGACAGGGACGGGGACAGGGACATGGTCATGCTCTCGGGATACGGCATAATGTACAGCGAGAACAATGGAACGTCACAGCCTGGCATCAGCTTCACGGGGACCCCGCTTTCGAGACATTTGAGGTCCGGAATGCTCATCGATCTATCATGGACCATGAAGGATGCTCGATCGGTCCTTGACAGCAGCCCGGAGTTCAACCTTAGCATATCCTACACCGGGAAGAACGGCCCCTTCGTACATCTGGAAAAGATAACAGACCGTTGGTCGACGGAGGTGCTGGTCCCTGAGATCCCGTCAAATGACGTCTATTTCAGGATCAACTGGTCGGGAAGGTCGGCCTTGTCGGGACGATACTTCATACACAATTCCGAGAATATGGGCTCGCTTGTGGAGCTGGTTGACCCTGAGGACGGCGGCTGCCTGATAAGCGGGACGGACCGGAAGATATCTCTCAGGACCAGCCGGTACTTTCCCGATGGAAGCACGGAGCTCATCCTGCGCGCTGGGAGCGAAACCTACGGCCTCGGGACCTTTCTGCTTTGTTCGGGAACTGTAGATGCAGTGAATATCAGCGTGCCTTCGGATGTCTTCGAGGAGGACTGCTCCATTGCGGCATCCTTCATTTGGATGGGGAGCACTGTCGAGGCCGATACAGGAACCCGATTCTGGACGGCTCCCCCCAGCGAGGTCCCGGCTCATTTCTCCGATAGCAGGTTCATCGTCACGTCCTGGTCGACGACGAGGATCAAGATGTCCGTCCTGTCGATGACAGGGAAGGACATCACGGACCGGTGTACCTTCGATGTGGGAACTTTCCCCAGCGGGATAGTGATGGTCGAACTCGGTAAGGGAGATTTTGATATCTCTTCCACGGAAACCGGCGAATATGCGGTGGGGATTACGGCATCCAGGTTCTCGATCAACGTGGACCAGGATATGATAATAGAAGTCGTCCCTCCACTTGAATCCATCGAACTGGTCGTGCATGATGATGACATCCGGGTCGGGGAGAGGTTTCCCATTACCTACGCGGCAAAGGGGCCGAGCGGGGGCAAGCTGACGATAGAGGCCAACAAGGTCAAATGGCATGTGAACGGGGACTGCACCCACTCGCCGGCGATATCCGGGATCTGGATCACCCCGCTTTCAGCCGGAAGGATCGATGTATCTGCGGAGGCGGATGTGGGCCTCGGACCCGTGAATGGGTCTATTTGGGTTATGGCAAGACCGATGATCAGGGAGGTCAAGATAACCACGGCTGGTGTGGAGATGATGAAGGGTGAGGAGCAGGAGCTCCTTCTCAACGTTGTCAGGTACGACGATACGCCCCTGCTCGGCTTTGATGCTAAGTGGAGTGCGGGGAACAACGGTCTTCTCAATGCAACAGAGGGCTGCAGGTTAACCCTCTCCGCACTGAAGGAAGGGGAGCTCCGGGTCGAGGTCAAAGTGGATTATTTCAACGAGACCTCCTTCGGAGCGATATCCATTAAGGTGCTCCCCAGACCCATCGATATCCACATCTTCGAGGACCTTCTCCTGGAGAAGGGAGAGGGCAGGCAGTTCGACGTCAAGGTGGAGGGATCGGACGGGAAACCCTACAGCGGATATTTGTTCTTCAGTATTATTTCGGACGACCCGGAAATCGCAGCGGGAGAGTACACCGACGGCGGGCTGTTCATGGAAGGTATCTCCGAAGGGACCACATACGTTGCAGTGAACGCCTCCACCCCGGAAGGCGCGTACATCGTGGAGAACTTCCCGGTCTGGGTCACTGCACTTCCGCATTCAATAGAGCTTGAGGAGCATCCTGACATCCTTAGGATCGGAGAGCAGCTGTCGATCCGCTTCTCGGTCCTGGACCTGGAAGGAGAGCCTCTGGGCGGATTCGATGCCGAACTGAGGGCTGTCGGATGCATCGCCTCACTCGGGGAAAATGACACGATCCGAATCGTTCCCACGGGAATCGGGCAGGCCCTCATACAGCTGAGCGCGAGCAGGTTCGGAACATCGGTCAACACCAGCTTCGAGCTGATGGTGGTCCACAATATAACTGGGATCCGGATCATCCGCAGCATATCCGCATCCCCCGTGAACACGGAGGTGCGTTTCTCGCTGGTCCTTGTGGACAGCGAACAGAACGATATCCCGTGGACCGAATTCAAGTTCGACAGGTCGGCCGGATTATATCTTATTGAAGACGGGGATGGATATACGGCCACTTCAAGCACGCCCGGCGTATTCAGGATAACGGTCACCGCCGATCACTTCGGAAGAGATGTCGAGGCTGTTTTCTTCTTCACCTTTTACGAGTCCGCGGTCCTGAAGACAATGTCGGCGGACCTCCAGGATGACGGACATACGATAATCGTCACGTGCTTCGACCAGGACCATGGCGACATCACGGAGCTCTGTTCCATCGAATGGTCCGGGAATGTGGAGGTTCTGAACCACTATGCCGCCAGGGGGCTGTCAGGTACTGTAGTCGTTACCGCTTCCTACAACGAGACCACGCTCAGAAAGGAGATCTGGATACCTCCGGATGAAGGAGAGGATGCCGGAGATGGAAAAGGCGCCACTTCGATATGGGGGATCATTTTAGGTGCCGCCGCCCTGATGATCGCAGCGGGAGCCGCGGGCTTCTTCCTGATAAGAAGGAGTCGGAAAACGACCCCGGAAGGGGGTGATTTCGAGAGACCGGAACGGTCCAGGAATAACGATATCCCTCCCTGATATCCAAATAAATACCATTTTATACGGATAAACATATTGTTATCGGGGATGGCATGCCTAGGTGGGAGCTCCATCTCAGCTTCGGGCTGATGGCATTCGTCGTGCTCCTTTCCGCCCTTTTCCTCGGGCTGAAGGGAAGCCTCGGGATAGACATGCTGCCCGGCCTTGCCCTTCCACTTGCATCATTTCTGCTCTTCGGAGGCGGGGCCTTGCTCGTAGGTTCCGTGCTCCCCGACCTGGACGGGAAGGGGAGGATCAGGTGGGTCATCGGCCCCATAGTCGGCTTCATGCTACTTGCCCCTATCCTATTCGGAAGAATTGTTGCGGCAGGACCCCTTTCAGGAGTGGACCTGCTGATGGGAAAGGGCTCCTTGATCTTCCTCGGAGGAACGGTGATAGCATATTCGTCGCTGGCGCTCCCACTCAGGCACAGGGGGCTGCTTCATTCACCAAAGATGGGCATCCTCTTCGGTATCCTGTGGGGAGCCTTCGTCTGGTACTTCGCCGGGACGGACCCTGCGACATCTCTTCTGATTGGGTCCGCTGCATGTCTGGGATATCTATGGCATGTCGCCCTGGACGGCAAGCTGTTCTAGGTCTATTCCTCGATGACATGGGCTATGATGTGTTGGGTGCCGCCCTGATATTCCATCACGGTGACCTGCTCCGCATTCCCCCTCCTCCTCGATAACAAAAGGAACAACAACCCGGCAGCAATGACAGATACGATCACTGCAATCCCGATAACAACAACCATCTGTAGGTCCGATCCCCCGCCAGGAGTGGTGAGGTCCCCAAGGACCGTAAGGGAGCCCGATTCCGTATAGAGCTCCATACCGTACTCGTCAAGCACCGAGATCGTGTAGTCCAGCCTTCCGGACTCCGCCGGAAGCTCCACGTCCCTGGAATAGACGGAGTCCCCGGCGATCCTGTCGCCGCTCCTTCCGTCGTCCATGAGCAGGACGGCCTCTCCGGCTATCTCCAGACGAACGCCGCTGACCAGCTGGTCGTTTTGGAGCTTTACCTGGAAATTCACTTCCCTTCCGGGATAGTACGGACCGGGGGAGACGGAAACCTCCACGTCCAGGGGATAAACGAACTCGATCTGGGAGGACGTCCGGTCCTCAGCCTCTTTCCGGTCGATCACCGTGAAGGATATGGAATAGGTGCCGCTTCCGACCGAGATCGATGGGGTGAACTCCAGGGTGTACTCGTTGTCCCCGGCATCGGTGTCGGGACCGTTCCCGTCATCCCTCATGTAGGACTCGGCGGGCCCGCCTATGTATGACAGGTCCGCTGCCACGGAAAGTTTATCGTTCGGAAGGTCCGGATCGGAGACATCCACCTTTATCAAAAGAGTGGTCTCCCCGTCCAGGGGCAGCGGTACGGGTGTCATGACCGCCCTCTCGATGTCGGGAGGCGAATTCGGGTTCACCACCGAAAAACGGCACTCCTCGATCTCCGAGAACCTCTCTCCGTCAAAGGCCCTGGCCTTGATTGAATAGTCACCATCTTCCAGCGGCCTCGTATCCAGCGTGAAGGTCCAAGGATCGGTCCCGTCAGCCTCCGTCCACGGGACCGAGACGATGTTATCCCCGCCCACGGGACCTTCGACGCTCACCTCCACAAGTTCCACCCTTGTGTCATCAGAGGATGATCCCAGGACCTCCAGAACACCTGTCACGACCTCGGCGGGGCAGAGCATGCTGACGGTCGGGGCGTAGTTGTAATCGGAGGGGCGGACCGTCACGCCTGCCGTATCGCTTGAGATGCCTCCGTCGCTGTCAACTACCTCGAGCCTTGCCCTGTACGACCCTTCGGAAGCGTACCCTTCGTATTCGAACTGGAGGACGTCTTCCCCCTCGGCATCCCAGATCCCATCACCGTCGACATCCCAGCGGGCAGTATTTATCTCGCCGTCGGGGTCCAAGGCCGAACCCGTGAATGTCACCTTCCGGCCGGCCTTCACATCCATGTCATCCCCCGCATCCGCGGCGGGAAGCTCGTTCTCCTTTGGATAGTAGTATATTTTGAGCCTGGAGCCTCCCTGACCGAGGTACAGCAAGGCATCGTCGCCGCCGGATGAGATGCCTATCTCCAGGGAGAACGTTTCCATGTATTTGAGCAGGCTCTCCTGCATAATGACATCGACAGGGAAGGTCCCGTTCCCTCCTCCCTGATGCTCGATGACCTGATAGGAGCTGTAATCCACCTGCCCGATCACCAATTCCAATGTGACCTGGATGGTCGTTGGGTCCCGGGACCATATCTTTAAGGACCCGACAGCCGCGGTATGCAATATCAGGGACCGATCCAAGGGATCCGAGATCCATGTCCCGACAGCGAAGGGTGAACTGCCGTTCCGGATGCCAAGGCTCCCCTCGGGACCTGGAAGCGGAGAGAGACCGAAGGAAGAATTGAGGTAGAGGTCCATCTCCTCCGACTGCACGGAGGTCACGTTCACCGTTACCTCATCTGTGTTGGTGGATGTGGTCCCTCCGTTGTCCTTGACCCGCAGGGAGGCAGTGTATGTGCCCCCCGATCTGTAAATGTGCTCGACGCTGGCTTCGTTGATCCATCCCGTTGATTCTCCATCCCCGAAATCGTATTCATAGGATACGACGGTACCCCTGGGATTCGTGTCGCTCGATCCGGACCCGTCGAAGGTGAAACTTGTGATCGTTGTGCCGCTTTCCGGCGACACCGAAAGCTGGGCTATGGGGGGAGCATTGACGCCTCTGACCGTTATCGGTCTCTCGGCGGAATTGTTATCCTCGCTGGATTCGGGTATATCGTTGTCGGGGTCGGCGATAACGGTGATGGCATGTATGCCCGGATTCGAATCCCATGTCATTGATGCCACGGCGTTTGATAGCATCGGGACGTCGATCACATCCTCACCGATCACGGAACCGGTCATCTCGGGGCCGTCCAGGAACCTGATCAGGACATCCTCGGCATCGGTCCACCCGGTGTTGTTGACCATCACGTCAATATCGACCTGGTCCCCGCTGTTGGGAAGGTTGTCCGAGAACCAGATGGCGGTGGGTGTTATGGAAAGGTCCGGAGGAAGGGAATCATAGGATATCGTGACATTGGTTGGCGTGACCTCACCCTCTATCCCGTTTATCGACATGCTTCCCGAAATAACCCTCTCGTCCCCCACCATTCCCACGGGCACGAGTTCGGCCGCCAGCCTTGGTTCGGCATCCTCCACCGTCCCATTGTATACTATGGAAGCGGTCACGGTCCATCTCCCTCCCTGGATCAGGGGGAAGGAAACCGTAGCATCCGCATCTGCCTGGTCGGGATCCACTTCGACTCCGGTGGGAGGACCCCATTGAATGGGAGTGGAAAGGGTGAGCTCCATGGTATCGCCCTGGATGTCGTAGGACGTCTTCGTGAAGTGCCCTGTAAGTTCGACTTGGAAGGGCGAGTTGAGCCTGACGTTTGCGGGAGCCTGGACCTCGTAGGATACCAGGTCCAGGGCCCTTTTTACGGCCCCGTAGGCATCTACATAACCCCAGCCCGACCTGTAATTGTATTTAGGGTCCTGGGCCGGAACGGACGCAGCGTATGTCTGCTGGGCCGTATCCCTCAGTATGGACTTGACCTGGTTGGGGGTCAGTCCGGGATCTGCCTGGAGCATGAGGGCCACGATACCGGACACGTGGGGGGCGGACATCGACGTGCCGGTCATCTCAACATAATCCATGACCGAATTATGCTTGGCCGATCTTATATCGACCCCGGGAGCCAGAACATCGGGCTTCAGCTCGTCATCATCGTCCAGGTCCCCGTCGTTGGCCCTTGGGCCTCTGTTGGAGAACCAGGCGTGGGCGTCATCGCCGCGGTTCACCGTCCCCCGATCGTCCAGGGCGCCTACGGTGAGGGCGCCGTCGGCTGATGCGGGGCTCGGAAGACCCTGCTCCCCGTCGTTCCCGGCGGCGACCACAACAACCACACCCTCGTCAACCAGCTGGTTCACCAGCCTTGAAGTTGTGTCCCTCCCGGAGGTCGTGATCGTGGACCCCCATGAGCATGATGCCACCCTTATATCGTATTCGGCATGGTTTTCGATGAGCCATTCGAGAGCCCTGTCGGCCGCCCCGGTGAAATCTCCCTGGACCTTGGCATACCTCAGGTCCACCAGGTCAGCATCCGGCGCTGTTCCCTTGTAGGTCCCGGAGATCCCTCCGGTCCCCATGGCGGTCCCTGCCACATGGGTGCCGTGTCCGTCTATGTCATCCGGGTCCAGGCCGTAGATGACCGTTGTTCCCGTGAAGTCCACACCGTAGACGTATTTTCCCCTCAGGGACTCATGGATGCTGTTGTCCACCCCTGAATCTATGACCGCTATGACCATGTCCCCCCCGGTTGGACCTAGGTCCCAAGCCGTATCCGGGGAATACTGCTCTGACTCCCTGGACCTCGTCGCGGGGGCGGAGACGTCAAGGAAATTGACAACGGGAGGCCTGTATTCTATCATCGTGATATCGTCCGAAAGAAGAGCCGGAAGACCCGAAATGTAATTCCGGGGGATCGAAAGATAAAGTGCTGTTGAGTATCTTCCCGCATGATGAAAGACCGAGCCTTCTCCGAGGACATCAAGCAGTCTGCCTTCATCCACCGAGGAGGGGTGGTAGCGGAAATGGACATTGATGCCCACCATATCCGCATCGGCGTCAATGGAGCTTTCCTCCAACAGGTCATCGATCCGATCACCATCCAGGTCCCGGTCCCAACCGGTCCAATCGAACACATCTACTTTCACAGACTCCCATTCCATTTCAACGAGGTTGTTCTCGTCCACTTCTCCACTACCCGGAATGGTGATTGAAATCGCTATCAGAATAACTGCAGCTACGAAATGGATGATATTCCACATCATTTGTGTCCCCGACATCATTTTAATTTGACTCTTTAAGAACTATCATCCGGACTTATTTATAGATTTATATTGATTCATTAAAAGACGTTGAACTTTATTCTTCTCTAGGGTCAATAAGTGAGCTCTTTTGGATCTCCGATCTGAATTTCCCTCCCTTTCCGGGTTTGGTGCAGATATTTATCTGTATCGTACAGTTTGCTAATTTTTCAACAATAATGGTAATGTTTTGACTGTCTAATCAACACTATCTGATTTGATATAAAAGGAGTTCTAATTTCTAAAAAGATAAAATGTTCGTACGCATCCTAATGAAGTCGTTCAAGATGAGGAAATGGAGATATCTGCTACCTTCATTGGCTCTAATTATCGGAATTTCCATGATCACTTCACTGATAATGGTATCCATTGATACCGAGGAAAGGATCGCAAATAGCCTGAGGGCCTTCGGTCCTAATCTAATCGTTGTTCCAAGGAGCGAGGACATCCAATTGAACGTTGGGTCCGTCAATCTCGGAGTTATCACCGAAACAGAGTATATTTCCGAATATGATGCAAAAATGATCAGGGACCTTCCCCTGGAGGTCTTCGGCGACAAAGTAAAAGGAGTCCTGGGCAAGAATGCCTTGCTCTATGTTAATGTAAAGGCTGAAGGCACGAGAGACGTTACACTAGTCGGGACCTGGTTCGATGAGCTTCAAGGTATCAATCTATGGTGGGACATAACCGGCGAATATCCGTCAATCCCGTCCCAAATAGCGATCGGCATGAAAGCTGCTGAGGTTTTAGGTATTGAAATAGGTGACCGGATCCTTTTCGAATATTCCGATTTCGAACTGATAAACGAGACCAAGGTCCCTTTCACCAATAGAGCTGAATTCACAATATCGGGTATTGTATCAACCGGGGGGGATGACGATCTAAGGATCTTTGCTGATCTTGATGCGGTACAGGAGCTCACGGGCAAGGAAGGTCTTGTCAACATCATGCAGCTTTCAGCTCTTTGCAACGGCTGCCCGCTGGAGGACATCGCAGCGGTGATAGAGCAGAACATAGAGAGTGTCGAAGTGAAAACTGTGAAGCAGGTGGCAATGGCTGAAATGGAGACCCTGGACCTGGTCAAGAAACTTGTAGGACTCATAACCTTTGCTTCACTAGGTGCATCGGTGCTTGCTGTAATGACAACCCTTACCTTGAGTGTTGCTGAAAGGAGGAAGGAAATCGGGCTCATGAAAGCGGTCGGAGCCCACAATTTCAACATATCCATGATCTTCATCGGTGAGGGATTGCTGATCTCTCTGATTTCAGGCTTCCTTGGATTTGGACTCGGTATCCTCATATCACAGCTGATAGGTCAATATGCCTTTGGCACCTCCATAGGGATCAGATATGAGATGTTGGGCCTTTCAATCCTCATATCGATGGGGATAGTCATCGTTTCCTCGATAATTCCACTGAGGATGGCGATGAAGGTCGATCCCGCGGTTGTTCTAAGGGGTGAATAAGATGGCGGGCGAGTTCATTGTGGAGGTAAAAGATCTTGTCAAGATATATCCGGATGAGACCAAAGCACTCAATGGAATAGATATTAAAATCAGGGATAGGGAATGGACCTTTATAATGGGTCCATCCGGTTCCGGTAAAACAACTTTGCTGAATATGATCTCCTGCCTCGACAAGCCTACTGGCGGAAGCATCAAGGTCTTCAATGAGGACCTAACCGAGAAATCCGAAAGGGAACTGGCCATTTTCAGGAGAAACAACCTCGGGATGATTTTCCAGCAGTACCATCTCATACCCTATCTTACGGCCCTGGAAAATGTCGAGATCGCCCAGTATTTCCACAGCTTGGTCGACAGGGAGTCCGCAAGAAGTGTGCTAGGCCAGCTTGGACTATCCACCAGGCTCGATCATGTGCCTTCCAAGCTTTCGGGAGGCGAGCAACAGCGGGTCTCGATCGCCAGGGCTTTGATAAACGAACCGCGGATCATTCTCGCTGATGAGCCGACCGGGAACTTGGATAAGAAGAATGGACTTAGTATAATGGAAATCCTGAAGGAACTCAATTCCAAAGGGATGACCATTATCTTCGTCACCCATAATCATGAACTCACGTCATGGGGAGACAGGGTCATCACGCTTGAAGATGGAAAGATAAGAAACGATACAAATCGCAACTAAGGGTGATATGATGACAAAGGGCAAAGCAAAGGAAAGGTTGGAAAAGGTCGAAAAAAAGAAAAAGAACCACCTGCTAGCCTTAGGGATAATATGTGTCCTGGCCCTCCTCATATTTGGTTTTTTCAAACTGATAACCTTGGAGAACGAAGAAGAGCCAAATGAATATCAGGCTAACAAGGTGGTTGGTAACGACATCATCATCGAGGTCAATGACATATCCGACGGCAAGTTCCATTACTACTACCAGGCGGTTCAAGGTATCATCGTGAAGTACTTTGTTGTAACTGATAAAGATGGAGAGGTCCACACCGCCTTCGATGCCTGCGACGTATGTTACGATGCGAAGAAGGGATACGTTCAGGAAGGTGAATACGCCAGATGCCTCAACTGCGGCAAGACCTTCTCAATATACGATCTTGGCACAAAAAATACGGCTGGAGGTGGATGTTGGCCCGGATACCTTCCGCATGTACGCCAGGGCGACCAGGTTAAAATAAAGGTGGATGACCTAAGATATGGAATTCACTTTTTCGAATGATGCAAATGATAATAGTACATAACATGAAAATCGAACCGTAAAGCTCCAATCCTCATTATGACCCAGGCCATGCAGTCCGAAGGCATCCCGATCAACAGATAATTGCATTGTCAACATCTTTAAATAGCCCCTCTTGGATGATGGAAACCGCATCTTCTCGACACAGAATAGGTGGAAATACCATGACCGATGCACAGGAGCCAATGAAGACCGGAACAACGACCCTCGGACTAGTCTGCAAGGACGGGGTAGTACTCGCCACCGAACACAGGGCGACCATGGGCACACTCATCGCCCACACAGAGACCCAGAAGCTCTTCAAGATCGACGACCACATCGGGCTCACGACAGCCGGTCTCGTCGGGGATGCCCAGAACCTGGCAAGATACATTAAGGCTGAGGCTGAGCTCTACAGGCTCAAGAGGGACCAGCCAATGTCCATCAAGGCCGCCGCCACACTGACCGCGAACATCCTATCGGGCTCAAGATATTATCCCTACTGGGTCCAGCTCCTCCTTGGCGGATACGACCGGGAGGGAGGGCACGTTTACTCCCTCGATGCTGCTGGCGGGTCCATTCCTGACAAGTACTGCGCCACCGGCTCAGGCTCCCCGTACGCCTACGGCGTCCTGGAGGACAACTACAAGGAGGACATCAAGACCACCGACGGCGTGGACATAGCCATAAAAGCCCTGAATGCTGCCATGAGAAGGGATTCGGCATCGGGCAACGGCTACGATATCGTGGTCATAGACAAGAAGGGATGGAATTCCGTCAGCCAGGAAGAGGTTGATAAGAGGAAGCAAAAATTAAATATCAAGTAGAACATCAAAGCCCCCTGAACTCAGGTTTTTCCTGATATTATTGCTGAGGGACATCATATTTGATTCTCCACATCAAATTCACGTTACAAATTATTTGAGCCGTGGACCAACTCTGTGGTCCAGGGTTCCGACTTTGATGCAGCTCACTCGAAAATGGGTGTGATAAAGTGACCTATGAGGCTTTGATTACCCGCCTGAAAACAGAGATAGAAGCGTTGATACCCGAGGGTATAGAGATAACCGGGGTCGACTTCGAGGGACCCGTCGTTGTTATCCAGACGAAGAACATGGACGAATTCGTTTATGATTCCAACCTCGTGAGGAAGCTAGCCCAGGGATTGAAGAGAAGGGTGGCGATCCGCCCCCACACATCCCTGGTCAAGGACGTCAACGAGGCAAGCGACATCATACGGAGCGTGATCCCCGAGGAAGCAAAGGTCACCGACGTTGCCTTCAACCATGATTCCAACGAAGTGACCATCGAGGCCCTATCCCCCGGACTGGCCATCGGAAAGCACGGTTCCAATCTGAACCAGATAAAGAAGCTCACCGGATGGGCACCGCAAGTCGTAAGGACACCGCCCATCGAGTCCAAGTCCGTCAAGGACATAAGGCAGTTCCTCAAGGAGCCTGAGGTCACCGAGAAGAGGAAAGCCTTCCTCAAGAAGGTGGGAAGGAGGATCTTCAGGGACATACCCGAGGACGAGAACTGGATAAGGACAACCAGCCTGGGAGGTTACAGGGAGGTAGGAAGGTCCTGCCACATGCTCACAACAAGGAACTCCAAGGTCATAGTCGACATCGGCGTCAATGTTGGCTCCCAGGATAAACCTTCACCCTACCTCCAGATCTCCGAGGCACAGCCCTTCGAATCCATCGATGCCGTGGTGGTGACCCATGCCCACCTGGACCACTCCGGACTGGTTCCGCTGATGTACAAATACGGCTACGACGGACCGATCTACTGTACGGCACCGACCAGGGACATGATGGCCCTCCTGCAGCTCGACTACATCAAGGTTGCTGCAGCGGAGGCGAAGAAACCTCCCTACGAATCCAAACATGTCCAGGACGAGATCCTGCATACAATTCCGATAAAGTACAACGAGACCACGGACATAGCCCCCGACATCAGGCTCACCCTCCACAACGCCGGGCATATCCTTGGGTCCTCGTCCCCCCATTTTCACATAGGCGACGGGCTCTACAATATCGCCTACTCCGGTGATATCAAGTTCGAAAGGACATGGCTCTTCAACTCCGCCACCAACAAGTTCCCCCGCCTGGAGGCCCTCGTCATGGAATCCACCTACGGAGGAAAGAGGGACTTCCAGCCGACGAGAAAGGAGGCTGCCTCGCAGCTGAAGAGCGTGATGAAGAGAACGCTTTCCCTGGGCGGGAAGGTGCTGATCCCGGTTTTCGCCGTGGGACGTTCCCAGGAGGTGATGATCGTCCTGGAGAAGCAGATGAAGAACGGTCAGATACCCAAATGCCCCATCTACCTGGACGGCATGATATGGGAGGCCACTGCCATCCATACCGCCTATCCCGAGTTCCTCAACAACCAGCTCAGGACCCAGATCTTCCAGCGCAACGAGAATCCCTTCCTCTCGGAGTACTTCAACAAGGTGGACAGCAGGGACATGAGGGAGAAGATACTCCACGACAACGAGCCATGCGTTGTCCTGGCCACATCGGGCATGCTGAACGGAGGACCGGTGATGGAGTACCTGAAGGTATGGGGAGCCGATCCGAAGAACACCCTGGTCTTCGTAGGATACCAGGCGGAGGGCACGCTGGGAAGGAAGATCCAGAAGGGGCTTACCGAACTTGTGGTCTCGGAGAAGGGGAAACCCATGGCGATCTCACTCAGGGCAAGCAGCGAGACCATCGACGGCTTCTCCGGACATTCTGACAGGAAGCAGTTGATAAACTACATCTCCACCATGGACCCCAAACCGGACAGGATAATCATCCACCACGGTGACGAGGGAAAGGAGATGGACCTGGCGTCCTCGCTTCACAGGAAGTACGGGAAGCAGACAACATTCCCCATGAACCTGGAGACAGTGAGGCTCAGATGAAGGGACCTCCGCTCGAACGCTATGAACTGGCCCGAGATCCGGGATCCATCCCCGAACCCTCGGTTTATCTCCTCGTGTCATACTTACCGAAGGACACAATATTGATACTGAGGACCCTGGGTGAGCTCCGGCTGAGGAAGGGGACATACATCTACACGGGCTCGGCAAAGGCGGGGCTCCGCGCAAGGGTCCCGAGGCATCTCAGGAAGATCACGACCCCGAGATGGCATATCGACTACCTGTCGCAGGTGACCACCTCAAAGACGGTGTGGCGGAAGCCCTACGGTCCCGACGAGGAATGCGGGGCTGCCCGGGAACTATCCAGGAGATACGAAGGCATAAAGGGATTCGGCTGCTCGGACTGCAAATGCGGCTCCCATCTTTTCTATATCGGCGAGGGTGAGGATTTCCTATGCAAGGGAAAATATAAGGGAGAAAATGCTGAAGAGAACAAGGATCCCCCCGAACAGCAGTAGGAGCATACCCCCGGCCGCTCTGACATCCTCCCTCTTAAGCTTCTTTCCTATGAAGGATGCGCCCATGCCGAAGAGAAGCAGGGGAACTGCAAGACCGATGGAATAGGAGAGCATCGAAAGCGCTCCCCAGAGTGCCCCGGAGCCTATGTCCTCGGCATCGATCCCTATCATGGATGCGAAGAATACCGATGCGGCGGATGCTTCAACAAAGCAGACAAGTGAGACGAGGATGCCTATGCCGAACATCACCATTCCCTCGGACCTGTCATCCTTCCTCGGACCCATCTTGATCAGGAACATGACAACACGCTCCTTCATTCCCGGCTTTCCCGTGCACTCCTTCTTACGAAGAACGCCTATGAAGAACAATCCCGTGGAGATCATGACCAGGCCTATCAGGATGTATACGACCACCTGGAACCACGGGTACCCCGAGAGACCCGCCAGGGAGCCCATTGTGAAACCGAGTGCTCCGAAAACCGTTCCGAGAAGGGTGAGGAGCACTATCCTCGGAAGCGCGAACAAGAGGGACATTACCAGACCCTGTTTGGCTCCTTTTCCACGTCCCGCCAGCCTCAGGAATAGGAGAGGGCCGCAGGTCAGGTTGCACTGGGTCATGCCCTGAAGCATTCCGACCAGCAGCATGATGCCAAGTATTCCCAGCGGAGCTAGCATTCGTCATTACCTACCGGGGGTAAGATGGACAAGTGAAAATCGTTTTCGGTAGGGGCTCACCAGAATACGATGGTCCCGTAGAGGATCAGATACCCTATCAAAAAGCCCAGGATCGTCCCTCCGTTCAGCGGGGGGAGCCCTGCATGCGCCTTGCCCTTGATGACCCATCTCATCAGTATGCCGAAGCCGATCATCATGCCTACGAAGGAGAAGATCGCCACACCCAGGGGGGGATATATCACTCCGAATAGCCGGGTTCCTCCAGCAGGGGAGAGCCAAGTGTTTATGGAGAGGATGAATACACCTGGTATTATCACGTCTCCCAGTCCCATGAAAAGCGACTGGCGCTTGCGCTTGGGGTCCATGAGATTGGTCTCGTCCTCGTAGCGGTAGGACCACTTCATGGGGAATACCAGGAGGATGGGCATCTTGGCCTCGACCACGGAATCGGCTAGGGCTATCATGTGCTTGGTCTTGTAAACGGCCACGGCATCGTATACTGCCAGAAGGACCAGGAGCAGGAGCATGAAGGAGATTGGGAAGGATATCCCCATCATGGCTATCACCCCGGCTCCCATGAGCAGGCCCCCTAGGTCCACCAGCCACCATTTGGGCTTTCGGAACAGGGCGTATATCAATCCCAGAGTAAGCACGATGGCCGAAATGGTGATGTACCACTGGTTCCGCTCCTTGAAGGAAAATTCGCCCTCCCATATTCCGTCCCTCTCCACGATCCAGATGGTGTCCCCGTCCCTGAAGAGCCCGGAAACGTCATCGGTGACCGTCTCCACGGATTCTTCTCCGTCCCCATCGATCCTGTGATAGCTGTCGATCTCAAGTATGTCCAGGATATAGCTTCCATCCTCCTTCTCACTGTAGAATACCGAAGTGGGGGAGGGCTCCCCCCTCCACTCGATCTCCTTCCCCCAAATGTCCACCTTGAAGAAAAATGAACTGTTTGCCGGATGCGGCGTCACATTGCTGCCATAGGGATCATAGGGTCCTATGTAGCTAACGATATGGTTCCCCTGGCATGTCCTCCATGTCACATTCCAGGTGGGATTCGCGGTCCCCCTAGTATCGAAACTTGTCCAGTTGGCGCCCTGACCATAACCTTTCATCTCCCAGCCATGGAGTCCGTCGGAGGTCATGTAATAGTTCTCCGGGAAGAATGTCCAGCCCTGAACGGGTCTGATATCAGTCTCATTCCTGGAGAGGTCCACAAAGAGCGTTTCCTCATTACCGAACAATTGGGTGATTGATACGACCGCACCGGTGTCATTCTCCCAAAAACCGGCAGCGAGCATTACACCTTCCGATTTATGGACCTGGGAGCCCAAGAAGAAATGGTTGCCGTCCGGGGCCTCGAAAGGTCCTACGGGATCTATCGTTCCGTTCGGATGTACCGTCCAGCCAAGCGGCGTCCCGGACTTCGTCCCCGATGCAAGCCATATGCCGTCCTTGTAGTGGGGAGCGAACACCTTGTCTAGCCCGGTCACTGCATCCGCCTCCCTGATGTCGTACCTCCCCCTGACCAGGGTCCTGAAAGATGTATCGGACATAACTATGAAGCCCGACCCGATGTCCAGCGGGTCCAGGGGAAATGTCATGTTGGTCCCCTCGAGGTCCGTTTTGTAAAGCTCCCAGACATCGGGGGAGCCGTTGACCGCGATATCTATCAGAGGTGTAAGTACGAACATCGTGGAGAACGCCACCGCCACGCCAATGACGTACTTCAGCTTCAGCCTCCTCCTCTTCAGGAGCTTCCTCAGAAGGAGTATGACCACGGCAACGACTATCACCATTCCAAGGAATGCGAAGGCCCACAGCGGGTTCTGTGCCTCGTCACCGAAGGCGGATGAGTAGCCAAGGGCTTCGTAGAAAGGTGCGATGTACAACGCCAGCGATATCGAGATCATGAAGAAGAGAACCATCATGGCGATGGGGACGACCGCCTGTCTGGACTCGAACTTGGGGCGTTCGATCTCCTCCGGGGAGCTCTCCTCGGTCTTCCCTGCCATTATAATTCATCCTTTCTGTGGGCCGAACTTGTATCCGATCTTTCTGAGGAAATCGACCCTCCATTCCTGGTCGGCAGGTCCCTCTATGCCCTTGGGCTTGCTGCCGTCGATGACACCCATTATCCCTCTGCCGGTCCCGTTGTCGGCGACGATGACCTCGGTGGGATTGGCGGTCGCGCAGAATATTCGGCAGACCTCGTTCACCGTCTTGATCTGGTTCAGGATATTGATGGGGAAGGCGTTCCTGAGGAAGATTATGAAGGAATGGCCCGCACCTATGTTGAGAGCATTCTTCCTGGCAAGCTCGATCATCTCCTCGTCGTTCCCCGTCCACCTTACGTAGCAGTTCATGGAAGCCTCGCAGAAGGCCAGGCCGAACCTGATCTCCGGATTGACATTGACTATGGCCTCGTGTATGTCCTCCACTGTCTTGATGAAATGAGACTGCCCCAGGATGAAATTGACATCATCGGGTTTCTCAACATTCACAGATACTATCTCCATTGGCTCACCTGACATGTGCAAGGTCAGTATCGTTCAAAAGCTTTTAGGCGCTTCTGTATTCCTCAAGCAGCTCCTTGGCATCGGATGCGGTCACCTTACCCCGGGAGAGCATCAATATGACCACCCCGTCCACCTCGTCGGGTCCGGCGCCTGCCTGGAGGGCCAGGTTCCTGGCATGGAGCTTCATATGGCCCTTCTGGATACCCTCTGTGGCAAGCACTCTCAGAGCGGCGAGGTTCTGGGCCAGACCCACGGCGGCAAGCACCTCCCCCAGTTCGGATGCCGACTTCACACCCAGGATCCTGACGGTTGCCTTCGCAGCGGGATGCACCTTGGTAGCCCCACCCACTAGTCCCACGGCCGTCGGTATGGTTATCTCCCCGATCAGGTTCCCGTTCCCGTCCTTCCGGTATGATGTGAGCGGGGAGTAGCTCCCTTTGTAAGCGGCATAGGCATGGGCTCCGGCCTCAACGGCCCTAGTATCATTCCCTGTGGCTCTGACCACTGCCGATACGCCGTTCATTATCCCCTTGTTGTGGGTCGAGGCCCTGAAGGGATCCGAGACAGCCAAGTGGTATGCCTTGAGGATGAGGTCGACTCCTTCCTCTCCCCCCAGCTCCTCCTTGGGGACGACGACCTCGGCCGATGAGAGCCTGTGGACAGCGAGATTGGAGATTATCCTCAGGACCACCTTTCCTCCGGTAAGGGTTTCCACTCTGGGGGCAAGGGCCTCGGCCATCGTATTGACCGCATTGGCTCCCATGGCGTCCCGGCAGTCCACGAGGAGGTGGAGCACCATCATCGGCCCCATCGCGCTCTCGATCCTCCTTATCTCTATATCCCGTATTCCTCCACCGAATTGGACAAGCAGGGGATCCTTTGAATCCGCTATCTCCATAAGTTCTTCCTTCGCATTCTCCAGGACCTCAACGGCCCCGTCGATGTATGGGACGTCCGTGACCTGGACCTGGCCGATCATCACCGGATCGGTTGACCAGGCCCTGAATCCTCCTCCCCTTCGTATGATCTTCGCCGCCTTGGAAGCGGCCGCCACGACGCTCGGCTCCTCTATCGCCATGGGCACAAGGTAGTCCCTGCCGTTTATCAGGAAGTTCGTCGCTATTCCCACAGGAAGCTCGAAGGCGCCAATTACATTCTCTATCATGCCGTCCAGCACCTCTATGTCGGTGCTCCCCGGCACAAGGGAGGAGAGGCCTCCCTCCTCCGCGCCTATCTCCTTCTCGATCCTCTTCCTCCTCTCATCCACAGACATGCTGTAAAGACCGGATATTTCGGAACCCATTTCACCAGCTCCAGTATATGTTCTACCTGAGCTCGACCAAGGACCTCTTCAGCTTTAAATCCCTTGGACATTCAAGGAGCTCGTATACCTCAACCAGGGCCACTTTCTGTCCCTTGGGGAAAAGATCACGCCTGCAGTATCTGTGATTGTGGCACCACCTAAGAGGGCATTCCTCCTCCAGCGCGACGACGGCTCCCTCCAATGCCTTCCGCTCGGGTATGGATACCTCCAGGGGAGCTTCTTCCACCTCCACCGCGGAGACCTTTCCATCCTCGTGGACCGGACAGTCATGGTCCTTCTCCCTGACCTTTACTATCCTGTAGCGCTTCCCTTCCTGGAGGTTCTGACAGATATCCTTCAGCCTGCAGTTCGAGCATTCATCCGCCTGTCCCGCATACAGGAACACGGCTCCCTCCCTGGCCAGGGACCTGCCAACCAGCGTTACCTTTCCCATCAGAACTCACTTTGCTCCCACAAAGCAATGAGATATATATTACTAATTGAAATACACCGGAACCCGGGTAAGAGCCTTCCACCATGGAAAGGGATATAAATAAGAACCTTTATCGGGGGGAAGCTGAAGCCAAAGCCAGATATCCATCTGGCCGCCGCTTTTGTAAAATGCGGGCCGGAAGCCTGACACAACAGGCCTGGCCGCTTCAGGAGGAAAATATTTGGCAGAGAAGAAAGGCAGCCCCCCGAAGGGAGGCAAGCATGCAGACCACGGACCCGATTTCAAGTTCATCGTCCGCATGGCAAACACAGATATCGATGGGGAGAGAAGGATCATCGATGGCCTGACATCCATAAAGGGCATTAACTACAGGATCTCAAAGATACTCACGGAATCCGTGAAGGTCCCCCACACCAAGCTGATGGGCGACCTGACGGACAAGGAGATCGAGCTTCTAATAAGCAATATCGAGGAGCTACCCTCCATGATACCGTCGTGGATGATGAACCGGCAGAGGGACCTGGACACCGGCGAGGACACACACGCCATCTCCACGGACCTCGACATGACCGAGAGGGAGGATGTCAACCTGATGAGGAAGATCAGGTGCTACAAGGGCATCCGCCACGAGACTGGACAGAAGGTCAGGGGCCAGAAATCAAGGTCCAACGGAAGGACCGGGGCCACAGTGGGAGTCTCCAGGAAGAAGAAGGCCTGAAGGGGTGAGATGAATGGGTGATCCGAGAAGACTCAAAAGGAAGTTCGATACCCCCTCCCATCCCTGGCAGGGGGAGCGCATCAAGGCGGAGAAGGAGCTCATGGTCAAGTACGGCCTGAAGAACAAGAAGGAGGTCTGGAAGGTCCAGTCATACCTGAGGAACCTAAGGTCCCAGGCAAGGACCCTGCAGGCCCTTATCAGGACCGAGAACGAGCAGGCCATCAAGGAATCCGACCTGCTCCTTAAGAAATGCTACAGGATTGGCCTGCTCCAGGAGGGTGCACCTCTCGTTGATGTCCTTGCCATCGAGATAGAGACCATCCTATCAAGAAGACTACAGACATTGGTCTATACCAAGGGGCTCGCCCAGACCCCTAAACAGGCAAGACAGATGATCAACCACGGACACATTGTCGTAAAGGACAGGAGGGTGACCATACCCGGACTTCTGGTCCCCAGACTGGACGAGAGGTTCATAGAATACGAGAAGTCCTCACCCTTCACCTTCGAGGAGCACCCCATGAGACCCAGCTCCGGACCGGCGGAGGATGCCGAGATGGAGCCCTCGCAGGTTCCCGAGAAGGTGAAGATCGATGCCCCCGGCGGAGGTGAGCAGGAATGAGCGAGAAATGGGGAGTCTGTCACATATACGCTTCCTACAATAACATCCTTATAACCTTGACGGACCTCACCGGTGCGGAGACCATCGCGAAGTGCACCGGGGGCATGGTCGTCAAGGCCGCCAAGGACGAAGCCTCTCCGTTCGCCGCCATGAGGGCCGGCGAGGTCATCGCCGACAAGGCCAAGGAGAAGGGCATCAGCAACATACATATCAAGGTAAGGGCCCCGGGAGGGAACGGACCTAACTCGCCCGGCCCCGGCGCCCAGGGTGTCATCAGGTCCCTTTCCAGGGCAGGTCTCAGGATCGGAAGGATCGAGGATGTCACCCCCGTCCCCCACGACGGAACCAAACCTAAGGGCGGAAAGAGGGGAAGAAGGGTCTGAGAGGTGTTATCATGAAACTGGTTGTAAGGGAACTGACCGATACCAGGTGCTCATTCACTGTTGATAGTCTGAGACCCGATGTGATTAATGCCCTGAGAAGGACGCTTATCTCCGAGGTCCCCAAAATGTCCATCGACGAGGTGGAGTTCCACATGGGGCCCATTCGGGACGAGGAGGGTAATGAGTATGATTCGAATTCCGCGCTCTTCGACGAGATAATCGCCCACAGACTGGGCCTGATCCCCATTCCGACGGATCTCGATCATTACACGTTCAGGGAAACATGCGAATGCGGAGGAGCAGGATGCCCCCACTGCACCATCATTTATGTCCTGAACAAGAAGGGGCCATGCACTGTTTACTCCGGAGACCTCCAGCCCCTCGGGGACATGTCCCTCAGGATCAAGGAGGAGCTCATACCCGTAGTAAAGCTGAAGGAAAAACAGGCTCTCCTGATCTATGCAACAGCGGTGATGGGAATAGGAAAGACCCATGCCAAGTGGCAGCCGGTGACGGTTTGCGGATACAACTACTACCCGGAGGTGGAGGTGGGGAAGGACTGCTGCTACGATCCGGAGGTGTGCGCTGCCTCCTGTCCTCGTGGTGTCTTAGCCGTGGAGAAGGGCAAGGTCGTTGTGAAGGAATTGGAGAACTGCAATCTCTGCATGAACTGCATCGATGTATGCGAATCCTCGGACGGGTCCGGAAATCCCTCCATCTCTGTGAAGGGAAGGGATGACAAGTTCATCTTCACCTTCGAGACCGACGGCTCGATAACCGCAAAGGCGGCCCTTAAGTATGCGCTGAACCTCCTTGCGGAAAGGTTCGAGAACATCAGGGATCAGGTCTCGGGACTTGATGAAGCTTAAGTATTCCTTTGGAATACGTCCCATATGCCGGTCAGGTCTCCACTTGACCGGAGCATCCGCCAAAAACCACCAATCCGTGCGAGGGTAGCTTAGCTTGGTCAATCTCGCTGAATCCTTCGGATTCAGCTGAGGTTGAGGCAGGTATGCCTCAACCCGGTCCCCGTTGACCAAGCATCGGGCGGATATTGGGGACCAAACATCCGCCAAAAACCACCAATCCGTGCGAGGGTAGCTTAGCTTGGTCAACGGCGCTAGATTGAGGGTCTAGTCCTTAGTGGTTCCTGTGTTCAAATCACAGCCCTCGCACCATTTCTCTTTCGTCAATTAATTATTGTTCGCAGGAAATGGTGCTTGATTATAATTATACCCGATCAAAACGAATTAATTGATGTTTATTTCGTTTTGATCTTGATCTTTGACAAAGAAATGTCGTCAATTATAGACTTTGTCAAAGGTTACTGCCCACGCACTAAACAACCAAACACAATTTCTCTCCGATCACTAAAGATCATCAATTGAATTTCACAGGTTTCATAGGCGGAGAACCTGACATGAGCAGATCATTATGAGACCTAGAAAAATAAATAATACATCCGCTTGGATATTATCGGCATGAGCAAGAACCGGAAAGGGAGCGAGCAGGAGCTATACAAATCATATCCCTTATCCAGCATCATACTTTACGACGGGATCACCATCGTTCACTACATTCTCGGCGGATTGGGTATAACGATCGCATACTCATTCTTCGAATACAGCTACATCATCGGCTTGGTCTATTTTACCTTCGCCATGATCCAGATGTATGTCCTGATGCCAATTACCGTGTGTCCCAGCTGTGTATATCACAGGATGAAGGAGGGGATATGCATCTCGGGGCTGAACAAGATCTCAAGAGGCTCCGTGATGGAGAGGCCGCTGGAGGAATTCGAAAAGAGGAGCAAGGGAATCCTGAGCCCTAACAACCTTTACATGGCCGCCCTTATCATTCCCGTTCCGGCGATCATTCCGGGATTGATTATAGATTTCCAGTTTCTCCCGTTTCTGCTTCTGACAGCCGTGGTCCTGCTGATGCTCTTCAGGATCTTGGTGATATTCCCTAAGATCGCCTGTATACACTGCATGGCGAGGTACAGATGCCCCAATGCCCGGCAGATGGGATTGGACCTAAAGTGAAAGTCCGGTTCAGGGGATGAGCAACAGCCTCTGCCTTTCTAACCAATTGTGAGCAGATAAAGGAGGATTATCAACAGAGCCGTTGCAAGGCCTGCCCCCGCTGCGATACCGATCTTGATCCATGACCACGGCTTCTCTCCCCGGACCTCTCCGGTTTGACCGTTCACAAGAAAATGGTAGAGCTCCCCTTTGTAGCGGTATGCCGCGGTCCATATAGGGAGCAGGATGTGCTTGTAGGTCATGTTCGAGAATGCCGTATGGACGTTGAGGAAGCGGTGGGTGTCCCCCGGAACATCGTTTGCGCACTTTTTGTACTCCGCACTCCTTACCTTTGATTTCGCAGTGGTCCACCCCTCGTGGACGTCAAGTGAATACTCCTCCGCAAGCCATCCGCTGAAGTACTCCGGCTTGTAGGAAACGAGCTCCCCCAGTCTGAATGGATATATCTCCTCGACGAGTTTCCTCTCCAGACCCCTTGAAGCAAGGATCAGGACATCGTCGTAGACGTCCTGCCTAGTCCCGGCGGAAGGCAACCATCTGGTCTTTCTCACTTGTCTGGTCCTCGTTACATGCTTCCCGTTCTCGTATGTTGAGTATGTCTCGGTCTCGTAGTAATAATAACCGCTCTGGGCCGTCCAGGTCGAGAAGGTATTGCAGTCGTATGTCCAGAATGGGATGTATATACCCTTTATGTTGTCCAGCTTCTTGAGCTTCTTCAGATCGGTGGGCCTGAACCAGCCCTTTCCTATCCATTCATCGAAAACGGATTCCGCCCTCACTTTGTCGATCTTGAAGGGAACCACGTATTCGGGTCTGATGACCCTTTTGAGCTCCCCTTTCCCTTTGACGTAAGTTGATCCGCAGAAGGGGCACTGTCCAGTTATCTCGGTGGATGATGTGATGGAAGCACCGCATCCGGTGCAGTTGAAGGTAGAAACCTCCATGTCCCATCCGGTCTCCTTGGGAGCCGAGAAGAAGTCCCTTTCAAGAACCGCCTCCTCCTCGGTTTCGATATCAAGCTCGGAGCCGCAGTATTCGCATTTCATCCCCTGCTTTGAAGCATCGAAGAGCAGCTCTGCTCCGCAGTTCGGACATTCCACCTCGGCGGGCAACATGCATTATTGCAGCTTGAATAATTAAAACCCATCCTTTGGAATTTTCGAACGGATTTTTTCCACTAGCAGAGCTAGCAGGATGGTCAAAAGGTTAAAATGGGATTCGAGGCGGTACTTGACATTGCCTTGAAGATGTGATATTCCGAAAAACTTGAGATGAAAGAAAAGGGGACCGTGGATGGATTTCAATTGTGAATTAATTACAGCTATACTTCTCATTCCATTGCTGGTCATTTATCATCCCGTGGAAGCGGAGGAATATGTTTACGGCGGAGTGGTTGTCATTGGACCGAATTCATCCTACGAATACGTTCAGAACAACTTGGAGAAGAATTCGACAATAGACATAATGTGGAATGTAAGGCTCTCCTTCCATAAAATCGATTTTATCGTCACTGACGAAATGGACAATGTGATCCTCAAGGCAACCGATGTGAGCGAGTTCGTCGGTCAAATCCAGATAGACGAACCGGGAAATTACTATTTCATATGGAAAAATATCGGGAATAAAAACTGCACCATCAATTATGATATCTACATAGATACTTCACTTGACATACCATACAAAACAGAAGTCGGCATTCAATGTTCGCAATGGTACAGGGGGTGGGAGCAGGGTGCTACTGTTTCCTTGATCTACAATATCTCTGCCAATTCCGTTTCTGACAAGGATATCGTACTTCATTCCTTCGAGGTCCATTACGATTTCCTGCCCGAAGCACATCGATGGTCCTTCCTTCCGGAAGGATTGGAGATAGCACCAGATCCCGATGTCTTATCATTTTCCAATACGACCATAATCTCAATAGATGAGGCAACTGAACCAGGATTTCACTGGATGAATGGAAGCATTGTCTATGAGGTCGACCGGATAATTGTTCATTTGTATTTCTTTTCCATGAACAGTTACTACATAGTTGAAAGGGACTCCGACGGTGACGGTTTCGTTGATAGTCGGGACAAGTTTCCAGAGGACCCGTCGGAGTGGAACGATACCGATGGTGACGGATTCGGGGATAATTCGGATGCATTTCCGGATAATTCATCGGAGTGGAGCGACACTGACGGGGATGGAGTCGGAGACAATGGTGATGTCTTCCCACAGAACCCGAATGAGTGGAAGGATACTGATAAGGATGGATGGGGAGACAATATTGATGATTTCCCCGATGATCCATCTGAATGGAAAGATACTGACGGGGATGGAGTTGGTGACAACATCGATCAATTACCCCTGGACCCCGATGAATGGGTGGATTCCGACGGGGACGGCCACTATGACAACAGCGACGAATTCCAGCTCGATCCTAAGGAGTGGAAGGACACGGACAGGGATGGCACAGGCGATCGGGGAGATAAATTCCCCACGGACCCGGCGGCATCGGTCGATACCGATGGTGACGGATACCCTGATGCCTGGAATCCCGGTAAGAACGAGACCGATTCAACAACAGGCCTGAAACTTGATGGATATCCTGATGATCCCGATAAATGGAAAGAAGAGGAAAAGGATTCAATATCCCTCTATCTCATCGTTGCCATTATTATTGCATTATTGCTAATTCTGGCATTGGGAACAACATCCTATGCAATGATCGCTAAACATGGAAAGGGCCAAAGTGAGAAGGGGAGAATTTCCTCCGATGATGTGGGGAATAGTTGAAGGCATCATTTTTCTTCAACCGGCCGGGAGAGGAAATATTTTCAGTAATGAGATCAATTTAGAAACATGGTCATGCTCGCCAGGATCGATCATTCCTGCTCCCTGTGCGGGAGCCCCCACAGAGTGGGGCGGATCAACATGGACTTCACATCACCGATGAAATGCAGGGAATGCAGAAAATGGATATGCACGTCGTGTATCAGGACGAATAAAAAAGCAAAGGATGGAATCTGCCCACAATGCGGTGGAAAATTATTTGCACCCATTTTTAGGTAATACCACGTTTCCCTGAATGGCCGAGAGAAGAAAGATAGATTGCTCCATCACCAGGTTGTAAACAGATCTCCATTGAGTAGACCAATTACATCCATGATCGTCGTGAAGAACATTAATCCAATTATTAAGACCAAGCTAGCAATAGTAATGGGAACTTGTGCCTTTCTGGTCCGTAGACTGATCTTCTCGAGAAGAGCCATAACAATTTTCCCACCGTCTAGTACTGGTATAGGAAGAAGGTTGAACACTGCTAGGTTCATATTGATAAGGATCATGAAAAAGATGAACTTCATGAAGCTTCCGGAAATGAATGTCCCTCCCTCGGATGCCATACCTACTATTCCGGAAATGCTCCCTATATCAGTCAGTATTGTTGCATATGCAGTGGCTATCGATACAAAAAAAGATGCAATCTGAATAAATGGGAGGATCATCAAGTTCATAGGTGTCAGTCCGAATGTGATAACATCGAATATCGATAGCAGGACCAGGGCGAAAACAATATTCATCATTGGCCCTCCAAGTGAGAAAGCAACCCTGCTACTAACAGGGATCGAATGAAAATCTTCCATATCCTTCATTTTGGGTATTACAAATCCACCCAGAGGTATCAAGGACAATCTATAGTCGGTATCTGCCCTTCTGAAACCAACGAGCCTTGGACCAAAACCCAATGAGAATGTGGAGATAGGGATGCCTTTCCTCTTCCCCGCAATGAGATGACCAAGCTCATGAATGAATATTGTAATTCCGATTGCAAGGACCGCCATTATCCAATCCATCATTTTACCGCATCGCATCGGATTATTTATTGTGTTTGGTCATATATGCAGAATCATTCAAGGCAGGGAAAGGAATACAAGGTTCCGTACGAATTCCTTTAATGGCCGGAAAATGGCAATAAATGGTCAATTTACAAATCATTTTTAGTCTTTTTCTTGTATTCCTCATAATATTTATAGATCATTCCAGATGAAGATGATGTGACTATTACGGTAATTCCCTGAATACCGAATATAATCCTGACAATATCGGGTCCGATATCAAAGAACATCATAACTGCACCTGTCAAACAGAGTAGGATGCCTATGATAAATGAAATTACAAATACCGAATGAGGTTTTCAAGATAATCCCAGATCCCTTTTCTTCATGATGTGACATTGTATTCTGATAACAAAAGTATTATGGTACACTTAATTAACAAAAATGATATAAAAGAACAAGTAACTGAATATTATTGAATAGAACTGGTGTATTCCAAGTTATCCCAAGAGAAAAAGAAAAAATTATGTTAGAGCTAATCCGAAGTGGTCGTAAACGGCAATTTTATCTGCACAAAATAGGAAGTTAGTTGGTATTGATGAAATCCCATGATAGAGTGATATCAGATGTAAATTTGGTATGAAATGCACATATTATGTATGAAATTTTGAACAATTTTATATCAAATTTTGAAAAGGGTATTTATCATTACAGAGAAGTTGATGAATAACATTCGGTGATTGACAAATGGAAATAATCGATGTACTAAAGTATGACCAATTCAAGATGGGATCTGTATTTCGAGAAGTACCTATTATCACAAGTCAAACAATGGCCACTATACTCCTCATCGATTCAAATTCAAGAACTACCAATCTCAACCATCCTCAAAAGGATAGAATATATTATATTGTAAGAGGGAAGGGCGAGGTCACTATAGAAAATGAATCAAGATTGATTAAGGAAGGAGATATGATATTGATACCAATGGGAAGTTCTCATAAATACTCCACTTCAACCAGCAGGCTCGTCCTCATCTCGATTAATCAGATCGATGATTAATAGGAAGAATATAAATGAAAATATTGATGATTTATCCGAAATACCCCAATACCTTTTGGAGCTTTAAGTATGCGGTGAAATATGTAAATAAAAAAGCATCTTTTCCACCCCTGGGTCTATTAACGGTCTCCTCCCTCCTACCCGATCATTTCAAGATCAAACTTATTGATATGAACGTTGAGAAGCTGAAAGAAAAGGATATCGAATGGGCTGACATGGTATTCATAAGTGCTATGGAGGTGCAAAAGGAGAGTGTGAAGGAAGTTGTAATGAGGTGCAAATCAAAGGGAAAGAAGATAGTTGCTGGTGGTCCCCTTTTTACCACTCAGCCAAATCTGATTGAAGGGATCGACCACCTTGTCCTAGATGAAGCGGAGATCACCCTCCCCCCCTTTATAAGGGATCTTAACCTTGGAGAAATGAAGAAGGTATATACATCGAAAGTAAGACCAGATATCAATAACGTTCCTATTCCATCCTGGACTTTGATCAACCCTAATAAATATACAACGATGTTGATTCAGTATTCCAGAGGTTGCCCTTTTAATTGCGATTTCTGCGATATTTCATTTCTAAATGGTAGAATACCAAGAACCAAATCACCTGACCAAATTATTCAAGAGCTTGATAGACTTTTTGAAATGGGATGGAGAAAATCCGTTTTCTTCGTTGATGATAATTTCATAGGGAACAAGAAAGAAGTGAAATTAATGCTTCCCAGATTGATCAGATGGCAAAAGGAACACGGATATCCATTCACATTCCTAACGGAAGCCAGCATGGACCTCGCAGATGACGAATTATTAATGGATTGGATGGTAGAAGCGAATTTTACCAAGGTTTTCCTGGGTATAGAAACGCCAAATATGGAAAGTTTGAGGGAATGCAATAAAGTTCAGAATGTAGCAAGAGACCTTGTCGAATCGGTCAGAAGCATCCAGAAACGTGGAATGGAGGTTATGGGGGGATTCATCGTAGGATTCGATAATGATACTGAAAGTATCTTCCAGAGCCAGATCGATTTCATACAAGAGACTGGAATAGTAACTGCTATGGTGGGACTTCTTAATGCAATTCCTGAGACGACTCTTTGGAAACGTTTGAAAATGGAAAATAGACTTCATGGTGAATCATCTGGATCCAACACCGATGGTACGATAAATTTCATTCCTGCTATGGAAATAGACAGATTGAAGGACGGATACAAGCACATCATTTCTACAATCTACTCCCCAAGAGAATACTATAAAAGAATAGATACGTTCTTGAAATATTACAGACCAAAAAGTAAAGTTAAGTTCCAATATGAATATCTTAGGGCATTCATCCAGAGTCTATGGAGAATCGGAATCCTTTCAAATTCAAGATTCTTTTACTGGAAATTGTTAATTAAAACCCTTTTAATTAGAAAAAAATCATTCCCAAGAGCAATTGAATTGGCGATCACCGGTCATCATTTGCAGAAAGTAACAAGGATTGTAGTTAAGTCCTGACATTCATGATTGACATTTTTCATTCCCCTTTTTAATCCAGAAATATCATTACATATCAACTTGTGATTTTATATAATTAATTAATACTTTAAGCAGTATAAGGTGATGATACCCGTTGATCGGGATCATAAGAGATCCATAAAAACGAAATCTTTTCCGACGCAAAGTCTCAATTTTGGGATGCATGATTATTTACCCTACCGATAATGAATTTGAAAGCAAATAAATGATTATTGTGGATTATAAGAAGAAAAAAATCTTTAATTCTATGATATTCTTTTCTTTCTCGACTTAACCCTCGATGTAGTCTCCTTCAATGTTAGGACCAATGATGTGACCTGTCCATAGTCGTCCTGTATTGGAACGAGAGCCCAATTCCAATAGGTTATACCTCTTTCAGGCTGATCCAAGAATGAATATGGTTTGTCGAAGACCTCGATGGATTCTCCGGAATTTCTAACCTCCAGGAAAATGGCCTCATTCTCCTGGTTTGGAAATATTTCAAAATGATTGCGTCCGATCAATTCTTCCTTTCGATGACCGGACTCAAATGCATAAAGGGAATTCACGATCATAAATCTGAAATCATCAGTTAAATACGCAATCCCTATATTGGCATTCTCCATTATAATTTCGAGGATATCCTTTTTCATCTTTATCTTGGCTTCTGTTCTCTTTTTCTCTGAAATATCTCGGACAAGAATGGAATATCCAATAACTTTTTTTTCTCCATTCTTAATAGGATCGATCGTCAGGCTAATATCTATCCTCTCACCTGATTTGTTCTTACCGTTGGTATCAAGATTGTCTACTCGACCATGTTTGACCAGTTCTCGATTTATTATATTGAATGATGATTTATCAAAGAATATATTCAGCGGCCAATGTAGGATATCTTCATTTTTATATCCAAAAATTCTAGATGCGCTCTCATTCCAAAAGAAAACATCCCATGCGACATCAACAATAATGACACCATCAGAGGTTTTCCGCATTACATCTTTGAAGAAATGTGGGGTTTCGGTGAAATCTGCAAGTTGATGCACACTATCCATTTTCTGGATTATTTTATTAAATATTTGCATGTTCCCTTCAAGTTGAGGAGACAAGAAGTAAACGTCACCATATCCACCAGTCTTTGAAGAACTGATCAATTCATGTTTTAAAAGTAAATTTATATGATGTTTCACAGTTCGATAATTGAGATCAAGTTTATCGGCCAGTTGATTTATATTGTAAGGCCGGTTGCTCAGGAGTTCGATTATTCTCATCCTGTTTTCCCCACCTTTTTGACCAAGTAAAAGGAATGATAATGTCCGATTTAAAGTGATTAATTCCATTCCCTCGATATTTGACATTAATATTCACCATGCACTATGATTAATTATTCTATGATTTCATTATGAAGCTATGATAATATTAAATTTATCCTTACAGGAATATCAGCTCTAGCATTAAGCTTATCAATTTTTGAAATATTGTAAACAGAATAAATGTATAATCTGAGAATTGAACTTGGTATAAACAACAATATTCTTTCGTTGTCAGAATTCCATATGACGAACATTCTTAAACATAAGATCATGCAACAGATTGTGATACTTCAGGTTTAGCCGAGAAAGGAATGGTTATAATAAAAATACACATGGAAACAGTAAATATAATAATCTGCATCTCATATTCATAATGAGGTTTTTCAATGAAATATGAATTTGATAGTAGAAGCGGCCAATTGTTTGTTGTGATTCATGATCCAGAAGGGGAAAATCTGGATAATTGTGAGTTTACGATCGAAAATATAAAAACAGCGCGAAAAATCATCCTAGGGACTGGTTTTGTTCGTGTTATGGAAGAATATAATGGAAAGCCATATGCTATCACTCCGGCAGAACGACAAAAAGAACTTGGTAATTATGATCTATCTGATCTCAAATTGCATGCAAGGAGAATTGAATGAATTCCATCCAATGTTTAGATTTGATTTTCCAAACTAAACAACTTATTTTCTCATGATAAAAGGAAGTAATGGAGATATTCTCGTTATGGCCCGTCAAATTGTCCTAAGATAGAAAAGTTTAATCCTATTAAGAAGGATATGTTCATGAAGGTTAGATGATGCTATTTTGTGATCCATTCGAAATTAAGATTGAGAAAGATATCAATATACTTTTTAACGATATCAGGAAAATTGCTAAGAAAAACCGGATCAAAATCGATGGTAATAACGATGAAGGTTTTTTCGATACAGGTGTGGTCAAAGGAATCTATAAGGTAAATGGAGATAAGATCTTCATCAAAGTAACAGAAAGACCGTATAAGGTTAACTGCGATACTCTTAAGAATATCCTTACGAAATTCTTCTCAGGTGATGTTTTAAAGGATTACGGTAAAATCTTCGGAAATATGAAATTATTCCGATATTAGATAAGATTTTATTACCGGATAATGATTGAAAAAGTACGATACAAATGTGGATATAGCTTGAAAATGGAGAAACCGACAAATGAATAAAGAATGTGGATTCAACCCTTACTGGTTGAATCCTGTCTTTAGATTATTAACTCCCGTTGGATCTAACAGGAATTCTGATCTCTTGATTAACGAGGCCGTGCAATATTGACCTTAAGAGCCCTGCCAAGGTGGTCTTTTCCATCAAGTTCTGCGATAGCTTCTTTTGCCTCGCCCTCATTGGTCATTTCCACAAAGCCAAATCCCTTGGATCGATTTGTCATTCGATCGATAATGATCTTCACGGATTCCACGGAACCATATTCTTCGAAAACTTTTCTGATGTCATGTTCTCCCGCATCATACGAGAGATTTCCAATGTATATATTCATTTAACTACCCCCTTTGCCTGGTCTCGGGGGCATTATGCACCAAAAAACAAGCCTAGAGCAATCCCACCATGAGTTAATCCTATTTATAATGGCCGGACAGACTCTTATAATAATAATTCTGGGATTATAAACATTTTTACATAATTTTTTTTATTTATTCCATCCTTTCGCACACCTGCGTTATGAGATCATGTGATTTCATTCAACATTTCTTGAGGAAAATTCATTAATTCTTGATGCGTATCCATTCCCCCCGTGGTTGGTAGCTTCTCGTATGAGAGGGGGTTATTGGATATAATATGAAACCTATATATCGTAGATAGACTGGAGAGTAAAAAAATGAATATAAATTGTCCTTCTTGTCAATCTAAAATTATATCGTTTACAAAAAATAATCTTACTAATGTAAGAGTTTTTTCTTGTATTGATTGTGGGAATGAATGGAATATATCAGAAAAACCAATTTCGCCAAAGAAATCAAGATGGAGATCCTTATTCGGATTCGATAACTAATGGTAAAAGGATAATTCCTCATCCCCCCTGCCGTGTTGCATAACAATTTGTACTTTCACAAAGCTGGTTTCAGTACTTATCTAGCAGATTCCACTCAATAATCGATGCCTAAAGGAGTTATTTATCACAGATGGGGAGACCGCCAGAAGGATAAAAGGAACTGGCGGGCATATAATAAACAATTGGTCCGAAGAGGAGAGTTGATGATCTCCATCGACTTCATCGAGAACTGGGGCAAAGAACGGGAAAGAATGAACCTCCTCAAATCCGGAAGGAAGTTCAGGTACCCAGAAACATTCATCAGATGGGCAGCTCTCGCATACCACACAATGAACCTTCCATACAGGACACTGCAAGGATTCATTCGAAGCATTGCAGCTATCGTTCCTAAGCTGAAGTTGCCGATTACACAACTCTATTCAGAAGGATAAGGGATTGTGATATCGATCTATCAGATACCGTCCCACTAAGATCCGGAGATGTGATAATATAGCCCTGGACTCAAGAGGTATCACATTATCCAATAGCGGGGAGTGGTTGAGAAGGAAATGGAGAGGAGATCTCAAACACAGAGGTTGGATCAAGGTGCATATTGCAGTGGATGTGAACAAGAAAGAACTTGTTGCTGTTGAGGTATCTGACCATCGGACCAATGATGACAAGTTGTTCAAGAAGTTGATGAAACAGTGTAAAGAGAACCTGCCAGGAGCCAGGATAAAGAGGGTCCTTGCAGACAGTGCCTATGATAAGAAATCCATCTTCAGTTATCTGAAATACCACAAGATCGAAACAGGCATCAAGATGAGGAAAGATGCCAAGGCAATACGTGAAGTGTATTCATACCGTTCTAAATGTGTCTGATATCACAATAGGATCGGATATGATGCATGGAGTAGGGAAGTTGGCTATACGAAGAGGTGGAATGTCGAATCTGAATTCTCATCAGTGAAACGGATGTTCAGGGAATCGGTTAGAGCCAAGACACCTTTGACAGCTATGAAGGAATCTTACCGAAAGATGGTGTTTTACAACGCGTTGATAACTATGGAAGGGGTCGGATCACCGAGATTTGATTGATTTTTGTCTTGTTAGCAATGATGATGGAAAAATGGTCGGAATCCACTAATAGTTGTACAACAAGGCACATCCCTCCGTAGGAGTAATAATAAAGAAGTTTGAAAGGAATCATGTATCATGTCAATATTCGACGGAAAGAAGTACACTTGCATTATATGTGGGAGAGGCCATAATCAAGGAATGTATGATAGAAGTTTCAATAGACCTGTAAAATGTAAAGAATGTAAAGGATGGATATGTCCCGCTTGCCAAAAAACCGAGGAGAAAGTTAGAAACGCCCGATGTCCAAAATGCAATGGAGAACTGTTCATACCCGAATAATATATGGTTACAATACAGTTTCCCGCAGTAGGAAATCAATTAACCTGGATATTGCATGTTCAAACAGGAGGGATGATTCATGAAATTTAAAACTGTTCGAATTAAAGAAGAAATGACAGTGGGTCTTGATTTCGATAATAATGTTTTGACACTTCAGGGTATTACAAGACCCGAATTAAAACCATTTTTTTTTATGAACATATATGTGAATATGGAAACGGATGCCTTTATGTATCAAAATAGTGGAATAATGATCAAATCAGGAGTTCCCATTTACCCGATTCCTGATCAGTTCATTCCATTTTTCAAAGATGTTGAAACAATCAATGTTGAGGTTATTATTGCTTACTTCAAAGGCTAGAAAACCCATTTCCCCCCGAAAATGGCAAGGTTTTTCGATACATTTTTTAAAATTCTCAAGGGTTTTTATGCAAACATGGGGGATCGTTTCCGTTTTCCCCCACAAAACGTAAAAGAATCAGTCCTAATCGCACCCCTGGCATAGAGGAAAAAATGAGCCTTGATTTGGATACCAAGAATTGAAATGTGAGAAGATCAAGGGAAAGGCAATCGCAGCTCTTGGTAAGAAGAGCTATTATTCAGAAAGCGAACCTTGCTATCAGCATCATCACTACGAAAATCCCCACACCCAGGAACATGGGGATCGGCAAACCGGGAAGTATGCTGTTCCCCTTCGCCCTGGTCAATCTGTAGATCGTATAGGCAAACCCTGCCAGGATTGCAATTAGCACAGGTAAGAAGAAGAAGGGGAGCATCCACCAGCCCTCTGTCCTGATGTAATCGGCCGCATAATAGATGGAATGCGCCCCGAGAACTGAATAGAAAACTAGGTCCCCTATCCCCAGCTGCCAAGCACCCGCATCGTAGGTCAAGTGATCGAAGGGGAAATCGTTGGAATCATCACCCAGAGGGTCCAAGCTCACCAGTAGCTGCCCTCTGGCATCCAGCTCCACCATCTCCTTGATGGGACCCTTGAACACGGCATAGATGTCCCAGATGGCAAGGCCGATGAGCAGGAGCAGAACGGTTATGGTGGAGAGGATCACCGCCATGAAGGCTCCCATAAGCGCCGAGATGCAGATCAATGCATAATTCCTCTCCTTCCTGGTGAAGCCCCTGGAAAGTATCATGGAGGTAGTGAAATACCCGAAGAGAAGGCCTCCAATTATGAACGAGAGGAACGGCCCCCAGGCATAGAGGTCCGGTATGGTGTACATGACGAACTCCACGGGCCATGTGACGTAGAGGGCGAACCACACCCTCTCGTAGAAGATCTCGTTGTACTTGAACAGGAAGAAGGCCAAAATGACCCCGCCAGCAAACGAGAGCGCTCCCCTGAAGATCTTCTTCAGCATCCCCTTCTTCCCCATCTTGATGATCGCCAGGATGCCGAAGCTCCCTATGATGGCGGGGATGAGGAACAGCAGAACATTGCCGATCCCCGCGGAGGCCTGCTCCGCTGTACCCGCTCCTTCTTCGGTCGTAAACACGGAAGCCTCAACCTGGGTGGCGGAGAAGGTTGCGAAGAAGGCCAGAGTGCTGGCTGCCAGTATCACCGTGAAGACCGGAAGGAAGAATATGATGATTCCCCTGGCGAGCCTCGCCAGCCTCTTCATCTCCATCGGGGCCCTATAGCTTCCCTATAATTTAAGGTCACGCCGCATCCTTGTTCATTGAAAGTCAAATAGATTGGACTGCGAGGGGCCTTTTTCAACCTCCCTCTCCTCCTCGAAGGAGCTCTCCCCCGCCTCCACGGCGTTCTTGATCTGGAGGGCCAGCTGCCTTCCGATGCCGTGTATGGAGGCCAGTTGCTGGACAGTGGCCTTCCTTACATGGTCCGGTGTTTTTATGTTGTTCTCAAAGAACCTCCTGGCCCTAACCCTCCCCACCCCCTTTATGGAAATGAGAGGTATAAGCTCCTCCCTGATGCCGTGCTCCACCCTGAGGGATACCTTGTCTATCTCCTTAGTAAGTCCCGTGTTGAAGAGCCTTGAAAGCTCCCTCATGGCGTATATGATCCAAACGGCTGTCTCAACCTTGTTCCTTACATCGCCGGGACCGAGGTTGAACAGGATCTCTATCCTCTCCTCCCCCGCCTCGATGGAATCCCTGTTCTCCCCTATCCATTCCATGAAGAACATGGCCGTCTTGACAGATGAAAGGAACCATTCGTACTCCTCGGGCTCTACGGGGATTTCTATTAGAAGCTCCTCTTCATGCTCGTACATGAACTGAGCCACAAGGTCCGAATCCCTCCCCCTTACAAAAAGAGGGGGAACATCTGGGGTGTGGCAGACGGCATGGAGGATCGAGAAGGGGGTCACCTTCCTCCTCTCCGCCTTTAAAGCCTTCCTTAAAACCACTGCTGAAAGCGGGTCGATATAGAGCCTTGCCACCCTCTTTCCCAGGTCCGTGGCGTCCACCGAATCCCCTTCCCTTCTTATGAATCCCTCCTCCGCGAGGAACTCTAGCAATTCCTCGACGTCGGCTTCTATCTTCCAGGTGTCGTTCTGGTATGCATAGAAGGTGGACTTGATGAACTCCCACATCTCAGGTATGTCCCTGACGTAGTTGGTGGCGAAGGATGATAGCAGATGCATCCTGAGGGCCGGTCTCGATCCCAGTTTCGACAGCACCTCCTCGGGCTTCCCCCAGACGTATCGCTCCAGGAGGAGATTCACCTCCTCCTCCTTCCTGGCCATTATCCAAGATTCGCCTATCTTATCGTATTTTGGCCTTCCCGCCCTGCCGAACATCTGCTTGATCTCGAGGATCGGTATCGGAGCCCTTGGGTTCCATGCCTCGAACCTGGTCCAATCGCGGACGATGACCCTCCTTGCCGGCAGATTGATCCCGGCCGCAAGGGTGGGCGTTGCATAAAGAGCCTTCAGCTTTCTCTCCTTGAATGCCTTCTCGATCAGCCCCCTCTGCTCGTTGTTCAATCCCGCGTGGTGGAATGCGGCGCCGCCAGTCACCGATCTCTTAAGTTTCTTGATGATGCGGGATTCGGACCTTCCGATGGCATTCGAGAGCCGTCTCAGCTCGACCCTGTCCTCGTCGCCGAGGTGTCCGTACATGACCTTCGACATCTCGTTGGCAGCGCTCTCGGCGCTCCTCCTGGTGTTGACGAAGACCAGCACCTGCCCCTGGCCGTCCGTAGAATCAACGATTCCGTCCAGCACCGCGTCCATGAGCTGATCCCCTGTTCGTCCCTTGATCTCCCTTTGGCTAAGGTCGTCGTATGTGACCTCGGAGCCCTGGAAAACACCCTCCTTGAGGTCCACGGGCCTGAAATCGGAGACGATCAGCCTTGCCCCCAGCCAGTTTGCTATCTCCTCGGCATTGCCGATGGTGGCAGACAGGCATATGAGCTGTGCCCCGGGATTCAGCTGCTTGAACCTTGTCAGTATGACCTCAAGGGTGGGGCCCCTCCCCGTATCGTTGAGTAGGTGGACCTCGTCCGCAACGATGACCTTGAGGTTTCTTAGCCATTTGGAGCGGTGCCTGAGAAGTGAATCGGCCTTCTCCGAGGTAGCCACAACGACGTCGAAATGCTCGAGCCTCCTGTCCTCCTCGTCGTAATCCCCGTAAGACAGTGCGACCTTGACACCGAGCTTCCCGAGCTCCGAGAGCTCCTGGAACTTCTCCGAGGCCAGGGCGCGGAGGGGAACCACATAAAGTGCTTTCCCTCCTCTCAGCACCCTGTTCAGTATCGAGACGTAGGCGATCAAAGATTTGCCCGCGGCTGTCGGGACTGCAATGACCAGGTTCTCACCGGAGGCTATGGGTTCCAAGGAGTCTTTCTGGGGTGGATAGAGCTCTTCGATCGACCAGAGTTCCAAGGCGTCCATCACCCTGGGATGCATTTTTTTAGGGAGCGCGTCCCGGTCCATCCTTCTACCTCTTCCTCCTTCCTCGGCGCCTTCCCCGCCTGTCCCCGCCCTTGTCGGCCCACCACCCTTCCCTGAACGGAGGCTGCCTTCCCCCTCCTGCCCTGGGAGCGGTTTCCATATCCCTTATCTCCTGGTACCTCTTCTCGAGCTTGATCTTCATTCCGGAGGGATCCCCCCCGCCGTAGAGGTCCATCCTCGCGGCGAGGGATGAAGCCGAGGCAAGGGACCTTGCCATCTTCCCCCTCTTCTGGGAGGGGAGTGAATGAACCCAGGGATGCTGAAAAAGTATTCCGTGCTTCGGGGGCTTTCCCCCCTCCTTCAGGAACTTGAAGAACATCTTCTCCGCCCCCAGGACCTGTACTGTCGAGGACGGGAGCTTGACCAGCCTTTCGATACCGCCGGCCGAATGGATCAATCTCGCCCCTACCAGGGGTCCCGCAACGGTCGAGAGGCTGGGCGCCGTCCTTGCCATCTCCTGCTCTATGTAGGTTTCCAGGCCCTCCCTGGCGGTCCAGTTCTGAAGCGCGAGGGAGGCAAGGGGCGAGACGCCGGAGAGGTCGGCACCCCCTATATCCCTAGGCTCATCCAGTTCAGACATTTTCTTGAAGAGTTCGGGGTATTCCTCCTTGATGTAGGATGACAGGGCTGAGGGCTCCCACACCACGGCAAGGCTCCTCAGCATGTCCCTCTCCTCGATCAGAGGGGACAGCTCGGGCCAGTACTTGGAATACCACTCCCTGAGCCTCTCCACCGTTGTGTTCAGCGAGGCATCCACCTCTGTCAGCGCTCCCACGGCCGATAGTATGTTGGCATCCCCCAGATTTTCCGCCTGCGCCATACCGGCAAGCAGGGCGTTCGCCTCGACCAGAGCCGTCATTTCGAAACCATATTCTCCGGGTCCGGGAAGCTTCAATTCGGGGAGCTCCGACAGGGATGCACCACCCAGTGTCAATAGCCTCTCCTCGGTTACCAGATCAATGTCGAATTCCTTTCTTAGTTCTTTCTCTCTATGGAGCAGCTTCCCCTGGCGGATCGACATCAGGTCTTCGGCGATCGTGCCGGGATCGCTTGGTGACTTCGATAGCTTGACTATCTCCCACCTCCCGCTCCTTTCATGGAGGATGAAGGTACCGAACCAGACGGTATGCATGAGCACCATGGGGACCACCGACCCCGGATTGCCTACAAGGGATATAAAATGACCATAACGGGGATGCGAGAATGTATCGAGGGACGACCGCCGTAATGGACGGCCGTCCCTCCAGTGGGGTTTTTCGCGGGGGAAAAATGGCCTAGCTTCATCAGAGGAGGACCAGTGCGATGACAATTATCACGCTGATGGCCATCATCAGCCAGTATTTCCAGGTGCCGCTCTCCTCTCGTTCCATGACGGTCACTCCTGCAATGTGTATATGGACCTGAGCATATAAGTCCAGTTTGGAACATTTTTTTGACAGGGGAAAGGAGCGGTATAAAAAGGGTCCCAGAAAGTTGATATAAATACCCGGGGGATGTCTTTTCACTCCCGGAGGAGGGAGAAACATGAGGAGATCGATGATAACATTGCTGTCGGTCCTATTGGCCGTTCTTGCACTATTTACTGTCTCGGTCCGCGCCGAGGATGACCTGGTGATCGAGGATGACATAGAAGATGTCACGGCCATGGAGATGGTCGAGGAAGAAGTATCAGGTTTCGATGAAATAGACATACTGTCGTTGACAAGCGAAGAGAAGATAGCAAACGTCCTGGTCACATTGACATTGAAGGGAGATGTTTCCGATGAGGAAGGCTACATGTACACCTTCAGCGCGGGTGAGGTGTCCATCATGTATTACGATGGAGAGTTCGATGTATCTTCCGGAGGTCCAGCCCCGGGCATTCAGACGGATGTTGAGGATAATACGATAACCGCGACGATACCCAAAGCAGAACTGGACCCAGAAACCTTCAACCTCTATGCCAACACGGTTTACATGGACTTCGGGATGGCGGACCCGGAATCGGAATTTTTCACCTGCACGGATGAGCTCTTCGAAGAGTATCCTCCCTGGGAATATACCGGTACCAGACAAGGTTCATCCGGGGATTTCGACAGGGAGCTGCAGGATGAGAGCGGGGATGTGGTCATGATGACCCAGGAGGAGTACGAGGTGGACGACATGCCCCAAATAGATATCGTTGAGGTATCCCTTTCAGTGGAAGGCGGTGACCATATCGTGACCCTTGAGGTGCTCGGGGACATCGCCGACGACGAAACGGTGCAGTACTCCGTTTCCCTCGGATATGAGGAATATGGATCCTACTGCAACGGAGAAGGTTCGATAATGTACAGCGGCGGCCACATTGATTACGAATCGGTATCGGCCTCCGGTTCGACCATAACATTCCTGTTCGACGGTAGCAGGATCGAGGAATATGATTACATCTACGCTGACGCATATGAATCCGATTTTGAGAGCCAGATAACATACACTGATTATGCTTCAAACGATCCGTGGGATTATATTGATGACGAGATAGGTTTTGAGGACATGGAGATACTGCTCGAGGTGGAATTCCTGGAGATAGACATGGTTGAGATCAGGAGCGTCACGACCGTCAAGGCGGGGAGCTACGCCGAAGCTATGAGGATGATGCTCGACCTGGACAGCGATGATGAGGTTACTGAGCAGGAATTTGCTGATGTGATGGCTAATCCCGACGAATCCTTCGTCTTCGGGTTTACCGATAGCCTTTCCATGACCATAGACGGGCAGGTGGGTGTGGAGTCAGTGGGATACGATCATGAAGGTATCGTAGGTCCGGTGGACAGCGATGAGGACATCATCGTCACGGAAGTGATCACCATTGAATTCTCCCTGGGCAGGAGCAATACCCATGCGGTTGCACTCATAGACGAATACTACGACGAGGAGGATTGGGAGAGCTACGAGGAGGATGACGAGTATTACGAATATGATGAGGAGGTCTACCTCCCCATGACCTTCAGGATGATATTCCCTGATGGTTGGAATGTCGACACCGGAAGCATTGAGCCCTCGAACATGTCTAACTATCTTGACAGCTCGGGAAGGATGGTGGAGCTTGGGCCCGAGGAGATCATGGAGATGGCCGAGACCGATGACGGGACCATAGTATCCTTCGACCTTGTCAAGGCCGGGAAGCTGACAGCCGATGATGACGACGAGGTCACGAGCTTCGGAGGATCGATCGGTGTGGTCACTGTCCTTGTGGTGGTCGGTCTGCTACTGCTTGTTGTCCTGGGCGTGATCGGCGCCGTGGTGATGACCCGAAGGAGCAGGAGGCAGGCTTGAAGGTCCGGTGGGGCGAGGGATCAGCTGCACCGGTCCTGCCTGAGGCAGAGGCCTGGGTCTTGCCTGGGGAAACTGCCCCCTGAACTGTTGCTGCTGAAGGTAGGGGGGCGGGACGGGAGGTCCCAGCCGTGCCTGGTCGGCCTGCTGCTTTCTGGAGATCAGAACGTAGGCTGTGGCGGCTCCGAAACCGAGGAGAATGAGGACAAGGACCATGGCAAGAATGACCCATACGGCACCGTTTGATTTCTCCTTACCCGGCTGCTCCTTTGCCAGGACGCTGACCTCGTGCTCGAAGGTCGCGCTCTCGTCCCCGTCGCTCACCCTTACGACGATTGTGTACGTTCCCGGTTTGCCGTAGGTATGGTTGACGAGGTTCAGGCCGGTTTCCAAGGGATCGGAATCATCATCGAATTCGTAAGTGAACGTGAGGTTCCTCAGGTCCGATGGGGTATCGAAGGTTTCCGTGGCATCGATATCGAAGAGCTCCCCGGCGATGACCTCATCGTGTATGGTGACCTCCAGTGTCGGCGCCTGGTTGGTGACGGTTATCATGACCGATTCCTCATCCCCTCCGCCGTCGTTGTCCTCCACCCTCAGATCGATCCTGTACATTCCCGAATAATGGAATGTATGCCTCATGACAGCGTTCCCCGGGACCTCGATCCCGTCGATCTTCCAGGTGAACTCCAGTGTGTCAACATCGCTGACGGTATCCGTTGAATCGCCTGCATCGAACATGACCGTCTCATCCTCGAGGACCGTTCTCTGACCTACCGACAGGTCAGCTCTGGGTGGCAGGCTCTTCACACCGAGGCTTTGCGTCACATTGATCTCATCGTCGTCGTCCCTGACAAGCAGGCTCACCCATTTGCCGCCGTATCCGATATCCCGGAACACGTGCTCCACGTAAGGTTCCTCTTCGGACCATTCGGTCTCGGTCCCGTCGCTGAAAACCCATTTGTGCTCCAGAGCATCTTCATCCGAGATCGTATCCGATATTTCAGCGGTCAGCACGAAGCTCACATCCTCGTAGAGGAGGGGTTGGTCGGGGAGCCGGATCTCGGCGGTGGGAAGAACGTTCATGACGAGCATCCCGAATGTCTTTTCGGTGACCGCCTCGTCGTCGTCCTTCACCTGGAGCTTGACCATATGCATGCCTGAGGAAGTGAATGTATGCCGGACCTCCATGTAGGTCTCCCACAGGGAGAAACCAGGGATCTGGTGTTCGCTCATGATGAGGTCCTTCCATTGGGTCCATCCCAGCCCGTCATCG
This sequence comes from Thermoplasmatota archaeon, assembly GCA_048569615.1. Lineage (GTDB taxonomy): Archaea > Thermoplasmatota > Penumbrarchaeia > Penumbrarchaeales > Penumbrarchaeaceae > JAYEPK01. Next base: position 9,118 of record JBLIRK010000011.1, on the reverse strand, counting down.
AAGTCCATTCGGTATTTTAGTCCGTCGTTGTCGGAATTGGAATCATAGCCCACAACCTGGAAGACGACCTCGGTGTCCTCTTCGGTCTCGTTATCGATATCTCTGAACATGACCACGGGAAGCATGTTCTGAACTGTGACGTAGAGCATATCGCTTGCTATCTCACCGTGCCTGTCCTTGACCTCCACAGCCGCCCTGAAGGTCCCGTTCTTCTGGTACAGGAAATAGGTGGAGTTCTCGTCTATCCATCCGGTCGATCTCCCGTCCCCTGAATAGAAGCGGTACTTCATGTTCTCCATGTCCAGCGATGAATCCGATGCTGTCGCTCTAAGTTCGCAGACCTCGTCCTCCCTGATCTCGGTCTGCTCCGTTTCGAGCTGGACCTCTGGCATGCGGTTCTCGACCTCGATCGATACGGATCTTTCCGCCTGCTCCCCGTCATCGTCCGTCGCCCTTGCTGATACGGTATACTGCCCCATGTCCTCGAATGAGATCTCCCTGACACCTTCCCCCCGGATCCAGCTTCCGCCGGGATCGATCCTCCATTCGATGGTCAGGTTTGCAAGGTCGGAGGGGGTGTCAAACGGCTCCAGGTCCAGAGTGTATGCCTCCTCCTCGACCAGGTCCAGGGTTTCCGGGAGCGATATCCCGGGTGGTATATTGGTGACGTTGATGCTTATCGGTTCCAGGTCCCAGAAGTAGCCGTTGACGTCCTTGACCCTGTATCTCAACCAGTGCTTTCCCTGTCCGTAGTAGGTTATGTCCTGGTCGGGGCTGGGAACCATGGTCTCGAAATCCCTGTCGTTGTCAAGGTCCCAGTACCTCGAACTTATCCCCGGGCCGGTATGGGACGTTGAAATGGATGCTGTCTCGTCCTCAATGACCTCGAACTCAAATCCGTTCGAGGAGAGGTCGAGGTAGCTTGTCTCCGGCTCGTTGATTGTTAGGAGGCCGTCGATGGGGGGATCATCGTATTTCTGGATCCTCCCGGAGGGCCAGTATATGAAGATACTGTCTATGGAGGTCCTGCTCCCGAGTCCGAAGTGGAGCCTCAGCGGCTGCTGGAAGCCGTGGCCCCCGCAGTCCCCTCCGACGTACCTTGTGAGCGTCGTACTTCCGCTTTGAAGCACCGCCTTCGCCCCTATGGCATCGGTGCTGGACTGCCGGTTTCCGCCGGCACCCCTCAGTTCGAGCTCCAACCAGTGGTTTGAATTCCCCGGATTCCTGAAGAGATGCAGCTCCCTTGGTCCCCTGAACGGATAGGTCCCCTCGGTGCAGAAGTCGAGGTCGCCATCGTTGTCGTAATCCACCCAGGTGCCTCCCGTGTTGGACCATACCTTCAGGCCGGACGAGTCCGTGGAATCCGTAAAGGTCCTGTCGCCGTCGTTCTCCCAGAGGAAGGAATGGTCCCAGAAGGAATAGGTCTTGACCTGGGGGACCCACAGGTCCAGGTCCCCGTCGTTGTCACAGTCCCCCCACGCCACTCCGAAGTAGTCCTCGTCCTTCCACATCAGGTCCCCCGAGTCCGGGTCCTGCACTACGGTCCCTGAAGGCGTTATTGGGATCCCCGCCCTGATCCTTATGTCGTTGAATTCCAGATAGGGGGGTCCGGAGTTCTCGAACAGCTGCGAATCCGCGCAGTAGTAGCCCCTGTTCATCCCGGACCGCTCATCGTCCTTATGGGCCAGATGGGACACCCAGATGTCCATGTCCCGGTCGTTGTCGAAGTCTGCCCATCCCGCCCCGTTGCAGTGCCCGTAATAGGTGGTGCCCTGATAGACCGTGGCCTTCCCCGTGAGATTGTATTCTGGGGCCATGTCGATGAATGTGCCGTCCCTCTGGTTGATCCAGAGCTGGTTTGGGGTCAGATGGTAGTTGCAGACGTATATGTCTGGCCATCCGTCCTCGTTTGGATCGCACCACGCCATCCCCATTCCCGCATAGGATGTCTCCCTGGGATTCAGTCCTACAGCAAGAGAGACATCCGTGAATGTTCCGTCTCCGTTGTTCCTGTAGAGCCGGTCCATCTCCCCAGGGTAAGGCCACTGCAGGTCGCCGGGTTTCCTCCACCCCACGGTGAAGATGTCCGGGAAACCGTCTCTGTTGTAGTCCCCCCAGCCTATGCCCTCCGACGGGAGCCCGTCCGACGGATTCCCCGCCTGCTGGGTCATATCGGTGAAGTCCCAGTTCGGGGGGCCGTTGTTCCTGAACAGGTGGTCGTCGTCCCCCGCGGTGTAGAAATCGAGATATCCGTCACCGTTGTAGTCCGCCCACTGGGAATATCCCCTGGAAACGTTCACTCCGGTGTCGTTTGAAACATCTGTGAAATCCCAGTTCGGGGGGCCGTTGTTCTTAAAGAGGTAGTTGGATGAAGGCCCTCTAACAAGAAGGTCGAGATCTCCGTCGTTGTTGTAATCCCCCCAGGCGAGATTGTCTCCCCTGTAACCGGCCAGTCCAGCAGAGATCGAGACGTTGGTGAATCCCGGGGCCCTTGTCGGTATTGCTCCATCAGGGACGCCGATCCCTTGTGATGAACCTGCCTCTAGTGATATAATAGATGAGAAGCCCATCAGAACCGCGACCATCAAGGTCAAGAAAGTTTTGGGCAGCATGTGAAGACCGGAACGGTCATTCGTCTGGAGCTACTTAAACGATGATGTTCCTGCCCGGATTTTAACAAATCATGACCTGCCGTCCCCTCCGAAATGTTTACAATCTCCCCGGATAATTGCATTCCGTGTTCAGGAAAGGGATTGAATTCGGTACATTGAAGGTCGGAAAGGGAGAGCGGAAAGTGCTCTTCATCCTCGGATGGTGCATCGATTTCGATCTCCCCGAGACGAGATGGGCGCTCGAGAGGATGGGACGATGCCCATGGGAAACCACCTTCGTGAGGATCCCTCTGAAGGTCAGTGATTTCGAAAAGGACGTAATTGAACCCTGCAGGAAGGTTCTAAGCGAATTGGAGGACCCGGTTTTGGTGGGTCTGAGCATGGGGGGTCTTGCAGCTTCCTATTTGGATACGGCCCCCGGCAGAATATTCATAAGCCCCTTCTGGGGTTTCCATCCCAGGAGATTGACGAGGCTGCTTTCGCCTGTCATGCCGGTTATTGGGCGGTTCCACCTTCCGCTGTTACCCCGATATTTTGGCCATTGGGCCGTGGGGGACCAATGTCCCGCCCTTGCGGAGCTTTACATGCCCTTCTTGATCTCCTGCAGGTGGGTGAGGGAGATGCATTATGCCCATCTCAACCTTCCAAAGCTGAGAGATGATGATGTGGTCCTCTACTGTCCGAAGGATAGAGTGGTCGATCCCGTTGTCATAAGGGAAAAGGGATTGGACACCATAGAATTCGAGGGCGGCCATCTTTTCCTCTGCGTCAAGGACAGGGAAGAGGTGATGGACATGGTGGAAGCACTCATCCGGTCCGCATTCAGGGCGAACCGAGCCGGCTCGCCGGGTGGTGGAAAGGGTGCCCTCTGCTATGCTGTTTCCGGGAATAGGGTGGCGGTGACAGGTTCTTAGGGGAGCCGGTCCATCAATAATGGCCTGCCCTGATCCGCATATCCGTTCTCGGGCTCGTATGGATTGAAAGCCGGGTCCCCGAAAAGCGTCCTAACGAAATATGTGGGAACCTCCGGATTGTCCCTTTTGTCCTTCCTTATCGCCTCCCCGACGGAAAGGTCGTCGAATAGAAGCGCTTCCTCGATGGGCCCTGCTTTCGCCTCGGATCCCGTGGATCTCGTGGCACAGAAGAAGGCGTTGATCCCGGAGGCGAAGAAGGCCTGGGTGATGGACTGCTCGGGCCTCAATCCTCCGATTCTTCCCAGCAGGCAGACCCCGGAGTTGAAGACCGAGGGGCCCAGCTCCCAGTCGAAGGGCCTCTCCATCAGGTCCGATACCTTGACCCCGGTGGAGTACCTGTCGAAGCCGTTGAGCTCCGGGGAGAACCACGACCAGTCCCCGTGAAGTATCATCTCGAAGTAGTTGGCCCTCTCGAAAGCACCGCTCTGGACCAGAAACTGCCTGTCGTTCTCGGAGTCCTGCATGTAAACCTCAGAGGTGAAACCGTGCTGCTCAGCCGTTTGGGAGAATTCTCTCTGGTGGAACAGCCAACCGGTCCTTCCGCCTCCTTCACCAGCAAGAAAATGGAAGTGGTCCTTGAAGGATCCCGAGGCGCCGTATTCCGCCTCGAGCTCCCTTATGAAGGATTCGGTGTACTCCTCGTAGAACAGTGTTCGGGCGATCAGGGCTGAAACATCCGACAGCGTCCTCCCCAGTGGCCTGCCAACGGAAAGTGAGAGGTCGAGGCTGTAGGGCAGGTCTGTTGCCCATCCAGTCCCCCAGACGGGGTTCTCCTCCCATGAAGGCTCCTTGTCCTGGTAATACATAGGGATCATGTTCCCTCCCCCCAGGAGAGCGAGCCATCCCTTTCCCTCGAGGTAGCTCGTTGAGAGCTCCTCCGGGAGTGCGTTTACATGTTTACTCAATATCCCCACATTGGCATTCACCTTGTCCCTTCCCAGCTGGAGCAGCTCCCGGTCGTACCACGGTCCCGAGCTTCGGCCCGCGGCTCTCTCCGCGTATTCGCCGTCTGTCAGTTCGAATGAGGGATCGGCGAGGACCATACCTCCCCTTGAAGCGCTCAGGTAGGGAGCCATCATTGACAGTTCTTCATAGAGCGGCAGGTGCGGATCGGAAAGGACCATGGCATGTGATTCCACCTCGTAGGAGCCGGAGAACCGCGAAATACCCATGGAGGTGCCGCCCATGGTCGAAAGCCCCTTGATCCCGTAGTAGACCTTGACGGTGAGCCAGTAAGTTCCGGGATTCTCAATTATTAGGGTTTCAACGTAATTGCGCCCCGTGGAAGCCGAGAAGCTCGGAGCGGAAGCCGCGAGCCTACCCTGGGGATCTATCAATGTGAGGAAGCTGATGGGAGAGATGCCCACAGCTTCCTTGACCGGGTCCAAGGGCAGCCCTTTCACATCGGTGAAATTGACGTAGATCCTGAGGTTCACGATCCCCTCCGGAACGTTGACAGAGTGTGTGACCTCGCTCTCACCCATCAGGTCCAGATCGACCGATCCGGTGTCCACGAGCACCGAATCCACATCCTGGATCTGAGTCTGTACGAGGTCCTCTCTGAGAAATGCTGGCTCGGTATCCCTCGGGTTGGTCAACGTGATATAATCCAGCCTGCCGAACCGGTCCATGATCACTGACGCAGTGTCATTCCATGCCTTCTCCCTGTCGATCATCGGAACATAATCGAGACCGGTCCGTTTAGCCAGCTCTACGGTATGGTCCGAGGCGGCTATGAGGTAACTCGCATCGAGTCCCTCTGCAAGATCCCTTATGTCCCGCTCCTCAGTATTGTGGGATACAACGACAATGGGTATGTTGAGGTACGAGGATATCGGCGCGGCGGTAAGCGCCAGGGAATAACCCTCGTTGCAGTCTGAGACGAGGAGGATGCCGTCGGACCTCTGGAACCGTTCCCTGGCAAGCTCCGAACTGGATTTGAAGAGTCCGTCGGAGCCCTCGTCCTCCAATACCACCCTGAGGGGAGTTCCCCTTCCGCTGAGCGCATAGAACCTGTCGGCGGCCCCGGACCCTTTGATAAGGGCTGGGAGAAGTGATGAACTTCCGTCGGTGATATCGTACCAGCACGCAAGAGGGGTCGATACCACCGGCGCCATCCTTTGGTGAGCGTCGAGGATCACAATATCGTAATAGGAGCCCCTCCGGACCGAGGTGGAGTTCAGGACATCACCGATACCTATCTCCCCGTCTCCTCCTCCCTTCTGGGAGACGCTCCTGAAAACAATGATGGCAATGAGCAGCAGAATTACTGAAGATCCGATCGCGAACAGCTTTCTGTTCTTTCCCGACGACAGCAGGCCCAAGGTTCCCACCTTTGCTTCTTAAAGTTCCATCAGTTCGCAACTATATCCCTTTTATCGTGGACCATGGACCGGATAAAAGATTATTTAACAGACATGATTCCACGGTAGTGACAGGGGAGCAGCTGGAATTCAAGGTCATACAGGTTCCCGGAGGGGAGCGCCAACTCCTTTTCATAAACGGGTTCGGGGGCAATTTCGAGCAGCCCGGCGTGGAGTGGTACATGAACCGGATAAGGGAGCATGATTACGATGCTACCTATGTCCAGCTCCCCACCCGGGTGGATGACTACATGGAGGATGTCATCAAGCCGTGTATGGAGGTGGAGAAGGGGCTCGATGAGCACGTCGCCGTTGGTTTCTCATTCGGGGGATTGACGCTCACCTACATGTTCGGAGCCAGGAGGAGGATCTTTGTGTCGCCTTTTCTGGGGGTCAACGAGAAATGGCTCGCGAAGGGGCACAAGACGGTGGTGCGTCTGCTCTCTCTGATCAGCAGGCCCATTCTGAAGCGGCAGTTCGAAAAGGAGGATGCGGGCCCTTTGGCTGTTAACGACGATATGAAGGGTTTACCGGAATTCGTATCCTTCCGTACAATCGACCAGCTATTCAGGATGCAGGACTCGGTTCCGGAACCCAGGCAGGACGATGTTGTATTCTACTCTCCGGAGGACAAGGTGGTATCGGTCGCCAGGATCGAGGACAGGATATATGAGAACGAGCTCAGGTCACATACTTACCGGGGGGGGCACATGTTCTATCTTACAAGGGACCGTAAGGAGATGGTGTCCTCATTACTTGGGGAGATAGGGGACGGGTTCAGTTAAATCCATTCGGCAAGCTGGAAGGCCCTGTTGAAGAGAATCCTCCTTGCAAGGGTCACCACCATCAACGAGGTTATGATCCCCCCGCCGACGATCATCAGATAGACGATTATCTGGTATTCCGCCGCAAGTATGGGATTGGTCCCGGCGATCAGGAGTCCGGCCATGGCGCCGGGGATGAATATTATTCCCAGGGTCTTCAGGGAATCGATATTCGGTATCAGGGCCGCTTTGACGGACATCCTCGTGAACTCCTTCATGGCCTCCTTTGGATTAGCCCCCAGGGAGAGCATTGTTTCCAGCGCCGGTTTGTTGGTCTCGAGCTCCCTGATCAGCCTGTTCAGTGCCAAGGAGCATATGGTCATGGCATTCCCGAATGCCATGCCCGCAAGCGGTATGACGAACTGGGGCTCGCTTGGCATCGCTCCTGTCAGCGATAGAACGACAAGAACGAGGGTAGCCCCCACAAGGATGGATGGAGTCGTTATCCTGTAAGCCTTGGGCATCTTTCCCGCCCTCTTTGCGGATGTGTAACCTCCCATTACGGCCATGGCGGCGAGAAGCAGCCAAATGGGGTAGTACCAGTAATCGAACTCGAAGAGGAAAAATAGGATCGTTGCGGTGATGAAGAGCTGGGTACCCCCTCTTAACAAAGCAATTGTATATTCCCTGGCAACGCCGATCTTCTTCCATATGGAGATTAAGATGGCTGCAATGAAGAGCACCATGACAAGGGCCATTATGATGAGCCCTTCTTCCCATGTGTAGGGTATTCCGGTCAATACGCTCCCTCCCATTTGAATTCCGATGCCCTTGTAACACCCTTGACCTTGCCGGACTTCAAGTTGGCTATCCTGTCCGAGACCCTCATGGCCTGCTGAATGTCATGGGTTACCCAGATGACCGTTAGCTCCCGTACCTTGGCAAAGTCCAGAATGGTCCTTTCCATCCTCTCGACCTTCTTGGGGTCGACACCGACCGTTGGTTCGTCAAGGAGGAGAACTTCCGGTTTGAGTGCCAGGGCTCTCGCCAGAGCGACCCTCTTCTTCTCTCCTCCCGACAGCTTGGAAGCGTCCCTGTCCGCGAACTTCGAGGGGAGCCCGGCATCCCTGAGGCAGCCTCTCGTATCACATTCCAGGTTCATGCCGGCGAGCTTCGGGCCGTATTCTACGTTTTCCCTTACGGTTCCAGGGAGCATCACGCTCTCCTGGGGCACAAGGACCGCGCTCCTTCTCAGTTCGACGGGATCGATCTCCCCTATGCTCTTTCCCTTGAACCTGACATTTCCGCTGTCGAGCTCTATTAGCCTGTTCAGGGCCCTGAGAAGCGTGGACTTCCCGCTCCCGGAGGGCCCCACCATCGAGAGTATCTCACCTTTCCTTACTTCCAGGTTGATCCCCTTCAGAACCCTCCTGTTACCGAGCTTCTTTTCGGCCTTCTCTATCTCGAACACCTTCACAGCGTCACCTCCTCTGCCAGCTCCTTGATGAACTCCTTCATCTTCTCGAGGGAGCGCTCCCCCTCCGCTGTCGGTCTGTACAATTTTCTGACCTTTCCCTTGACCGTCATGGTTTCACTCTCAAGAAGGCCGCCGTCCTCCATCTCGTGGAGGATCGGATACAGCGTACCCGGGCTGATGTCGTACCCGTGCCTCTTCAGCTCCACCATCATCTCGGCACCGTAGATGGAGCCGTCCTTGACCGCGTGGTGGAGTATGTGCGCCCTGATGAAACCGAGGAGTATCTTTCTCTCGTACATTGATATCGATTTACGATATCGATTTTCGATATTTAAGGCTCACCCCGGAAATCTTAAGTAGGAATTCCTCCATGAACCTTGCAGACCGACCGGTCGGTCGGTAAAGAGAAGGAATGGAGATGACACCCGAACGGGAAACTAGGGAGCGCATCATGGAGGCGGCCTTCGAGCTCTTCAATTCGAAGGGCTACGACAGGGTCTCCATCAACGAGATTGTGGAGAAGGCAGGTGTGTCCAAGGGAGGCCTCTTCCACCATTTCGATTCAAAGTACATCCTTGCAAGGGACACAATTATATGGTGGGCAAGCACCCACATGGAGCCCAGTTTGATGAGTGAGGTCACCGAGACCATGGATCCACGGGATATGCTGGTCCATTTCATCGACTTCATGATAGGCATCATGGAAGGCGAGGGAGGTTTCACCCGATTCTTCTGGTCAGTCTTCGACGAAGCCATGAGGAGAGAGGACGACCATACTATATGGATCGATTTCCTGGAGCAGTATTCCATCACAGTATCCCGGATATATAGAGAGATGGGGGTCAAGGACCCCGAGATGAAGGCGCTCATATTCCTCAGCAACATGGACGGGATGGCGCTCTACCAGGAGATGCTGAAGAAGACCGGG
>JBLIRK010000010.1:0-71501 GCA_048569615.1 Thermoplasmatota archaeon | reverse complement strand
TGCTAACCTTGAGCATTTCCTATCGTCGATCATATTCGCGAAATACTCAAGGATCTAAAGGTTCAAATCCCTTCGTCACCCAGGGTTCCAAATCCCGGATGCCGGGATCTTTGAACTGCTCAATAATTGACGGTATACAAAGTTCAAAGGTCCAGCTAAAATTCATCATCATCCTATGATCCAATTTTAGCGTGTATAATTGATGTAGAGCACCATTTCCTGAAGCTATATTAATTGACGAGAAGGAAATGGTGCGGATGCCGGGATTTGAACCCGGGCAAGTAGCTTGGGAAGCTACGGTCCTACCGAGCTAGACCACATCCGCAGAGAGTAGGGTCCCTGAATGAAAATGGGTATAATTATCTTTTCGACCCTCACAGTTCACCCTTTTTGGCCTTATCCTTCAGGCGTTTCAGCCTTTCCTTGGCCGTGAAACCCGTGGCAAATTCCAGCAGTTCATTCCTCTTTCTCATGGTTTCCAGGACCATCTCATCCGGGATCTTCACTGTTGTGATCTCCATTGCCAGCTCGTTCTTGGATAAAACCTTCAGCTTGATTGGTTTCATGGCGCCGAACTCCGATACCAACCATTCCCCTTCCTTCCTGCAGTTGCCGAAGACCTCTTTCATTCTTTTGAAAAGACCCTCGCCTTCAATGTTGCCATAATTTCCTCTTTTAATGTCAAGTTTCTCCATTTGGTCGCCCCGCAGTTGTGGAAACCCCAAGGCGTTGGAAATTCAAATGCTTTGCTCTGATGTCTTCAATCCCTGACCCCTTCCTCGGAAATTGTGATCACGGCCTCTCCCTCTGGAAGGTTCGGGGAATCTATAAGTCTTGCTATTCTTCTGTTGCCCTTGGACTTTCTGAGGTAGAGCCTGAAGGTGGAGGTATGCCCCAAAACATGTCCACCTATGGCCCTGGTAGGATCGCCGAAGAAGGCATCGGGTTTCGCTGCGACCTGATTTGTCACCGCTACCGCCGCCTTGTTCAGGTCAGAGAACTGAAGGATTGCGTGAAGGTGTTTGTTCAGCTTCTGCTGTCTTTCAGCCAGAGATCCCCGCCCTATGTATTCCGCCCTGAAATGAGATGTCAGAGAATCTACGATAAGCAGCTTGATAGGATGTTCCTTTGCAATCTCCTTGGCTTTCTCGATCAGCAGCATCTGGTGGTGAGAATTGAAGGCCCTGGCGACGTGTATTGTTCGGAGTACTTCTATAGGGTCCAGATCGTAAGCCATGGACATCTGGACTATCCTTTCGGGTCTGAAGGTGTTCTCTGTATCGATGAAGATGGTATGACCGTTCAGACCCCCCTCCTCTTCATCTCTTGAAACATTGACGCAGAGCTGGTGTGTTATCTGCGTCTTTCCGGAACCGAACTCTCCGTAGAACTCAGTTATGGCGCAGGTTTCCAGCCCTCCGCCGAGAAGTTCATCGAGCGCCTTCGATCCGGTGGTAAGTTTTGCAACCGCCCTCCTCTTCTCCATTATTATATCGCCAGTCAGGAAACCACCCACATCCGCAAGCTTCTTGGCAGCTGCAATGATCTTCATGGCGGTCGCTTCTCCGATATCCGCAGCCTCGACAAGGGTTGCCGGAGAAGAAACTGCTATGGACATGAGGTCTTCGAACCCCGCCTCCTTCAGCTTCTCTGCGGTCGCTGGACCTACACCAGGAAGGTCTTCCACCGATTTTTCCTCTTCCATTCGCTCACCTGTTGATTACCCAACCTATGATACTTTGATATAAACTTTGACATGGAGAGAGAGAGTTATATGAAAGTGGTCATCAATGCATCTTCAGGAATTCCTCCACCAGGGGAAGATATTCCTGATGCTTGATGGTAATGGTGTCCGAAGGCGAGTACAGGTTGATCTTTGCCTCATCCTTCAAGATGCAGAAGTTGTTCAGGGCCTGGGTGTATTTCTCTCTGCTTTCGGTGAATTGCTCGAAATCCTTGAAAAGAGAGAGCGATACGGTCTCGGAGTTCCCGTAGACCGCAAAGAAACTGGGGAGCCGAAGCTTCTTCACGTCCGGTCCTCCCTTCTCTATGTCTCCTATCTTATTGTAATGAGCTTCCACAAGGCAAAGTATGCTGAATCCCAGACGTGCATAATCGATCACCCTTGTCTTCTTAATGACGCCGAGATCCAGTAGCTCTTTCTTGTGTCTTGCAACAGCCTGCCGTGTTGTATCCAGGAGGCCTGCGATCTTGTTGTCGGGCATGTCGGGGGATTCCAGTATCCCCTTGAGGATCGTCTTTTCCTTGCGGGTGAGGTGGAAGATCTTCTCCCTTGCCTTCTCCAGGTCCACATTCTTGTCCATTTCGGGATCCTTTTTCGGCGGTTCGATGTCAAAGGCCCTTTCGAGAACGGAGGTATAATCGAAGTTCTTGCTTATCTGGGATATGGACAGCGGATATAGGGTGTTATGGGCGTTCTCGTTCAGTATTATGTCCTTCTCCCACAGCTCCTTTATTATCATGTAGTCGGCCTTGCGGAACTCAGTGTAGTTCTTGTACAGAGATAGGGCAAAGAGCGTATCACCGAATATCATAGCGGAATAGGTGTTCGGGTGGCCCAGGAACAGTTTCCTAAGGAATTCGAGGTCCGATCCGCCTTTCACCGGCCTCTTCAGACTTGTCCAAAATACCGAAAGTATCTCGTAGTCCATGATCTCGACGTTGGGAACGATGCGGTCAAATATTACGCCGTTCCTCTTCATCTTGTTCTTGATGGCGTTCAGAGTTGACATCCGAACGCCGATCTTGTCGCTCAGCTGCCTGTCGTTGAGCATGGGATATTTCACTATTCCCCAAATAATTGCCTTCTCGTTCTTAGATAGTTTCATCAAGCATCCTCCGATATCGGCTGAACCTGTCCTTGGTGATACAAAGACGATTAATAAATCTTACTGAAATACAGCTGATTTTTTATAGATAGAAGGTAAATGGTACTTTTAACTTTTACATATATTCGATAATGAGACCTAATTTGCATAACCCTAATTCGATGGAGGGAAGCGGATCAGACCAATCCATCCAGTTCATCCATTCCCTTTTCAAATCTAGATATCTTTTCCTCGATGGCCGAACCGCCTTCGGGGAGTATCTTGATCCCCTCTTCACCCTTGAGCGTCCCGTCTATGATCGTGTCAGGCGTGGTGGTTACGTTTCTCCCTCTGATGTTTCCCGTTATCCTTGCGGCGTGGTGTATGTTGACATCCCCCTCGGTCCAGATATCGCCGTCGATGACGACGTTCTCACCTATGGTGATGTCCCCCTTGCTCTCTATCTCGCCGAATACCTGTACTTCACTTTCCAGATCGAGGCCCCCATCCAAAAACAGATTGGCGGCGATCTTGCAGCCATGTCCGACCTTCATATCCCCGGGGATGTGTATCGAATCTCCTGTTATTCTGGAGGATTTCGGGAAATATGTGAAGTTCTGCGATACTAATATGGATTGCTCTCCTTCTTCTTCAAGGTCTTTGAAAAAAGCCTCTATCTCCTGTGAATCGTTCTTTCTGAGCAGTTCGAACAGGTAAAGAAGGATATAAACTATGACCGAGATGGGATTTCTGATATTGATCCTTCCCCTGGAATCTATGCCGTTGGGATCGAGCTCCACCCCTTCACCTATGTCCAGGTTCTTTCCTACCACGATCTCTCCCGCGATTACACATCTCTCACCTATGAAGATGTCGGCATCACCGGTTATCGAACCGTGGACCTTGGAACCCTTGTCTATCCTGAGGTCCCCTATGGAGGCCATATCCCCTTCAACCTCCACGAACTCTCCAAGGAAGATCCGCCCCTCGGTCATGATCCCCCTTTTCAACTGGGAGCGGTCGGAAAAAATGACATCCCCTTTGCATCTGATGTTCTTCTCCTCTATCATCGTCCCTTCCGGGATATGACATAGGGATCTGTCGAATACCATTTGCTCTGCCCCATTCCCCTTCTTTTCTATCTGCTCTGCAATCTAGCTTTCATGTATATATTACATGTGACGGGAGCTCCCGGGGACGATCTCAGATATCAAGCAGGACCCTTCCTTTCCAATGGTCGCCTTCGGACTCAAGATATGCCCCGTGGTAGCTTACCGCTTTGACCTCCATTCCGCCTTTGCCTTCAGGGATAGAGAATCCAGCCTTGATGAATGACATATGAAGTTCTACTTCATCCTCCTTGACCTCTATCTTAATCTCCGGGTCCTTGATAAGCGTAGTTTCCGCATCCATTAGGTATAGGGCTTCCGATAGCACATCCACCATCATTTCCACTGCATCCCGTCCCTTGATCTCAAGAATGCCTTCTTCTGCGGAGCCTAGCATGAAAGACGAGCCAATGACGCCGTATAATCCATTCAACGCCTTTTCGATGCAGTCTCCCATCGAACTTCCTTTTAGAACCAGCCAAAGGTCCGCTGTGTGGTCCTCATAGGATATTCCTTTGGGATCGGGGACGAAAAGCTCTCCCATGCTTACCCCATCGCCATCATAGGATATAAGAAGGAACACACCCCATGCTCCAAAAATCATTTCTTGGACATCCCGATATAGGAGAGCGATCAATTCGGATGTCGATATCGAAGAAGAGTGTAGCGATGAAGATACTCAGGGAAGCTTCGGACAGGGACGGCCTAAGGGTCCGCATCGATGCGGAGGACGATCTCTACTACCTGAACCAGCTCGTGGATCCGGGAACCCTTGTGGGGTCCTACACCTACAGAAAACTGGAAGCCAGGGAGGATTCGATAAGGGCCGACAGCCAGCCCAGGGTCCGTATCTATCTCAGGATAGAGGTGGAGGAGACGGAGTTCCATCCATTCACCGACAGTCTGAGGATCAAGGGGATCATCATCGATGGTCCTCCCGAAATATCGGGGCATCATACGATAAATGTTGACATAGGTTCGGAGCTCGACATCCAGAGAATGGAATGGTCGAAAAGGGAACTGGCACTGCTGGAAGAAGCCGTGGAAAGGTCAAGAACAGCGCCTGTGGTGGCGGTTTCACTCGATGACGAAACAGCTTCTATATACCGCATAAGGGATTACGGTCTGGAGAGGGTTGCGGATGTAAGGGTGGGAGCAGGGGGGAAGATGTTCAAGTCGGAGGACAGATGGGCCGCATACTACACCGAGATAATAGATGTCCTCAGGCCGGTGGTTATGGGGACCACGGATATTCTGGTCACGGGACCCTCGTTTTTCAAGGAAGAGCTATCAAAGAAAGTCAGGGAGGAATTGCATGTACCAGCATCAAGGATACAAATTCTCCAGGCTTCCTCGGGGGGCCTTACCGGACTTAAGGAGTCGATCTCGAAGGGGAGCGGACTCAATGAAGCCCTTTCCAAAATGAGGTTCTTCCAGGAATCCGAGCTCGTTGAGGAGCTCATGGCAAGGATCGGGAAGGGAAAGGGGGCCGCCTATGGTCAGGAAGAGGTTAAAAAAGCACTGATGATGGGGGCTGCGGAGACGCTTCTGATCGCCGATTCCCTCTTCAGGACCGACGCGGGCAGGATAATGATGGACTTGGCTGAGTCAACGGGATGCAGGGTTCAGATGGTTTCCACAGCCCATGAAATGGGAGAGATGCTAAGCAAGCTAGGGGAGGCCGCCGCCCTTCTAAGGTTCGAGATATGAAGATTTTGCAGCGGATCTCACGATCGGGCATCCTCAGGATCGACATTTAGAGATATTTTAATAATCATCCGTTTCTTCCCCATGGCGAGGTGAAAAGGATGAAAGTGCTTGTTACGGACGGGCTCGCACCCGAGGCTGTCAAGATGCTTGAGGGGGCAGGCCATGAGGTTGTGATGGACGAGGTAAGTCCGGAAGGACTTCTGGATGCCATCGGTGAATATGATGCGCTTATTGTCCGTTCCAGGACAAAGGTCAAACGGGACGCTCTGGACAGGGCGGGAAAGATGAAGATCATCGGCAGGGCCGGTATCGGTGTCGACAACATAGATATCGAATATGCGAAGGAGAAGGGGATAAAGGTCGTCAATGCCCCGCTCGGCGCAACCCTTTCGGTAGCTGAACTGGCCATGGGACATATGCTCGCCCTTGCCCGGGGTATTGTCAGGGGGACAGAGGGAATAAAGAAGCAGGAATGGCTGAAGAAGAAGCTGAAGGGACTTGAACTGGACGGAAAGACCGTGGGCATCGTCGGATGCGGAAGGATCGGCCAGGCCCTTGCCGCAAGATGCAAGGCATTTGGCATGACCACCATCGGTTACGACCCGTATCTCCCGGAAGGGATTGCGGAAGAGCACGGGATAGAGCTTACGGACCTCGATGACCTTCTCAGGAGATCGGATTTCGTATCACTGCATCTTGCCCTGACCGATGACACCCGGAACATGATCTCATCGGAGCAGTTCGGTATCATGAAGGACAAGGCCTACCTCATCAACTGCGCAAGGGGAGGCGTCGTGGATGAAAAAGCTCTCTACAGCGCATTGAAGGAGAACAGGATAGGCGGGGCGGCACTGGACGTATTCGAGACGGAGCCGCCGGGTGAGACCCCCTTGGCCGAATTCGACAATGTTGTGTTCACGCCTCATATCGGTGCCAATACCGTCGATGCCCAGTTCAAGGCAGGTACCATGGTCGTCGAGCAGGTCATCATGGGATTGAAGGGTGAGACGCCGACGTTCTGGGTCAATAAGTGAAAAAAATTGAGCGGTTTAGAATCCGCGTATCCATCCTCAACTCGACCGCTCCCGGTTCCTTTCTATCAAATTCCGGCCTACGAAGTCCCTCACGGATTTCTGGAACTGGTAGAGTTTGTAGAATGTCATCATGAAGAGCGCTTTCCATCCGAAATTCCTTTTCAAGAAGATGATATGGTTTGTACTGTCCCTTTTCCTTCTCGTTTTCATATCCTGAACATTCTTACCGGACCTGTTCTCGATATGCCAAAGGTATGCTTCCGGAACAGCGACGAATTTCCTCTCGGGTTTGAGTTTCCTAAGTCTCAGCAAAAGATCGGTCTCTTCCCTGAGACCCGAACCCGGGTAATGATGCCATACCTCATCAAGACCGTCAAAGAAAGATCTGTAGCAGAAGAATTGATTGTGGGACACATGCTCATCGTTTCGAAGAGATCGCTTTTTCGGTATTCCCGTGAAGAATCCGATCTTCGGATAAGGATTTCTGGGTCCGGAGCGAGGAGGCCGCATCATATCCAGGGACGGTGTTTGGATATACATTCCGAAGCAGCATGTGTATCTGTCATGTTTCTTCAATTCGGTGTACAAATTTTTAATGAAGTCCTTATGCCAGATCATGTCATCCTCGTTGTTGAGAATTATGTTTCCGGTCGATATTTCAAAACCTTTGGACCAGTTAGGCCCCCCAGCATAGGATTTTCGTTTATTTTTATGGAATATGAAACGGGGATCGTCCTTGTATTCGTTCAGAACCTCCCATGTCTCTTCGTCGGATTGGTCATCCACGATGACTATCTCCAACTCCAGCCCCTCCGGAAGATTTGAATTTAAAATTGAATCTATAGATAACCCGATCAACTCCGGTCTGTTGTACGAACTGATCAGGATACTGAGCTTATCCATGGTGATGAAATGGCGAAGGGTATTTAAAAAGAGCTAGATGTGACTTCCATCGTATCGCTTTCGGTCAGCGAAATCCCAACAGGGTTCTGATCCCATGTGCAAAGAGTCCCGGCATGCGGATCGGATTCATGATCATTATGATCAGGGACCTCGGCCCCTTGTTTGAGACGATCTGCCCCGTCAGCAGCGAATGGTATTTTTCCTTCATTATCCTCTTCAATCTCTTCTCATCCATCCATTCCGGCGCGGTCTGAAGGATCATGGTATTTATCCGAAGAAGGTTTTTCAACGAATTCGAGATGGATGCGATATCTCTCCCTTTGATCGAGTTATCCAGGTAAAGCAGAATATCCTCCCTGGCAATTTCAAGACCCAGCATTCTTTTGAAATTCTCCTTCACTATGAGGACGACCTCACTTTCCATCAGTTCCGGCTCTTTTGATGTGACGGAAGAATCGTATGCCCTCCATTTGACAAGATTCTCCGGTAATTGGTGGATCCTTCCTCTTTTCATCAGTCTGAGATAGAGGTCGTAATCTTCTCCAATGGCGAATTTCTCCCTGTAACCTCCCACTTTCAGTGCTTCTTCCGTCCTCATCATAACCGAGCTGTGGGGCAGTTGATTGTAAAAGAAGAGCCTATAGAAGAACTCTTCTTCTGACCTCAAGGGGGCCGCATCCTTGATGATATTTCCCTTATCATCGATCACTTGGCAGAGACCTCCTACCAATGCACAATCCTCATTGCGGAGCAGGTAATCGATACTTTTTTCAAGCCTCTTGGGCATTGAAATATCATCGGAATCCATGACGGCGATAAATTCCCCTTTGGCCAATCCGAGACCTTTGTTCCTGGATCGAACCAAACCGATCCTTCTCTCGTTCTTGACCAATCTTATCCTGTTATCCTCGAATGTCCTTATCATCTCCTCGCAGATATCATCGGGATGCGGGTCCAGAACGATAAGGAGTTCCATGTCTCTGAAGTTCTGTCCAAGTACGCTCTCGATAGCCTCTCTAAGGTGTTCGTTCCCTTTGTAAGCGACCATTAAAACTGTTACCGCAGGTTCTTTCGAGAGCATGCCATACTCCTGACCATTGTTTCACATGGATATGCTACTCTGATATTCATAAGATACCCAGATCACCAAGTTATCATGCTTTTTTTAAGAGAGAGTCTGTTAGAAAGGTCCTTTTTGCCTTCCTGTTCAGGTTCTTCTCCAGATGTTGGATGACCTTGCACCTCATCTCGTCGATTATCTCAGCCTTGGGCCCCTTTTCACCTTCATTGGTGATATGTTCGAAGTCCCATTTTTTCACGTCAAATATTCCAAAATGGCTCCTGCAGTAGATTGCAATCTTGTATTTATCATGGAAATCGACCAATTTCCTGTCCACATCATCTTTCAGATCGTCGATCCAGGACCATATTATGCGGAAGCTTTCCGCCAATGCATGGTCCTGGTAGAGATAATGATCGGCATAGCAATCCTCCTTGACATTGCTCAATATGAAGTCTTTCAAATTATTCAATGGAATGTACATTTGTCGGTTTGCATGCGATTTGATCTTCAGTTCCTTTCCCTTGGGGAATCTTATGAACAATGGAACCTTCAAGGTTTCATGGGTGAGGAAAACCCCATGACCGACTTTATCATTCTCACCGATCAGTTGGCCATGGTCGCTTGTTATGATGACGAGCGTGTTATCTAGCATACCTTCCTTTCTCAATCTATTCAATAACCATTTCACAACATTGGAAGTGTAATCAACCCCTTCCTTATAAGCAGCCTTAAGGCGATTTAGATTCTACTTGGTAAACCGTTTTTGGAATTTTTTCGGAATGAAATTGTACTTGGGCTCGAGCAACGGATCTATGAAATAAGGTTCGTGGACCTCCATGAGATTGATGAAAATGAATTTTGGCCCCTTCTTCCCCTTTCCCTTGATTATGGAATTGAATTCCTTCCTGATCCTCTTCGATCCCTTCTCCTTGGGCCACTTCTCCACCTTGATCCGGTATCGATAATCCATCCACCTGACGATTTTCTCGATTCCGACCTTCTGAAGGATGCTCTTTGAGAGAAGCAGGAATCTGCCGTCCTTTATTAGATTTTTAATGATCTGTGGCTTGGAAGAGCCCGTCTCCTTCAATTTGACTATGGCGTCCCATTCCTCCTTTTTCATGATCCTGAAATTAGGGACAAGTTCGATCTTCAGTTCATGATCGAAATGTGTAAATCCAAAGTATTTCGATATGTGGGGATTTGCGGATAGAAGAAAATTGGAGTATCCCATCTCCTTTAATTCCATTGTCAGAAGGTCCTCCGACTTCAATTTGATATCTCCCACCCGTTCCTCCTTCTTAGCATGTGCTCCGTGCTCCATGGGATATTGGCCAGTGAACATTGATGCATGGGATGGCGTAGTCCACGAAGAGGGTGAAATTGCATTTTTATACCTATTGAATCCATAAGTTTCGATATCCTTCCATATCATCTCTCCATGGTCCTTTCTGAGAGAATCCACGATTATACAAAGGATATCTGGATTTTTCATTATAGCTCCTAGCAAAGGGGGGTATATATCATTATCCCCGTCTATTCAAAATATATTGAATAGTAAAAATATAATTGGAATTTAAACTTATTATTTATTGGTCAAAACAACATCCATTTTTTTTAATACTATTATTATTGCGCAAACTCATATCTTCTGATCGAACCTGATCTTTTTGATCTTGCCGGTTTCCTGTTTACTTAGGAATTTCACGATTTCCTTCTTCAGCATCACCTTTTCTTCCTCTTCCAAGATGCGATCATTCACAGGGCCGATATCAATGAAGTCCCATTCCTTTACGTCAAATATGGCGCTGTTTCCTTTGTGGCAAATGAATACCTGATATCTTTCCAACGCCTCCATCTTCCTGCGCTCGATCTCCTCTTCCGGTTTGAAATCCAAGATCATTCCATAGCTCTCGGCAAAGACCGTGTCCTCATACAATGATCCGTCATACGACCCCTCTCCCCGGGCTGCGGAAATGATGAAATTGTATAATTTCAAAAGGCTGACGGCCCTGTCATCATGACCGGGATCCGTTGATGTGAAGTTGCCAGGATATCTAATCATAAGGGGCACATGCACCAATTCGTCGTAGAGGAACCTTCCATGTCCCAGCTGTCCATACTCTCCAAGAAGCTGGCCGTGGTCGCTTGTAATTATGATGACCGAATCATCGATCATTCCCCTCTGTTCAAGTAGTGAGATGAATTTCTCGATGTAAACCCGGATCAGATCGACCTGGTCTTTATATTTCGATATCAAATCCATCCTCTTTTCTTCGGTCATCTCCTTCTTATAGACCCGGTCGTTCATGGTCAATTTCGGTCTTATGAAAGGTTTGAGATAATAGGGATCATGGACCTCCATGATGTTGATCATCACGAATTTCGGTTTTTTCGAAGGATCGCCGACAACATTTTCCCTGAAAGAACGGAATATCTCTTTAATGCCCTTGTAATGAGGCCATCCTTTCACTTTTCCCTGGTAATAAGTATACAATTTCTCTGAAAGGCCGCTCTTTCCGATCCGGTTGATCATACCTTTGGCCAAAAGCGGCAGCTGCCCCGTTCTTGCGAGCTTGCCGATCATTTTTACGGTAGTGACCTCACTCTTCCTTAATTCGTACAATTTCTTTGATTCTTTTTTGTTCAGGATCCTCGGGGTCTTGTTATACAGTTTTTCGAAATAGAAATCAAATGAGTCATATCCGAAATCCTGTGTTATGAAAGGATTTGCGGAGAACAGGAAAGTCCTGTATCCCATGTCCTTAAGCAGGATATTTAATTTTTTCTTGCCGCCCTTGAAGCGGATATCGAATCCCTTGCGGGTCAAAGTTTCATGGGCCCCGTGTGAAGACGGATATTCCCCCGTCATTATCGAGGCATGTGTCGGGATCGTCCAGGAGGATGTCGCGTAGGCCTTTTCATACTTCCTGAAACCTTGATTTTCCAGATATCCTTCGATATTCGCTGAAAAGTCCTTTCTCAAGGTGTCCAGAATTATCAGGTATATGTCCGGCCTTTTCATCATCCTACCTCTGATCATGTTCATTTGCGGTAAAATTCCGCCAATATCTCAACCAAGTCATCCTTGATCCGACGAGCGACCTTTTTCACGTCGAAATACTCCGCACTCTTCATACAGTCAGCTTTCATTCTTTTAATCGCATCATCATCGCAGGATCCAAGGGCGGCCGCAAGACCGTCCTCATCCCTGAACAGGAAGGAATTCGAGTTGTTCAGATATTCCATTGGCCCCCCTTCCCCCACGCAGAATACCGGCTTTCCGGAGGCCAAAGCTTCCAGAGGGACCATTCCGAAGTCCTCGTCCTTAGCCGAAAAGATGAATGCCTTGCAGCTTGAGTACTGTTCTATCAGTTCCCTTTCCCCGATCCTTCCGAGGAACTCCACATCCGCCCGGAGCTTCTTCGAAAGCTCCCTGAGCTCACCCATCATAGGTCCGTCCCCGGCGATCTTAAGCTTTACCTTTGCCTTGGCCGCTGCCCCAATCTGCCAATCTATCCTCTTGTTCCACCTGAGCCCGCTGGCTGTGAAGAAGAAGTCCCCTGGCTCCTTCCACTTGTATATGGAGGTGTCGATGGGGGCGCCGACCGCTCTCCTCGGCCTTTTTCCGTAGCATCTTTCATACCTGTCCATTACCAGTTTTGAATTGGTCACGACCTGTTCGGGATTGACATGGTTCCTGAACAGGTCGATGTCCATCTTTCTCCTCTTCTCGAAGAAGTACCTGGATATCTGA
This sequence comes from Thermoplasmatota archaeon, assembly GCA_048569615.1. Lineage (GTDB taxonomy): Archaea > Thermoplasmatota > Penumbrarchaeia > Penumbrarchaeales > Penumbrarchaeaceae > JAYEPK01. The sequence continues at coordinate 59,097 of JBLIRK010000010.1, read as the reverse complement.
TACCGTGGAAATCCCCATTTCTTCATCCTCTCCTTCAGATCATCGTACAGGTCGAAGAATCCCCTCTCGGGTGTGTGGCAGAAATATACGTAAGGCGTCGGATCGCTCCTGATGCGGAAGCAAGTCTGGTTCCCCGAATATAAGATCACGTCCGCATCTATGTCGTCACGTCTCTCCATGACATCCATTATCTCGAAGTCTTTTCTGGAAAAAGAATCGGGATGTTTGATCTTCTTTACGACCAGCATATCCTTGATACCGGGATAAGAGCTGTCCACCCTCGGGTGGTAGTCAGCGGTGTATATCTTCGACCCGAACTCCCTGGCGAGAAGATAGCACAGCCTTTCCGCTCCGTTGTTTCCCTGTGTGAAGGTTGTGTGGAGGACGGCTATCTTCATGTGTTGTTCCCCTGCTTGATATCCAACCGACTTTCATTTCTTTCTATTACTTTGTGTTTTCTCCCTCAGCTTTTCTAAAAAGAAGAGAGGTGACCATTCATATCTCTTGCCATCCAATACCACGATACTTCCAGCCCTGGATATTGTATGTATGCCCTTTGCGTATGGTTTTAAAGGCCCGATCTCCCTCACGGGGATCTCAACGAACTTCTTCGTGGATAGCTCGTCGACCCTGTTGATGGTGATGCTTCCGCCGTAGGTTCCAGAGCAGTTCTGGGCCGGCCTGTAAAATCTGCCTTTCTCCCGGAAGAACGGACCCGCCGGCCTTGAAGACCTGATATCGCATTTCACCGGATTCATGGCGTGGGGCTCCCAGCTTCCGGACAGCTCTCTGGAGTGGAATATGTAGAGTTTCAGGGACGATCCCTCGGAATGGGATGTGCAGAACAACCACCACCTTCCGTTGTGTTGCACGATGGTGGGATCCACCCCTTCGAAGTTCCTGACAACGGTCCTGACATGGACAGGCTTGCTTTTCAAGTTCTCGAGCTTGTATAGTGAGATCTCTCCGTCTTCATAGCACTCGGGGGTCAGGTAGATGTCCTTGCCGTCATTGAAGACAAAGGGATAGGACCTGTGCATCTCATCCATAACCAGTTTGGACTTTGTTTTTTCAACATTTTCCGGCGGCCGGCCGTCCTTGATCTCCACTGAGCTTATGTCGGCCCTTTTAGCCCCGTGATCGTAATCCTCGAAAAGTACATGGGTGCCCCATTTCTCCGTTGAAAGCAGGATCGGATCGGCGTAGAAATCGCCCCTCCCCTTCTTCTCCTCGAACCATTTCACTTTCCTTTCTTCCAGCCCGTCCATTATACCCGTTGACTTATCCGAAATGATCCCGATGTTCCATTTCTCCCTTCTGAACTCCAAGACATAGTTCCTTAATCTTGCCCCCGCCATCTTGGATGTGAAGAGCGCCAGGTTCAGCAGGCTAGGAATCCTGTATATGGGCGCCGTTGTCCTTGACGGCTCGATCCGGCCCGGATCCACGACCCCGTTCCTGATGTCCCTAAGGACCTCATAGGGCCAGTTGGAAGATTCCGATAGGGACTGCTCCAGGGCGCTTCCGTATGAATGATCGATGGTCTTGAAGTAACCCTTCTTGAGGATGATCCCGCCGTCAAGTCTTTCCGTCAGCCGCTGAAGAACCGCCCCCGTGACAGGATCCTTCCTGTATATCTCCCAGTAGCATGGGGGCCCTCCCCGGTATATGGTCTCATCGTCATGGTGGAAGGACCAGACCCCGTATGAAGCGCTGTCCAGGATCCCCCCCTTTATTATGCCGAAACCGAAACGGAGGAGGACATCCAATTCAAAGGATCTGATCCTCTCAAGGTCCTTTTCTTGAAAATATTGGGAATATTTGCCTTTTTTTTCATATTTGCAGGTCAACACATCTGCCCGTGGGAATTCCTTCCCGATGTTTACGATCCTCTCCGAAGGTATGGTGACGAAGGTCTTCCTGTAGCGGTGAAAGATACCGTTCCTGATCCCGTCAAGGGAGGAATACCACTTCGTTTTCTTTGCTCCGTTGACCGGCCCTCCGTTGAGGATGACCGCGGACAGCTCTCCTATCCCTTCATCGGTGATCCTTTTGATGGACCGGAATTTCCATTGCTGCAGATTCGTGTCATCGCAGAGGATGCCGATCCTGGAAATCTCCATTGATACGGATAATATCTACAATGTGATATATTTTGTCAGATGTCCCCCCACTGTTTAATCACAGTATCAGCGAGGGAAGAACTCTTCCTTGATGTATTTGAGCATCAGCAGAGGATTGATGGTATTGAAAAGGAGTTCCCTGTCTTCCTTGGTGAATCCCTTGAGGACCATCATGGCAGCGAAATAGAAGGCAGAACCGACCAGTCCGTAGATGATGAAGGAAACCCAGCCATCCGCTGGGATCAGGAGCTGTAAACCCAATATTGCCCCGGCCATGACACCGGAGATGAGAAGAGGTTTGAAGATCTGCGGGTTGAAGAAGACCTTGGCATATCGGTAGGCGAATATCCTGAATAGAATGGACGACAAAGCAGCTGAAAGCAGCGTGGCGATTGCAGCACCCATGGCCCCCATCCCAAGCATGTCGATCCCCAACATCGAGATGTCCATCGGGATGAAGATGAAATTGAATAGGACGATGGACACTACGCTTACGATGGAGATGATGGCAAGTACCTTTGGTTTCCCTATGCCCATTATCAGATTCCTGTACGGGGATATCATGGCCCTCAGGAATCCCCAAATGGCCAGAGGTTGGAGAACAAGATAGGACGCTCTGTAATCCGTGTCTCCGAGGAGGGTAACCACCGGGATAGCCAGGGAAAAAAGGAGTGCGGATATGGGGGCGATCAGAATTGCCATCAGCCTTTCGGACCTCAGAACAAGGTCCTTGATCTCATCATCCTTCCTATTGGCATTCAATGATGAGAAGATCGGGAACAATATCATTCCCAAACCCGCTGCGATGTTGATGATATAGAAAGAGAATTTCTGCCCGCCCGTATATATCGCCACCTCATGGGCATCCCAGAACAGCTGGATCATGATCTTGTCTATGTTGGGGGGAATGGTTCCCAACGCCGAAACGATGAATATCGGAAAAGCGAAGAAAAAATAGCTCTTGAACAAACCGAGGGTTGGCATTTTTATGGGGTATTTGGATAGAAGGGAGAAGGATATTGCGAAATTGAAGAAGGCGCCTATGACGAACGACATCGCGAACCAATACGCACTATTTGTGGAAAGGACAATGATAATGGTCGCCCCCAACTGCACGAGCGCCCCCATGAGAACAGTGAATTGATTCTTGGCTATCTCCACCTTTGCAGCGAAGGTCTGGGTTGCCACGGTGGCCAGGTTGTTGGAAATGAAGTATAGGAGCATCAGATAGATGATCCTCTCGTGGGCGGGTGTTTCGAATCCCTTGCCGATTATCTCCTTCCAGAAGAAGAGGGATAGGAAGACGGTGAGGGTGAAAACCACCGAGAGTCCGAGCTGTATGGCCATGAATGTCCCTATGCATCTTCCGAGGTCCTGGCCCTCCGAGATCCTCTTAACATGGGAAGACCCGAAGCCCAGGTTCGTGATGAAGGAGAAGACGCCGATGAAACCCAGGGCAAAATGAACGATCCCGACGCTCTCCTGGGGCATGCTGGTGGCGACGAACTTCCAGCTGATTATACCGATCAGCCCCATGATGACGAAGTTTACCATTACAAGGAGCGTCTTCCTCGTGATGCTCGTAAAGAGCGGGTTTGAAGTGTCATCTCCCTTTTCCATTATCGGCACCTTGGAGCTCCTGCCGGTATCGGAAAGCATTTATTAACATTTATTAATGAAAACGCTCACATGAGCCCTTTCGGAGCTCCTTGACAATCAAAGGTTAATTAGATAGAAGACCGATTATACCGTAGGTGGTGTTCTTGTTCGCCTTAGAGGATGGAGAGCTCGCTGTCAGGATCGCCAGGGCGGCTATTGAGAGAAAGCTCGGGAAGGAAGGATTGAAGATCCCGGATGAGACCCCCGTCTTCAAGAAGGAATCCGGGGTATTTGTCACTCTGAACACATTTCCCGATCGCAACCTGCGGGGCTGTATCGGTTATCCCGAGCCGATAATGGCGCTGGGAAAGGCTATACTTGACGTGGCAGTGTCCGCGGCAACCCGGGATCCGCGCTTCCCGCCAGTAGGCCTGAAGGAAATGGACAGGATAGTGATCGATGTCACACTTCTCACGGCTCCGGAGAAGCTGAGATACCGGGACGAGGAGGATCTGAAAAGGCAGATCAGGATAGGAAGGGACGGGCTTATTGCAAAAAGATCGTTCTTCTCGGGCCTTCTCCTTCCCCAGGTCCCTGTCGAATACGGATGGTCCGTGGAGGAATTCCTCTCTCACACCTGTATGAAGGCCGGCCTGCATCCGGAGGAATGGAGGAGGGGTGATGTGGAATTCCAGAAGTTCCAGGGAAGGGTCTTCGGCGAGCGGGAGCCAAAGGGAGAGGTCGAGGAGATGCCCCTTGAATGAGGTAGAGCGATGTACGACCTCGTGATCGAAGGAAGGGCCCTGATCGCCGGGGAGCTGGTTGATTCCTACCTGTGCATCGAATCCGGGAGGATATCAAGGATCTGCAGGTCAGATCCCGGAAAAGGGAGCATGGGAGAACTGCACAGGATGGGGAGAAAGATAATTCTTCCAGGGGTTGTTGACTCCCACGTCCATATGAGGGATCCCGGTTTCGAGCACAAGGAGGACCTGACAACCGGTTCGATATCCGCCGCCTTCGGTGGTGTGGCATCGTTCATTGACATGCCAAATAACAGACCGCCAACCTTCAATGTCCGGGCATTGAGGCAGAAGGAGGAGGCGGCATCCAGGAAATGCGTCGTTGACTTCGGGTTCAACCTCGGATTGATGAGCTCCAGCGATCCGTCCGATATCGAGGCAGCCCTGAGAGGCTCCAAGGGCGCTCCCCCGCCCTCAGCTTTGAAAGCATTCATGGGGGAGACCACCGGCTCCCTTGTGTTCGGACCCTTCGAGGAGCTTCGCAGGTGGAGCGGATTCATTGCCAGAAATGGGATGGTCCTTTGCATCCACGCCGAGGATGGGAACCTTTTCGGTTCGAGGGAGGAAGGCCGTCCGGGAAGGGTAGCAAGGGACCATGCCGATAGCAGACCCGCCGAGGCGGAATCAAGTGCAGTGAGAAGATCTCTGACTGCAATGGAGGGTTTTGAAGAGCATCTGCACGTTCTTCACATATCATCCGAATTGGGCCTCAAGGAAGTGGAGAAATCGAAGGCCACTGTGGAGGTGACCCCACACCACCTTCTGCTGGACATCAAATGGGCGGAGAGGAACCTCGAGAACCAGGCGCTTGCAAAGGTCAATCCCCCCGTCAGGACGCCCTCGGAAAGGGCCGCTCTATGGAGAGGGATCGAAGAGGGTAAGGTACATACCATCGGCTCCGACCATGCCCCCCATACATCGGAAGAGAAGTCACAGGGTCTCTCGTCTCCTTCGGGAATACCAGGAGTCGAGACCATGCTTCCCCTGCTCCTGGCTCAGGTGAACACCAGGCGTGTGGGACTTCAGACCATGGTCCGGCTGCTTTCCGAGAATCCATCCAGCAGGTTCGGACTGACGGGCAGAGGCAGGATCCAGGAAGGATTCTTCGCCGATCTGATAGCCGTGGACCTTAAAGATGAGCGGGAGGTGGACGAAGAGCGTCTGCATTCAAAATGCGGCTGGTCCCCCTATAACGGTTTCAAGGCGGTGTTCCCTTCGAGGGTCTATTCGAGGGGCGACCTTGTCGTGGAAGATGAATCTCTCTGCTGCTCCCCGGGGAGGGGCCGGAACCTGAGGGGCTGATTTTTCGAGCATGCATTTTTTTGCAGAAAATTTTTTTGATTTTGCTACTGCAGGACAGTTTTTTCCAATTTTTTCAGCAGATATGCCGATCCATTTCTCGATAGGTTCATATACAAGATGCGCGTGTCGGTGCCAGAGGCGTACATATGGCCCGCAGACAGACAAGCAGGGAAGTCAAGAAACTCAAGGACAAGTGGAAGGCCAAGCAGTGGTATTCCATTGTTGCTCCCGACCTATTCAACAGAGCGAAGATAGGGGAGACCCTGGCGGACGAGCCGGACAAGCTCATGGGAAGGACCGTGGAGGTCACTCTGCAGGACCTTACCGGCGATTTCAGGATGATGCATATCAAGTTGAAGTTCAAGGTTGTTGACCATACGACCTCGGAGGCCTTCACCCGATTCGTCGGCCACGATCTGACTTCCGACTACATTAGGAGGCAGACCAGGAGGAAGAGGACGAAGATGGAAGGCGTCTTCGACGTGGTCACAAAGGACGGCTACAAGGTCAGGGTGAAACCCATGGCCATTTCCGACAAGAGGATACAATCCTCCGTCCAATACCTGATCAGGAAGAAAATGGACGAGGTCATCCGCGATACGGCGCAGAAGTACACCTTCTCCCAGTTCACCTCACTGATCCTGACATCGGAAAGGGAGCGGTCCCTGGTTTCCGCGATCCAGAAGTCCTGCAAGAACATCTATCCGGTGAAGAGGATAGACATCAGGAAGATGGAGGTCCTCTCATTCCCAGAGGGCGTCGATGATGCCCCGATTGATTCCATGGCCCCTGTCCCCGAGGAGGAGCCACCGGAGGTTTCCGAAAAGGAACAGGATGCTCCCGATGCACCCGGTGAGGAAACTGCCGGGAAAAAAGAAGAGCAGAAGGGCGAATGATCTCCCAATTCATAAAAAAGGAATCGCTTCGAGACCTTTTTATATTCAACTAGTAAATAGGACCATGAATACCGGGACCCGAGTAGGGCCCCAGGGTCGGCAGGTCTGGTTATGGAACATCCCGGGAAGTTCGAAGACGGCCAGGCAGACATAGGTCCCGAAGACCGCCGTCTGACCGGAACCCCTTCGAGCCAGCATTCGATCTTCGAGATAGACCTCGAGGGCAATTTCATATTGGCACCAAGGGCCCTTGTCGACATCACCGGTTTCTCGAGGGAGGAGCTGGACCTCCTGTCGCTCCATAACGTCACCTTTGTTGAGGACCGCGAAAAGGTCAGGGAGGCCATGGGCAGGATAGTCGGGGGAGAGCCGATATTGGTCACGGAAATAGAGCTTTTTTCGGAGTCTAAGGGCACGCATCCCATAGAGCTCGTGCTCCTTCCGAAGAGGGATGAAGAACAGATCACCGGCGTGTGGGGTATGATCCAGGACATATCGAGGAGAAGGTCCCTGGAGGAGGAACTGATGTCGGCACGGGAGCTGAACGAGGCATCCCAGTCCTTCCTGTCCGAATTCGTTTCACTGCTTACGCGGGAGATAAGACAGCCCCTAACTTCCATTCTGCTAACCCTCGAGATGCTGGACAGCGGCTTTTTCGGCAGCCTCAATGATGACCAGAAGGCAAAGGTCGACCAGCTATTGGACCTGGTCGATAAGCTGAAGGCAATGCTCAACGAAGCACTGGAGACATCTAGGAACGTAGGGGAAGAGATCACGCTGGACAGGAAGATGGTCTCCCTGGACAACTTGATCCGGGAGATAGTCAAGAACAGCGATCCGGCCCTAGAGGAGAAAAAGATAAGGCTCACCCAGAACTATCCCGGGGAAAGGGCAAAGGCCGTTGCAGACAGGAAGGCCATTTCCCAGGTGGTCTCGACCTTGATGGACGCCTCCATAGCAATGAGCTCCGATGAGGGCCATATCATTCTAGATCTGGAGAGAAAAGGGGAATGGTTCCAGCTCTCCATATCCGATTCGGGGCAGGGAATACCCGATGAGGACCTAAAACACATATTCGACAAGTTCCATGTGGATGAGGAGAAGGAGGGACGCTCCTTCTCGGAGGGACTTAATCTTTACATAGCAAAGAAGCTTGTGGAAAGCCACGGGGGAAGGATATGGTGCGAGAGCTTCCAGGGTCTTGGGACCACATTCTTCTTCATGATCCCCGAGGACAAAGGAAAGGCGGAGGATTGATAAATGCCAGGAATTCTGATCGTCGAGGACAGGGAGATGATATCCAACGTCATCTCCGACATGCTGAGATTGAACGGCCTCATTGTAGCAGGTTTCGCAAAGGATGGCAGGGAAGCCCTGGAGCTTTACAGAAATAGCGAGCCTGACCTCGTCCTGATGGACCTCCTGCTGCCGGACATGAGCGGGCTCGAGGTATCGAAGAAGATCCTGGCAGAGGACCCGGAAGCAAAGATAATCGCCATCACCGCCATGACCAAGGAGGAGTTGGACGAGGAATGCGAGGAGATCGGGCTCCGCAGGCTGGTCAGGAAACCCTTCAGGATGGGCGAGCTCATGGCCGTGATAAAGGAGGTCCTGGAGGAGTGATGGTCTCTTCTGGCCGCAATGGATCTCTATGTTCATGGATACTAAAGAAATATATACGGATGCCCCATTAAGCCTTAACTGGCCTCGAGCGATATGGCATCAACTATCCCGTGCAGGCATGGAAAAAGCAGTACCGGAAAACATAAAACGTTTATAATCGTCCGATGCATATCATCAACTGGAAGCCAGAGGCAGCATACCAAAAGGGGTGAACCAATGCCACTTAGATCATCCGCAATCCCAACACCAAGCAGGTTGACCATTCTTATTCTTGCGCTAATTTTCATTGTCCCAGGTTTTATAGCTTTGGTGCCGCTGGGTGGTGGATCTGAGACGGAGGAGCAGTCGATATCGCCTCCGACCCGCCAGACGTGGCTGGACATATCGATAGATCTGATCGAGGTCAAGAGACCCACCCAGTCAAATCAGATTTATCCCGGCCAGACCATAAGGATCGACGTACTTCTCATTCATGATTCGAGACCCCAGCAGAGCGACACTCCCATTTCCAGGCAGCTGAACAACCTCTTCACGGTGGTCCTTGTAGTTGACGACACCTTTGACAATGTGACCACCCAGTACAAACAGGTCACATCCATGACCACCAACTACACCGGAGACGATCAGCCCGGTGCGAATGCCATGAACCCTCCTCTCGTGGTCACTTTTTATTGGAACGTGCCTGACAGGACACCCCAGGGAGCGAGTTCATGGAGCTCCTTCCAGTTCAATCTCTTCGCCTCGATCACCGTGGACGACGATGACAAGTCGGATAACTTCAGGAGCGGTTCCGGAATAAGGGTCTCGGAGCCGGAGTTCTCCCCCTTCGTATGGGAAGAGGGTCAGGAGGACAGGGAATACGAGACACCCGTCCCGCACAGGGTAAAGGTGGGAGAGACGGCATTCATACCCTTCCAGCTTCAGAACAGAGGTCCCGCAGTCGACCTTATCGGTGTCGAGGTGGTCTCCATCCCCGATGGATGGGATGTTTCCGCATTCGATCCGAGACCCGTCTATCCCAACGATTTCGAGGACCTCCAGCTTCCGGTCCAGATATCGAAGAACCCGTTCCTGGCAAAGGCGGGAACCCCGAACAGCCCCCTGGAGTACAGGGTCGTTGTAAGGGCCTATTCGAATTTCTATCCGCAGGGACCCTATAAAGAGCCCTCTACCCATGTGTTCCGTTTCAAGGTGGACTTCAGGGCGGGTGTGGAAGTGATTCCCGAGGAGCCCCAGGTCTATCTTAAACCGGGGGAGACCTCTTATGTTCGCTTCTCACTCAGGAACACCGGTAACGGGCCCGATGCCTTCACTTTGAAAGAGGATGTGGATGACGTCCACAAGAGGAAGGGCTGGAAGTTCAGCTTCCACCAGGGGACAAGTATAATTGGAGGAACCGGGGGTTTGGTAGAACCCGATACGTCCAGGGATGTAATTATCGCGGTCAACGTTCCCGCATCGGCTCCCAGGTTCTACAACGTGAACCTGGTGCTTATCGTCACATCCCAGACACAATCCTATACAACTGAAAGCGAGCCCTGTGTTCTCTTCGCCGATATCCGTTACGGAGCAAGGATAGAGGAGTTCGAGCGTCCGTTCAAGGTCAATCCCGGAAGGGAGAACACCATCATGTTCAACTTCACCAACGAGGGGAACGACAAGGACCCGAACCAGAAGCTCGAGGTCAGCTACAGGCCGAAGGGTTGGTGGGTGTTCATAGACCAATCCCCGCTGAAGATAACCGGAGGCCTCGGTCCCAGGACCACCGCTTTCCTGGAGATGACCGTTTTCGTCGAGGAGACCACGACATCCTCCACGATGGCAAACCTTCCATTCATCATAATACAAGCAAAAGGGGGTCCATACGATCCACCTCACGTTCTTGACGAGGTGAGGTACTACTTCGAGATACCGCTCAGGCGGAAGCTGGAGATAACGACCGCCCAGACCGACAAGGTGGGCTTCGTGGGCGGCCAGGTGGAGTACATGATCAACATCCGCAATACGGGCAACTGGCTGGACACCTACAACATGTCGGTGGATTCGGACTGGGCCGAGTTCGATACGGACATGTCCCAGGTCGAGATCGCTCCGAACGAGACCTATCCCGTCAAGCTTACTATCGATATACCATTCGATGCGGCGGCGGATACCGATCCCGATACACCGCAGCCCCACCCCTACCTGAAGTGGTACGACGGGTACCCCATCCGAATCACTGGCTACTCCCAGAACGAGACCGAGGAGGGGGCTACCCTGACCTCCCTGAAGCTCGTTGTACACGTCCAGCCGTTCTACAACTTCGAGATGAGGGTGGACCCCAACGAGCCGGAGCTCATGTTCTCAATGGACCATGACGAGGCAAGGGCGGTCAGGGTCCAGATAAAGAACACCGGGAACATTCAGGACGTCATCCAGCTGGACTGGGACGACCTGCCGGTGGAGTATTCGACCTGGATAAGACTTCAGAACACCTATGTGGATGTCGGTTTCGGGGAGACCGCCTATGCGGTGATAAACATCGCCCCGAGGGCCGGTACGATAAAGGAGCCGGGCAACATATCCGTTGTGCTTAAGGGAGTTTCCACACTTCAGACATCCATCGACAAGAACCAGATACCCGTCGAGGTGAACGTCTCGATCGAGATCCAGTTCTACAGGATGATGTTCGACATACTGGACCCCAAGATAAACAACGAGCTTATTATCGGGGTACACAAAGCCCCCGAGAACAACAGGAGATATTCGTTCCAGGCGGATATCCAGAACATCGGAGATATCGAGTTCAATCCCAACAAATTCGAGAAACTGTACATAGTCCTGTACGACGGCCCCTTCGAGGTTGACAGGGCAAACATAACCTATCTCAAGAAGGGGGAGACCAAGACCGTTGTCTTCCTATGGACCGCCGCCATACCGGGGACCCACATTTTCACCATTTCCCTGGAGGGTGAGGTCCCGATAAGCGACAAAGGTGCGATCGACAAGACATTCCAGGTTTTCGTCCCTAGACCTCCGCTGGATGATGATAACGATGACGGACCGGAGACCCCGCTATGGTCGGTTCTGCTCCCGCTGATCCTCATCGTGATCTTTGCAGCGGCGGCCTTCGTCTTCATAATGAAGTACAACCAGATCTACATATCACCGATAGACACAGGTTATGACGAGAAGGGAGAGTACAGGCCGTGGGCGGTGAAGGAGAAGCTCAGGGGCGAGCCCGAGCAGCTTTCGCAGCCTGCACCGGCGCCTCAGCTCCCGGCGCCTGAGAAACCGGCACTTCCCGCAGCTCCGGAAAGCCGACCGCAGCCTTCCCCGGCTCCGGTTCCATCTCCATCGCCCGTACGGACCCTGCCTCAGCCCCAGCCTGCAAGGGCCCCGCCCCTGCAGATGCCCACTCCGAGGCCTGCAGGGCCCACACCGGTGCAATCTGCCCAGCGGCCTCCCGCTCCCCAGGCGGCGGCAGCACCGAGGCCCCCGATGCCGCAGCAACCTGGACCGATGGCACCCCAGCAGCCTCCGAGGCCCCAAATGCCGCAGCAGCCCAGACCGATGGCGCCCCAGCAGCTCCCGAGGCCCCCGGCACCGGGCAAGCAGCAGTAAGGCTATCCGGAAGTATCCAATCCGCTCACAGCTTCAGCATGAGCGCCACATGCCTGGTCATTGACCTGTGCACCCGGATGGGGATCATATTCTCCATACGAAATCCCGGTATCTCTTCCAGGACGGAACTTTCAGGTGAATCCAGAACAAGCGGGGAGCCCTTCTTCAGGTATCCGCCTGCCTTTGCTATCACCTCTTTCAGGAGCGAATCAGCCTTTTCGCCCATTGTGGCGGCGGACCTTCCGAAGGGGGGGTCCGTGATGATGCCGTCGATATCCCGAAGCTCTCCGGCACCGATGAGACCGTCCATTTTCCTTGAATCTCCCGAATATGCCGAGACGTAGCCCGAGAGCCCGTGGTGCTCGAAATTGGACCTTGCACCTTGGAAGATGACCGGGTCCCTCTCGATGCCGATCACATGCAGTCCCAGCTTTGCAGCCTCGATCGCAAGACCGCCGGGCCCAAGGAAGGGATCGAGCACCCTCCTCCCCGGAGGCAGACCCGTGATGTTCACCATTGCCCTGGCGAGCACGGGATCCATGACGATGGGGCGGTTGAACGGAAGCTTCGAGCCGGAGCGACCTCTGAGCTCCTTCCTTGCGGACCTTCCGGTTATCCATCCGATGTAGGAGGTCCCTCCGTCCAGGACAAGGAACATCTCCCTATCGGGGGAGCGGTGCCGGACCTTGATCCCCAGATCCTTCATCAGGGCAACGGCACCGTCGAAAAGCTGCGATGCAGCGGGACCTCCGTCCGCTCCCGCGGCCTTTACCTTCAAGGTCACGGCGATATCGACAGGGAGCGATTCCAGCATGTTCCGGACGGCTCTCAATATGTCGCCCAGGTCTTCGGATGACATGGAATATAGATCACCTGTGAAATGACAGAGGGCGGACCTTTCCGCCAAACCTTCGGGCGCCCCCTCCTTTAGAAGGACAACCTTTTCGGACCTCCTCTCGACCGCCCTCTCATCTCCGAGGGCATTCATCGCTCCCTTCAGCTCCAGGAATGCGAGGTCCGTTTGCTCCCCCGATAGGAGCGCGAAACCGTCCATGCCGTTTGATGCGATTGTTGTAGATATAGGTTTTTAACCAACCTGCGAAGGAGCATTCTGCACAATATTTTAAAACCAGTCCGCTCCTTATGCCCAGTAGGAGGTCTCATCTTGTCCAGGTTCAGATTGCTTGTTGTATCATCGCTCCTCATGATGCTTATCGTGGGATCGAGTCCTCTGCTTGTTCAGGAGAAGTCCGGCGTTGAGGCATGGACGGACGGGAATAGGGACAGCCCCGTCTATCCACATTTCGGGATAGTGGATATGCTCGCCGAAAGGGCATACCTGAAATTCAACGAAACGGAACCCGAAAAAGCCCAGTACCTTGACTACTGGTATCTGCCCGAAGGAGCGGATTCCGATGACGATTCCTTCGATGCGAAACATCTGATCGCAACCCCCGATGACAATTTCCTTGCATGGACGGACGACACGAACGGCCAGCCCGACGGCGACAAGGCGAACTACTTCATCCACAGCAGGAAAGGATGGGAGATAACGGATGCCCCGACGACTGCCCAGAGATGGGCCAATTACACCATTGAGAACCTCACCCAGTGGATGATGGAGGGAATGCCCACCGTATCCCTGGCTAAGCATAAGGCGGCCTACTGCACCGCAAGGATGTCCAGATACGTCATCAAGATGTCCCAGTTCGGGAGGACCGACTGGACATTGTGGGATACGAAGATAGATGTGCCGGATTACAACCCCAACGAGGTCTCCTACCAGACATATTACGAGGCTTACCTCTGGACCGATGATGCGATGACCGCCCTCTACACGGATTACTGGGACATTGAACTTGCTCCTCCCGATGACCTCAACGCTTCAAAGGTCCACATCTACACGGCTGATGTCGCCAAATGGGTGAACAGCAGGGACGGCGGGACCGTGACGATCATGGATGAAGATGGCTCCACCAAGACCGTCGGGAACACCTACTGGTCCATGCTCCAGCAGTTCATGTACTGCTGGGACAACGATATGAGATATAACAACACCAGGGGCTTCAACGAGACCCTATGGAACCTGACTCTGGAGAATATAATCTCGGCCACGGAGTATCTATCATCGATCTACGTCGCCATCTACGATGCAGCGGTGGAGCGGTTCCTTGCCACCGCCCCGGACCTCACCATCGTCTCCAGCGACCACATGCCTTCGAGTGTGATCGCCAACGATATGGTTACGATCAACGCCACTGTGAGGAACGACGGCCTCAGGTCCACTCCTGATGCATTCATTGTTGAGCTTTCAACATCCGGCGGATATGTCAACACGAAACCAATTCAGCTTGATGCCGGAGCCCAGGGAAACATCACCTTCACCGCCTTCCAGATAGGCACATCCGACGAGACGATCACAATCACCGCGGACAGCACAACGAAGGTCGCAGAATCCGATGAGGGGAACAACGTGCTTTCCTATATGATATCGCCCATACCGGAGGTCTTCTCATCGAACATCGAGCTGGCCAGACCATTCTCCTCGATAAGGAGGGACACCATCCAGCCCATTTTGGTCCGCGTGCACAACACGGGGAACCGATACGACGAGTTCAACCTCAGCGCATCCACCTTCACCCCGGAGGTGTTCTTCGCCGGAACCGACGAACCGATCGGCGTTCTCCCCGGAAGCTACGAGGATGCGCCCGTTTACATGGTTACAACAATGGATACCTCCCTGGGACCCGTGAACGTACAGATAGATTCCGAGGGTACAAGATCACGGTCCGAGCTCCAGATCATGGTTGATGTTCTGGACCGATCCCAGGACCCTGTTCCGAGGATATCGGGGCCTTCCTGGTCGAGGCTGGGCGAGAACGTGACGTTGTCGGCAGCCGGCTCCACGGATCCGGACGGCGATGCTCTCTATTTCACATGGCGGGTGCCTCTGTGGGGAAACCTGACAGGTCGCGAGATAACTTTCAACTACACCAAGTTGGGAACGTACAACATAGTCCTGGAGGTTTACGACGGGAATGTGACCTCCGAACTTCTCTGGCCCTTCACGGTCTATCCCCTGCCTCCCTCCAATCTCACCTCCAATCCGTCGGCCAGGGGAGTTTCCGGTCTCACCATCTCCTGGAGCCAATGGAGAGCGGGAGGCCTGATCGCCTACTGGCTGGAAGCAATGGCGCTCCCCGGCCAGGGAGAGCGTTCCGAGAGGGGCCCTTACCTAACCAGGGTCGAACCGGGGAACAATTCGGGGAGGATAGGCAAATTCCTGCCCGATACGGAGGTCGAGGTGACCGTCAAAGCGGAAGCCGAGAGGTTCGGGAACGTGACCATGGATACCTTCACCACAACGACCTCCGACCTTTCGAACTTCGACAGCGGCCTGGTGATGTATGTTGAGGATGGCTATCTTTACCTCCAGTATAAGCCTTGGATAGATCCGGAGGGAGAGCGGGAGCCGGAAATCGAGGTGCTCAGGTGGAGCAACGGCTTCGTACCCGTTTCCAACGATACCATGGAGGAGATCCAGAAGACAAAGGTCTTCGACACGATCAGGTACAAGCTGAGTGCGAACTGGGGCCTGTTCTCTGCGAGGTTGACATACTTCTGGTCCAACGAAACAACCCCGGTGTTTACCATAGCCAACACAACAGAGAAGGAGAACTTCGCTCCCGTGACAAAGCTGACCGGCTCCGACGACAAGTGGATGCTGAACAAGGCCGGCAACTGCACGGTTCACCTATTCCTCGAGGTTGACGATCTCTATGATCATCTGACGCTTGAGATCGATTGGGGAGATGGAACTAAGGAGACCAAGGAGGTGGAGACCGGGGCCGATGAGATAGAGAAGATGGACCTCTTCCACGATTACTACTCCACCGGTGATTTCGAGATCTCCATGAAGATAACCGACTGGGCAGGGGAATCGGTATGGGAGAATTCCACCGTCACCATCCTTAAATATTCCCCTCCCAAGAAACCCGGCGAAGGCCTCGACCTTGCCATAAAGATAATCATTGGCGTGATCGCCATCATACTCATCCTGGTGGTGCTCTTTTTCCTAGGAAGGACCGCATACAGGTTCGCCAAGAGGGAATCCGAGGTGGAGTTCCAGATGAAGGACCTCAAGGGAGAATCCTACAAGAAACCGGGGACCGGCACCGATTTCGACAAGAGAAGGGAGATGCAGATCCCCAAGGAATCCATAATGGGAGGATCCACCGTGAAGAAGGAGGAGGAGGAAAAGGAAGAGATGCCCATCATAAAGGGCACCATAGTATTCGATGACGAGGATGAAGAGTGATCCCGGTCTGCGGTTGATCAAATGGGCCGGGAGGTCCGAGGAATGGGCAAGCCAGGTTACCTGGGCGGATAAACGGTTATCATCAGGCCGCATTTGTGGCAGCGTGACACGGGTATCCCGAGGGGTTTCTTGAACGGCCCAGTCATGGCATCCTCGATACCAACGAACCTGTTGCCCTCGATCTCCCCCGCCCAGTGGATAGTATCCTTCGAAACAAGGAAGCCGTATTCTATCTCCCCAGCGCAGGCAGGACATTTGGGGAGGTTCGCCCTCATATCATCCATCCATCGATCCGTGAGAAACTTTGACATCTTTATCCCCTTGTTTGTATTGTGAATATCATACATTTAATACTTTTCATGCCATTATTTTGAAAATTACCGATAAGAGCACCGGTATGGGTGGTGAATATTATGAGTAAGGGGCCCAGAAAACGCATTAATAGTTATGTCTCGCCTTTCCCCCCAGCCGGGGTAGGACCTATGGATGCAGGCTCGATGATGGCGTCGGAGAGAGAGAAGATCGAGGCCGAGCTCGTCTCCTTCTTCAAAAAGGAGCGAAAAGGCATAGTCAGGGACGATCTGGCCCTCAGGGTCTTGGACGAGTTGAGGGATTTCACTCTCAGGGATGCCAAGAGGGTAAGGTCCGTTCTTACCGTAATGGGATACAGGGCCGTTGGAGGAAGGGACCTCAGGAAGGCACGGAAGGCAGCCGTATCCCTTGAACTGATCCAGACGATGCTGCTGATCCACGACGATATCATGGACCGTTCGGAAAGGAGGAGGGGGGAGCCCTCCTTTCACCGGATTTTCGGCTCAATGCATGAGAGGTCCAAGTTCCCGGGGGATCCGGAGAGGTTCGGGATCAACATGGCTTTGATCGCAGGCGACCTGGCCGAATCTCTCGGTGAAAAGGCCCTGCTGACCAGCGGATTCCCGGCGGAGCGGATCCATGATGCTCTGGTCTGCCAGGCGGATATGATAAGGGACACAGGCATCGGACAGGTGTTCGATATCTATTCCGAAGCGCTCCCAACATGGTCAGAGGAGATGGTGATAAAGGTCCACACATACAAAACGGCGAGATACACACTTGATTCTCCGTTGAGGATAGGTGCCCACCTTCACGGAGCAAGCGAGGAGCAGCTTGCGTCGCTCTCCAGCTATGCCATCCCCGTAGGCATCGCCTTCCAGCTTATCGATGACATACTCGGCTTCTACGGGGACCCGAAGAAGGGGGGGAGAGCCGACCTTTCCGACATCAAGGAGGGCAAGAGGACGCTCCTAATCGTGAAGGCCCTTGAGCTCACCGATGCAGCGGGGAAAAGAAAGATAATGAACGGATTGGGAAATCCGGGCCTTGCGGTCAAGGAAGCGGAAAACATAAGGGCTATGATAAGGGAGGGCGGTTCGGAGGGGTACAGCCGGATGAAGGCCAGGGAGTACACAGAGATAGGAAAGAGCGCCTTGAAGGGCACCGACCTCGACCC
Source organism: Thermoplasmatota archaeon (assembly GCA_048569615.1). Lineage (GTDB taxonomy): Archaea > Thermoplasmatota > Penumbrarchaeia > Penumbrarchaeales > Penumbrarchaeaceae > JAYEPK01. The sequence continues at coordinate 41,341 of JBLIRK010000010.1, read as the reverse complement.
GGAGATCGTGACCTTTCTGGAGGAGCTTGCCGAGCTTCTTGTCGGCAGGGCATGACCTTGAAAGCCGCTATCAGTCCCAGAGGCTTTCTTTCTCCTTCTTCTTAGTGGTCGATACTAGGAATCCCTTGGTGAGCGAATAGATAACGACCGCGGATGCCGCAAATCCAAGGATCCCCGGTATCCATCCGTTCAAGAAGCTGCGGAGAATGCTTGATCTGACCCCCGTTGTCCATAATAACAGGTCAAGAACCAGAAAGGGCAGGGTGAAGAGAATTGGAAGCAGCATTATCACAAATGTTTGAATATAGTTCTTTCTGGCTGCGATGAAGCTCCATTTTATGGATCCGAAGACGCCCGCCCTGCCTATGATGACCGCCTGGTAAATGTATGCAAAGAACACCATCACCATCATTGTTATCAGCTGCATTGGCACCCTCGGGAATAGATAATACCAGATGGAGTAGTTCTTTGTACCCATGGTTCCGATGATCATGAGATTCATGACATTGACAGGTATCGTTATCGGTATGAGGAGCATTAAAAACACAACTAACCTGACCAATGCCATCCTCCAAAGGAACCTCATCCCGTATTTGAGACCCTTGAGAAGTTCGACACGGCGGTGAAGGTGGTAGATATGATAGGTCTTGATCGCCCATGCGGAAGCGATCAGACCGATCAAGACCCCAATTAAAGCGGTTAACGCGCTCCATCCTATTATCAGATAGACAATTCCATCCTCCAAACCGAAGATCTCATCCTCATAGCCGTAGAAGTGGAAGATGACCCGCCACCCCACCTCGGAGATCACCGATACCAACAGCGGAAGCAAAAGGGGAACGAACAATTTAGGTTTCCTGACCAGAGTCGCAATTACATCCCTTATGATCATCCTGGGATCGAACGTTGCTGATTCCACCATTTTCCCCTCTCTTTCCGGAGCTGACCTATCTTGTCAACATATTTTCAGTATTTATAATTTCATTAATCAGGATTTATAGAAATATTGCTCGATCTCAATTTTACATGCCGATTAGTAACATTTCCATATCGAAATGGAGAATAAAAGGCATCGTGTTAGATTTGAAACCGAGATTTTGGTCGCTTCAGCACCCAATTTAGATAGATTTAAATAATAAATAAAAAAATGTTATAGAGATTTTATATACTCAAATCGACAAATATATCTTAACGGAGTGACACCAAATTTTTAACCTGAACACACTCTCAATCCCCTATTTCAAACCCCCACTCCGTCCTGACGGGCCGCTCCCCCTCGTCCGCGAGTGCCCGGGAACCCCGTCACTCATTTCTTCTCTTCAGTCCGGACTTTGTTATTACCAGCCTGACCCTGTTGCCGAGCCTATCGTAGGCGGCCATTGAATCCTCCGAGAAAGGATACCCTATAATGATGTTTATGCCCGGGAACCTCCCGAACATGGAAAGGTCCGCCCTGCTGGGCCGCGCCGATCCGCTGGGATGGGAGTGGACCACGCCCTCTCCCTCGACATTGCGCTGGGAGAATCGGCTGTAAAGAGAGAACAGATAGCTGTTGCGGTTCCCCGCACCCTCCATCACGGGTTCTATGTGGGTTATGCGCGTCATCCCTCTGAGCATGGCCCCGAACTCGTTCGGATATGCCTCCTTTGCCCTCCTTATGATCTCATCCACGGCATCTTTCTCAATTTCGTAAACGACCTCCTCCTCGAAGAGCTCCGATGTATCCTTATCCTCCCTTAGCCACAAGACATCCCGTACGGCCTCCTTCAGTATGCTGAATGTTGCCGGATACTGCTTCACGGGATTATTGGAGACAAGATCCATCAGAAGGCTCCTGGCCTTCTTTCTGTTATCGAGGCCCAGGTGTGCGTACAGCACGAGTACCTGTGCCCTGATGCCCAGCTCGGGATCGAGACCGGTCTTTACGCTCCTGTAGGCTTTCCTTGCCTGGTCAAGACCGAGCTCATGCTCTCCAGTTCGAATTGCCCAAAGCGCGGCATCCAGGCGATACTCGACAACGACCGGATCGTTCTTTGTTCCCTCGAGCAGGTCCGCAGCCGCAAGCATGCTGTCTATCCCCTCTCTGGCCGATTTTTCGTCCGCTGCGTCACTGCAAGACCTCGCACCTCTGATGAATAGCGATGCTGCCTGGAGAGGGCGGTTCTCCAGTTCCTTGGTCGTGTAAGAAGCCTCGACTAGGGATTCACGGGCGGCAGATTCCGAATCGCTGAATTCTCCCATCAGGACAAGGGCTTCCATCTTCATGACCTTGAAGGAGCTTTCCCCGCATCTCCGGAGGACCGCCTCCAGCATTCCAATTCCGATGTTCTGGTCCCCCCTCTCCAGCAGGAATCGGGCCTTGTGAAGCATGCATCTTGTAGAATGATAAGTTTTAATAGACCCCTCCAGCCCCGCTGCATGTGATGAAGCGGAATCGAACTCGCTCACCGCTCCCCTGAGGTATTCCATTGCCAGAGAAGGTGATTCCACAATGTCGGAATTCCGATCAAGCAGCATGGCCTGCATCAGTCTTGATTCCATCTCGGGCAGGTCGTTCTTCCTCTCCCTTCCCCTTCTGAGATACTTGAGAGCAGATTCGAGGTCCCTCCTGGTAAGTCCCAGCTCGGATATTATCGGGCCGAGATCTATGGGAAGGCCGTGGGATATCGTTAACTGGCCCGCCCTTGCCAGCGCGATCCTTTTAACATCCCTGGACAATCCCACGATCCCAACGAGCTCCTCGAGCGGCTTCACGGCAAACCTGTAGCTCCCCACGGCCGACAGGGCCTCGCTCGAGGCGAGCATCGAGTTCGGCTCAAGGGTGTACTTCCGTTTGCCCATCAAACTTGAGAGGACACCGGTCTTCTTTCCCAGATATGGCTCTGCCAGCGAGAGGATCAATGTCCTGTCCCCTCTTCTGACATCCATGCAAAGAAGCTCCGCCGATCGAACGTCCACAACCTGATCGGAAGTCATCATCTATCCCCATGGAGGATGAAATTCTCTACCTCTCCGTAGAACCTGCTCATATCGGCACCATGCTCCAGGCCCACATATATCACTCCGGCGGCGAAAAGGAGGTTCAGCTCCTCGCTCTTTCGGTTGATCGATCTCACAGCATCCTTCTTCTCGAGCCCCGAATCCACCACCGCATCGATCAGTCTTTCCATCAACGGCCTCACCATCTTCTTCAGGTCCAGGTCCGGGGCGGGCTCCCACCCTGCCTCCGTTGTCACAGACCCTATATCGAATTCAGGCAAAACCCCTCCATCACCGGTGTTCTTCAGGTAGCCGGATGAGAAACCCGCCTGTATGACCAACTTGGCACCCTCCGGATCGAACCACCTCAGGTTGTAGATCATTATATTCGTCATCTCGGTCCTGGTCAACGCCCCCCCCTTCCCCATTTTGAAGACGGTTGCCAGCATCCGCTTCAGATCATCGGTCACCCTATCCCCTCCAAGAGCCGCGAGGAGCTTATCAATACGCCTTTGATCCCGCTGCCCTCCAGTTCGGGCAGTTCTTCGGTCTCCTCTATTCCGACGTATAGTTCTCCACCCTCGGGGAGCGCCTCCATGGTGGTTTCAATGAGCTTCCCGTCCACGCGCTTCCTGTCCTGCCTAATATCATCCAGAATGAATGTTCCGAGGCCGAAGGCCGACATCTCCTCCACCAGGTCCTTGACGGACATATTCCTGATGTCCCGGTCCTTGGATATGATCCCCTCGTCATGGTCTATCTGAAGAATGACATTCTCCGTAAGTTCCAGCGACGAGGCGATCTCTTCCAGGGAGGCTATCATCTTCGTTGATATCACGGCTCCGTGGGCACCCGCCATGATGACGTCTATCAGTCCGTCAGAATATACGACCCCCATGTCCGCCCAGATCTCTCCTTCCAATGAGGCTACGGACTGGAAGAGATTCCATTCTACGACGCCCTTCCTAATTCCGAGTATGTCCAGGTAATGCATCTTTCCGTACCTGTTCAGAAGCATCTTCGAAAGCGGAACGGTCTCGAATTGGGTCCCGTCAACCTTCACCGGATTGTACATGCCTTCCTTGACCCATACAGGCGTGAATCCCATGACTGCAACTGAAGGGATTATCTCGATACCTTTCGGAGTGTCCAGTTCACGAAACATAATGGCCATCCCACATCATCCGACCGCGGATGGCATCAGGATCTCTCTCAATCAAGAGAGGACATGATGATTACGTCTTTTATGGACTTGACCATCTTGAAAGGAAGGACAAGCCTGTCCATCGAATCCATGCGGAACTTCCTGATGTCAACCTCATCCGAGGGAATGACAAGCAAATGGAGGACCTTGCCCGATTTGGTATCAATGACCAGATTGTCCACCGTCCCAAGGTATTTCCCATCACTGGACATCACGAATTTTTCCTGTATGTCGTTGGCGAAGAACCTCATACTATAACACCCCATATAAATGGCTCTTATCCGTAGTAATTAAGGCCTTTATCTTCTTTCTCCTTCTTATTTATTCCGCCCTTCCAATCGCTCATGATATTCTGGTAAGCTTCCACCGTGGCCTTGTCCACCGACGGTCTGGCATCGGCCATGGCTTCCTCGAAATCCTCCGGGGTCACCCTTTTGGCCGAAAGGTCCTTTCTCAGGGCTGTTATTCCTGCCTCCCGGCAGATGGAGGAGATGTCCGCTCCGGTAAATCCCTCTGTTCTTGCCGCAATATCATCGAGGTTGACATCATTTGAGAGAGGCATGGAGGCTGTGTGAACCTTGAATATCTCCAGCCTTTCCTGCTCGTTCGGGGGTCCGACGAAGATGAGCCTGTCGAACCTGCCGCTACGGAGCAGGGCTTGGTCCAGTATGTCGGGTCTGTTGGTGGCCCCAAGAACGATGACCCCCTGTATGTCCTCGACACCGTCCATGGAGGTAAGCAGCTGGTTGACAAGCCTTTCACTGACATGGTTCTGGGTCGAGACAGACCTTCTTGGTGCAATGGCATCGATCTCATCGAGGAATATGATGCAGGGGGCCACCTGCCTGGCCTTTTTAAAGATCTCCCTCACCGCCTTCTCAGAATCCCCCACCCATTTCGAGAGCACTTCCGGTCCCTTTATCGATATGAAGTTGGCGTTGGTCTCTGTTGCTACCGCCTTTGCGATGAGCGTTTTCCCCGTTCCCGGAGGTCCGAACAGAAGCACACCCCTGGGTGGAGTAACTCCAACTCCCTCGAATGAGCCGGGATTCGTGAGCGGCCATTCGACGGTCTCCCTCAGCTTCTGTTTGACCTCCGCCAGGCCCCCGATCTGCTCCCATTTCACCTTGGGGACCTCGATCAGCACCTCCCTCATGCTGGAGGGCTCGATCTCCTTTAGGGCTTCCAGCATGTCCTCCATCCTGACCTCGAGATTCTCCAGGGTCAGCGTGGACAGGGGTCTGTCAAGGTCCATGTCCGGGAGATACCTCCTGAGGGCTTTCATGGCCCCCTCCCTTGCCAGGGCCGCAAGGTCCGCTCCAACGAATCCATGGGTAATCTCTGAGAGTACATCCAGGTCCACATCCTCCCTTAGGGGCATGTTCCTTGTATGGACCTGGAGAATCTCTATCCTCGACGGCCGGTCGGGGACACCTATCTCTATCTCACGGTCGAACCTTCCCGGCCTTCTCAGCGCGGGATCTATGTGGTCCACCCTGTTCGTGGCGGCAATAACGATCAATCTCCCCTTCTCTTCCAATCCGTCCATGAGTGTTAGAAGCTGGGCGACAACCCTCCTTTCCACCTCCCCCTTGACTTCATCCCTCTTCGGAGCTATGGAATCGATCTCGTCTATGAAGATTATGGCTGGTAGATTGTCCGCGGCTTCCTGGAACTTGTTCCGGAGGTTCTCCTCTGTCTGTCCGTAATATTTGTTCATTATCTCCGGACCCTGGATGGAGTAGAATGATGCCCCGGTCTCCGTTGCCACGGCCTTTGCGATGAGCGTTTTCCCGGTCCCGGGAGGCCCGTGAAGAAGGACTCCCTTCGGAGGCTCTATCCCCAGCCTGTCGAAGAGTTCGGGATGCTTCAGCGGAAGCTCGATTATCTCCCTTACCCTTTTAAGCTCCTCCTTCAGGCCTCCAATATCCTCGTAAGCCACTCTTGAGATGATATCCTCGGGAATGGCCTCCTTTGAGATCTTTATCTGGGTGTCAACCGTTATCTGGACTATTCCCTTCGGCTTCGTGCTGGAGACAACGAAAGGCAGCTGGCTCCCCATTAGGGCTATTCCCTGGATTATGAGGGTATCGCCCGAATGGACGGGTCGCTTCAGGAGCGATTTCTTGATGAAATTGTCTATTCCGTTTGCAAATTGCAGATTGGGGACGTCCTTGATCGCCGGGGAGATGTTCACCTTGTCCGCGGGTTTCGGGTCCACCTTCTTGATGGCAACCTTGTCCCCTATGGACACCTCCGCGTTCTTCCGCGTTATCCCGTCGATCCGGACGATCTCCTTGTTCTCATCCTGCACAGGGGCGCGCCACACAACAGCGGCGGTCTCCCTCTTTCCTTTGATGGATATGATATCGCCGGGCGATACGCCCAGGTCCTCCCTTGTTTTCGTGGACAGCCTGGCCCTCATATAGCCAACATCGTTCTTGAGGGTCGGCTCGACCCTGATCTCCACTTTGTCTGTCAATACTCACACCTGGACCCTGTCTTTTAAGAATTGGACTGATGCGATATAATACTATTTAGACCTCAGTATCAACTAAGAAATAAGCATCAGAGAGGCTCCCCCTTTGTCTGGGCAATTGCCACGGCGGCTCTCTCATCCCTCAACCTCTTGGATGTGGTGGTCTGCTTTTCATCCACCAGCTCCATCGGAAGCCTCATCATCCTGAGCTCCTCAATGATCCTATCCCTGCGTCCGGGATCCCCGTCCCCGATACGAACCATTATGCTCCTCGGACCGAAGCTCTCCTTTGCCGATCTGATCCTTTCAGGTATCTCCTCCGGCGATACCGCCTTGTAAACCGAAACCAGTATGCCATCGACCAAAACTGCGATCCCCGGTCTCTTGCCCGGGTCCACTCCCACGACCATAAGTGAAGCATCTCTTCCCCCCCTCGCCCTGAACAGGGCCCTTTCCAAAGTGCTCCGGATGTCCTTTCCCCTGCGTGCCCATATCGGATCGCAGTATACGAATACAGGCGGTTCCGAGTCACTGTCGATCACCAGAATGTCTATCTTTCCGAGATATTCACTTCCGGGCTGGATTATGTCGAAGGAAATTTCCATTTCGTTCAGAACCTCGACCATGTCGTGGAGGAACGAGAAATCCCCTGTGCACAAACCGAGCTTCATGCTGCTTCTGGAGGCCATCAAATGGTCGATCTCGTCCAAGGTTCACTCCTCCCATTCGACCTCCTGGACCTCGAATTCCTCCAGCTCCTCCGACTCCTCATCATCTCCTTCGACAGCCACCACCTTGAAGCTGCGGTTTTTTCTTTTCCTCTTAGGTGGCGCCGAGACCTTTTCCACGTCCACCTTGACCCTTGCGAACTCCAGGGTCATCTCGACCTCCTCCTCGTCATCCTCCAGTTCAACCTTGGATCTCCTGGCGGCGGACCTTTCCATGATCTCCGGCTCGCCGTCAATGACAACATTGAATTCATCATCTCCTTCCATCTCGATGGTCTTCACCTTGAATCTCGGCTCCTCTATCACCTTTGCCTCGACGATCTCCTGGGCAATGGCTATCTTGTTCTGAAAGTCCTTGTCCTTGACGAATACCTCCCTGAGACCGCTCAGGACCCTTGCCATCCTTGAGCTTACCTCTTCCTTTTCCAGAGCTATCACATATTCGGGTTCGTAGGCGACGGCCTGGTCGAACTCCTTCACGATTATGGCATCCTCTCTGGACCCTCTGTGCCCCCTTCTGAGATCGTAGAGATACCTCTTGTCGGGATCAAGGAGAATTGTCTTGGCCTCGTTGAGAAGCCTCATGATGCTCTCACCCTCTTCCCTGACAGCTTGAGGCAGCTCCCTGAGCTTGTCGGGGTGATATACCTCGGCCATTCTCCTGTAGGCTATCTTTATCTCCGATCTGGTAGAGTAGGGAGAGACGCCCAACAGTGAGTAATAATCGACCTCCAACGGGAAATCCTCCGTGATGATAACCTTAACGGAGGCTCCCTATATTGTGGTTTTCATGGGAGCAAAGCAGCGTATCAGACCTCCACTCCCGACAGAAAGAAATACATAATCGCGGTATGTTCAAAGCCCTCAAGGTGATTCCGGTGAGGCCTCTGGGAAAGGTGGTGAATTTCTCTCCGAAGGGATCGATAGTCGTCAAGGCTGTGATTACCCCTTCGATCGGACAGACAGCCGCTGACAGAAGGGGCGGTCAGATCGGCAGGATCATACGCATAACGGGACCCGTTGATGCCCCTTATGTCATGATAAAACCCTTCGGATCCCGCGATGGACAGCTCCAGAACCTGGGAGGCAAGGAGCTTTTCATAGCCGAGGATGAGGAGAGCAGGAGCCGCCGGAACAGGACCGGGAAGGCCGAAAGAAGCGACCGGTCCGCAGGCGGTAGGAAGAGGTCGAAAAGGAATTCGGGTGATGGGGATAGAAGGGATAGGAGGCCCGGCTCAGGCGGCAGGAGAAAAGACCGAAGGGGCCCTCCCTAGTGCATTTTAAATATCCATTTCAGGAATGACAGATGGGGATAAGTTATGGTTGACAATTACGAGTGCTATTTTCACGGGCATGTTCCCTCCAAGGGCTCTCAGATAACCATCGGTGCCGTTCTCGTTAACAGAGGCCAGATAATCGACGAGGTCGGAGGAACGGTCCCCTATTCCGGAAGCCCGTCGAGGGCGCAATGGGAGGCCCTCCTGCAGGGTATGGAGCTGGCATCCCGCAATGGGGTCAGGCGTTTGATATTGAAGGGGGATTCGAGGTCCGTCATAAATGCAATGAACAGCATGCCTCCCGGAAAGGATTTCGATTCCATGGACTATTACATGCTGGCAAGGAAATCCCAGCTGAATTTCGATCAATGCTTCTTCCAGTGGGTCCCCCAGGAGAACAACCTGCCGGCGATAAGGATGTCCCGCGTGACAGGAAGTGAATGAAGTCCTTTACTGCCGGGTGAAAGGTAAATATCGGTTTCCTCATTGCGGTAGCGGAGATAGGGCATGACCTTGACCGTTTACAATACCGAAACGAGGAGCAAGCAGGAATTCGTACCGGTGGAAGAGGGAAAGATCGGCATGTACGTCTGCGGACCCACGGTGTACGACGATTGTCATGTTGGCCATGCCCGAACATACGTTGCCTTCGACACCATCCGGAGGTACCTGACATTCAAGGGGTATCAGGTGACATACATCCAGAACTTCACCGATGTGGATGACAAGATTATAAACAGGGCAGCCGAGAAAGGCATCCCGGCTCTGGTGCTTTCCGAACATTACATACAGGAATACTTCAATGATATGGGCGCCCTGAACGTCATGAAAGCCACCATCCATCCCAAAGCTTCCGAGACCATACCCGAGATGATCACGGTTGTACACGGCCTCATCGATAAGGGATTTGCCTATGCCGTGAGCGGCAGCGTCTATTTCGAGGTCGAGAAGGCCAAGGATATCTTCGGAAGGCTCCGGCACCAGTCCCTGGATGACATGAGGGACGGCGCAAGGGTCGAGGTTGACGAGGAGAAAAGAAGCCCCAAGGATTTCGCCCTATGGAAGGCAGCAAAGCCAGGGGAGATCTCCTGGGATTCCCCCTGGGGGAAGGGTAGGCCCGGATGGCATATCGAATGCTCCACGATGTCCTGGAAATACATCGGCAGAACCCTTGACTTCCATGGAGGCGGCATAGATCTGATTTTCCCCCACCATGAATCGGAGATACTCCAGGCCGAAGCGTACACGGGGGAGCGCTTCGTGAACTACTGGCTCCACAACGGGTTCCTGGAGATAGACAAGGAGAAGATGTCCAAATCGCTGGGGAACTTCTTTACCATCAAAGAGGTCCTCCGGAGGTACGAGCCCATGGTGCTCCGGTTCTTCCTGGTCTACACCCACTACCGCAGCCCCATCGATTTCTCGGACGCTGCAATGGAGGAGGCCAGGGCTTCCTACGGGAGATTGAAGAAGCTCCATAAGAACCTGAAGGATGCGGCGGGGGGGCACGACGAGGGGGTCATTCCGGACCTGGGCGATCCCGATGAGGACATCCTGAAAATGGTCTTCGACATCAGGAAGACCTTCACCGACGCCATGGAGGACGATTTCAACACAAGGGTGGCGGTGGCATCCCTGTTCAGGCTCGATGATGAGGTCAAGGCCCTCCAGAAGAAAGGGGATCTGGAAGGTAGGAACGCGCTCCCCATCCTTTCGATCCTGGACGAGCTCTCGAGCATCCTGGGATTGGAGTTCGAGCATGAAGAGGCGGGCATCGGAAGCGAGCTTGCAGAGGGCCTGGTACAGCTGCTGATCGACCTTCGGACCGAGGCGAGGAACAGAAAGGACTGGGCCACGGCGGATATCATCAGGGACAGGCTCAAGGAACTCGGTATCGCCCTTGAGGACGGGGAGCGGACCACATGGAAGATTATCGACAACGTGTGACGGCGAACTTATTTAACCATAACCGATAAATGGAATAGCCCTGATAGGCCTTTCCATAGTGGTGTCTCATATGCGTTCGATCCTCCGCAGTCTTATGCCAGTTGTTATTCTTTTCATGGTTTCAACCTCCGCCGGTGTGTTTATGGGTCCTCAGAATGGAGAAGGTCAGGAAATGATGGCAGGAGACCGTTTGGTCTTTGTCGAAGCGGCTACCGCTTCATGGTGTCATTTCTGTCCATCCGCCACCGAAGGTTTGAAGGACCTCTCCGGCCAGAGATCCGATTTCAGGTTCGTTTCTCTGATAGATGACCACGTTGACGAGGCAAGCACCCGCATCGAGGATTATTCGATACCGGGATTCCCGACCGTACTGTTCGATGGTGGATACGAGAATTCTGTCGGGGGGAGCCAGCAGGACAATTTTCCGGGACTGATAGACTCGTGCGCCTCGAGGGATGTTCCGAATGTGGCGGTATCTCTGGAAGCCACGGACCGTGGGGGATCGGAGATTGCGGTGGAGGGCATCATCAACAATCAGGAATCGAGGACCTACTCCGGAACGTTGAGGGTGCACATTGTGGAGAGGAATTCCCGCTTCATCGACTACGACGGGAACAACTATCCCAATGCGCTTCTCGGTTATGCGCTTGTGGAAGAAGTGAGCATCCCCTCGGGAAGCTCCCATGATTTCTCCGCGACATGGATCGGCTCGGAGAACGAGGATATCGACGGAAATGATTTCGGGGACATAGACAGGGACAACATCGTTGTCTATGCAGTTGTATTCAACAGCAGGATGAGCGTGGAAACATACCCGCCGGCGAAGCCGTACACCGCCCATTACTCGGATGCTGCTGCCGAAGCCTTCCCCCGGGAAGCAGGGGAGGCCCCGATCGTCGAGATAACCTCTCCGGAAGACGGCGACACCGTATCCGGGAGAGTGGAGATAACGGCAACCGTTTCATCCAATGAGGAGCTTGATATGGTAGAGGTCAAGGTAGGTCAGGGAAACTGGGTGGAGATGGACCTTGCCGGGGAGCAGTACGAAGCCGGGTGGGATACAGAATTCGAAAGGAACGGGGACTACAGGATATCGGTGAGAGCCGTTGACATGCTCGGCCAGACGGGAATAGACAACATCGAGGTCACCCTCGAGAACGAGGTTGCTTCTACGCCTCCTGAGATATCTGTGCTCACCCACGATCCCCTCGTTCCAAAGGAGGGGGAGACCATAACAATTCATCTGGAGCTCACCCTCCACGACACCACCGTTGACTCGGCCGAGGCAGTGGTATGCCTCGATGGAATGTGCCTTCCTCCGAAGGAGATGTTCGAGAACGACATAGATATCTTCTCCCTTGCGATCGGCCCCTACAACGCCGGTCAGATCGTGACATACAGCATTGTCGTTGTTGACAGCGAGGGGAACAGGGTGGAATCCACCGAGAACGAGTTCATGATACAGGATCCTGGTGGAACACCCGGCGATGACGACGACACCCTCCCTCCGGTGGACGACGATGATGCTGCGGATGACGACGATGCCTCAACCGGGGATGTCCAGGGCCCTCAAAGCAACACGCTGTACGTGATAGGAGGCGTATTCGTCGTTTTGATCATCTTAATAGTGATAATCATCGCATTCGCCCTGAGCAGGAGGGGAAAGAAGGAGCAGGAAATCCTGCCCGCCTATCATTCGCCTCCGCCCCAGGGTTATGCAAGGCAGCTGGCAGAGGACGATCTGGAGCTGGAGACCGGTGTGAGGGTGAAGTGAGAGGACCCGTCCCAAATCGGTCCAATCTTAATTTAAATAACAAGAGGAATAACTTCCTCCATGAAGAGGACGAAGAAGGGAACATCGGGGTCCGATGAGTTCAGCCCCCAGTGCGATTTTCACGGTTCGGTCCCTTCTTCCTTCATTTGCCAAGGATGCGGCGCCTCCATCTGCGATTTCTGCAACAGGAGCGACAGGGGAGCTCCTCTTTGTCCCAGATGCTACAGGAAGGAGCTCATAAGGAGGTTCAAGGTCCGGAGATACCTGATATTCGGAGGTATCGGCTCCTTCGCCGTCATCATCATCGGATTAATTCTGCTGGCTTTGCTGCTCCCCGGCCCCGGTCCAGAGGACGGCTACCTCCAGATCGGTCATTCGGATATCATCCCCGCTGTCAACGGCCAGGACCCGGGTCCGAACAACACATTACCGATAATGTTCACCCTTTACATTTCCAATCCCGGAGGGAAGAGCGTTTCCGGAGGGACCGCGGAGATACTTTTAATGAAGGCAGGCATCCAGTGGGATGCCAGGTCCGAATCGGTGCCCTCGATCTCGCCCGGGGGCATGGTCAAGGTCGTTGTCAAGGGATTCCATGTAAAGGAGGGGCAGTGGACAGGCCGCGTTTCACTGTGGAGAGGCGAGTCCAGGGATCAGGTGATCTCGATCTCCTTCACCATCGCGGGATCCGACATCGAGGATTTTCATTCGGGATATGGCGAAGAACCTGAACCTGGAGCGCAACCTGAAGATTCAGCCAATATGTCAATACTCACTCTCCTCTGCCTTGGACTTATTGGTGTGATCGTTTTAATTGCGGTCTTGATATTGGGGGGAGCCAAGGGATATGCCAGGATATCCGCCGACAGGATACTTGCCCACCCCACCAGGAACCAGCTCGTGAACTACCTGAAGAAACACCCCGGAGCCCACTTCAAGGCCATCGCAAGGGATACTGCCACACCGCCGGGGACCCTGAGGCATCATCTTAGCTCCCTGCAGAGAGAAGGGATCGTCGTTTCCAGGTCCGAAGGGATCTTCAGGCGTTTCTACCCCGCAGCAGGTAGGATCGATCCCGAGGATGAGGAGAAGGGGAACCGCTCCTCCATAATGGAAGTCGTGGAGAAGTATCCGGGCATCTCCCAGACCGATCTGAGGTCCATCCTGGACCTCCCCAAGCAGACGCTCTCCTACCACGTCCTGCTGCTCGAGGAGGAGGGATTTCTCAAATCCGAGAGGAAGGGAGGCAGGAAGTGCGTATATCCTTTAAAGAGACATTTGCCTTCTTCATGAGGAAATCCCAGAAATATCCAATAATTCATTCATAAATGTAATTTTATTATTCCCATATTTCATCTTGGGGGAAAAACTCTGACTTATTTGCTGACATATTTAGGAAAAACACTATTAATACATGCAACCAAAGGGATTTTACTAGGTAGGAAAAGACCGGGAGGTGCTACCATGACCAGGCTCGATATAACAAAGAGGAACACGGCCTTCGCGCTGCTAACATTGCTAGTCATATCTTCGATCCCGTTCGTTGCCGCCGGCGGGGGATCCTCGAGCCATCCCATTGATCCCGGCGTCAAGTCCTTCCGGGACCTCGATTTCAGCGATCTGGAGAGTTTGGGTTATAGACCCCAACTCCCGTACCCGGGAGCGGAGACTATCCAGACCCCGGAACCGATCCCCGAGGATGCAGTGTATCCGCCGGTCCATCCTTCCCTGAATTCGCTCTCCAGCTCCCAGTCCACAAGGGCTACATGGGATAAATACTACGAAGATGACATACTTACGGTATATGTCGACGTCTCATCCGGCGGAGGAGGTCAGCTCAGCTCCAACGAGCAGCAGCTCCTTGACAGGATAATCTCCGATTTCGTCAATTTCTCTTTTCCCCGGGTCAAGGACTATTACGATCCGCTGGAAAGAATAACAAATGCCATATTCCAGGTCCACCAGATAGACGGCCCCAGCGGGACAGGGGGATATTACTCTCCCGGGAGCGATGATTTCCACGTTGACAGGGCCGACCTCTCCTGGGCCGGTGTCATCACGGCCCACGAATTCGAGCATTACGTACATAGGCAGTATGATCCTTATGAGAACCTTTGGATCGACGAGGGGAGCGCCGATTACGCGGCTTATCTCGTGTACGGGATAAGCTCGGCGACTGCCGGACATCTTTATGCATATCTCGAGTACAGACCGTATTACGGCCTGGTCGTAAGCGATACCACGTTCTATCAGGACGGGACCACGGCGTATTACGGCGTCAGCTACCTTTACCAGCTGTACATGACCTATCAGTACGGTGGAAAGAACTGGACCCGAGCCCTGGTAAGACAGACACAGAGAGGGATCTACGGGGTCAACAGGGCACTCTCAAGTCTCGGCTATTCCGAGGACTTCGATGATTCCTTTGGGAAATGGATGGTGGCCTCCCGGTTCAACGATGGGGGAATTGGAGAAGGCCAGTACGAGTTCGGCGAGAAGAGCTATGGCTACGGCACCATCAACATGAAGCTCTGGAAGACCCATTCTGGGATTCCCATATCCGGGTCCAAGGAGATCAACGGATACTCCAATACGATCATCAGGTTCACCTCGCCTCCCGGTGGATGGGATGATTTCAGATTGAAGATGACATTTTCCAACGCCGATCCCATCGTGGCATTATATCCCGAAACTTCTACCAACAGAGATGTCATATTCCTGGAATTCAACGGAGGAAGATCGATAACCTACGATTTCTCCGGATGGGGTTCTAAATACGATGCCTTCCAGATGGTGGTTTCCGGAACAGGATACACCACATTCGATTACGAACTCGATGTCCTCGACCTTGAACCCCCGGAAACCTCCATCACGGTGACCCCGAGGACGCCTGACGGCATAGACGGATGGTACATCACAGCACCGAAGATCGCTCTCCAGTCCGAATCCGGTGCCACGATCAGATATCAGATCGACGGAGGTCCGGTTCAGCTTTACGGAGTTCCATTCTATCTTACGGACGGCATCCACAACATCTCATACTGGTCGATGGACAGGCATGACAACATGGAGGAGAAGAGATATCTCGATATAAAGTCGGATACGATCGCTCCCCAGTCCACCATCAACGTGGAGCCCGATCTTCCAGAGGACCAATGGTTGACCACCGCCCCGCTCATAATGCTGACCACGGACCACCCGAACTCGGTCATGGAATATCACTGGAACAATGACGATTTCGAACCGTATACGGGGCCTTTCTTCGCACCAGAAGGAGAAAACGTGCTCTACTGGAGGGCCGTGGACCAGGCGGGGAACTACGAGCAGTATCACTCCAGAAGGTTCATGGTTGATACCCAGCCCCCGCATATGTATTATTCGATATATCCGAAGGAGCCCGACGGAGTGGACGGATGGTATGTTACCAATCCCCAGGTTTCATTGACCTCCGAGGACGCGAAAATGATGTACTACGCACTCGACAATGCAGACCTGCAACCTTACATGGCTCCGATAACCGTTCCCGATGGAGAGAAGAAGCTCAGGTTCGTTTGTGTGGACCAAGCAGGGAACCTTGGAAACGAAACAAGGCTGGAGTTCAAGGTCGATACCGGGGAGCCGGAGCTATTCGGGATGTTCGACGGTCTGGAATACACCCCGGAGAACTCCTCCAGATGGATCAACATACCCCCCATCCTGACCTTAACCTCATCCGAGGACCACATGACGATCAACTACACCATCAACAGAGGGAAATCCCTCAATTACGAGAATCCCTTCGAGATACCGGAAGGGGAGAACGAGATCGAGGTTCGGGGGATGGACAGGGCCGGCAACACCGCGGAATCACTCTTCTACCTTGTGAAGGTTGACAAGAGGGCTCCGTTCGTAGAGCATTCCTTTTCCCATGCGTCGGGAAACGGCTGGTTCAATGATTTCAGGGCAGCCGTTGAGCTGAAGCTTGTGGAGGAGGACAACCGGTCATCGCAGGTGAGGATATATTACCGGTGGAATACGGAACCCGAGAGCCTGTACAGAGGTTCGGTCGAGATCCCGGAAGGGATTAATTCTTTCCAATTCTGGGCCGAGGACCTCGCAGGGAATACAATGGAGCCAAGGACGATCCAGACCAAGAAGGATTCCACCCTGCCTTTGATATATCTCACCACGGAGGGGCTCGGCAATGGCACACTGGATCAAGGAGGCAAAATAACGATCGACCTCACGGGTTCCTCGGACGAGAGCGGGATCGCGGCATACAGCTTCGATATCTACGGAACAGGGCTCAATTGGGTCGCGGAAGGGGTACTGGAGCATTCCTTCAACGAACCCGGAACCTACGATGTGGTCGTCTCCGTGAGGGATTCCGCAGGGAACATCAGGAACGAGACCTTCACGGTCGTGGTTAAGGAAGTGCATTCGGGATCTCCAGGTCAGAACGGAGGAGATTCAAACGGTGCTCTGCTTCTTGTGCTAGCGTTAGGAGCGGGTCTTATCATACTCATAATAGTGATGGGGATGGTTTTCCTTCTGGTCAAGGGCAGGGATCACCCCCATCATGAGCTCCATCTTCCTCCCGGGACCGTCAAACCCATCAATGGATCTCCCCCGGTTCACCACCTTCCTCCCGGCGTCAAACCCCCCCCGAGCCCTCCTCGGCCCCCCAAACTTCCATGATCTCTCTCTTGATCCCATGAGAGATACGACCGAAACTACCGGGTAAAAATTCCTTGAAATTCTTATGGAAATAATATTCTGGAAGAGTTGGCCGAAAGAATTCTTTGGACCCCTGTCTTCCTGCAGACCGTATTTATATTTTATCACCCAGACAGTCCAGACACCGACAAAGTTTTAAATAACACAAAGTAGTTGAAATGAAAGTTTCCTTACTAGGGGTTTAATCGAGTAAATCCATCTATTTGAGATAGGGTGATCCAATGCATAAGAGGACTGTTTCTATAATCATAGCATTGACATTGGTATTGATGGCCGTCCCGTTTCTGATGGACTTCGCCTCAGCTGCCGATAGCGCACCTGTTTTCGGGAGCGATCTTTCGGATTCTACAGCGACCACAGGGGATGCCTTCGATTTCGAGATCAACGTGACGGATGATTACAACGTTGTTGGGGTATCCTGCGAATACTGGTACGGCAGCGGTTCTTCGACCAATACGTCCATGTCCCTCACTGGGCTGAACTGGACACTGCAGATAACCATACCCTCGGGATCGACGGACACGCTCTATTACAGGTTCCATTCCTATGATAACGCAAGCCAGTATACTCAGTATCCCTCGGCCGTGACCAATGTATCCGTTGCTGTTACCGACAACGATGATCCCACAATAACGGCCGATAACAGCCCGACAGCCGGGACAACCGGAGACACATATACATGGGACATCTCGGCCTCCGACAACATCGGAGTCAACAGCGCCACAATAACCTATTCTCACGGAACGGTGAGCGGAACCAATGTCCTGATGACCGATGATCTGGACGGTACCTACAGCTACTCGATCACCCTCGATGATTCCCTTTCGAGCCTAACCTATGCGGTCACCGTTTCCGACAGTGCGGGAAACTCCGTGACCCAGACCCAGCAGACCGTGGCAGTTACGGACAACGACAATCCCTCGTTGACCGACAGCAGCGCCTCGGTCGGAACGACCGGGGACAGCTTCTTCTTCGATGTGGCCGCCTCCGACAACATAGCACTGCAGTATGTGAACCTGACCTACTCCCATAATACGGTAACCGGAACGAACGTATCAATGACCAACGACGGCGATGGGACCTACAGCTACACCATCACCCTTGATCACAGCACCGCCAACCTGGTCTATGCCGTGAACGTGATCGATACATCGGGGAACAAGGTGACCACCGGAGTGACCCTCGTAACGGTGAATGACAACGACCCGCCGTGGATCTCTGCCGACAACAGTCCTTCGACGGGGACCACCGGCGACTCCTACACCTTCGACATAACTCCCTTCGACAACATAGGCGTGTCAACGGTCACGGCCCAGTGGACCCATGATACGCTCGGCGCCACAACAGCGCTCAGCAACGATGGGGATGGAACATGGAGTGCCAGCATCACCCTTGATGATTCCACGGAGGATATGACGTATGCCATCACGATCACCGATACGGCTGCCAACAGCATGACGGGGTCCGATCAGACCGTGACGGTCTCGGACAACGACGATCCCAGCCTGGATGCGGACAACAGCCCATCAACTGGTACCACTGGTGACGGATATACATTCGACATAACGGCCTCTGATAACGTGGATGTGGATTCTGTGACCGTGACGTGGAGCCACGGATCACTCGGAGGTACGAACACTGCTATGACCGATGACGGCGATGGGACCTGGAGTCTAACGATCACCCTTGACAACTCCCTGAGCTCCATGACGTATACAGTTACCGTGAGCGATGCGGGCGGAAACTCGGTATCGGGCTCGCAGCAGACGGTGACGGTCACCGACAATGACAATCCCACATTCACGGATAACAGCCCGTCGACCGGAACCACCGCAGATTCCTATACCTTCGATATATCCGCAAGCGATAATATCGGCATACAGTATGTCAGGGTTTCCTACACCCACGATACCGTGAGCGGGACCAATGTGAACCTCGTCAATGACGGGGACGGAACATACAGCCTTACCATCACACTGGCTGACAGCACCGCTTCCCTGACCTACACGATTACACTGAGCGATACGTCGAGCAATGTGGTCACCGGATCCCAGCAGACCAGGACGGTTGTCGACAATGACAATCCTTCCCTGACGGCTGACAACAGCCCGACGACGGGGACCACCGGCGACTCATATACCTGGGACATCTCGGCCTCCGACAATATCGGCGTATCGAGCGTGAGGGTGACCTGGGCCCACTCATCGCTCGGTGGGACGAATGTGGCGATGAGCAATGATGGTGACGGGACTTGGAGCCTGACGGTCACCCTTGCACATTCCTTGAGTTCAATGACTTATACCGTTACCGTGAGCGATGCGGCTGGGAATTCGGTTTCCGGATCCCAGAAGACCGTAACGATTTCCGACAACGACAATCCGACGTTCACCGACAACAGCCCAACCGCGGGAACGACAGCGGATAGCTACACGTTCAGCATAACCGCGAGTGATAACATTGCTGTTCAGACGGTGACGGTAACATATTCCCACAGCACGGTTTCCGGCACGAACGTTCCTTTGGCGTTATCAGGTGGTGTTTACAGACTTACGATTACCCTTGCCGACAGCACTGCCAACATGCTCTACACGATAACCGTCAGGGACACATCCGCGAACTCTGTGACGGGATCTCAGAAGACCGTTACCGTTACCGATAACGATGCTCCGAGGTTCGCGAACCCATCCTTAAATCCAAGCCCCCCGACCACGGGTGATTCCCTGTCCGTTTCCGTTGATATCACCGATAACATAGCCCTGAACACGGGCACGATAGTGCTTCGTTACAATTTCGGCTCGGGCTACTTGACCACAAGCTCCTTTACGCAGTCGACCAATAGATTTACCTTCACATTGTCCACTCCTTCGAGTGCGACCTCGCTGAGCTATTATATCACTGCAAGTGATAACTCGGGCAATGCGGGGACCTCCGCAACCTGGACCTCGTCGGTTTCCGATAACGACAATCCGACCCTTACGGCCGATAACAGCCCCGGGTCCGGGACTACCGGCGATAGTTATACTTTCAGCGTACAGGCCTCGGATAATATTCAGGTTAACAGTGTGAGGGTAACATGGAGCCACGGTAGCCTGAGCGGGACCGACCAACCCCTGGCATATTCCGGAGGGACATACACCAGGACAATTACCCTAGACCATGCCATCACACCACTGGGTGGGTCCATGTCCTACACTCTCACAATACGGGACACATCGGGTAACTCGATCACGACTTCCCCGAGAACGATCACCGTAACGGACAACGACAATCCCACCATTGAGACCGATCATACGCCCTCCCCTGCGACAACGGGAGACAGCTTCACCTTCAGCATAGAGGTCGATGACAATATAGACGGAGCGAACGTCTTGAGTGTCACTCTCAAAGCAGCTTACGGGAATGATTGGTCGAACTCCTTCAGCCCTACGATGACATACAACAGCGGCGGGAACGGATACTGGGAGGGAACCACCACGGTATCGGACACTCTTCAGAACATCAATTACAACATCACGGTGACGGACAGGTCTGGCAATTTGCTAACCAGGACGGGATACGTCAGACCAGTTATTGATAACGACGACCCATCAATAACAGGCGATTCGACACCTACGGGCGGGACTACCGGTGATCCCTTCAACTTCACCATGACGGCCGACGATAACATAGCCGTCGCCCAGGTCTATGTGAACTATGCCTACGTCGGAGGCAATTCCTACGATATGGTTGCCATGACCGAGGGCCCGTCGGGATGGTATGTGGTGGAGATTCTTGAGGATACCACCGTACCCATGGTGTACAATTTCACGGTTATTGACACATCTATGAATTCTCTCACCGGTCCGAACAAGTCCGTCACCATTACCGACAACGACAATCCATGGCTCTACAGCGACATGAGCGATACGGCTGCCGAGGCCGGCAAGGACTTCGTGTTCAAGGTGATGGCCTCGGACAACATCGCGGTAGCCTCGGTCTCGGTCGAGTATTGGTATTCGTTCAATTCCCAGCATACGACGACACCGATGGCCATCCTTTCGGGGAACATATACTACCTGGAACACACACTTCCCGCTGAGCCGGGAACCCTCTATTATGTCTTCAACACCGTTGATGTCAACGGAAATCCGGGGAGCTCGCCGGAGAAGACCGTTGAGATACTCGACATAACACCGCCGGTGATATCCGATGTGGTGTTCAATACCATGGCATACACCGGAAATCAGTTCACGGTTACGGCGACGGTCACCGATGATGTGGAGGTGAACTACGCCAGGATGTGGTACTACTTTGGCGACAAACTACCCACAACCCCCGAATTCGTTACGGGAACGCCTTCGGGATCGGATTTCACCTTCACCATAACGATACCCGATTCCCTTGACGATCTCCACTTCTGGCTGATGTCCGTGGACATGGAAGGGAACATGGTACAGACAGGACACTACATAGCCGATGTCCAGGATGATGACCTGCCGGAAGCCGTGTTGGATCTTTCGGACACCTCCTCCACAACCGGGGATCCGTTCATGTTCAAGTTCAACGCAACCGACAACATAGCCGTGGGTTGGGTGAACGTCACCTACATGCTTCCCGGCATGGAGGCCATGACAGTCACAATGGAGGTCATGGACATGACCTACTATCTTGAAATTGATGTCCCGAATGAAAGGAAGGGAACGCTCACCTATCACTTCACGATCTATGATACCTCCATGAACATGCTGATGACCGATGAGGTTGAGGTTGAAGTGGCCGATGATGAAAAACCCGTAGCTGTTATACAAGGCCCGGCGGATACTTACCAGCATGAGCAAGTGACTTTCACTGCCTCAGGATCCTCCGACAACGTTGGGATCACTTCCTATGCCTGGGAGATCAACGGAGAATCCTTTTCGGGTATTTCGATCAATTATACGTTTGACATCGTGGGAGTTTATATGTTAGAGCTGAAGGTTTCCGACGGCGTAAACCCGACGGTGACCGACAGCTGGGAGATCACCGTCAAGGATGCGGATGACCCGGTCATTGTGATTGACCTTCCAGATGTCATAGGGAACCATCTGATGCTCGATGCCAACGCCAGCGCCTCCACGGACAACGTAGGTATCGTTTCCTATACATGGCTGCTCATCCTTCCGGACAACACCCGCATAACCGGGATGGGGCCGGTTTTCCAGTATCCGATGGAGGGCGTACTCAAGAACATCACACTTTACCTTACCGTCGCAGACAAGGAGGGAAATTCTGCCCAGGGCATGTATACGATAAGGGTTGTGGACAACCTGCCCCCGACAGTGATCGCTCCGGCGGACGTGGAGGAATATGAGGGTGTATTCCTGACCTTCACTGATGACCTGTCCTACGACAATGTCGGGATAAGGGAATGGGTATGGACCATATCAGCAGCCGGTATCGAGGTGACAAGGAAGGGGAGTACAATGTCCTACTTCTTCGAAACGCCGGGAAGGTACAACATAACCCTTACGGTCTTTGATTCGGCAAACAACAGCGCATCGGACTATTTCATAGTCAACATCAGGGAAAAGGGACCAGATTACGACACAGACGGCGATGGCATGCCCGACCAGTGGGAGATCAAGTATGGCCTTGACCCGAATCTGGATGATTCGAGAAGGGACTACGACTCGGACCAGCTGATCAATCTGAAGGAGTACGAGTTGCATACCAATCCCAAGAGCAGTGATTCCGACGGGGACGGGATGCCGGATAATTACGAGTACAGATATGCATTCAATATAAACAGGACAGACGAAGTCAGGGATGGCGTCCCCAGGTGGATGGACGAATTCACCGCGGAGGGAGACCTTGATGGGGACGGCACCTCCAATCTGGATGAGTATCTTGACGGATACAGGGATCCTACCGTTCAGGATGCGCCGGAGGAAAAGGAGGATAACACCGGCCTCTATATCACCATAGCCGTGATCATCCTTGTGCTGGTCCTGGTCATCATGATGGGTGTTGTCTACATCTTGAGCAAGGTGAAGCCGGTGGAGGAGGAGCTTCCCGAAGGAAGATATCCCCACCTCTACAAGAATGTCGAAACTGTCAAAACCCCTGAAGAGAAGTAGAAAGTAAGGAGACCGGGAGGAGAGCGAGCCTTTCTCCTCCCATATTTTTATTACAAGTAGCCCATGCGGTATCGATGCCGAAAAAAGCTCTTGTCGTACTTCCGAACACAACCATTCTTCCAGATTATGATGCGGACATCGTGATCTGTGCCGATTCCGGCTACGAGATCGCCTTGAGCTCTGGCCTCAAGGTGGACCTGATCATTGGAGACATGGATTCCATCCGACCACAGCTTCTGGATGAGGCAAGAAAAAACGGCGTGGAGGTTCTCGAATATCCCGTCGACAAAGATCTCTCCGACGGGGAGCTTGCCGTATTGAAGGCTAAAGAGCTTGGGGCTGGGGAGCTGCTTGTCCTCGGCGGAAGGCTCGGGAGGGTGGACCACTTCTTAACGTCCCTTCTCCTTCCGCTTCTTTTTATCGACGGCCCGGAAGTCAAATGCATGATAGACGATGAGGTCTGCGTTTTGGTAAAGGAAGGGCAGACAAAGGAGATATCGGGGGAATACAGGCTTTTCTCCCTTATTCCCTTAAGCTCAGGTTGCAGGATTTCCGTAACCGGGGCAAAGTGGGACCTGGATTATGAGCTCCTTCCCATGGGTACGACCCGAGGGATACACAACGAGGCGCTTGTTCCAGGTACAAGAAT
The DNA here is from genome assembly GCA_048569615.1 of Thermoplasmatota archaeon. Taxonomy (GTDB): domain Archaea; phylum Thermoplasmatota; class Penumbrarchaeia; order Penumbrarchaeales; family Penumbrarchaeaceae; genus JAYEPK01. The sequence goes on along the minus strand of JBLIRK010000010.1, from coordinate 17,493 downwards.
GATCTGTCACAAGGGAACAGTGCTTTTAGTGATGTCCAACAGGGACTGATCTGTCCTTTGACTCTATTTTTCCTTCTTTGACGATTGGGCTTTGGGAACGAACCCCACCTTTTCCATGTATTTCTTGAAAAGCTCCACTTCCTTCTGGAAGTTCTTGAACTCGAGGTCCACGATCGTGATCTCCTCGTCGATGAACTCCTTCAGCTTCTCCGCGCCGGTGAAACCCTCCCCGACATATGATTCGATCTTCCGGAGATACTCATCCCTGACCTTCCTGTCTTCCTCTATCTTCTTCTGCAAATTTGTGATCTGCATCTCGATATCGTCAACGAGGTCGGGGTCGTTTAGCTTGAACTCAATGTCCTCCGCTTCCGCTTTGAAGTGCTTGGTGTCCAGGGAATCGAACCTTGACTGCATTTCCTCTAGCCTGTCTATGTTCTTCTTGAGAAGGTCGAACGCTACGGAGAGCTTCTCCATGCCCTCTTCCACGAGGTTTTCAACGGATCTGGTGATGTAGCCGATATCCTTCCATTCCACAAGTTTCTTTTTGGTCTGCTCCCTGCTGGTCCTATTATCCTCAAGTTTGGACCTCAGATCATCATGGTGGGAGAGGGCCGCTTCGGTATCAGGTATGTTCTTCAAATGGACCTTAAGCTCCTCTATCTCCGAAGCCAGCCATTTTGACTCCAGTTGATCCCATTTTTCGATGCTGTTTTCGGCCTCTTGAAGCATTTTTACCTTGTTCTCCACCTCTTCGATCGAGATCCCGAGTGTATCAGGTTCCATTTCAAGTATGGACTCCAATCCCTCAACGTTCCAGCCTCCCTCCTCCAGCTCGGCGATCCTCTTTCTGAAGTCATCTCTCATTTCTTTGTCGCGGGTCATGTCCTCGAAAAGAGCTCCCATCATCTCCTTAGCAGCCTCAAGCTCGAATGGGTCCAGAATGGTCAATCTGGCATCCGCTGCCCTCTCGGCAAAGAATTTGGGATCCATGGAATCAAGCCTTGAAAGCAGATCCTTGGATTCGTTGATCCGCTCCTTAATTTCGAGATGGACCCTGGAGAACTCAGGTTCGTCCTTGTCGATGACCTCCTCCAGCCTTTCGGTGACGAAACCTTCCTTCGACCAGATGTCCAGGTCTGTCTTTACCATGCCCCTCTTGGATTCCCTTGTTTCGATTCTCTCGGCAAGCTCCTTGGTCTTCTCCTTGATATCATCTATCTTTGAGGGGTCCTTGAGCATATCTTCGAGCTCTCCGAACTCATCCTCCAGCCATTGTTGGTCCATCTGGGCAATGTTCTCCTTCAGACCCTTCAATTCATTGATCCCCGAAAGCAGCTCCTCCCTGTAGGTCTCGAGCCGGTCCACGGGTGCATCCATGTTCTCCTCAAGTATCGTAACCACATATCCCTCGGAGGCCCAGGACTCCATATCCTTTAACACCAGTTTCCTTTTTTCTCCAAGGATCTTCAATTTTTCCTTCAGGTCCTCCAGGCGCTCTTCGTACTCTTCGAGTTTCGTCGGGTCCGTGGTATCGGACAGGAATGCTTCGATCTCATCCGGTATATCCCTCCTGTCGAATCCTTCGACCTCCTCCCTGATCTCCGATATCCTTTCGAAGTTCTTCTGCAACATCTGGAAATGCTCCTCGAAATCCGACAAGCGGCTCCCGATCCTGGATCTCAGGCTTGATATGTCGAATCCTCCATCCTCGATCTCCTTTGCTTTTTCGAGGATATTCTCCTTTTCCTCCCTCTCTTTCTGGATGGTCTCCTTGAGGATGTCCATTAGGCCGTTGATATTCTCGAGCTCTTCGGGATCGTTCAGGAGGAAATCGATCTCCCTTATCTCGGCCCCGAAGCCCTTGGAATCATCCATTTCCTTGAGCTTCTCCAGCTCTTCCTTTGCATCCTTTAGTTTCTGGATATCGTCCATGAACTGCGTCATGGCGTTCCAGGCGGTCTCCAGGCTCTCCTTCAGGTTTGCCTCTATCTTGTCGGTATTGTAACCTTCATCCTTCCAGAGATTGACCCATTTTATGATCTCCTTCCTCTTCTCCTCCACCCCCTGCAGCTCCTCCTTGAAGGCATCCATCTCCTTTCGAATGGAACCTATCTCCTCGGGTCTTTTCATGATGTCGATGAGCTCCCCTCTCTTCTCCTCAACCTCCACATCCTCGATCTTGATCAACCATTCCAGGTCTTCCTTTATCTCGGCGATATTGGAGGAAATTCCTTCGAACCATTTGGATAGCTCATTGAAATCCTTCTCGAATATGTCGGGGTAGCTTGGAAAATCAAAACCGGAGGTAAGCCATTCTTCTATCTTTTCCTTCCACTCCTCTCTCAGCTCCTCCCGTTTTCTCCTCTCCTCCTCTTCCTTCCTTCTCTTTTCCTCTTCCTGCTGGTATCTTTCCATGAAAGCGGGTACATTGACCAGAGAATCCTCTATGGAGCATTCCTTGAAAAATGCTATTGGCGGCTCGACATCTATCTTTGATCTGAATTCTATGGATGCTTCCTCGTTCATCATTGTGAGAAGCATGTGGTATATGCCCTCGTTGCCCTTAATGGACTTCTTGTTGAGAACGGTCTCACATAGGACCGCTCCTCCTTCTTTGAAGACCATCTGGGCAGTGATGTCATCCTCCTTCCCCTTGTTGACCTCCACCTTTCCAAGTACTAGAACATAACCTGTCAATCCGTCTCCTCTGATCTTCTCTATGACATCCGAGATCGCATCTTTTCCGCCGCTCTGTTGGAATTCAAGTGTTCCCTTCGGCAATATCATGGAACTACCCCCCTTTGGAGTTCAAGAAGCCGTATTAAAGACTTCCCTAACCGTTATCTGAAAGCAAACATATGAATTAAATATAACCATTAAAGTGAGCTCTCCAACAATTTTTTTCCCAACTTCTCGCCAAGCGACAATTCGATATGACCTTCAGCGATGGAGATGTTTTGTATCCTGAAGGAGAGCACTTCCCCGAGTTTGACCACATCCATTTCGTCCTCTCCTTGTTCGATCATCCGTTTGGCAAGCTCGTCATCGAGGATCTCCCCGTTCAGTTCGAGAAGGACCCTGGTGCCATGCTCGTCGGTGGAAAGGCGGTGGGGGGACATGTGTTTGATCAATATCCTTCCCTCCGTCATTCCGTCGCCAAGTTGAACGAAGCATGAAGAAGGTGTGATGGATACGACCATCCCCCTGTGGATGCCTTCTCTCAACTCCTTTGTCATCTCGAACTTCGTCGCCAGGGCAACGTCTATCATCTCCCTTTCCCAGGATTCCGATGCCTCGGACATCTCGTTGACTCCGGCGAGTATGCTTTCGATCTCATCGATATCGTGGGGATCCCAGTCAACCCGGGGTCCGGCCCCTTCTTCTGCAAGCACCGACTTGATGGCCCTGTGGACCATAATGTCCGGATACCTCCTTATCGGAGAGGTGAAATGGCAGTAGCATGTTGAATTGAGGCCGAAATGGAATATGTTGGATGCCGAGTAGAAAGCCCTGGGCATGGTCCTCAGGACCAGTATGCTCATCATATCCCTGACGGCATCGGATGGGATCTCTGCGATCCCCATCAGTGCTTTGTTGTATGATGCGACGGCTGCTTCAAGGCTCTCGGGCTCCGGAGCCGCAAGTTTTACCGTGTGTTCTTCGTTCCCATCCTCTATTGGCACGGAAGCCAGGGCTCCCAAGTTCAATTTGCCTCCCTGAAGAAGGGCCCTTACCATTGAGTCCTCGCTCGCCGACAATTCGTCTCCCGCCTCATTGTCATTGCTTCCCCATGCTGCATCGATCGATATGTCGAGGCCAAGGGAAGCGCATGCGGAATTGAACTTCTCAGCGGAATCCCTGTCCGGGAGGGGATGGACACGGTATGGCAGCGGCAGACCCTTGTCCTCGAGGAACCTTGCAGCGCATTCATTGGTCAGCACCATGAGGACCTCTATGGCCTTTGTGGCAGGAGTGGGTCTTTTTAACGTCACGTCAATATCGTTCTCGCCCCGGAACCTGACCTTCCTTTCTGGGGTGGAAAGATCAAGCCTGGTGTGCTTCTTTTCAAGTCTCTCCGTAAGATCGTTCAGGGTGCAAAAAGGTTCTCTGCCCTCTTCCATCCATTTCTCAACTGTTCCGTAGTCCAGGTTTCCATTGACCATTATCACGGAGGGGGATTGTTTAAAATGAAGCAGGTCCATTTCATCGTTGAAAACCATCTTCGTCGAAAGGGCAAGCCTCTCCACCCCTTCCTTTAAGGAGCAGAGCTCCTCCGAGAGAACCGGAGGCAGCATCGGCAGGACGCCTGTGGGAAGATATACGGATGTGGATCTGAACCTGGCTTCCATGTCGGTCATGCTGCCGGGATGGACGTAGTGCGAAACATCGGCTATGTGCACCCAGATGGTCCATCCTCCTTTCTCCCTTAGTATGGAAACAGCGTCGTCGAAGTCCTTCGCATCATCCGGATCGATCGTAAAGGTGACTAGTCCGGTGAGGTCGATTCTTCCCTCCCTCTCCTTGGGATGGACCATGTCAGGGAGCCTTCCGGCCTCCGTCATAACATGGTCCGGAAACCTGTCCCTGAATTTCTGTGCCCCGGAGGCGATCTTGAATTTTACCACAAGTTCAGAGGCTTCCTTCCAGGATATCCGCTTGAGCTTCAGCAAGAGGGCCGCCAGGTTGGATGCGAGGTATCCCTTAACTGTGCCCGTCAGGTCCATTGCAAAGAATTCGATGAACTTCTCCAGATCGAACTTGTCCAGCCGGGTGATACCCGTATCTCCCAATCCCAGGCCGCCCAATTCGTTATCGGGCCATTTGCCCTTCTCGAGGTAGTGCTTTGTTAGTACGCATATCCAATCAAGCTCACGTTGGAGCCCGGGCGTCAGTTCCACCTTTGTTATATCATCGACCTTCATTTTCGGGATCTTCCTGCTTCTTCCCCCTTCATCATCCGAAACCTCCCATTGAACGTATTCTTCCTTAAGTGCCTCGAGTCTTTCCATGTGCTCCCTAACCCGGTCCATTGTTTCAGCCTTGTAGGCCAGGTAGTGCGGCTTCCTCTCGAGCTCGATCTTTCGGAAATAAGGCTCGCTGCGTGGATCGCACTCGGAAAGGACCCTTGACACAGCCCAAACCTGTTTGGGATCTAGAAAATGGGGTTCGAAGTGGATCAGGCCGATGTCCTCAGGATCAAGGAGAACGGGATAGGTCGTTTGAGGTGCTTCCTTCCATCTTGTGCCCCTGCCGCTTTCTCCGGTATCCAGACTTTTCTTGACGCTTTGCCAGAGGTCCTTTGGGGTCGTTCTTTCCATTATGCTTTTAGGATCGGTTCTAAGGACATTTTGGCTCTCCTCCCTTTTTACGGCCTTCCTCAGAAACTCGTTCATGGAGGCCGTATCGGTTTTTTGACCCTGGAAGATATGCCCTGTTGGATCCTTGACGAACTTTCTTTTTATCGTGAGCTCCCCGTTCAGGGTATGAACGACTACCAGATGCTCCCTTCCCGATCGTTCCCTTTCCAGGATTATGCCGAAGTTCAGGGGCGGCTCAAGACCTCCTGTCCCTCTTTTCAGACGCACAAGCTCCCTTATCTCCATCTTGATGTCCCTGCCTTGGAAGGGCTCTTCCTAGTTATTCCTGCCGGAAAGGGCCACCCTGCATTAGATGTCCTTTTGGACTTCCTTCTTCTCGGGAGGTATGTACTGGACCTCCTCGGTCTTTTCCTCCCGATCCTCCCGTTTCGGCTCCTGCATTGGGGCGGGCGGCTGCTGATATTCCATCGTACCCTCGGGTGGCCGCTGCTCCGGGGAAGGAGGGGATTGGGACTCATGGCCCTCCTCGCTTGGGACGGACCCGTAAAGCTCCTCGTATGAAAGTTCATGCTGGTCGTGGTCATGGGCGTGTGCTGCCTCGGTAGTTATGGCAATTCCCAGCTCCTTTTCCATCTGGGCCCTCCGTTCAAGCAGCAGTCTGTCTTCCTTCTCCGCCTCCGTCTCCTCAAGCACCTCCTCCTTCGCCTCTTCGGTCTCCTTCTTCTTTTTCCTGGCCGATACAACGGCGAAGATCACTATGATGACGATGATGAACAGCATTCCTGAGATAGCGACAATGGCGATCAATGCCTGGTTCTCCTCAACCCCGCTTTCGCTCATCCTTCGCTCGGAATAGCTGGCGGTTGAAGGCCTGCTGTCCCCCTGATCGTTGAAGGCGACCACGGCATAGTAGAAACCTTCCCCCTCCTTCACATTTGTATCCGTGTAGTTGTTCACCACCCCAACTTGATCGTATTCCTCGAGCACCCTATTATCGATACCGCGGAGGATCTTGTAGCCTGTTATGGGGCTTCCACCGTCGGCGGAGGGTGTTTCCCATTGAAGCCTGATTTTAGAGCCTTCCACAGTGGTCACAAGGTTTCTCGGGTTGGCGGGCGGCCCCACCGGTTTCACATCAAGGACCAACGAAAGATTGCCTTCCAGCTTCTCGTTCTCCGCCATGATGGAGTAGTAGTAGATATTGCCGTTGCTCACCTGGTTGTCGGTGAAGGTTGTATCATTGCCGTCAACATTGAACACAGGGGCAAGCTCATCGGGCGAATCTCCCCGGAAGATCTTGTAATTGACTATATTCCTCCCGCCTGTATCCTCCGGCGGCTGCCAGGATATTTTCACCTTGTTATTACCCGGCTCCAGTTCGAACTCCCTTACCACTCCGGGGAACCAATAGGGTATGCCCGTTATATTGTAGCTCAACGCTCCCTCTCCTATCCTGGAGGTCGATGTTATCTTGTACATGTACTTAACGCCGATCTCAACGTCATGGTCCTCGTATGAGGATACGGTGGAGTTGAAGGACATAAGGAATGAGAGGCCCTCCTCGGAATTCCCCTTGTACAATTTGAACTGGAGTACTGGGTAATCGGATTGAGAGGATGGCAGGGACCACATGATCTTCAGGAAGCCCTGGCCTTCGGTCAGCCTGAAAGCTCCGGGAGGTTCGGGGTGGTAATCGGGTTTCACCTGGATGAGCTTCGATGGAAGTCCTATCCCGATCTCGTTGTATGCCTTTACGCTGTAGTAATAAATCCTGCCGTTGGTGAGGTTTGTGTCAACAAATTCCATCTCCATGCCGACATCGGCCACCAGGACCAGCTCCCCTTGCTGCTGTGTCCTGTACACATTGTAACCCAGAATTGGCCTGCCACCGTCGTGAGGGGGCTCTTTCCAGCTGAGGTAAGCTTCCCGGTCCCCTGGTGATATGGTCAGGTTCAGGGGTCCCTCCGGGACGCCGATGGGAACGATCTCAATGATCTCGGTCTTCTCTCCAACTCCCTCGGAGTTTATGGCGGCCACCGTGTAATGATAGGTTGCCCCGTTCTGTACCCCTTCATCCATGTACTCGGTGCTTGTGGGTGATGTCTCCCCTATATCCGTAAGGTTGTCGCTCGATGCTCCCCGGAATACCATATATCTCATGATGCTGGTCCCGCCGGAATCAAGCGGCTCGGACCAGTTGAGGTGGACCTTTCTGTCCATCCCTGTCAGGGTGAGGTTGACAGGAGCGGAAGGCCTCCCCAAAGGTGTGATCTGGATATTTTCCGTCTTCACACCCTCAGCCCTCTCGTTGAGCGCCCTGACCGCGAAGAAGTAAGGAACACCGTTTGTCACATTCTTATCCACATAACCTTCGGCGATCCCGATCTCGGTTCTGTTTTCCAGACTTGCTGTGTAAGCGCTCTTCAGAATTGCATAACCTGAGATCGCACTGCCTCCGTTGTCCGTGGGCGGGAGCCAGCTGAGAATTACTTGATTGGAGCGGTATTCGGCTGTGAAGTTTCTGGGAACCGAGGGAGGTCCGACGGGATAGGAAGCAAGGACCTCGGTCTTGGCTCCTTCGCCATCCGGGTCGGTGACCGCACATACCCAGTAGTAATAGGTCTTGCCGTTGACCAGATTTGTATCGGTGAAACTATAATCAAATGGACCCAAATTTTGGTAGGCTTCTGTGGGGAGTGTTGTTGTGATCGACCGATAGATATTGTAGCCTATCCTGCTTCCCCCCCCATGGTCCGTCGGGTCTTCCCAGGATAATGTGATCTTCTCATCCCCGGGCTCCGCGGAGAAATTCTGGGGAGCGCTGGCGGGGGAGCGTGAGGGGGCCGGCTCTTCGATCCCGACCGCTGCCTGGAATGATAGAACGAAAAGGATACTGCCGATAAATAACGCCATGAACCATCTGCTCATCTGAACACCCCATCGATCTTGCCCTTGTCACTATTGAATTGCCTCCCCTTCGGGTAAGGAAACGGTGGCCTTGGACAATCATGATGAGAAAACTTAAAGGTTTCTAGAAAGGGTCCGCATAGACCCGAATGGACATAATAAAAATACTTGCATCTCGTTACTGGACCCATGGGGGAGTACGAGAGGAGATCACTTACAGTGCTCTTGCTTGCATTGATCTTCACAGCCTTCCTTATCCCCTATGATGTAAACGAAGTCGCCGCAGCTGACACGCCCGGAACGACCGTGGAGCCGGTCACACCCACCGGGTATTCATTTGCCAGGGAAGTGGGGGGCGATATAATGGAGGTACTGGCTGGTCCGTATGGAAGGTCATACCCACTCACGGAAACGGGCTGTCTTGCATGCGTGGATGAGGACGGAAAGGTCCTATGGAGACGTTATTATCACGAGGTGGATTATCTTCAGTACCATATTTTTCCAAATGGAAATCTGGTGGTGGCCTCGGACAAACTTGAGATCATTCGGCCAAACGGAAGCGCTTCGGAGCTGTTCCGCGGCGGATATTCCTACGAAGGGTCCTTCAAGGCGTTCGATGACAGGATAATATACTGGCAGAGCAGCGGCAAGATAAGCTGCATAGGCCAGGAGGGAGAGGTAGATTGGACATTCCGCGTTAGCCCGGTTACCATGAAGGGTATCGGCAATGATTCCGGGGACTATGACAACCGCAAGTACGAACTCCGGAGGGACCTCCGGATGGATGAGGACGGCGGAGTCTCCTTTGTTCTCTACGATGATGACCGCTACGGCATATACGGGGCGGAACCGTGTCTTTTCATGAAGCTGGACAGCGGGGGGAAGCTTTCTTCCTGGTTCGAGTTCCAGGGGCTCCCTTGGAATAATTTCGAACCGCTCTACGATGGATCGATCATCATAACCGAGGAGGACAGAGAAACCGAGGTATCCTTTGCAGTGAGGATCGACAGGGATGGGAACTATCTCTGGAGGATCCCCATCGACGACTATTCCCAGAAGATGGTGATGGGGGGTAGGGACGGGAGGATGATTTACTACAGGCTGATGGCCGACTACGACGAGGAGAACCTGATCTTCCTTTATGATCTCGAGGGCAACAGGATATCTCACAAGAAAGCCCTGCCGAGGTCCACCACTGATATTCGGATAATCGGTGAAAATATCCTCATAACCGATATGGGAAACGGCTCGGTTGGTGAGATAATGTGCTTTGACAAGGATATGGAGCATGTCTGGTCCGGGTCCGTTGTTGGAGGGATCTCCAGCAACATCATAGATGCGGGCGACGGCAGCTTCTTCCTTCTGGGCAACGGCTCCATACTGCAGAGGTGGAGCGTTGAGGGGGAGCTGCTCACCGAAACGCGGGTATGGCCCGTAGACAACCTCTACATGAACTCCCACATGGAGTCCCTGATGGATTACGAGATCGGTTATGTTTACCTCGACAGCAAGGTTGCATTGGATGAAGGGAGCAATATCTATCTCGGCCTCATGAGGCTTTACAAGATAGGAAGCAGCGGGGAGCTGCAATGGGACCTGACCCTTGACGGTGCCATCGAATCAAGCCCAATAGAAGGGGTGAACGGTGACGTGATAGTCGGAGGGATGGACGGACATCTCTATTCCTTTGACAAGGAGGGAAATGAAAGGTGGTGCACGGAGATTGGGTCCACGATCAATTCGAGGCCGATGTTGAATCTGAGTCGGGACGGATATATCGTATTAGGCTCTATGGGTCGGATGAGAATGGTTCGGCCCGACGGGACCATAAAATGGTCCTACCGGCTCAACGGGAGTGTGTATTCCCAACCTTTGCAGGATAAGTTCGGGAACATCCTGGCGGTCACCTGGAAGGGGACGTTCTTCTCCTTTTTCCCCAACGGTACAGTTAACTGGACCTTGGTGCTCGACAGGACCGTAAGCTCCGATCTGCATTTCGTGGGGGAGCACAGGATATGCTTCTTCGCGTGGGGGGACCTTGTCAAGATCGACCTGTTGAACAGGAGCTATGAGGTGATCGATTACGGCGAGGACCAGTATTTTTACAGCGGGCCGTTTCCCATCGGCAACGGAGAGATGGTCGGCATAAACGACACGGTCGTATGGTTCGATATGGAAGGCAACATCCTGAGGCACTGCAGGGATCTCGAATATCTTTGGTGGTCCCATGTCGAGGTGGGTCCCGACGGCCGCATCTTTATCGGGGAGGGGAATTCCGGGGACCTTCACTGCCTCCTGCCGAATGGAACCCTGGATTGGAGCATAGAGCTGGGTGAGAGAAATGTCAGGCCAAGCCTTTTCGGCAACTACACACTTCTTGTTGCCTGCGAGAGCCTATCGAAGGTGGACCCGTACACAGGCGAGGTGATTTGGAACTTCAAGATGGATTTCAGAACCCATATCCAGGGATATACGTGGAACCTGCCCTTCGTGATGAGCGACGGCTCCATACTCTTTTGCTTCGACAGGATCTACCGCTTCACGGATACAGACACCCGGGGGCAGATCACGGAGCTAGAGGTCGAACCCTATTACGGATGGCGGGATGCCCAATGGTCCTACGACGTCCCGGTCGACGGAGCTTTCGTGAAAGGTTTTACTCTCTACAGGAACGACACTGAAGGTCGGATGGTGGAATACGGGAGGACCAATTTCGAGGACACAAGGATCTACGACAGGGAGATCAACAGATCACTTGTGTATGAATATCAGATAGAATGGTACGACCATCTGGGCAATTCGGGATTCAGCAGGGTCTTCAATACTTCTGAGGATTACGGCAATTACATCGATGTGACCCCCTATGATTCCAGACCAAGGAACCTGACCTTGTCCTTCAAGGATGGAAAGGTGCACCTTGATTGGGAGCCGCCGGTGGATGTCGATGAGAATCCCGTATATCATTATGAGATATACCGCTACGAGAACGACGACTGGGTCCTGGTTGCCGAGGTGGATTTCGACGTGTTCCATTACGAGGATGGGAATGTCAGCCTCTATACAGGCTATTATTACTATGTCGCATCATGGACCGACCACGGATACACTCCCATGGACGAATCGGTCCATATCTACACAGAGGAGCCCCTGGACCCGATATGGTTCATCACGGTGATCGGTGTTCCCTTCATCGTTTTCATAATGGTGATGATCATAGGTACAATTCTCGTCAAATTCAGGAAGGACGGTCCTGTCTATTACGACGAGAGAGGGGAGCCGATAAAGGAGGAGGGGAATAAATGACGGAGGTGAGTGGCAAGCCTATCTACATGCACCATTCCCAGATGGATAACAATTTCCTGAAGAGCATGAGGCTTCTGGCCGCCATCTGCATTGCCACCTGGATCCTTCTTGCAGCCCTTCACAATGACACCTACCCCTGGAAGGAGACCGAAGCCCTGCTCAGGGATCCCCTGTTCTACATGCTGGCAGTTTCGGGGTCTATCCTTTTTATGCTGATCCTCCTGTTCCCATTTTTATTCATTCAGAGCAGGTTCAAGGTCACGTCCACCGGCATTCAGACCTCCTATTCGGCCGTGACCAGGCTGGTAAAGGGCCATCCCCGCTTCATCGAGTACAGGGATATCGAGGTTATCTTTCCGCAGTTCGTACCGGGATTGAAATATCCCGACGGAAAGAAGGATCCCGATCCTTTCTACTCGATCGTGATCAAGCTGAAGGACGGGAGAAGGCTCGAGATCCCGTGGGGCAAAGCGTCGAGGAGACAGAGCAAGGAGAACCTGGAGGAGTTCCGAAAGCTCTTCTCGCGGTGCCCCAGAGCCTTCCTCGAGAAGTGGTCCGACCTGCCCGTTCTGAGCACGGAGCAGAGGAAGATCTCGAAATACCTTGAAAGTGAGGACGAGAAGTCGGTGGTCATGACCCCGTCCCAGAAGTGGGGAACCATCGTTGGAGCGGTGTTCTTCATCCTGATCTTTGTCCCGTTCATGACGGCCCTGATCCAGGATGGTCTGGACCTTGTATGGAGGGTGGCAGGGGTATGTGTTTCCATTTTGCTGATATTTCCAACATTTCTATGTTTCTACCATGCGGCGAAACAGGCAATTGAGGTACAGAAGACCAGGGCATCTCTGTCGATCATAAACGCGCATTCCAAAGGGGAGCACGTAGGTGTAAAGGATATTAAAAAGGAGGAGAAGATCGAGCAGGAGAAGGTGAAGTTCGATCCAGTTTCAAAGGAGGAGCTGGAAAAGGCAATGAAGGCCTTCCGGAAATATAATCCGGTAAGGAACACCATCGCCCTCATCGGAGGGTTGATCGGTTTTATCGGAGGGATCATTGTGCTGGCGACCGGTACCCTTTTCTGGCCGCTCTTTGTCCTTGGCCCCGCTTTGATCATGGGCGGCATCATTTTGATAATCCTGCTGTTCGCGAAGATGGGAGCGGGCGATATCGACCTCCACAAGTTGAAGATGCGGGCGGCACTGGCAGACGAGGTCAGTACCGGGAAGGACATTCTGCCAAAGTACTATAAAATACCGAAATGGTTTTTCATGAGACGTGGACCAAAACCGGTGAGAAAGGAAGAATTGGATAAAATACGGAAATGGACCCGTTTTTCCAATACCCAGCAGCTAGTGATAACCATAGTCCTTGCAACCGGTGGAGTGGTGTTGATGATGCTCATGCTCCCGCTCATCATTTTCATTCAAGATCTGGTCTTCATTTTTCCCGTAACAGTGGTGATCACACTTGTGGGTTTTCCACTGGGTTTCGTCTTCATGTTCAAATCCTCCAATGCGATGCAGAGGCTCAATTCTCTTGTCCAGTGGGAAGAGAGGTCCGGGGTCAAGGCGGTTCCGGATGATCTTAGGAAGAGGTGGGAGGAATGGGAGAAGTGGAGAAAGGAGCATACCGGGACCTGAGAGTTCACATACAGAACCTTAGTGGACCCCCTGGATCCCATTGATCGGTTGAGAAAGGAGGTATTCAACTAACATGAAAGTTTTTTATAGACCACGATATCTGAACGGCCTTCGTGATTGCTCTCCTAATTCTGGCCGCGGTCATAATTATGATCATGTTCAGGCGGGTGGGCAGGTTCAAGCTTGCTATATGGCAGATAATGGGAATAGGGGCAATCGCCGTCATCGTCACTTTTCAGATATCACCTCTGGATGCGCTGAGGTCCGTGAACCTCGATGTCATCCTCTTTCTGTTCGGAGTATTCGTTATCGGTCAGGCACTGGATTCCAGCGGTTACCTTTCATCGGTCTCCGAAAGGATCTTCAGGAAGGCTGGAAGCGTGGATATGCTTGTGGTCTCGGTCCTGTTCTTGATGGGACTCTCATCGGCCTTTCTCATGAACGACACCGTGGCAATCATCGGAACTCCCGTTGTACTCCTTCTTTCCAAGGCAAATAGGATCTCCCCGAAGTTGATGCTCCTTGCCTTGGCATTTTCGATCACGATCGGAAGTGTCATGAGCCCCATCGGAAATCCCCAGAACCTTCTGATAGCATTGGAGGGCACTGTGGAGAATCCCTTTGTCGAATTCGCCGGATACCTCTTCATACCCACGATCATCAATCTTCTCACCGCTTATCTGCTTCTGAGGTTATTCTTCAGGGACGAATTCAGGAAGGAGTTGAGGCCTTTGAAACCCGAGCCTCTGAAGGACAGAAGGCTGGCACTGCTCTCCAGAGTATCACTTTCCATCATGTTTTTCCTGATCCTGGTCAAGATCATCCTTGTCTTCCTCGACATTGGAGGCGACATCAGGCTAACGTACATCGCACTGATATCAATGGCCCCCATCCTTCTTCTCCACAGGTCGAGATTTCAGCTTGTCCGGTCAATCGACTGGCATACCCTCCTTTTCTTTGTCTCGATGTTCATACTCATGGGGGCTGTTTGGAACACCGGTTTCTTCCAGGACATCCTCGAAAGTTCTTTCTCATCTCTCACCTCGATTCCCATGGTCTTTCTGGTCAGCATTCTCGCCAGCCAGCTCATCTCGAACGTTCCGCTGGTCGCCCTATACATGCCGATGCTTGCAGAGCTCGGGGTATCATCAAGGGAGCTCATTGCACTTGCCGCAGGGAGCACGATAGCGGGAAATCTGACCTTGATCGGTGCTGCAAGCAACGTGATCATAGTCCAGAATGCCGAGAAAAGGACGGGGGACACTCTGACCTTTTTTGATTTCATAAGGATCGGCTTTCCTCTGACCGTTCTGAACTCCCTTGTTTACCTGGTCTTTTTCATGGTCCTGTCCTGACGTGGTCTCTTTTCCCGCTTCCTTTAGCTGTATTTTTAATTAGCCGCTCAGGGGGGAACCAGCAATGTCGATGCTTCGGAATCAGATACCTGAAATCATAACATGATCGAAGGCAGGTTCAAGATCGATGAAGAAATGAAAAAGCACGTTTTGTCTATATCACTCCCATTTAGGGCAGTATCAATCGATAAAGATACGAGCGCTTCCATTTATACGAGAACCCATATGCCCATCTCAATATTTTCTGAGAGAAAGAGATACTCCGTACCATTATTATAGAAGAACAGTGGATGTAATATCAACAGGTTCTGTTTCAATTGCAATTGCACTCTATGATATGAATATGACTATATGTTGGGGGTATCTGGATAGGGACGCTCGAGGTTGAAAGGATCGCCCTTGAAAAAGAAATATGGGCAGGTCTTTCCGAACCCAATTCAACAACTGCCGATCTTGTCCCGGACGAGATCATAGAGGCATTGATCCGAGAGAACCTATCCGTCTTGAGCGATACACACGAGATCGAGGCAGATCTGGGATTCATCCAGAACGAGGTGACATGTCTTCTGGCGGCTACCGAGGACCACAACTACGATGATGCCAGAGGTATTGTGAAGGAGCTAATCGAGGGATTGGAACGGGGAAACGACATCTTTTGGGCTCGAAAAAGAATGAAGGAAGTTTTTTTCTGCCAGCAGAGGAACGTTATGAAACGCTTTCTTCTGGATGAATGCGATGTTGGAAAAGCGAGGGTCGATGACCTTGTAAGGAAAATGACCAGCGTCGATGAACTTAGGATCGCAGCGGAGAGTATTGACCGCATGGGAAAGGGCCGCCTATCCGGTGATTATTCAAAAAGGATAGAAAACTGGGAGAGAAGGACGGAAGATATCGCCGACAGACTTTTTCACATGGCCGATATGTTCAGAAAGCTTTACAGGGATGAGTCCGGTGCGCTCTATTCATCAACGCTTGTAGATGATATAAGGGAAAGGACCACTGAGGAGGCCCTCCACGGGCTGCTCAGGTTCATCTACCGCAGGATCAGCAATGCGCCCAGGCTCAAGGACCTTTCCAAACCTACCATAGTACTGGTTGGCGGGACCTCAGGTACCGGGAAGACCACGATCTCCCAGCACATCTCCGATGAATTCTCCTTTCCGATCTATGCATCCACCGATGTTATTGCCAGAGGGGTGGTTCGGAGGGTGATATCCTGGGGGATCGGGGATGAGAGGGCCAGGTCAGCTTTTCCCGAGCTCTTTGGCTCCTCTTTCGAAGGTCCGAATATGGAATGGTACTACATCCACTCCCTGATGACAATGGTAGGCGTCGTAGGTTTGATCGAAGGTCTGATATCAAAGAACAGATCGGCAGTGATCGAGGGTGTGCCACTTGTTCCGGGCACGATCCCTGTCAAGTATTTTGAGGCTGCAAACATCGTTTGGATGATATCCACCGTAAAGGATCCGGAGGTCCATTATCAGCGCTATGCCGGTAGAGAGAGAGCAGGGGTATCCAGAGGAGGCGCTCAGCGGTACCGAAGCAAGTTCGAGAGCATAAGACGCATCCATGACCAGATATCCAGGATGGCCATGCTGACAGGTACTTTGAAACTGGACAACACCGGAAGTCTGGATGAGACGCTCTCCTTTGCTTCCGACCACGTCATAAGCCCGTTTGCGGACAAAGGTCTCATGGTGGAGGACCAATACAGGGACAGCGCTTTTTTTGAGATATCAAGGAGGAGGGGATCGATCTCCGCAGGGATTTCCGATCCCCATGAATTGCGGAGCACAAACCTGCGGATTAATGGACCTGAACCGGCGGGCATTTCCCGTGAGAATGTCGAAAGGGCCCTTTCTATCTGGTTGGAGAGAAGCCAGCAGGATATCATAGAGCTTCAGAGGAAGCTTGAAAGGGCAAGGAAAGAAGGTCGGGAAGATGCCTGCGACAGCATAGATGCATCGATCTCCGAAAGAATGACCGATATCATCATTGCAAGGGATGTGATCGGACCCGGGATTATCGAAGAGCTGCTGTGCAACAACCAGGAATATTTGAAGGCCACACGATCGCTATTGGTTCAGATCCGCTGGCTCCACGTTCAACTCCTTGCAAGATTGTGCATCGTGCCGGGGATCAAGTACGACGATGCAAGGATCAGTGTACACTCCCTCTTCAATGATAAAAAGAACCGACGTGACATCGAGAACTTCAAGCATTCCGTCAAGGAGCTCATGATAGTAGAGCTTGTTGAGAAGGTAAAGATACTCCTCGAGAGCCAGTTCGACCTCCGCCGGGATGAATTGGATAAGGCGTTTTCAGGGATTGGAGACCTCCTGAGATTGAGAGGATCGATAAACACCATAATGGATAGGTTCAAATGGGAATTGAAGGACATAGGGGAGCCAAGGTTCCAGTGCGAGAATCTGATAAATATCTGGGAGGAGAACCTTGACAAGGCCGTATTGAAGAACTTTGAGATATACGAACACCTGGACATCATGGAGAAGGCGGAGGTGGATCAATTATACGAGGATGAATCCCTAAAGGAGGTCAGGAACAGGGTTGAAAGACACGTTCTTCATCGGTTGGTCAGGTGGATCGCACCCAGATTGCTGCAGGTACCCAGGATAAAGGAGCTTGAAAAGGAACCGACACTAATCCTCGTCAATGGGACCTACGGCATTGAGACATCCGCCGTTCAGTATCATATCTCCAAATCCCTGTCAATACCGATATGCTTCGATTCCGACGTGATATCCAGCGTGACAAGGATAACTCTGGAATGGCTGTTCGGAAAAGGGGACTTAATAGGATCCTTCCCGGAATTGTATCCCGATCCCGGCAGCTCTCCGTGGCTTGATCGATACCACACGAGGATGCTGATCACGATGATCGGCATGAGGGGTGCCCTCGACCGGCTGATAAAGGAGAACACTTCGGCGGTGATCGCCGGAGATG
>JBLIRK010000009.1:0-72528 GCA_048569615.1 Thermoplasmatota archaeon | reverse complement strand
AGATGTTGACATTCTGCAGGAATCCGTTGAAAGGCTCATCCTCCGTTGCATTGAAGGTATAAGGCACTTCAGCCCGGGTCGGGACTCCATCTTGTCCTGAGGAGAACCGCAGGTCGGTAAGGGGGGCAATAAAGAATGTGATGAACAGTAAAAGACCAACGAGAAATATCCTTGTGGAACCGTTCTTCATTCTTCTTACCCGTCACGATGAATCCCTTCGGAATATATTATTCCTGGGTATCTGGTCGGGATTCTGATACCAGGCCATTCACCGGCCGATGAGCTTCCCCAAAGATTTATTAATACCTGCTCTATATCAGCCAATGCCCAGGGGTGGTTTCGTTCACTCATGGTGCTATCGCCAACGGACAGCGGGGTGGGGTAGCCAGGATATCCCGTCGGGCTCATAACCCGAAGACCAATAGTTCAAATCTATTCCCCGCTACCATTTTTTAAGATACCATTACTAAA
The DNA here is from genome assembly GCA_048569615.1 of Thermoplasmatota archaeon. GTDB lineage: Archaea > Thermoplasmatota > Penumbrarchaeia > Penumbrarchaeales > Penumbrarchaeaceae > JAYEPK01. Next base: position 72,057 of record JBLIRK010000009.1, on the reverse strand, counting down.
CATATTCTTAAAAAATGGCCCGCATAATGAGTTTTATAATTGACGATCTAATTATGCTGGGCCTCGAACTTCCGAAACGGAAAAAAATTGACAAGAGGAAGTTAAGATATTTTTTCATTTCTTTTAAGGGAATAGTTTGAACCAATAAGCAAATTGTAATTGACTCGGTTCACATGGGTGCTTAAGAAATGATTATCATTTAAGAACAGTATGGGTGAGCCGTTGGTATTTGCATGACAGAGGAAACCATAGGCGTCTTTCTCGATTTCGAGAACCTTGCGGTATCCGCCGATAGGGTCTATCCATCCCGGGAGAAGCCCTTGAAACTGACACCGGTCATCGATTTTATAAACACTCTGGGAAATGTACTGGTCAAGAGGGCCTATGCTAACTGGTCCAATCCCCTGTTCTCCCAGTACCAGTCGGACCTCAGCAACAACGGTTTCGAGCTCACTCATCTCCCCGAGACAACGGTCCAGGGAAAGAACGGCTCGGATGTGAAGTTGGCCATCGATCTCATGGAGCACATGGAACTTTACGATACCATCTCCACCTACATCATCGGATCCGGGGATTCGGATTTCATCCCCCTGATCCAATCCATAAGGAAGAGGGGAAAAAGGGTTTTGATAATAGGTTTCGATTCCTCCGTTGGACATGTCGTGAAAAAGGTCTGTAACGATTACAAATCCCTTGAGAGCTTCATGGGGCGCCCCGAGGAGGATATCTCGATGGAGAACGACCCGGAGATGGAGAGGAAGCACGCAAGGGAGCTTCTGCTCCGATATTCCAGGAACCTGCAGGCCGAGGAGATGGGGGTGCTCCTATCGCAATTGAAGATGGATCTCAAGCGTCTTGATCCCTCTTTCTCCGAGGAGAAATGCGGTTTCAGCTCCTTCAAATCCTTCATGGAATCCTTCCAGGGGGACATAGTGGACATCAAGGAGGACCCGGAGAACAGAAGCTCCTACATCGCCTATTTCATAGAGCGGGCATCGGTTGACCGGGATGAGAAGGACCTGATGGAGGAAGCCTCCACACTGCTGAAGAAATGGGGATATATAGAAGACCCGAAGAAGAGGGACTTCGTTGCCGGAAAATTTATTGATATCATTACCAGGCACGATAACCCGAGCATCAACGAGATGACCGATCTCATATACGACGGAAGGAAGAGGATAAGCAAGAAGAAGATCACGAAGTTCCTGCTGTCCCTCTACAATGAGAACATCTTCGAGCAGGTGAACGAGAGCTACAAGGGCCCTCTCAATACCAGATGGTTGCGGCTCAGAAGGAAGAGCATGGGAAAGGGAGAGGTCCTGCGGGAATACCACGACGCCCTTTCGAAGATCCTGAAGGAGAAGTACCCGGACCTGGGTGAGGAGGAACTGGAAAAGCTTCTGGAGTAAACTTGGGAATGGGACAGCCTTTCCCGCCCTTCCCGTTCCGAAATTATATAGCTTGAATTCGATATTCTGGACATTGTCCCGTGAAAGGGTGGGTCCATGAGGAAAGGCACAGCGGCCGTTATCACTATACTGCTCCTTCTCGCTCCGGTATTTTCAGAAGGTGAGCGGACCAGGGAAGACGGCAGTTCCCCCTACTTTCCGGCCCAGGAATTCAATCTTACGGCCGTTGAGGACGAACCGTTCGAGCATACCATAGCGGCGGTTGATCCCGACGGTGACAACATAACATTCGATTACATCTCCCTTCCGTCATGGCTGTCCTATGACAATGGGACCATTTCAGGTATTCCGGGGAACGACGATGTGGGGTATGACAACTTCACCGTCAACATCTCCACCTTGGACGGCAATGCCTCCGTGAACATATCCGTCCAGGTAAACAACACACCTCCGAGGTTGATCGAGATATCGGTGGCTCCAATGGCCTGGGAGCGCACCCTGTACATCTCCAAATTCGACCCGCTCGAGGATGGTCAGAAATGGAACCTGACGCTCGATATGGAAGGCCCCGTTGAGGGCGGCTGGGCATCCGTGGGCAGGAACGGCACCGTTTCCGGAATCCCGGGCAACCTGCATGTGGGGAACTGGACCTTCAATCTTACACTTGACGATATGAGCGGGGGCATAGCCTGGACCGTATGGAACATAACGGTGGTGAACGAACCCCCGCTCCTGATCCCCCCCTCGATCAGTACCGCAAAGGAATATGAACCGCTGGAGCTTGATTTCGACAGCCCGGACGAGGGTGACGGACTTACTGCTTATTCACTAACCTTCGGCCCGGAGAACGCGTCGATCGATCCCGAGAGCGGTATCGTGTTCTGGCATCCGGAGAACGTCTGGGGTACCGTGACATTCAGCATCAGGATCGAGGACGGCCGGGGGGAGTCCGAGACCCTGGACCATAATGTGGACATCCTCGATGCCCCGGTCAAGCTGCTCTCCGAATTCCCGGAGGTCCTTGTGGCCGGAGAGCCCTTCTTCATCGATATCGAGGTGGACGAGGAGGACCCCCCATGGACCGTCTATTCTTTCAACCGGTCGATCCCGTTCTTCGTCACCATGCACAACGGTCTTACCTTCAATTCAACTGGAAGGTTCGCAGGGAGGCCCTGGAACCGGGATACCGGTAAGTATGAGGTCGAAGTGAGGTTCAGGAACGAAAAGTTCGGAATGGGCATCAAATGGAGCTACAACTGGACGTTCTACGTTGTGAGCAATTCCTCCTTCAGGGACCCCACCTTGGATTTCCGAATCGTCCACATCGACCATGAATGGGTTGTGATGAATATCACATCATCTCCTGGCAGTCTTCTTCCGGACCAGACCCAGGTATTGATCATTGAGGAGAACGATAAACGAAATAGGGTATCCCAGAATATCGAAGGGGCCGCCAACGGGGAGTTCGAGTTCGATATCTCGGGGCTCAACGGCACACTCCTGATCTATTGCACCCTGCTCACCAACAATACGGAATTCTTCTTCGGTGAATCCGGAATGTCCATCGAGGTCGAAAAGCCCCAGGCGCCGGAAGCGGGAAACGGAGGGAACGGCGGTTTCCCCTGGTTGCTGCTATTTTTCGCAGTCATCGTTTTTCTATTGATGATGGGAGCGGCCCTTCTCCTCGTCGAGAAGACATCCTATGCCATTCAAACGGTCGTGCACAAGAACGGGGAGCCCCAGGATGAAGTGGTGCTCTCGGAGATCCAGGACAGACCTACGATCAGATTGAAGGAGCTGGCTGATTCCATCTCCATATCCAGAAAGGACCTCATCACAACCCTGGTCAAGCTGGAGGCCGAGGGACATATCAGGTCCGTTCCGGACGGACTCCATGTCAGATTCCTGCCCACCGTGGGCTCCTTTGTTGACGGACCTCTGGTCATGAACAGGTATCAGATAAGGATCGCGAAAGCCCTGCTGGAGAGGAGGAAGATGTCCGAATCAGAGCTGATGGAGGAAACCGGGCTCTCATATTCCAAACTCGCTAGGGAGACTTCGCTCCTAATTCTCAAGGGAGCACTGTCCCAGAGGATGTCCTCGGGCAGCATAGAATACTATCTATCGGCAAGGCAGAAGCAGAGGATAAGGGACTGGATGGGGAAAGGATAGTTCACTCGTTCTCTTCGAGAATGTCCTTTGCGATGTTCTCCAGAAGCTCCTCCAGGGTATTTGTCTTGTACTCCCTGATGGGCTTCTCCTTGGATTCGTGCGCTATGATCTTTGCCAGAAAATAGCTTGTCCCCTGGAATACCTCGATGTCGTAAAGCGTGTCTCCCATCTTCGCAACTCCTTTTTTTTCCTGTTGAGTGTGAAGTGCGGTGGGAGTGACTTGAACACCCGGCCTTCTGATCTTCAGTCAGACGCTCTCCCAACTGAGCTACCACCGCTGCACGTTGGCAAAACGGGATATTTGCTCCCACTATAAAAGTTTATACTTACTTATCCCAATCCTTATGAACCAAGGACACAATCCGAGAAGAGGTATGGAGTATGGAAGGCGACTGCCGGACCTCATCAAGGGAGTACTGCACAGAGATCCTGGCCAAGCTGGAGCGCCCGATGTCATTCATAGGTGAGCGCAGGTTGAATTTCATACTTTTCGGCGGAGAATGGTCCAATGTGGAGGAGATCATAGAGAGGGCTTCAAAGGACCGGACCTTTAGGGATAAAGCTCGCCCCATGCTCGTGGATCGCTTCAATGAGATCAAGGAGGACCTCAGGACGGACCCGCTCCGGAAGGAGGAGGCTGAGGCCCTTTTCGAGGAAGGGATTGCGATAAAGAGGGCCATCTATCTGATCGACCGAAGGTCAATGGAGATCGACGAGGACAAACACGGTGACATGAAGAGATGGCTGAAATACGGAAGGTCCATCTCGATCTGAAAAAGATGAAGGATGCTTGAGATCCTTTTGAATCTATGTGAACCATTCCTTTAGCTCGTGGAACTCCCTCGAGACATTGGTGAGAAGGAGGTTGTGTCCTGTGCCAGTTCCGCCGCAGAAGGAGCAGCTGCCCGTGCCCTTGCAGTGTGAGCAGTGTCCGTAGCCGTTGCAGTAATTGCATTCCTTGCTACCCTTGCACCTGATGCACTCACCGGTGCCTTTGCAGTGGTTGCAGTCGTCGGACTTCTGCCCCCTGCAGGTCGGGCAGATCCCCTGGCCGCCGCAGTAGGAGCATTTCTTGGTTCCCCTGCACATGATGCATATTCCGGTTCCGCCGCACTCCCTGCATTTTCCCGTGCCCCGGCAGTGGGAGCACCTTCCGGTCTCCTCTGCCAATCCGACCTCAGCAAGATCGTCCCAGGCTTCGGTTCCCTTGCCCATTTTGATCTTGGTGGCCGCCATGAGGAACCAGGCATCCAGGTCGCCCGGGTTCTGGCGGACAACATCGGTGAACTTGTCAAGAGCCTTTCTGTAGTCCTTGCTGTCAAGGAATTCCAGTCCGGACCTAATCGTCGATCTCAAGGCAGAAATGGATGGCAGTCTTGTCTGGCAGCCTGCGCAGTACAATTCTCTGTCCTTGTTCTCCTCCCCGCACCGGGGACATTTTAGCATGAGATATCACCCTTCATCTGATGAACTGGACGCCGAAACGGTCCTCTCGTCTAGTATAGCCCCTCTCCTTTTCTCCGAAACGTCCGACGGACTTTCCAGAGATCTGCTCCGAGGTGACACCAACCAGAACGAGCATTACCCTGATGGCTCCCCTTAGCTCCGGATCGATGTAGGCTCCCCAGATGATGGAAGCGTTGCGGTTGATCCTCTCGTTTATGTAATCCGCCACTACCTCGGCCTCGGTAACCGTCATATCCTCCCCTCCCGTGACACAGATCAGCGCGCCGTTGGCAGAGGAGATGTCGTATTCAAGGAGCGGGGAGTTTATGGCCTCCTCGACGGCCTTGATGGATTTCTCGTTGCCGTCGTCGGATTCTCCGATGCCAATTACGGCAACGCCCCCTCCCTTCATTATGGTCTTCAGATCGGCGAAGTCAAGGTTCACGAGACCCACCTTTGTGACCATCTCGGTGATTCCCTTGATGGCCTTCATCAATATCTCATCGGCAACTTTGAAGGCTGCATTCAGGGGGAGCCTGGGGACAAGTTCCAGGAGCTTGTCGTTGGGTATTACGATGACCGTGTCGGAGTTCTCCTCGAGTTCGGCTAGGCCCCATTCGGCATTCTCCATCCTGGATTCTCCCTCGCCTGCAAAGGGTTTCGTCACAACGGCAATGGTGAGTGCCCCAAGCTGCTTTGCGATTTCAGCAACGACCGGGGCGGATCCGGTTCCCGTTCCTCCGCCGAGGCCGCAGGTCACGAAAACCATGTCGGCACCCATCAGGGCGGCCCTTACCTCTTCTTCGGCTTCAAGCGCCGATTCCTTCCCTATCTTGGGATTGGCACCCGCTCCGAGCCCCCTTGTCGTCCTCTTCCCGATCAGCAGCTTGTGTGGAGCATGTATGGTTAATAGGTGCTGCGCATCGGAATTGATGGCATAAAGATCCGCACCTATGATCCCCTCTTCCACTATCCTGTTGATGGTGTTGGAGCCGCCGCCCCCGCAACCGATGATCTTGATGTTCGTCTTTAGAGTGGAGAGTATCCTTCTGAGCTCTTCATCCTCTGGGTTGGTGTCAACCTGAACAGGAGCTTCCTGAACCTCAATCTCTCTCTCTACATTTCCGGACTGTTGACCCCTCTTGTCGTATTTATTCATATATTCGTTGATTATGGACTTGAATCCCACGGCCATCCCTCCAATGGGAATTGCTCCCTCTGAAGTGGTAGGGGATTTGCATTTCCCCCCCACCCATCATGGCAATCTCCGAATTTAAAGTTTTGTGAATATTTATGGTTGATTGTCTAGTTTATGGCTCATCTTGGCTTCAACCTTTTCAAACGGACCGCTCCGTAGAGAGCAATAGGTATGATGACCAACAGTATCAGACCGATCACCAAGAGCTGAGGGAATGAGCTCTCCTCCTCCCCTTTTTCCTCTGGTACGTTTACGGTCATCTCCTTGAATGCGGTGTTTCCCCAGGCGTCCGCCACCTCGACGATGACCTGGTAATCGCCAGGTTCGAAGGGTCCCTCCGCTCTCCATTCCGCAGCGAAGACTCCTTCAGACTCCCGTAGTTCCCCGAAGGGGATCCGGCCGGTTCTTGCGGCAATCCCATCATCGTTCTCTACTCTGATCTCCATTCCCGCCACCATGGAGTCGTCATCCGCCTCAAGGGCTACGGTGATCCCTCCTGATTCTTCGTCGTATGCTGCGCTCCCCGATCCGACCTCGGGGATCGTCACATCCACGATCGAGACGGCAAGATCAAAGGTATCCTCCCTCCGGGAACCATCGACCGCCCTCAGAATGATGTCATGGTCCGAGGCTTCGGTGAAGAGAAGCTGCGGGGAGATGTCATCGTAGGTGTTGAGTATATCCCCGGTTTCGATCCCTATCTCAAATGAGAGATCCCCTCCCATGAGGTCCGTTATGTCCACGTAGGACTCTCCCTGGTCAATCGAGAGGAACAGGTCCGCTTCTCCGCTGTCCTCGGTCACTCTACCTCGAATTATGAAGGACGATCCAAGCTGAATGGATGCTCCCTGATGAGGGTCCATTATGATGATCTCGGGGCTTTCCCTGTCAATGAAGGCTGGCTCCTCGTCCAAGATTGTTATGTCCAATCGGTCCGTTCCTATATTTCCCGCATTGTCCACGGCCCTGAGCACAACTTCCCTTTGACCCGTACTCCAGGTTGAAGTATCGACATCCAGCGCAAAGGTCTTGCCTATCAGAACCGGAATGAGGTCCGCCCGGTAGGCGCCTGCCGTTAATACTAGTGAATCCAGACCGGAACTGTCAAAGGCGGTGCCCCTGAATCGTAACACCTCACCCTTTTGTATCTCAGCCCCATCATCTGGTGATTCGATCTCAACGGACGGAGGAAGTACATCGGGAGGGGGAAGAACGGTTATTGAGAATCTCGTGCTGTTCCATAGACCTACGTTGTCGGTGATGTTCACCTCCACGTTCAGCTCCCCGGGGTCCATGAGCAGGTCGATAACGGTATCCACAGTCCCGGCACCATCAACTTGATCCGCAAGGTCCCATTGCCGATCCTCCACTGAAATCACGAAGGAGACAACCTCCACGTCATCTCCGATGATACCTTTCACCGGAAGGGAATCATCGGGAAGCTTCTGTCCGGGGATGGGGGAGGAGAGCTCCGACCAGGGGGACACGGGATCGAACACCGCTCTGTATACGAGCGTCTGGATGTTTCCGACCTCGTCCCAGGCGGTCAGCCTAATGTTCTTTGCCCCGGATGTGAAACGGGACGTATCCACTGGTTTCGAGATCCTGTGATATCCTGCGATCTCGGAATCCGCACTCCATACCAGCTCGTCGTTGATCCACGATATCGCCTTGAACATTCCCCTGGGATGATCATACAACGCTCCCATTTCGGTGACAGATCCCCATGGTATCGTTCCGTTTCCGACAAGACTGCTCCATCTGGGTCCTATTTCATCCTTCATCCGGATGTCCATGGTTACGGACATCAAGGATTCCCCCCCGTTCTTCTGCAGATTGAAACTGAACCGGTTTATACCGGCCGGAGATCCACCGAACCTGCTGGTCTCCCATGAGTAAACCCCTTCGGGAGCACCTTTGTCCTTGTAAACCTCGACATCAACATCGCCCATTTCCGTTCCGATCCAACCAGTGGTCGAATCCGGATCCAGATCCTCATCGGGATAGAGCAGCCATCCTTTTAAAGGAGTGAATTCATTCAACTGAAATCCGCTTCCTCCCGGACCTTCCGGATTGGCCGGGATCACATCTTTCACTGATCCTGTCTCTCCCTCAAGCTCGAAGACCCTGATCCTAACTCTGGAATGGGTCTTGATCGATCCCTCATCCGATATTGAGACGGTGATATTCCGTCCTCCGTCCATGAACGCCTTGATGAGAGGTGAATCCCCTGAACAAACCTCTTCCATCAACATACCGGATCTCTCCCCCGCATTTCCGCTGATCAGGCTCACTTTCACCTCACAGTTGTCCATCCTATTTCGGAAGAGTACTCCTGACGTGAAATCCCTCTGGTCCTGATAACTGTCCAGGACCTCAACGGAGAGAAGGTAGCCCTTTCCGCTCTCCGGGAACGAAACGGTCTCCTGGTATTCCTGAACTGGTGGTCTCGAGGCCTGAAGCTGGACCGTGAAGGACCGGGGGATCTGCTCGTCAATTGTGAACTTGTCCGAAACGTAGGTTCCCAGGTCAGAGGTGACCCGGAAATGGAAGTTCTGCCTGCATATCATGAATTCCGCCTTACCATCCTGGTCCGTGTAATTCCAGATGGAAGGGAGCGGGATGGTCGGCAGGGGGCCCTGATAGGGACCAGGGTCCACTGCATTCTCCATGACCCAGTGCGAGAATACGACCACCCTTGCACCGTCAACGGGCTGGAACTCAGAGTCTAATACGTTGACCTGGAGATATCCCCTTACATCCGGAGAGCGGTACCTATCACCGACATCGAAGCTCTGTCCGGCTCCGTCGGATGCCCAAACACCGGAGCCTCCCCGGGCTCCCCATCCCCACCAGTAGTTCAGATCGTTCGCCACCACCCCTCCGGAATCCGACCAGTAATTGTCCCACTGGTGCCATCCGCCGAGATAGAACTCCGACCATACATGGTCCTCACCCGTCAGATGCACACCTCTCGATGGTATGAGGGCTGATCTTGCCGCGGCTATAGTCAGGTCCTGGAGCTCGCCGCAGTTGCCGTTGTGTCCGTGGGCTATCCTGACCGGTTGATTGGGTCTTTCGCTGTCCGGGGATTCCTGCTGATTGATAACTAGGGTCTTTTCCACCCAATGTGATACTTTTTCAACGGCATGATCCCGGAGGTTCCAGGGATGATCGTTGACCTCTCCCTGATTGTCGAAACCCCTCGGGTACTCGTAGGGCTGCATGTCCCATAATATATCCACATCTTTCAGGACATCCTTCAACAAGGGGGGTGTCGAATTCCTTGGATAATATGCCCTCGGTCCGGTCCATTCATCCGGATATACCGGGCCGGGGGGATACTCCTCGTCCGCGTGCTCCCAAAGGTATTCCCTCCAGTACCTGCCTCCGTTCTCCGGGGCTGTCTGTCCGCCGGTCTCGGGATCGATGTATGCGACAATTTCCTCTGTCACCCTGGGATGGACAATGCCCCAGTAATACGCTTCCCTCGGTATTTCCATCTCGACTATGCGCTCTCCGACGCGAACTCTGTATGCCGCAGTGGTGTACGCATTCCCGTCCGTATGCTCGACCAGGCGGACGTATTCAAGATGGGGGTCCCTGGAGTAGATATGCCAGACATTCTCCGCAAGAAGGTCCGCAAGTCTGTTATCCCGCAGCTGTGAAGGAGGTGTGAAGGCGCATGCGAAGCCTATCTCATCACGATATCTAGGATCGGGTGCTTCGATAACAGCCTCGAGATATTCGATGATACTGTCCTCGTAGTAGAACTCGAGGGGATCATCGAAGGCGGATTCGTAGTTCTCTATCTCGAAGGCGGGCAGATGAGGGTCCGGTATCCAGTAAGGCTCCGGTCCGAATCCGAGATTCGGGTACGCCATCATAAAGTTCCCGCCTCTATCGATGACGAGGTCAGGCTCCCTGTCCCCGTTGAGATCGGCCGGTGCTGGAGTAGCAGGAGCGGTGGAGACTACATTCGCGAAATATCCCGGAACGGACTCGAAGCCATCCATGGATGCAGGCTCCCCTGAATGGGTGAAGAAGCGTGTTGCACCCTCCGCCGAGCCTACCGCAAGAGAGCGTGAGATAGTTCGTCCTTCCGAAGTAAGCGTATTCCAGGCTCTGGGAGCGGACATGTTCAGCGAGGGCAGGATGCTGTCTATCCTCTGGGGAGCTCCGTTCATGTTGAAACCCCACCGGCCGTCCTCCACGTTCGGTTCAACAGACCAGTGATACACCGTTCCGGATTTGCTACCCAGTATGAAGATCAATTCCTCGGTGTCCATATACCACACCGTGGGTGATAGATGCGTCGGTGGGAAGGAGCTTCCGACATACATCACGGCGAATTGTTCCGTAGGACCATCCGGCGCAAGCGGATTCATCAGAAAATTCAGGAGATAGTCATCATCTCCGTAGATCACATCACCGAATTCGTTTCCATCCAGATCGAATATGGTCGGGCTCACCCATGCAGTCTGGACTGCTTTATAACCGTCCTCATAAAGACCAAATCCGCCTGAATCAAATACGGGATTTCCCTGTCTGCCTATATTCTTGAAGAAGAAGATCGTATCACCAACAGCTGTTATCATATCGTCATCGCCATCCCCGTCAAGGTCACCGAAGGAAGCTTTCGGCTCGACACCGAGGTACAATCCCGCAGATCCCGTCTTGAGCATGTTCCTGATGAAATCCCCCCTCAACCATGCCGGAAGCAGCTCTGATGCTTGGTAAAGCATCGTATCGGGATCAATGACTGGCCCAATGTGACCCTCTATCGAGTGATCGCCCTCCGGGGATAGGACCAGTCTGGTCTCCCCTCCCGGGGAGACCTCGAGCAACTCATCCAAAACAGGGCTCGCTCCGGCTGCTCTGGAAGGAGATCCGGAAGTATGACTGATATACTCATTGTTTCCAAATGCAGGGATCGGGAACATCGCAGTGATGAGGATAATGATAAGCAAAGAAGGCCCGGTTCTCATCTTCTATCATCTCCCTTGTTCATCCTTAACGCTTCCCGGGGATTTATTGTTTGACATCGGATTTTGTATAGCTCCTCCCTATGCACGGGATTATAACCAATTGTAGAAAAACTATAAATATACCCTTTTAAAAGTTATAGTTTTTTTCACCATAAATAATAATCAGTAATGATTGTTCGTTGGCAGGGTGAGGGTAAGGAGAGCGGATTGAATGCGTGAAGGACCGGCGGTCCTGTGCCTTTACCCTAATTTTTTTTATATATTTTTAATTGAATTTCATGGAAATAATTACTATGAGAAATTGGTTATGGAATTATCCCGTCCTATAGAGATATTGTTATAACGATGTCCTTCTTATCTTGGAACATGTGTCCGATGGAGAGAGAATGCCGGCCGAAGGGTGACTGTACCTACATCCTCCAGTATGATGCGGATAAATTTCCGAATAGGGACAGCTGGGACGTCTATTTCATGAACATCTCAAAGCAGGTGGCCACAAGGGGAACCTGCCACAGGAAGCATGTTGGCTGCGTAATCGTCCGGGACAGGACCATACTTGCAACAGGGTATAACGGATCCGTAAGGGGTATGCCCCACTGCGACGAGGCGGGGCATATGATCGAGAATGGCCACTGCACAAGGACAGCCCATGCGGAGCAGAATGCAATAGCCCAGGCGGCGCGATACGGTGTATCCCTCCTGGAAGGAGAGCTCTACGTAACCGCTTCTCCATGCTGGACTTGTTTCAAGATCATTGCCAACTCCGGTATCAAGAGGATTGTCTACGGGGAGTTCTACAGGGATGACAGGATCTTCGAGGCAGCAGAGCACATTGGAATGGAGCTCGCACTCCTTGACGATGGAGAATTGAAGGTGTTCGTTAAAGGCAGATAGACCGGACCGGAAGCCCTCCCGGTCCGATCAAGGTGCCGTCTCAGTTCCTCTTTCCCATTTTAAAGATGGCAAGGACGACAAGGATGAGTCCCAGGGAAAACATAATCCCCCCGGCCGTAAGGAACGGTGATTCATTCCCAGCATCGTCATCATCTACCAGCAGTTCGACCTCGTGGGTGGAGAACTCGGGGACGTAGGCCATCATCTGATAGTTCCCGTCCCCATCCTTTTCGATGCAGTACAGGAACTGCTCCCCGGAAGCTTCCATGACATCTTCCGGACCTTCTGCCTTAACGGCCTTCTCCCCGTCGAAATTGACCCTCAGCTTTCCGATCTCGACATCTTCCAGGACCTCTCCCTGGACATGGAACATGAGAACCTTTCCGGCCTTTTCCTGGCTCTGGACCTCGAACTTGAGCATCTTTCCCTTTTCAGATCCCTTCAGCTGCATCTGCACTTTCCCCTGATAAGGGAAGCTCTGGGTTTCCGGTGAATCTTCTGAACCCTCCTGGACCTGAAGTTCTCCGTCGATCCTGCCCTGCTGGATTCCGCTGACAACCTTCTCCCTGAATTCGGACATGGTCTGGTAGGGGAGCCTCATGAACGTCACTGTTACTCCCTTCGTAACATTTATCTCGAGCGTGCCATCCCTGATATCGAATTCTTCTGTCCCGGTGGAAATCTCCGCCTCAGTGGTCAATCCGAGAACCGGTATGATGCCTTCTGCAGGCTCTCCAAGGGAGACTCCCACCGCCGGCGAGAAGGTAACGTTGAACCACTCCTCCCCGGAATAGGTTATGTGGATCATGGCTGTTGGATTGTTATGGGACATGATGTGGATCCCTCCTCCCTCGATGTGGTAAACACCGCCTTCGAGACGAGAGTTTTCCTCATCGAATGGATCAATGCTGAATCCGACCGAAGAGAATATCTCCTCCTCCTCGAGGGAGTAGGTGTATTCAACGATCGATCCTTCCGAGATATCGAAGGAGACGAACCTTCCCGAGATCCCGTCCCCTTCCTGGCTGAACTTCCCGAACATCTCCGGATTGCCCTGCTGCTCACCGGTCTCGCCGTTCTGCGGCTCACCCTGCTGCTCGCTCATGATTCCCCTTCCTCCCTGCGCCAGGGCCACTGCAATGATGACAATAGACAGTACCAGGAAACCTGCAAGCAGAACGATCATTGTTCTTTTTTCCAACATCTCTCTCATCTGATCACCGGGATCACCACGAAATTCGCTATATAAGCCGGTAATGGAACAAATTTCTAGATGTGGAACATTCATCAAATTAATTGAAGGATCGAAATGGAAAATGTTCGGACATTGATATATGAAGAACCGTTTCACAGCTTGAGATCGGGTCTCTGGAGCCTGAGGGCCGTGAGCTCCTTCTGCGCCCTTTCAACAACTGGTTTTGAATTCCGGTAGTATTCATTTACAACAATGGCCACTTCCTGGTAGTTGGTCATGTCCTTGTACGCCAGCCACCTCAGGACGTCCGCCCTGTTGTGTATCTCGCTGGTGATCTCCTCCGTGGTGTATCCTTCCCTGTCCATGATCTTTTCATAGAGGTTGGAGTGTCCCGAGAACCTGAACTCGTCCTTTGCAGGATTCCAGGTGTAGACCTTGTTGGAGATGATCTCCTGGGAAACCGGGTCCTGGCCAACGATCTCCACCAGGTCCTTGATCCTTCTTGTCCTCCTGTTCTTGACCCTGACCTGGGCCTGGAGCAGGACGAGGTTGAGACCAAGGATCAGGATCCTCGGGATGTTGATGGGGGGATTTTCCAGCCTGTGGACGATGGCTGCCACTGAGTCCGCATGGATGGTTGCATAGGTGACCTGCCCAGTGGCCATAGCCTGGAATACGGCCATGGTCTCCTTGCCCCTGACCTCGCCGACTATCATGTATTCAGGTCTCTGCCTCAGCGCGGCCACAAGAAGGGTGTACATGTCTATTGACTGTCCGGTGACCTCCCCTTTCTTCTCTCGGGTGAGCCCCGCTATCCAATTGAGGTGGGGGAGCTGCATCTCCCTGGTATCCTCTATGGTTATGATCTTGGATGACGGAGGGATGAAGTGGCTGATGGAGTTCAAGGTGGTTGTCTTGCCGGATGCGGTTCCACCAGACACCATCATGGTATCCCCGTATTGGACCGCGAGCCACAGATGTGCCGCCATCTCCGGGGAGAGGGTCTTGAAAAGGATCAGGTTCACCATGGTCAGTGGATCTTCCTTGAATTTCCTGATTGTGAAGGAAGAGCCCTTCGTGGTGATCTCCTTGCCGAAGGTGGCGTTCAGCCTGGAGCCGTCCGGAAGTGTCGCATCGAGAATGGGATTCATGATCGAGATATGCTTCCCCGATCTCTGCGCAAGCCCCACAACGAAGTCATCCAGCTCCTCCTCTTCCTCGAAGACCACGCTGGTCATAGTGTTCTTATACTTCCTGTGGAAAACGAAGATGGGTATGCCAGTTCCGTCGCAGGAGACGTCCTCCATCTGAGAGTCCTCCATCATGACCTGTATCTTTCCATATCCGAGGAAGTAGTTGGAAAGATAATAGAAGATCTTCTCGAAGGATTCGATCTCCAAGGTCTGACCTCCCTGGGCCAGGAACTTTCGCATCAGGTTTCTTAGCCTTAGCTCGTTCTCCACGTCATCGGCGGTTGTCCTGTCCAGATCTATGTTGTGCTCGATCTGTCCTTTTAACCAGTCGTGGAAGTATTTTTCCTGTGTGTCAAGCGGCGGCTCTATGGCTTCGTACGTTATGTCCTTCGTTCTCTTGTTCCTCACCATTCTTGTGTAGGAGTATCCGGGGCGGATGGACTCGATCTCCTCTATGATCTCCCATTCCTTCTCGTTGACAGGAGGTACCTCGAAGAGCGTCTTTCCCTTGAGCTGTTCCTTATCCTGCTGCCTCCTACGGTAGCGCATCCTCTCGGCAGGCTTCATGGCCGCAAGGGTCTCCTCGTCGATCTCCTCCTCCTTTGCCTTTTTTGTGATTCCCGGACCCTTTCGGAACAACCAACCCATGTCCAGGATGGACCTTTTTTTACCGGTCTTCTTGTCCTTGAGTACGATATCTTCCTGATCCATGGTGATGATCTCATCGGCCTGATCGATCTGTCCCTCCTCCCCGGCCCCTGCATCCTTTGTTTGCTGTACGGCCCCTTCCATCTCATAACCCCCAGTAACCGGGAAACTACCAGCTAGGGCTGATTATCCCAGTCGAACATCTGTCGGATTGTATTTAATGGTTGTTGATTTAATATCGGCTGGCATTTATTTGGCTTGGAGGAATTCCCGGGGCTCCCCCCTATTCCCACTTCAGCTCCTTTGTGGACCCTGTCGCCTTCCACAGCTTGGTCAGGCCTTCCTTGAAGGGCTCCGGTTTCTCCCTGACCATGTCCTTTACTATGACATCGAGTCCCTGGGCGTAGCCCATTTCATGGGTTGTGTAGCTCCAACCGGCGCTCTTCGTGAGGTTGAGTGCTTTTACGAAGGCGAACTTGGCGGCCTTCAGTTTTATATCGTCCCCGGAGAAGGTCTCCACAACCTTGGATGCTCCCTCCTCGCCCCTCACCAGATAGCTGATGGCGCATTCATAGGCAAATTCGATCATTCTCGGGGGATCCTTGAGTTTAGGGAGGCTGTCCCTGACCCTTCTCTCTTCCATGATGTATTCCCCTTCCTGAACGATGTTCATTGGTTGGTATCTTGGTGAGGGGAATTCACTGAACACCCTTTTTGAGACCTTCTTGTTCCCGATCAATTCGTTAAGAACATTCTCCCCAACTTCCTTCCAAAAGGGCTCCATGATCTTGTTGGCAGTGGGATCATAGGAGATAATGGGTCCCTTTGCATGCTTGAAGAACACCTCTAGAACCCTTCTTTCCTTCTTGGTGATATTGAGATGTTCCAGGACAGCCTTGGAATCATCCCCGAAGCACACATTCCCGATTATATAGACAGTCTCCCCAACTTCCCTCAGCCTCGAGTGGTAATCATCCACCTCCTTCTCTATGAGGCGGTGGTCCATGATCTTCCCCTCCATGTACTCGTCAACTGGAGTGGCTTCCTTGATCTTCCCCAATCTCTCCAGGAATGATCCCCTTTTCTCCTCCTTTTTTGGAGGGTGGCACATGCAGCCGGTCCCCCTGTCGCAAATTGGCTTGATTATTACCCTTACCTCGAAGTGCTTCGATATCCTGTCCGTGGCCATGTAGGAAGCGCAGGTTGCGAATGTATTGTCATTGTTCTGCCGGGAAAACGTGAGAGACCTTGCCATCTTTATATTGGGAGCCGTCCAGTTGACGATGATATAAGGCTCCTTCCACGGCTCCTCCTTTTCGACCACATCGGGATCCAGGTCGGGCGAGCAGATGACCGATCCTTTCTTCCTCATCCCCTTTCCCAGCCGCTTCGGGAGGGGATCCAGGACCTCCTTGGGCGGGGTTGGGTCAGTCCCTGTGCATATCACCTCATCCTCCGTGACGAACATGAAGAGCTTCTTCTTCTTCACCTCTTCGAGGTAGGCCATCATCTTGATCCTGGGATTGTCGTAGTTCTGGACCCCGACCAGCTTCTCCTTGGCCGTCGAGCCTCTGAGTGCGTATCCGACATCCCCGAAAGGGGAGCGATATACGGCGAGGTACGGTATCTTATCCTCGTGGAGGAGTAGAAGGGTGGCTGCATAGGCCCTGACGAGCCGATCTCCCTTCTTCGATAATTTCTCAAGGGCAGCCTTGTTTTCCTTCTGTTTCTGAACCTCGACGAGCTTCTTTTCAATTCCGCTGTAATATGGCACGTTGACGGTGCATCTAGGGAGTGCGAGTTTCGGGTCCTGGGATAATCTCTTTACCTTTCTCTTAAGCTCCTTTTCCAAACCCTTGGAAGCAGTCCTAGCTCCCGTCCGTAATTTGTAGTTCTTCTTCCCCGGGCTCATCTCAGCCCCTAGAAGCTTCCTTGCATTTTATCGTATCGGATAACGGCGGTGATGAGTTGCAGCACCGACTCCCAGGAAGAGATATATATTAGTTATAAAATATCATAACTGATTTATAATGCTCCCCCCTCATATTGTCGTTACCGAGGAGATCCTCCCCGAGGTCAGAAGGAGGATGGCCATGTCGCTTTATTCCAGGGGCATGTCCCAGACGGTGATAGCCCAGCTACTTGGAACATCCCAGGCAAGGGTTAGCAAATATCTCAAAGAGGAAACGAGGCTGCCCGCTTCACTCGAGGAACTGGTAGATACGATCTCCAAGGAGCTGGAAACGGCAGCCATCGCCGGGAGCGGTCGATCGGAGCTGACGGACAGGTTCTGCGGGTTGCTGGAGAGTTGCATGGCCGAAGGGATGCTAAGGGAAAGATACACGGAGCGGTTCGGGGAGGGAAGCTGCAGATGCTGCTACGGCACCACTGGAGCGGGGAGTTCAAGGAGTATCGTTTTGGAGGACCTTGCACTGGCTGTGGAATTCCTCAAAGGAGAGCCCATACCCCGGCTGGTCCCCGCTCTGAAGATCAATATTGCCTATGCTCTTCCCGGTGCCTCCAGTCCGATGGATGTCGCCTCCTTTCCCGGGCGTATCCCGGACCGCAACGGCATTCTGATGGACCCATACCGATCCGAGTTCGGAGCTTCCAAACATCTTGCCGGCAAGCTCATTGAGGTGATCAGGGGCGGAGGTGATCTGAGAGCTGTGATCAGTCTTAGATATGACGAGGATGTTGGAGCCCTTTTGGAGAAAATGGGCTGTGGGAAGGACCTCGTCAAATCGGAAGGGGGGGGGAAGAAGAGCGCTGTCGGGAAACGAACCTGGGATCCAGATACGGTGATGGTGGATCCGGGTGATTTCGGGATCGAGCCCTGCCTGTACATTTTCGGGAGAACTCCACTCGAGGTAGCCAGGAAAGCAGCGGAGCTCCATGCCCGGATTGAAAAAGGAGAGTGATGTTATGGAACTTGGAAGGTATTCAGGAAAGACTCTGGGCTTATCTGTAACGGTGGTGGTGTTATTGATCCTTGGGATAGCGGGTATAGTGTATATTCTGGAATCTAGGGATCCCGGGGATGAGGGCGACCTTGTAATAATTTCCTATACAAGTTTCGAGACATGGGGACTTGGACCGGAGGTTGTACCGATATTCAGCGAGATGTACGGTGTGAACGTGACGCTGAAGACGAACTACGGCGACATGGGCCAGGTAATGAGCGCTCTTAAGAAAGGCGAAAGGGCGGACCTTGTGGTGGGGATAGACAATTCGATGCTCAGAACGGCATTGAAACTGGACCTGCTCGACACATATGAACCCCGTAACCTCGACAAGGTGGACCCGTCCCTGATCTTCGATGATGAGTTCCATGTCGTTCCCTACGATTACGGCTACATTGCCATCATATGCAATTCCGAGCTGATGAAGGAAAAGGAGCTTCCCTATCCGTCATCTGTTCTGGACCTGACAGATGCGGTCTACAGGGACCAGATAATGCTGCTGGATCCCGCCGGATCTTCCACCGGCTCCTCCTTCCTGATCTGGGCAGCCTCCGTGGCCGGAGATGATCTGGACGGATACCTTCGGGACCTTTCCAAGAATTCGTTCAATGTGTTCTACACATGGGACACGATGTATCAAGCTTTCATCAGCGGCGAAGCACCGATGGCAATATCCTACGGACTCGACACGGCCTACGATCATCTCTATTCCGGCAGCTCCACAACAGTTACCATTGTTCCCGATGACGAGGGTTACAGACAGATCGAGGGAGCAGGCATACTAAGGGGAGCGGAGAACCGGGAAATGGCAGAGAACTTCCTGGAGTTCATGCTGACCGATGAGTTCCAAAAAAGGGTTGGGATGAACGTCATGCTTCCCGTCGTTCCAGGAACTTCAATAGAGTCCGTGTACCTTGAGTACGGGGAATCGGCCGAATCCCACGTGGAGCCACCACAGAAGGAGATAATGGAAAATTATGACAGATGGCTGGCTTCATGGGATGAAGCTTTCTATTAGGGTGGAGGGATAGCCTGGGAAAAAAGGACTTATTGCTATATGTTCCACCTCTGATCTTTCTTTTTTCATTCCTTGTATATCCCATGATATCCCTCCTTGGACCTGCTTTCGCCGATCAGGACGGCGGGATAAGCTTCGATGAGATTCTTGAGGTCCTCGGGGACCAGAGGTCCAGGTCTATAATCTCCTTCACGATCTTCCAGGCTTTGGTATCCACGTTTCTAACTCTGGCCCTGGCCTTTCCGGGGGCATACCTGCTCTCGAGCAGGCGGATCCCAGGAAGGTCATTACTGCTATCGCTCACCACGGTCCCGTTCGTCCTTCCCCCACTTGTCTTGGGGGTAGGATTCATGGCCCTCTTCAGCGGTTCAGGTTGGGTCCAGGTTTCGATGGATGGCATCTCTTCGATTTTTGGCTTGTCCGCCCCGGACATCAAAATGCTGTATTCCAAGGAAGCGGTGGTGCTGGCCCATGTCTTTCTGAATTTCCCCATCGCTCTCAGGTTCCTTACAATGGGTTTCCTTTCCGTTGATGGGGACTTTGTCAG
Source organism: Thermoplasmatota archaeon (assembly GCA_048569615.1). Taxonomy (GTDB): domain Archaea; phylum Thermoplasmatota; class Penumbrarchaeia; order Penumbrarchaeales; family Penumbrarchaeaceae; genus JAYEPK01. The sequence goes on along the minus strand of JBLIRK010000009.1, from coordinate 52,386 downwards.
AGCATCTAGGTCTCTTGGAGCCGGTCCGGTACGGACCTTCTCAAGGATCATTCTGCCCCAGATGAGATATTCCATCATATCGGCGGCTTCCCTCATATTCACCTTCTGCCTCGTGACATTCGGGGCGGTCCTTGTTATTGGCGGCATGGGAAACGCCACGATCGAGGTAGAGATATACAGGCAGTTCACGGGAAAGTTCGACGACGGGAGGGCCGCTGCAATGCTGCTCGTGGAAATTGTTCTGGTGGCAATATCCACATCCGTTTACATATGGTCCTCCAGGCGGTCTGGACTTCACCCCGTAGGCAAAGGCACGGGAAGAACATGGATGGGCAGCCCCACAGGGTCAAAATGGAGATCGAAGAGGGCTTTGATCTTCATTTATGGGCTGATCGTTTTCTTTGTTATCTTGCTCCCCCTTGCTGCGGTCGTTCTTGAATCCTTCGCTACGGGATCTTCCGGAGGAGCCGGATACACTTTCCGTTGGTATGAAGCCCTTTTGGCAAGGGAGAACGATCCGACCATAGGTGTTTCTCCTCTGGGAGCAGTCATCAATTCCCTGATGTTCGGTTTCCTGACGATGGTCCTTTCCATTCCGCTCTCACTTCTCACGGCATATGCCATTGATCGACCCCCTTTCAGGGGGAAGATCTTTCTCGATTCACTGCTCCTTTTTCCGCTTGGTGTATCAACGGTCGCCTTGGGTCTGGGTTTCATAAAGGGATTCAATCAGGGATGGCTGGACCTCACAGGAAGCTGGATCGCTGTCGTTGTTGTCCATACCATGATAGCCTATCCGCTGGGTGTCAGGGCCATCACTGCCGCGAAGAGATCCATACCTGATTCTGTGGTAAAGGCGGCAAGGACGCTTGGTGCATCGCGGCTCGAAGCATTTCTTACGGTCGAGATGCCGCTCCTTGCACCAGGTCTTCTCATCGCTGCGATCTTTGCATTTGCAGTGTCCATTGGTGAATTCGGGGCGACCCTGATGGTATCATCATCGGAATACACGACGATGCCGCTTGCACTTTACAAGTTCATATCGGGGGGGAGGGAATTCGGTGTGGCCTATGCCTATGCAGTGGTTCTGATGCTCGTGACATTCCTTTCGATATTTGCAATGGATGTCATAGGGCGTCGCTTCCTGCGTTTGGAGGTGGATATTTGAGCCTTGATGCGGAAGGGTTGAAATTCTCCTATTCAAACAGCGACCACGTCCTTAGGGGACTTGACCTTCATGCAAGGGATTCCGAGCTTTACACAGTTCTTGGGAGGTCGGGCTCCGGGAAGAGCACCCTTCTCAATATTATCGCCGGCTTCCTGAGACCGAGGCAGGGAAGGATATTGGTGAATGGAAATGACGTGACCGATCTTCCACCAGAGAAGAGGAGGGTGGGAATGGTTTTCCAGAATTATTCCCTGTTCCCGCATATGAACGTTCTAAAGAACGTGACATACGGGGTGGACAGGAAGCTCAGGGACCCGATAGACCACGCCAGGCGAATGCTCTCCTTGGTCGGCCTTGAGGGTTTTGAGGGAAGATCCGTGGCGGAGCTATCGGGAGGACAGGCGCAGCGTGTCGCCCTCGCCAGGGCTCTTGCCCATGATCCCGATGTGCTGCTTCTGGACGAGCCGCTTTCAGCTCTGGATGCCTCCCTCAGGGAAAACCTCCGAACAGAGCTGAGGGGAATAATCAAGGAGCGGGGGCTTACGACGATTTACGTCACACATGATCAGGGGGAGGCCCTGGCAATATCCGATCGGATAGGCCTGATCGGCAAAGGGAAGATGCTCGAAGAAGGCAGGGCCGATACTTTATACTGGAATCCCGTCAGGAGATATACGGCTTCCTTCCTGGGCATGAAGAATATTTTCAGAGCGGGGGAAGCAGGCAGCGGAATTCTTGATACCCCTTTCGGGAAGATCCCTTGGATGGGAAAGAAACCAAGGTATATCGGCTTCAGGCCGGAGTCGATAGTGCCATCCGGGAACGGGATTGAGCTCGAAGGTTTGGTAACCAGCATGACATACCGCGGTTCAGACATACTGATCGATGTGATCGTTAATGGATACGCGGTCAGAGCCGTCCTTCCTGAAAATCTACCTTTGAGCAAGGGGAAAGATGTGAAACTGGTCCTTCCATACGGCTCTATTATACCGTTGAAATAGATCAAGCTCAGAGTTGGAAGTCCGGCTCCTCGTTCCTGACCTTGACCAGTACCGGGCAAACGAGACAGTCCCTATCGGGATCGGACCAATGGGGAAGGAGCGTCCCTCCCATTATGGGCTCCTTGATCCTCCAGCAGGCTCTTCCGGCGCATTCGCCGCTGTTCATGCAGTCCAGTTCGCTATTCCGGGAAGCGGGACAGATGCCAAGGTCCGAAGCGCGCTCCCCGCCCGGCTCTCTGCCGCATCGCTTGATCTCCCAACAGTTCTCGCCCATCATGTTAGCTCCTGCGATGCAGTTGCGACCGGATGCATAAAAGGTTATCCCATAATTGTTAAGAATATGGATATCAGCGGTCCTTGATACCGAAGAATTTCTGTATGGCCTTCTTCTGGCCGGACCTCAACGTGTATGATATGTAGGCTGTGGAAACGTTGAGCTTCTTTGAAAGCTCCCTTATACCCACCCTTTTTGGAAAATCGTAGTATCCGTCGTTCAACGCAGTTGAAAGGACAAGCTCTTCCATATCGGTGAGTGTGTCCCAGTTCTGGAATTCCGTGATGTCCACAAGTTTGTGCTCCATATCCAAATCCTTAAGGTTGGAGGACAGCTCGTCCAATTTAGATTCGTCCTCCACCAGAACCCTCCATTGGGCCCATCCCCTGTCAAGGGACCTTACTCCTATCAGGAAAGATTCGGAATCAGCAAGGGCCCTGCATCCGAGGCATTGGTTCGTGCCCACGATCATCTTCATCCTCTTGCTGCTGGAGAAACGGTTGACCGTGACGAAAACGACTCCGTCAAGACCTCTGATGAATTTCACGATCTTGTCCGGATCGGAATTTGCAATGTCGACCTCTACGAGGTCCTGGACGCCGGTATCCTGGAAGGGGATGGTGTCCAGGATGTTGATGGAAATGGGAAATTTGGAGAGCGTCTTTCCTATCCAACATTTATCGAGGTTCACATCGACAATGGCTTCGTACAAGCAAATCCTTCCGTGGGGGAGGTGAGTATCAAGCACCTGCTAATTATTTTATTTGGTTAAAGAAAAAACATACCGTGGAATGGTTAATCCCGAAATCCGACCTTCATATTTGACCTGTTTCGAGGGATCTGCAACTATCATTGAATGCGTGTTGAATCGTTCGGTAATTGCGGTGCAATTGGTGTTTGGGAGTGACCCAAAGCCGGTATTCTAGGCGGTGCCATCATCGGTCTCTGGGGCATTGCCTCCAAAGCGGTGTGAACCTGCTGGGATTGTGCTGGCTGTCCGGATTGGATTTTCTCTGGGACTGTCGTTCTTTCCTGTCCTTTCCCCTCCTCAATTTCCTCCTCATCCTTTTGTTCTTCCTTCATCCTCTCCTTCTCGATTTCGTCTTTCTCCACAGTCTCTTTATTATGCGGAAGGTATTTCCTGCCAATTAGAAGGAATAACAGCAGAAGGATGATCATTATGGCGATGATCAGCAGGACAACGAGCAGTGGTGTCAGGATGTTCGTTTCTTTGTTAACTTTCTTTTCTTCTTCCGCCGGATTTACCAGATGCTCCTTCGCTCCTTCTCCCGCCGTATCGAAAGCTGATATCAACTCTCCATTTTCGGACCTAACCACCACGGCCGAGGCGAAGAGATTGAAATCATCATTTGGAATTCCTGCGTTGAAAAGGTCGAACATAGGAACGGTCCATGTTATCTTGTTTTCATCGATGTTTGATTCATATGAACAGTTCTCGTCGATCGTCAGACAATATACCGATCCAATTTGATATCTCATTTCGATTTCCGGTTCGGTCCATAGGTTCGAGTAAAGATTCAGCAGGGATTGATTGAAATCCGGTTCTTTGAATCCTTTCTTCACAAAAAACACCTTGTAATATCCCCATTCTCCATCTCCGTAGCCTTCCGGAATTATATTGTTTTGAACAGGAGGTTCTGAGAGGGAAAGCTCGATCAGAATGAATTCTTCCTGGGCAGAAGAGGTCAATCCGGTGATATTGGCGCTTCCGATCTGATCATTGACCGGGTTCCTTCCATTCCCGTACGGGTCCGTTATGTTGAATACAACCGGTATGCTCGAACCTGGATACTCCCTTTTCACCTCCAGGGTCCCGTATGGAGGTTTTGGCTTGAATGCTTCAATCACCACGCTACCTATCTTCACTTCCCCTTCCTGATCATCTGCCCAGCATTCTATCTCGTATGTTCCAGGTTCTGAAAAGGACACGTAGGCGGTTCGCGTATTGGCCAGAACATCCGTGTTTGTCCTCCACTCGACGTAAACGAATTCGATCTTAGTATCACAATCCCATATCTCGGCCTCGAGCAGGAAGTTCGTTTCCACCTCGACGGTCATATCCGGTTCCGGGGACATGATCCTACCTGCTGCAGGATCGTTCACTTCATATACGAAAGTAGGTACGACCAGGGTTGCGTTGTCTTCCCCGTCCGTTACATTTATAATAATAATTCCTTCATCGCTGTAGTTCTCTGCTGGTGTTAATAGCACGGTTCCCAGTATGTTGTCGAATTCCAGGGTTACGTTCATTTCGGTCTCGTAATCGAAATATAGGGTATCTCTATCCCTGTCCTCGACCACCTCGAAAAGATTAAGGTCCCATAGCGAAGGTTCATCCTCCTCCAGGTCGATGTATAGGTCATCCAGGTAGATCGTTCTGGGGGCATCATTCGAAATGTTGAATGAAATGACCAAGTCCTCGGACGCGTCGATCCCGTCGTAGGAGTGGATAATGCAGGTGATTTTGTCATTTTTAACGAAATATTCTGAATGAAGTGTGGCGGATTCAACATATGTCAGTCCATTCTTCGACCTTTCTTCAATAAGCTCATCGTTCACATAGAACGTGATGTTGTAGGTCAGCGGTTCATCCTCGATATCCCGGCTCTTCTCTTCGATCGCCACTGTGATGTCATTATGACCCTTCGGTACCCGTGGCATTATCGAAACATCTGGAACCGTCGGTCTGTTGTTCACGACGGTCAAATTTCCCATCTCATATGTCTTCACACCGCCTATACTGTCCAGGACAACCGCCCTGAAAGTATAATTGCCGCAGGTCGCATTTGCATCCGGATGGAAAACTGAAGCCCATTTCTGTTCCTTTTCATCAAAGTAGGTAGTCTCTATGAAAGAATTCGTCCAAATGGAGCCATCAGGCGGTAGATATTCGACCTTTGAATAGAGAGCGGTCTTCTGTTCTTCTTGGTCCGTTACGTTGACCGTGATATGGGCCTTATAGGTCCTGAACAGGAAATTCGGACCTTCAACATCGTGTATCACCGGATTCTTGTTCTTTACCCAGGTCAGACCTATCGAATGGAGGGCCACAAAATTCTGGTCCTCGCTGTTCAACCAAGCTCTGAGAAAGATACCCGGATGGTCCAGCGGGTCCAGATCCCAGATATCTATTTTCCAATCCTTCAGCCCGGAAAACCCGGTAATGGCCTTTCCGGTCTGCGAATCCAATATGTCTATGTCAACAAAACTCCCCGCACCGTATTCGGAATCCACGAACATCTCGTTCCAATAATGGTTCGGAGGTATCCTGATCTCCCTGGATACGTAAAAGCCGTTCTTCTGTGAAGATTGAAGGGAAACGAAACCCCAGTAGGAATCCACCCCCGATTCCCTGGCGATGTTTTCATCCGTCAGGAAGGAATCCCTCCACCCGTTCTCCGAGATAAAATCCAACGTGAAGCTCTCCCAGGAAGGAAAGAAGAGTCCGTCCCAGTTGAATATGCCCTTAATGCATATGCTGTCGATCCCTAGGTCGTTCAAAGTGGTAAGGTTTGCCAGGTGGTAGTAAGTGTCCCACTCAACATTTGAGATCACCCGGTAATCTGGATCAAGGATCTCAAAGCTCATATGGGCATCGTTTGCCATTATATGCTCCATTTCCATGAAGTTCCACCTCATCCCCTCCCGTAGATCAATAAAAGGGGTGACACAGAAAAAATCATCGGTAGGATCAACCATTTTTATCCAGTCGTAATAGGTGTTGACCTGGAAATTGACCTTCCTCTGAACCATGAACTCGATCCTTTTGATGGATTCGAAATTTCCATTGATATCAATATCGGTCATGTCGGCCAATCTGGTCTGGAAGAAACCCCTGTAATATCGGATATCCGCCTTCTGGTTGGAGCAGTCGATCTCAACTATGAAGGAATACCATTGACTGCTGGAAGCAGTAGTTGAAATCCTTACGAACTGGCCATTGTTAAGGAAGGCATCGGTGTCCTTGAACCCAATGGAGATCGCAATATCATCATCCGTTGGATCCGTGGTGTCGTTACCGATGAAGGCTATTCTATTGGTCCAGAGGTCCAGAACATCGACCTCGGATGTGTAGATGTAGAATGACATTGCCAGCTTCTGGAGGTCCATGGATTTCGTCAAGACCGCTGAGGGCAATGTTGTGGATGCAGTTGTATGATGCATGGCCTGGTTTGTCGGGCTGTTGTTGGGCCTGTTCCCTGCCACTTTGAACAGACCGCTGTTGTTCACATCGTGCCATGTCCACCCATTGGTGCCCACGAGGTCGGTGCCGTCCGAAAGCAGTTCGGCATCTTCCTCAAAAGTAAGGTCCGGTTCCAGTCTATCGTACGCTCCGTCCAAATGGGAACTTGTCAGGATGTCTATCTGGGAAGGATTGTCAAAATCGGAGAAGATCTCTCCGCCTGAGAGGTCCATTTCGGGGATATATCCACTGTCCTTCGTTGGTATTTGAACTGGAGACCGTTCGCCGAGAAGTGTTGTTGAACTTAAGATCATCGGTCCGGACAACACAAGCATGATCAAAATGCCGATAACCGTCCAATTAGACTTCACCTCATCGATTTCTCTCTCTCTCATCTCTCTACCCCCACGGGAAGGCTTTTCAGTATCACTATTTACTGATATTAACTTTGCCAGACCCTTTAATTACAGCATATATTTCTAACACAATTGCATAATTGTTTTTGATAAATATTTTCAAGAATTTAATTTGCAGAACGATAGGAAATACCTGCGGGATGGGAGCACGCCAATAAGAAGAAATAAGAAAGTGCTCCCAACGGGATTCGAACCCGTGTCACCGGCTCGAAAGGCCGGAATGATTGGCCGGTCTACACTATGGGAGCATTAGTTGACGTCCAGGAGAAAACGAGGTTATATTTAAGTTTGAGGACTGCTGGATTGTTCGTACCCGATCCAAAATAATACAATTGATGGAAAATCCTCTGTAAATTAAAATATTACCCACGCTTTCCCATGATTACCACTTTAATATGACCTTGTTGTTATGGGTCTTGTAGCGTGGAAGCTGTAGGTCCGACAAGATATGGAATCGAAAAGGTGAGCGGCAGATGGTCGAAGGACTGGGACGCGGATTGAACGCCCTACTTGGAAAGGGGGGCCAGGAAATTGCCAAGGACGAGTCCAGGTTCAAGCTCATAAGGGAAAAAGAAGAGAAGGTAGAGAAGCTTCAATCCCAGATCGATACCAGAAAAAAAGAGGTGGAGGAGCTCAGGAAGAGACTGACCATAGAACTGATGCTGAAGGGCAAGGTGGACAAGGAGGAGCTATTTCAGAAGGAAGAGGAGCTTTCCGGACTTGTCAAGGAAAAGGAGGGGCTCCAGAAGGAGATAATGAAATTGAAGGAGGAAACCAGAAGGGGTTTCGACATACCGGAATCCATTGCCCCAAAGGGTGAAGAGGATAGACTCCGCGGTCCAAAGCCGGGTGAAGGCCTCGGTGGCGAGATCGATATGAGGATGATCAAGGAGCTGATGCCTTCCCTGGAAAGACCCGAAGGAGCGGTAAAGGTGAAGCCTCCTTCCCCTGTCCAGGAGGATGATCAGGAGCATATCGAGGACCTGAAGAAGGAGCTGGACAGGTCAAGAACAGCCCAGGAGATCCGTCAGGAATCTTTCAAGGAAGGACAGACACAAGCAGCCGCAGGAGGAGGAAGTCCCCGGATGACCGCCCCGAAACCCCGGGTCCTGAGAAGAGTAATTCCAAGGAAGATAATGGCGTTGAAAACGGCAGAAGACACTCCAGTCCGTCGAAGGGATGACAGGATGTACAGCATCATCAGAAGCTCCCTGGGGCTTGTGGAGAGCGGTGAGCTGGAGGAGGCAAAAAAGATGCTGGAGGAAGCCCTGGCCGAGTACCGGGGAGACGATGAGATCCTCTATCATCTGGGAAATATCTTCTTCCTGGAGGAGGAATTCGAGATGGCCGAGGAATACTTCAGAAGATCCGCTGATAAGAACCCGTCCTCATTCAGGGCCCACAACAATCTCGGCGTGACACTGAGAAAGCTCGGAAGAAAGGAATCCGCCATAAGGTCCCTTAACAGGTCCCTGGAGCTGAACCCGAAATATGAGAGGGCCTGGATGAATCTGGGAATGCTCTTCATGGAGCTCGATCCCCCCCTGCTCAACGAAGCATCGATATTCCTCCGCAGAGCTCTTGAATGCCAGCCCAATTACGCAAAGGCCAGGGAGAAGCTGGAAGAATGCGAGAAGATGAAGCAGGCCAGCATGTCCTGACCATGCAGGAACCCATCATGCTTAAATAAAACCATGTTTGATTGTGAAAAAAGGTGTTGTTATGAAATGGAAGGCCGTCACGGCTGCTCTCGTATTCATGCTGATGGTGGTCCTGTCTTGCGTTCTTGTGGATCAGTCAGAACCCGCGAATGCGCTCCCCGAGGATTACCCGATCAGGTTATCGGGTGGTTTCGCCGAGGAGGTGCCTGGGACCACGACCTATGTCGATTATCTGCAGCCGGACGATACAGAGAATTACTTGATCCATTTGGACAACGACAGGCAGGTGGAGATTAGGTACAGGATCACGATCTCCGACATTCCCCAGGATTGGCTCGTCTTCCTGGAGAACGGAGCAATGTCCATGCCTGTGGACATGGATCCCTTCCAGTCCAAGGCGGTAGCATTGTACCTCAAGGACCTGGATGTGGGAACGGGCGAGCTGCTCATCAATGTATCGGAGGAGGGAACCCCGAACCACTGGGAGATGACACTGAAGATAATCTGCCAGCGGGGTCCCCTTCTTGTCTCCATTGACTCAAATTCATACATACTCGGAAGGGACTCTCCGGCCGAGGTCAAGATCTCCCTGAAGAACATCGGGGACACGGTCCTCAACGTATCGCTTGAGATAAACGGACTCATTCCGGTGGAAGAGCCGGATCCCTCCTTATGGTCCGTGGTGTACTCGGATCGTCGGTTCCTTATCCCTCCGGGAGCCGAAAAGCTTGTAACGGCAAAGGTGAGCTCTCCGGAGCTGGAACCCATCGGGTCCCAGAAGGTAACCCTCGTCGAAGCAGAGGTGGAGGGTATCAGCCGCCCCTATTCATCGAACTCGTTCACTCTCCGCGTATCCACGATATACGACCTCAGGACAACTCTGGTCCCGCTCGGATATCAGCTTGTATCCCCCGGCAGGTCCATCCAGTTCACGCTTTCGCTGGAGAATTGGGCCACCGAGACAGATTACGTTCTTGTAAGCGAGGATTCAATTCCGGGCGGTTGGTCCATAATGTGGAATGACACCCACGATCCGACCGGCTTTGCGGTCTCAGTATCCCCCGAATCAAAGAGGGACTTCCATCCGGTTGTTTACGTTCCCGGCACGGCCATCGCGGGAAAGCACGATGTGGTCCTAAAGGCGAAGGGAGTGGCCAATACGACCGAGGTAGTCCTGAGGATACAGGTGGAGAGAAAGGACAATATCGAGGCCGTAAGCGCTCCTCCAGGCGGAGGTGATACATACGGAATGTCCCTGGGAATCAACAATATTCCTGTTGTGATAAGGAACAGGGGCAATTTCTACGACACCGTTGAGTTGGACATCGAGAACAGACCCGCTTGGGCCCCCAGCAGTTTCATGCGGATCATCATCACATCCGATGGCGCAAACAGCACTGTGTCCGGTTCGGAGACGGTGAATGCTTCCCTTTACGGAAGCGGCATCCTCGATCTGAGGGAAAGCGATCTGGATTCGCTGTCGGTGACCCTGGCTCCATCACAGTCGGTTACGGTTGTTCTAAGGTCAACGGTACCTATGGATTCCGTTCCTTCCAGGGGAGTAATGGGGATACGCTACCGCTATGGGGTCCTGGGAAACCAGAAGCTGCTCCAGCTGCCTCTGAAGCTTGTGATCGTCGACCTCAAGATAGTTGAAAACAAGCTCGATATATGGCCGAAACCCGATTACGAGGTTGGTGAAACCATCCATTTCACCTTCTCGATCAGGAACGACTACCCCTTCGCGACGAGGGAGGGGGAGGTGAAATGGCGCATAGAGCTGGCCGGAGTCATCCTGCTCAAGGGCGATATTCCCTCACTTCAACCGGGGGAGGTCAAGACATTCAACCGGTCGTGGAAGTCGGACAAGAGCACAAACCTCCAGAATCCGGCCTATCTCTATCTCTACGGGAACGTATACGAGAACGAGGAGCAGGCGCCCTCAGCAAGAACGGATGAGGAGATATTCATTGAGCCTTCGGGCTCAACCCATGCCTGGGGTCTGATGGTGGCTTTTGCGGTCTTTATGTTCCTGCTCATCGCCGTTGTCCTCGGCGGCTACATATATTCATTGCAAGGCGTGAGGGAAAGGGAGCGTCAGGAAAGGGAGAGATACGAATCAATATACGGCAGGAAAGGAGGAAGACGGCTAGGTGAGGGCCGTTCAAGGGAGCTCAGAGGGCGCAGGGCAGGCAGAACCCCTGCCCTGGATAGGAAGGAGCGTCCGTCCCTGCCTTCCAAGGAGGAAGGTGAGAAGAAGCCTCAGGCAGGGAAGAAGAGAAAGGACCGTGAAGGGAAAATCCGATCTTCGCGCAAAGCCCCTTCATTAAAGGATTCGAAGGTTGCTAGAAACCCGGCAAAGCCTGATGGGAAGAAGGAGTTGGAAGAGCTCGAGGTACTTGAGGAGGTTGAGGAGGCCGGACCTTCCGAAACAAAAACGTGAAATAATACCCGCTTCTCAGTATGCCGGTGACCGAAGAGGTGCTCTCCTACGAATCATACGGCTGCACCATGAACCACGGCGAGGCAAGAGCGGCGGCGTCCATGCTCTCCGGCCGAGGTTATTCAGTACTACCGCCTGTGGAGGGAAAAGCCGATCCCCGGGCGGGGACGGTGCTCGTTTTCACCTGCGATGTCATCTCCTCCACGGAGCGGAGGATGCACAGGAGGATCGGGGAGCTCCTCCGAGAGGGAAAGAACGTTTTTGCAGCTGGTTGTCTGGCATCTATTGCCCCCGAGGTCCTACAGGAGGTCCATCCAGGCATTACCGTCATGGATTCAATGGGTGTAAGCACGCTCTCGAATTCCTTAGATGTGTACTTTCCGTCCGTTGGAGGGACCGTTGTGGAATTCATTCCCTCCGGTGAGCGTCTTGACTCCATAGTCCCAATCTCCACAGGGTGCTTGGGAGCATGCACCTACTGCATCACAAGGAAGGCGAGGGGCGGGATTGCCTCTTATTCCCAGGATAAGATACTGGAGATGGTAATGAAAGGCATATCAAAAGGGAGAAGGGAGGTGCTCCTGACCTCCCAGGATAACGGGGCGTATGGAATGGACCGGGGAGCGAAGGAGCTTCCGATTCTACTGGGAAGGATCACATCAACTGTTGAAGAAGGCTGTCGTATCAGGGTCGGCATGATGAATCCTGTTCACATTATGGATATAATCGAGGATCTTCTGGAAGCATACTCCGACAGAAAGGTGTTCAAATTCTTCCACATCCCGGTCCAGTCGGGCTCCGATAGGCTTCTTTCCGCCATGAACAGGGGTTATTTTGCCGATGACTTCACATCCATGATCAGGAGGATCAGGGACAGATATCCCGGCGCGAACATCTCAACGGATGTCATAGTCGGTTTCCCGGGCGAGGAGGAGGAGGATGTGGACAAGACCCTGGAGCTTCTCGGCGAGGTCAGGCCCGACATACTCAACATCACTCGCTTCTCCCCTAGGCCCGGGACGGAAGCCGCCAGAATGAAAGGAAGGGTCCACGGTTGGGTGGTCAAGGACCGGTCCAGGAAGCTTTCCCAATGGCACAGGGAGATGATATCGAACGGGCTCGAGGAGCGTCTGGGATTCCATAAGGAATGTCTGGTGACCGAGATCGGAAAAAAGGGCACGCTTATGGCAAGGGATGATAACTACACGCCCATTGTGTTCAAAGGCGAACCGGAGCTCTTGGGCTCGTTCATGGACATACGGACTTCTGAAGTCGGTTCGACATATCTGCTGGGAGCCGCCCTTCCTGCCTCGACCGGTAGGTCCGGTCCCGGCAAAATTTAAGAAATAGTCCCTCATTGCACATGGGCCGGTCAATATATGACCGGAGCATTCGGGGAATTTCCATGGTCGATGACAGGGACAAGCTGATAATTGAGGCCAATCAGAGGCTCCAGGAGGCCGGAGTTACATGGGTGTACTGCCAGTTCACCGACCTTGAAGGCAGGATAAGGTCCTTCACGGTACCCTCGGCGGACCTCCTGAGCGGGAAGCTCTGGAATGACGGAATGACCTTTGACGGATCATCGGTCGGATTCGCCAGGACCGAGAACTCGGACCTTAGGGCTGTTCCCGACCCCAAGACCCTGCTGATCCTGCCCTACGGAGAAGGCGTCCAGAGGGTGGCAAGGGTGGTGACGGACACCTGGACTCCCGATGGAGAGCAACCATTCATGATGGATCCCAGAAACGCAGCCAAGAGGTGCAGGGACCATCTCGAGCAGCTCGGTTTCAACAGCGCGCATCTGCAGCCGGAGCTGGAGTTCTACCTTTTAAGGGAGGGGGTGAGCCCCCAGGATATCACATCCCACGGTGATTCGATATACACGATCCATCCCAAGCAGGGATACTTCGCAGCCGTTCCATGGGACAACTCGGACGAGTTCAGGAACGAGTTCACCTTCAATCTCATACGGGCAGGACTTGATATTAAGTTCCACCACCACGAAGGCGGCGCCCAGCAGGTGGAGGTCGAGTTCAAACATGTGCCGGACTTAGTCAAATGCGGGGACTATTCAATGTTGTACAAGCTGCTTGCAAGACTCACGGCAAGGCAGTTCGGCTATTCCGTATCATTCATACCAAAGATCACCGCAAAGGATTCTGGGAACGGAATGCATGTCCATATGTGGCTTGAAGGAAAGGACGGCTCGGCATTTGCAGATCCCGAAGATGAGATAGGCCTTTCCCAGACCGCAAGATACTTTATCGGGGGTATATTGGAACATGCCAGGGGAACCTGCCTGTTCACCAATCCCACCATAAATTCCTACAAGAGACTGATCCCCGAGTTCGAGGCTCCGGTATATGCAACTTGGGGCCAGAGGAACAGAACGGCGATGATCAGGATACCCGGCTCCCCCGGTGCGAGGATGGTAGGTGATATAGAGGTAAGGCACTCAGACACATCCTCAAATCCGTACCTTTCCTTCACCGTTCTCATAGAGGCAGGTCTTGACGGCGTGAAGAGAAAGATAGAGCCCCCCGAACCCATCACGACAGATCCCAACAAGATGACCAGGTCGGAGAGGAAGAAGAGGGGGATCAAACAGCTGCCGGTCCATCTTCACGAAGCCATCGAGGCTGCTTTGTCGGACGAGGTTATAGAGAGGGCGGTGGGAAAGGATATCTTTAAGAGCTTCGTTGAGAAGAAGACAAGGGAAGTAATGGAATTCAGGTCCCATGTCAGCGATTGGGAGCTCTCCAGGTACCTTTCGTTGTAGTAATTCCCCCGTATGATGAAATAATCTTCAAGGAGAGAATTATCCATGGAAAGGTCTGAAATAACCCACGGAGGGAGGATACTTGCCGTGGGAGATATGACACTCGACATCCTCTGCTCTCCCGTCAGCGGAATTCCCGAAGGAGATGCACAGCTTCAGCTGGAATGGATCCGGCTCTCACCCGGTGGGAACACCATGAACTTCGCACTTGCGGCTGGTGCCCTCGGGGCTACCGTTGAGCTCCATGCATCCCACGGAGGCGACGGATTGTCCCTATTCCTGAAGGAATGGATCAGGAAATGCGGTGTGATAGATATGACCTTCCCTTCGGATGACTCGGGAACGGCGACAACCGTTGCGATCCCAGATACCAAGGGCAGCAGAAAGCTTCTGACATATACAGGTGCGAACTCCCTCATGGAGATCGGCCCGAAGCATCTGGATCTCCAAGGTGTTGCCTCCCTCCATACGGGGGGCTATTTCTTCCAGCCCGCCATGGCTGAGGGCCCGATCTGGGATATACTGAGGGAAGCCAGGGGAAGCGGAGTGGAAACCTCAATGGATCCGGCAACGGACCCTGGCGGTTTTGAGGGAGAAGCCGCTGCGAAGCTCCGGGATAACGTCCACCTGCTTGACATACTCTTCGTCAACGAGGAAGAGGTGAGGGGATTGACCGGCGAAGGGGATCTGGAGATGGGCATCGCTTCGCTTATCGAATTGGGTGCAAAGAGCGTCGTGGTGCACCAGGGCTCCCGCGGTTCGAGGTTCATTTCCGAGGATGAGGATATCCAGGTGAAAGCTTCCCCCGTTAAGGAGATACTCAATCCGACGGGAACGGGGGATATCTATAATGCGGGATTCGTCACAGCCCGGCTGAAGGGGCTCGATATAACAAGTTCCATGGAGGTCGGGACAGCTGCGGCTGCGCTCCATATCGGAACGAGCGAGCCCTATTATCCCTCCTGGAAGGACGTACAGAACCTGCTCATGAGTGAAAAATAATGGAAAAACATAATATTTTCAAGACAAATGCCCAATTGTTAGGATGGATCCCAAGGACCTCGAGCTGATCACCCTTCTCACCCAGTACGGGAGGTGGGACGAGACCGCCCTTTCCAGCAGGCTCTCCATCTCTCCGGACAACGTCGGAAGGAGGATCAGACTCCTTCTGAAGGAGGGCCAGGTCAGCGGCTTCTCGGCTTTCTTCGACAGAAGGATGTTCGGATACGACACGACATTTCTGAAGCTCCATTTCGACATGAGGTCAATGGACAGGGTCATCGCTGAAGTGTCCGGCATGCCCCAGGTTGCGTCCGTCTATCCGAACATGGACGACTTCATGCTCGTTGAGGTCGTTCATTGGGATGGTGCTTCCCTGAAAGCTGCGATCAAGGCTCTGGAGCGCGCGGCCCATCCATATACCGTCAGTGCCCATATTGCACCGCAGCTACCGGAAGAGGTACCGGAACCTCCAAAGGGAAGGTCTTTGGAGCTTCTGAAACTCCTTGTCAAGGATGGTAGGGCGGACCTCGAAAGCCTTTCCTCCTCTATTGGTTTGAACACGGAGAAGACCGGGGAGCGTTTGAAGGACCTTTTGGAAAGGACGGGTGTGAAGATAAAGCCCATTGTCAACGAGCACCTGATCGAGCCCTTTCCTACTTTCTCGGTGTTGATAGAGCTTATTGAAGGGTGTACCCTTGATACCTGCTATTCGGATCTGACCAGGATATCCAAGGGAAGCTGGGACCAGCTCCCGTTGGGGTCACCTCCGGGAATATGGCTGCACTGCTTCGGAAGCGATCTGCATGCCATGGATACGATGCTGGAGAGGTATCGGAGGATGGACGAGATAAGGGATGTCATGGTCATACTGCCTGACAGCCTGGTGACAAAGAGGTCGGTGGATATCAACATCCTCCGTGGTTCGAAGAAGAACCGATTATTCTAGAAATTTCCGGCATCAGCGACCTGGCCCGAAAAAAGAGCACCTGTTTCACTGAGGACCACATTGACGAATCTGCCCCTTTTTTGCAGGGATATGTAACCTTCCCTCTCCATGTTCCTGAGCGTCCTCGATAGGAAGGCCCTTTTCCTTGCCAGGTGCGCCCTCTTGCTCTCCCCTTCCTTTCTCTCCGTGAAGAAATTCTTTACCTCATCCAGCGGGGCAATGAGGGAGGTCTCATGGCGGGCGCTCCCCCCCATGCCTCCAAGGACCCTGAGCACCGTTTCCTGCTTGACGTCCGGGCCCATTATCCTCACCGATGGTATCCTGATCACTTCCTCGACGCCGTAAGAGAGCACCTCCTGGTCCTCGGGTATCGAGTATCTCTCTGGACGGACGTAATAGGGTGTGGCCCCGGTCATGAAACTTGCAAGGAGCGCGGCCGATGAAACTATCCTGTTCCCTGTTGAGAGATTGACGTGAACCGACCATCCCTCGTCAGCAAGGTCCTGAAAGAGCTTTCTAAGCTGCCGTGCGGCCTTGTAGAAATCGAAGATGTCCAGTTCGATCTCCTCTATATCCATTGTAGCTCTAACCATCTCCCTGATCCTCTGCCCGTTCTTTCTGGACATCCTCTCTATCTCGGTGGAGGGATCCCTCCCGTTCAGAAGTATGACGCGGTTGGTGGGATACTCCTTGAGACCACCGATGATCCTGTCAAGTTCAAGTCCCATGGGGATCACATGTATCCTCCTCGGCTCACCGTTCATATAATACGAATATTCCGTATCATATATGGTTCTTTTGTATTGATGTATATTTATTATAAATATACACTAATTGAAGCGATGGCACGTAATATGATTTATATTCTATAACGCATATTTCTTAGAGGTCGAGAAAAGGGGTATGGGACCTCGATTCTGCAGTGAACGAACGAATGATAGGTGTAACCATGGAAACCGAGAGCTACAGCGATGCAGTCAACGGCGGAGTGGTCATGGGATTATCAAACGACATCGCACAGGCACTCGAGAGAAGGAAGCACATGCTCGCTCTGATACCGCTGAAGGGCGAGCTTCCGCGATCCTTCATTAGCTCAATATACAAGGAAACGAGGAAAGCAAGGAAGAAGCTGATCCTGCTTGCACCCATGAAGGATGTTCCATGGATAGCCTCGGTGGTAAGGGGAGAGGCTGCCGGGACCAGTGACAGGAACACTGTAGCTACATTCACATCTAGGGACCTGAAATGTCATCTTGACGATTCCAACAACGACACCGGAGACCTCCTGAACCACTGTGTCAGGAAGGAGAAGATGGACTCCTGTCCCTATCAATCCGGTTTCGATCTTGATATTTACAGGGAGATAAGGGAGAGCGGAGGCTCACTCCTCGGGGACATGACGGAGGACATCAAGGCCAAAGGCATGTGTCCGGCGAGGCTTGCCGTGGACCTCTCGACCGAGGCCCAGGCCATCGTCACGGATTATTCATTCGTATTCTCGGAGGGGTGGGACCGACTTTTCCAGTTCATGGGAAGGGATACAAAGGACTGCATCCTTGGCATCTGCGATCCTTCCGCCCTCACGGACTACCTTTGGGAGAGATTTACCTATTCCTTCGACATGAACGACCTTCATATTGAGAGATGGGAGGTCTCCGGTCTATCGGATGAAGGCAAGCGAAGCTTCAGGGATGTGCTTGAGGTACTCGGGAGCATCCTGGAGAATAGTGATGAGAAGAAACCGCTGGAGAGAAAGGTGCTGGTGCAGAAATACCGGGACCTTGCTGCCTCAAACGGAACATCATTTGGCCTGGGGAACCTCGTTGAAGAGCTTAAGGGATCACTTGCCAGGGGGAGGTTCGAGACAATTTCAGGAAGGAAGATGGTCAAGGACATGTATCTTTTCCTGAAGCTCTGGATGAAGGAGCATTCGTCGGTGGCAAGATCAGTGGAGATAACAGAAAATGGGCGCAGGATAGTCCTATCCATACTGGACCTTCACATCATGATAAAGCCAATACTGAGGTCCTTTCCATCGGTGGTCCTTTTCGGGGACACACTGTACCCGCAGGGCCTCTACACAACTCTACTGGGTCTGGACCCCGAGGATACCCTGAACAGGTCCTACATCTCCAAGGAGCAGATGATGGGCACCAGGGTAATTGCAATGTCCAATGTGGATACATCCTACAACAACAGGAGCGAGCTGCAGTGGAGGAATATTGTTGAGAACCTCGATAGGATAAGCGCCACAACACCGGGTACGTGCCTTGTTGTCTTTCCATCATATTATATTCAGGAGATGGTCATGGAATCGATGAAGAATACATCCTTTCCCACCTCAGTGTTGTTGGAGAGCAGGGGCATGCACAAGACCGAGAAGAGGAGGATCTTGGATGAGGTGAAGCTAGGCGGCAACCAACTGCTCCTCTCTGTTCAGGGAGGATACATGGCACGCTCCGTTGAGGACGGCACCTTTAAGCCGGATACTATCGTCATGGTGGGTGTCCATATACCGCCTCCATCGCCCGTGTCATCCCAGATGAAGGTGCACATGCAGAAGCGGCACGGGACCAACCTTGGCCATCTCATATCGGTCTTCCTTCCCGCAATGACCAAGGTCATGAGGGTTGTCAACAGCATGGCCGGGGAAGAGGGGGACAGGAAGAACCTTGTGATATTGATGGACCGGCGCTATCAGGATAGAAAGGTCCTTGAGAGCCTTCCCAGGTTCTATGATATTAAACTACTCTCTGGGGGCAATGATTATGACGGTGGCCGGTATTTCAACTGAGGTGGATAAGAACCTGGAGGACGGCGGGCAAAGAACCATGCGCTTCTGCGTTCTGGGGAGCTCCAGCTACGGCAACTGCACCCTGGTCAGTTTCGGTGATAACAGCATATTGATAGATGCGGGACTTCCGGTTCGTTACACTGCTTCCAAGGTCAAGGAGATAACCGGAAAGGAAAAGGTGGAAGGTATATTCGTCAGCCATGAGCATTCTGATCATACCAGGAACCTCTTCCCTCTTTCGAAGAAGCTTGACAGCCCCGTGTATCTATCTCCGCCAGTATCCTGGTATCTCGGTGATACCGATGGGGCGGAGGTCAGGCACATATCGGACGGCGTTCCGGTCAGAATTGGTGATCTCACCATAACCCCGTTCATAGTCCCCCATGATGCCATTGATCCCTTCGGTTTCATCATCAGCTCGGCGGGCGGATCGATAGGCCTCATCACGGACCTTGGAAACGTGGACGATCGGATAATCGAACTGCTGAGGAACAGGGAAGGGCTTGTGATCGAATCGAATCATGACATGGACATGCTGCTGAAGGGAAGGTATCCCGGTTATCTGAAGTCCAGAATAATGGACGGAAGAGGGCATCTTTCGAACCAGCAGTGCGGTCAGCTTCTCAAGGAGGTGATCGGACCGTTGACCAGAGATGTGGTCCTGGTCCATCTCTCTGAAGAGAATAACGATCCGCTTCTGGCCCTGGAGACATCCATGGAGGCTTTGGAATGCTCCCACCACAATCCCAGGGTTCATGTTTCCTATCCCCGGAATCCCACAGAGGTCATAGATATTAACAGGAATTGATAACATATCTGTACAAGTCATTTTAAATATATGTCAAAGCGACTGACATTCGGGGCAGGCAAGCCGTAAGCATTTATGGAGGATGAACATGGCAAGGACAATGATCGATCTGGACCCGGGCCGCCCAGGAGAGCGGAGAAATAGAGAGGTACCCAGGTCCAGCGGAAAGACTCGGAACGACCAATTACGGGAATGGAGGGAGCCCAAACATCCGGAAGAGGCCGGTGGGGGAGAGAGTACATCCAATGCAAGAAAGATAATCACGGTGATCGTCATCCTGAGCCTTGTGCTCCTTTCAATTCTGGTGATATTCAGGATAATGGGTATAATCGAGGAGGGTAGAAACGGAGAAGGCAATCCCCAGTTCCAGGACAGATTTAATGGGGGCTCTCAGACTGTCCTTGTCAACACAACATTCCTGGGAACTGACGTGTTCTTCGATCTTCCTGAAGGAGCCGAGATAGAAACTGCGATGCTTTCCCTTTCAGGAGCCCTTCCACCCCAAAGGACAACATATCAGGCAGGCCGAAATCCTTCTGACCTGGCGGTTGGAGACCTGAACGGGGACCTCTATCCCGATGTCGTGGTCGTTAACAACAAGGATGGTACCCTTATGGTCCTCATGCATGACGGACATAAACTCGTCAGGGATTCGGTCCATCTCGCTGGCGATGGCGCGACGAGGGTGATACTTGGGCAATTCAACAACGATACTTTTCCGGATGCTGCCGTGATATCCGAGGACTCGAGGGAGGTAAGGTTCTTCATCAACGACCGGTTGGGGAGCTTCAGAAGGTCGGGAGAGCCATACAAGTTCCCGACACTCCCATCCGACCTTGCATCTCTGGATTTCGACGGGGACGGAGATACGGATGTGGCAGTGCTGACCACCAATAACGACAAACTCAACATCTTCGAGAACGACGGCCTTGGGGGTTTCAGATATTCTCTCAACATCACAACCGAGGGTAATCCCACAAGGCTGACAGTTGCTGATTACGACCTTGACGGATTAAATGATCTGATCATTTCCAACCGGAGGGACATGTCGGATTTCGGAGGGGAGCCGCACCAATACTACGATCTCGAAAAGGACAGGCTGACAAACTGGCTTTCAACTGTAAGTTTCTGGAGGAATATCGGATCACCGTCATATTTCCAGCGGGAGCTGGAGGATCTCAGATCGGAAAAGGGGGTTTCGAACATTGCAGCGGAGGACATCAACGGCGACGGCTATCCCGACCTTGTTATGGCAAATCTGGGATACCACAATGTGACCATGATGCTCAGCGACGGAGAGGGAGATTTCGAGAGGAAGGCCCCTACTAGTTTGGACCTCGTATCCCTGGAATCCATGGATCCCACCCAGGTGAAGCTATTCGACCTGGAGGGTGATGGGGATCTGGATATAATCGCCGTTACCAAATCGGCTGATTCAGTGCTTCTCTACACGAACGACGGAGGGGGTAGGATGGATGGTCCCGTCCAATATTATGTCGGGCTCAATCCTACCTCCTTCGATCTCCTTGACTTCGATTCGGACGGAGACATGGACATCGTAACCTCCGACTGGAAGGGATGGATCGAGAAGAACGGAGACAACGGGACGGTGTCCATCTTGTACAATTACCGAAGCGGAATATTCGGAGCCTACCGGCAGTACAGGACCGGGAACAGCCCCAGAGGCGTGTTTACGAGGGATGTGGATGGCGACGGGGACGTCGAGATCGCGACGGCTAACTATTTCGGCTCGACGGTCTCGATCCACAGGAACGACGGTCTGGGGGATTTCTCATCTTCGAGGGAATACCCCATAGGTCTCGAGCCCTATGCTGTCGTGATGGAGGATTTCGACGGGGACGGGAACATGGACGGGGCGTCCGCTGACGAAGCAAATTTCAGGATAGTCCTGCTTCGGTCCGATGGAAGTGGTGGTTTCACCAAGGACCGCTATCTCTATGACATCGGGGCATATCCCTTCAGCCTTAGGACCGGGGATATTGACGGTGATGGTGACATGGACCTCTACACATCAAATTATTTCCAAAATTCAACAACCCTGCTCTTCAATGACGGCTCCGGCAACTTCAGCTCGATGTTCACCTCTTACAAGACGATCTACCTGGGCCCCAATATGCCCTATGATTCAATCATCGAGGATGTCAACGGTGACGGTAAAAAGGATCTTATAACAGTGAATAGAGGGGATACGCTCTCACCTTCCGATACAATATCGGTAATGCTGAACAAAGGATCCTACGATTTCAACGAGATGGAGACCTACACCGTCGGGAAGGAGCCGACATCAGCCGTGATAATAGATTTCGACAAGGACGGAGATGAGGATGTGATAACCGCCAACACCGGGGACGACACCATATCCGTCATGCTGAACAACGGATTCGGCGAGTTCTTCAAGCTGAACGACTACACGGCCGGAGACAGACCCCAGTACGTCAATTATCTTGATTTCGACGAGGATGGATGGGAAGACATCGTTGCCACGAACACGGATTCCAATGACCTGGTGTTCCTTCGGAACAACAGGGGAAAAGGACTTGAAAGGACCCAGGCCCTCAACATAGGCTCCTACCCCTTCGCCGTAGATTCGGCGGATTTCAACAAGGACGGAAGAATGGACATGGCAATAACCATTGTCAATACCAACAATGTACTTGTCCTTGGTTGCTATTGGTATCCGCAGGATATATCGATCGATGTTGGAGCGGACGGCACCATTGAAAAGAACTATCCGGGACTCTTTACCGAGGAAAGCGGTGGCCAGATAGATATCACCGAGGCTGTGAAGGAATATCTTTCTGACCACAAGGGAGATGGTGACACGATCAAGGTTCCGATCAAAGTGATAGCGGGAAAGGAGGGAATAGTCGTCCTATCGGACCTTCTGATCGTTTACAGATAGATCAGAGTTTAAGTCTCCCACCGCAGAAGGGGCATTTCCCTCCCTTTACTACGTTTTCGGTAACGGACCTCTGGCAGTGGGGGCACTGGTAGATGACCAGCTCCTCCTCTTCCTCAGCAACGAACTGCTGTGAGCATTTGGGGCAGATTCCCTTAACCATGTCGATCTGGGTCAGCTTGTAGGAGCAGTAGGGACATGAGTACTCGACATCCTCCACCACCTCCTGCATCTCCGATGCGCCTTCATCTTCCCTTTTCCCCTCTATTTTCCTTGTCTTCTCCGCAAGTTCCTTTTCCTTTCGATCGATCTCCCTCTCCCTCTTTAAAAGCTCGTTATCTTTCCTGTCAAGCGCGGACTGAAGCTTTTCGATCTCCTCTTTCCTGATGTCGAGCTCCTTTGAGGATCTTTCCACCGATTGCATTGAAGATTCGAGGCCTTTCCTGTATTCATCAAGGGAGGACCTGTAACCGTCCAGTTGCTCTCTGGTCTGCTCCAGCTCGTATCTGAGATTCTCTATGTCGCCGTATGTTTCCTTCAGGTCGTCCAGTTCCTTCTTGAGGTCTGCCAGACTCCCATCCCTTTCCTGGAGCTCCTTTTTCATGGCCTCCATCTCCGCCGCTTCCTCTCCCTTGCTTGAGAGGGACGACTGGAGCTGTATTATGGTCTGGTCCTTGCCCTCGACCTCTCTCTTCAAAGACTCGTTCTCCTCCCTGAGGGTCGAAAGCTCCCCATCATCGATGGTTATCTCCTCCCGGACAGCAGCCCCTTCTCCTGCGGCCTTGCTCTTTTCCAACTCCCCATCTTTCAGCTCCATGGCGGTCTTCAGGTTCCGGTTCTCTTCCTGGAGCTTCATGACGGCTCCTTTGAGCTTTTCGATCTGCTGGTCTTTCAGCCCTTCCTCTTCCGTTTTTTGTTCGGAGGCTTCCCTTTCCCTTTGTTCCAGGGCCGCTTCCCTGAGGGAGAGCGCTTCGGCAGCCTCCTTCTGCTGCGTTTCGAGCTGGTTCCTGTAATCCTCCAGCTGCTGTTTGTACTGCTCCAGTGCGTTTTTCTGGTCCCGGAGTGCTTCTCTTTCCGCTTCCAGCTCCTGCCTTTGCTCATCGAGGGCGGCTTTCTCCTCCTTCTCCTTTGACTCGCTCTCTAACTGCGCTTCGGCAACCTCCTGGTTCTTATTCCCGCTTGCAGCCTTCAGGTTCCGGTTCTCTTCCTGGAGCTTTTTTATCGCTCCCTTGAGTTTCTCTATCTGTTGGTCCTTCTGCATATCAAAGGTTTGCATCTTCTCAGTAACGGTCTGCTCTCTCGCTGAAAGATCTTCCTCCCTTCTCGAGAGCTCCTCGGCCTTTCTGTCCAACTCATCCTGGGATTCCAAGGCTTGTGTCTCCAGCTGGGTTCTGTAATCCTCCAGTTGTTGTCTGTAGTCGTCCATCTGTTTGTTCTTATTCTCGAGCCTTTCATTTTCTTCCGCCAGCCTGCTCCTCTCCTCCTCCAGTTTATTCCTTTCCTCTTCCAGGCCCCTCTCTCCTTCCCTGATGCCATCCTCCCTTTGCTGGAGCTCTGTGCCATCGCTTTCCTTCTTCACTTGAAATTGGGCCTTGAGCTTCTGGTTCTCTTCCTGGAGCCTTACTACGAAATCCTGGAGTTTCCCTAGCTGAGCATTCTCGCCCGCAATCTTATTCTCAAGGTCTCTTTCCCTATTCTGGAGTTCCTCCTCCCTGAATTGGCTCTCCTCGGACTGTTTTGTCATCTGCTCCCTGAATCCTTCGAGCTGACCCTTGTAATCTTCTAACTGCTTCCGGCTTTCCTTTAATTTTTCCTTCATCTCGGAAAGCCGGTTCTCCTCCACATTCAATTCCGCCTCCTTTGTCTGTGCAAATTCGGCGAAGTTCTTCTCCCTTTCCTCCAGTTCCTTCTCCCTTTCTCCGAGTTCACCCTCCTTATCCTTCAATTGCTGGAGCTTCTCTCTGAGCTTCTCCTGCATTTCCTTCGTCCTTTCAAAATCGGATCTCTGGTTGCCCCTTTCCTGATCTTCCGGGCTGGTAGCACTATCGTTCATACCTGTCCCTCCTTTCCTACCACTTCAAAGCAGATCATTTATCTTCTGTTCGGTATCCTGGATGCTGGCTTTTTTGGACTCTATTTCGCCCTTTGTGCGTTCCTGCTTCTCCTTCAGCTCCCTTATGCTGGCCGACGTCTGGGCTTCCTTCTGGAGCTTCTCCTTGATCTCTTTTAATTTCTGAAGGCTTGCAGTGTATTTCTTCTCCTTCTCGACAAGCTCCTTTTCCCTCCTGTCGATCTCTCCCTTGCGATTGTCCATTTTACTTTTTATTTCATCCAATTTGGATTTGTAATCCTTCATCTTGGCCGCGAACTCCTCCCATTTCTTTGCCGCCTTTCTGATCTCATCGTCCTTCCGTTTCAACACGGCTTCCCTCTCGTTGAGCTCCTCTTGTCGTTTCTCGATCCCTTCGATGCGGGGTTTCATCTCCTTTTCAATTGTGCGGAGTTCCTTGTTGGATTTTTCAAGTGCCTTCTCCTTTTCATCCAGTGCCTTCTCCCGGATAATGAGTACCTCTTCCCGTTCCTTGACGCCCTCCATCAATTTCTGCACCTGGTCAAGATTGTTTTTCTGGATGTTGAGATCCCTTTCAATATCGCTCAAGCCGCTCTCTCTCTCATCAAGCTCCTTCTCTCTTTCTTCTACTTCCTTCGATCTAACATCCAGGTCGGTCCTTTCCGACTTCTGCTTGTCGATCTCTTCCTTCTCGTGGCTGAGGGTGATCGCCCTTTCCTCCAACTTCTTCCTGTACTCCTCCAGTTCTGTCTTGAAATCCATGTTCTTCTTCTCGATCTTAGCAAGATCCTGGCCTTTCTTATCCATCTCCTTCTGTGCCTTCAGGATTTCGGACTCTTTATCGGCGATCTCGCTTTCCCTTATCGAGATCTCTTCCCTCATTTCAGCCAGCCTGCTCTCTTCGGCATCCGAAGTTCTAAGCTTGGAGAGTTCGCTTAGCTTTGCTTCGAGGGATATCTTCTCCTGCGTAAGGTTGGAGATGGTTTCGGCCTGTGTTTTCATCTTGGTCTGAAGGGATTTGATGTTTGCTTCCAATTCCCTTTCCCTGTCCGCACCCGGACCCGCCTCCTTCAGATCGATGCGAATTTCCTTGATCTCTTCCTGAAGGGACGCCACCTTATTTTTGAGAAGTTCGTTCTCCTGCTTCATCTTGGTGAATTCATTCAGGTTTACCTCGCCGTAGACCTTCTCCTGTTTTTGTTTTATTTCCTTGACCTGCTCCATGATCTCGGAAAAGAGCTTTGTCTCCTCATCGACGACCGAGCTTTCGGGCTCATCCTCTCCGATGAGTTTCTTGGTAATATCATCCAGCATCTCGATGCTCTCGGTGGAAGGAGGAAGGGCCAGAACCGGAGCTGCCTTGGTGATGTCCCCTGGTTGTATGGAGAAGTCGGGAAATACAGTGAGAGGCTCCCTGCAGCTTGGGCATTTGTATGCCTTGGGAATATCATGGACTGAAGCCTTGAATTTGGATTGACAATGGGGACAGGCAAAAATCCTCTTGGATTCTTCTATGCTTGCCAAAATTTTCACCACCAGGAGTCCTTCTTCAGTCGGTTTTACCTATATACAGGCCTGAATATAATACATTTCGGGGATTTGGGGGAAGCATAACGAAATGATGAAAATCGATGATCTCGTCAAATGATTCACAGAGAGCTCTACAATCTACCAAAGGTATATAATCTAAGGTAATATTTTATCGACTATGGTCCCTTACCGGCCTTGCTCCAGATATGCCTTTACGATAATTGCTGCTTCAGTACTAGTCCTGGTTGCCCTCATTCTCATCCAGAACAGCGATGCCCAGACCGAGCCCACGAGGACCTCGGTACTTTATTCCGCCAATATGGAGAGCGTGGTCGTTGAGGAAACGCTCTGTCTTGCTGGCCATAAATGGTATCAGCTGGATGTAGTATTCTTCGATTTCTCCGGTGTCGGTCTTGAGAGCATCGAAGTGGATTTCAGGGTGGGAACGGACACAACCGAGGTTTTCTCCTTCGATGCGGCTCTCAACGAGGTCCAGCAGGTGGGGCTCCATGGCCAGTTGAACCTGAGGGATCCAGAAACCGGGCTTCAGGATGGAAGGAACCTGACATTCGGCATAGAGATGTTCTTTCATTTGAACTGGAGCTTTGACAAGACATTCACGCTGCTGCCCTCACTCATAGTGAATGGCTCTTCGCCAATAATGGACTCTGTCTCGCAGCTGGAGATGAAGGTCCATGGAAATCTGGACCCCTACACCTTTGATGCAGTGGACCAGTTCGACGGCACCCTTTCTACCGGCCAGACAATGGGATCGAACACTTCTTTGACATTTCGAAACCTGAAGTTCAGGTATTACCATTCGATCTATGCAATATCTTCCTTTGATCCAGTTCCTAGCGAGATCCCGCCGGTCATTTCGGATGGAACGACACAATGGCCAGCTTCTTGGGATGGAGAGGGTTATTCGGTCTCTCTACCGCTCCCCGAACAGGATCAGGGCAAGGTGACATTCACCATGATGCTTCCGGGGATCCTTGATGAATGGCAGACGAAAGTCGGGACCTGGAGGTTCATCATCGATCTCGACGGAATGGGACCGGCATTCAACCTTCTCGCTCCCCTTGTTAAACAGTCTGATGCAGATTTCCAGTGGGAGGCCACTGTAACGGATTTCCCATCGGGCAACGGGAACCACCTGGTTGACGGCTCGTCTCTTGCCTACAGAATTTACAGGAACGGAGCCTGGGGAGCCTGGTCGGAACTAGATGACAGGGATGATTCGCCATCCATCACGATATCCGGCAGCGGGACCGGGACACCAGGGACAAATGCTACGAAGATACAGTTCAGGGCGGAGGATGTCTTCGGAAACCCGGGGGCATCCCAGATATTCAATATCGAGATCAACCAGCCCCCGACATTGACACTGCCTTCCGGACTGGACGGCTCGGAATTCCTGGACAACGAGACACTTTCGCTGAACGGGTATGACTTCGCCAGCGATCTGGACGACGAGGTATTGACCTTCGACTGGTATCTTGATGATTCGACCAGACCCATAACCACGTCTGCGAATTTCACCAAAACACTTTTCAACGTCCAGCCAGGAGAGCACATGGTAAAGGTCATTGTGAGCGATAGTTACGGGGGAACCGCCGAGGGGACCTTTTCTTTCTCCGTAAAGATGACTCCCAGGGATGAGGATAAAAATCCCTTCGAATTCCTTTCGGACCCAACCTTCCTGACCATAGCCGTCCCTCTGGTGGTCCTCGTTATCCTTGGTATCATTGTCGTGATCATAATCCTGATATCAAAGAAGCTGAGGAAGAGCGACGATTTCGTCATCAACGAGGGTGCGACCATGAGCGCCACCCAGGCAGAGGAGATGGCGAAGAAGATCCGTGACATGTACCAGGACAAGTCCGAATACAGGTCAGAAAAGGCATCCTTTGACGAGGCGGGAATAGAGGACGACGAGGGCAAGTTCGATTTCGATTACGACCTTTACGAGGTATTGGCCATCGAGAGGACAGCATCCGATATGGAAGTGAAAAAGGCCTACAGGAAACTAGCCGCCTTCTATCATCCGGACAGGGTTGCCGTTCACAAAGAGGTCACGGTTGAGGAAGCCAGTGAGGAAATGGTAAAGATCAACAAGGCGAAGGAGTTCCTTCTCAATTCCGAGCTTCGGGTCGAATACGATAGATATATCTCGGATATGGATTTCTCAATGGACCTCAACGATGAGGAGGACCAGGGGGAGGATTTCGACGACGGCTGGGATTGATCCAAATATCTTTATGATGGTAATCTAGAGGTAATTACCCTGCATTGATTATATAACATGAAGGAAAGTAATGCGCAGGAAGATGATAATATGCGCAGCCTGCATGTTAGCAAGAAGACCGATAAAAAACGCAGCTTCAAGAGGTTCCTTGGTGTTTCAGAGGCAGTTGGCACCGTCCTTCTCCTCGGTATCTCCATAACGATCGCCGGTGGGATCGCACTCTGGACATCCCAGATCGACGAGGGAGAGGAGAATATCTATGTTGACCTCTGGGCAACGGTGAGAGGGACCGATCTGGTGATAATCCACAGAGGAGGGGACGAGATGGGAGGCAGGGAGACCCGTATCATGTTAAGTCCCCCTGGAGGTTCGCAGGTCATCAATAACGATTACACAACATTGTCCGGAACAGGTGATGACAAATGGACTCCGGGAGAGGAGCTTGTTGTGGATATCTCCGGCCCCTCCATTCCGAACATCTTCAAGGTGGTTGTCGTCACACCGATGGCCAATGGAGAGAATATTGTGGTCCTTTCCACGGAGCTGGTGAAATCGATCACTTCCGGAAACCTTCCGGACCTCGCCATCTCCCTGATCCAGCTCAGACAGGTGGGAGGTCCGGTAACGAATACGATATTCGAGGACGGCATCTTCGAGGTGTTCATCAGGGTTGACAATTTCGGGGCCTCGCTCACGGAAGCCCACATGCAGGCAGAGGGAACTGACACCGTGTCGAATCTCAGGATATTCGATTCCGAGGACCCGATAGATTTCCAATCAGTGGATATAAAGCATTTTGATTCAGGTGGTACGGAGATCCTCGAGACTTCACCAGATTTCGGAATAATGGCATCGGGAGACCATATGGAATTCCTGTATCTTTGGGGAACTCCGCCAACGGAACCCAGATCGCTGGGAATTCACACACTCAACGTTAAGGTGCTTCCGGTATTCGAAGGCGAGCTGAACTACAGGAACAACAATGTCGGAAGGAAGTTCAGGGTGGACAAGGAGCTCACTCCGGTGATCATTCATGGTCCGGATCCGGGCATCTATGACATCTATTTCTCCAATGATGCACCAAATTCCGGAGAGGAGGTGACCGTCACAGTCATAGTCCAGAATTCCGGGGACGAACCCGTTACCCCGGAACTGAATGTCAATCTGATCGTCACCACATGGGAGCCGATCATGATGCCCCTATACAGTTATGAGATACCAGATTGGAAGATGGACTACGAGGATCATTACGGTAATTGGAGAAGCCAGGATAACGATTTCGATCTGACCGAGGACACGACCTTTCCGACCTGCGTAAGGACCAATATCCAGCTCCTCCCCGGAGCTTATCTGTTCTATTACTTCACCCTGGAGGCAAGGGTGGATGTACCCGGAGGCGAGCAGTGGATATATGCCGCCATTGATGTCTTCAATTCAAATACGAAACCCCAAGGGATATCATTCCTGCAGGGCGATGATCCGGATGACAACAAGGAGATCGGAAAGATCCAGGTGCTCCCCAGGATCATGGTGGTTGATGATGATAACGTCCCGACGGGCTCCGAGGACGACATGACTTCCCTTGTCCTCGAATCCCTCGTCGGCTCCGGGGTGAGCATCGACAAGCTCTATACCGCACAGCAGGTGACCGATCTAGGAGTGGCCAGGGATGCACCTGCATTCAGATACAATCAGGAAGAGATAGCTGCACCGGCGATGGAGGACTTTGACATCGTGATATGGGTTACCGGGTACGATCAGGATCCATTGACTAACAGGCCGGTATCGGGACCCACGGACCCTGGCGGAAACATACAGGAGATAATGAGATATCTCGATAGCAACAAGTACTTCCTTCTCGTGGGAACTTCGCCGTTCGATGGTTTCTATCCGTACTTTGATGGGGGGTTCACAAAGAACATACTAAGCCCCCTCGAGGATACAAAGATAGATGCCAGCATCTTCCTGCACGACTACCTGGGTATAAAGCATTACACGCCCGATGTGGACCTTCCCGCGGGAACAGGCCAGCATCTCTTCGGGATGGACCTGGAAGGTATCACACCGGGAGAAGTAATTGGTGATTATACCATCGAGCTCTTAGAGCAGCTTCCGGGCAACTTCCTGAGCACAATGATGCTCCCCAGGGAATCCGGCGACGCCGTTCCCATTGGATTCGAGACGCCCTTGGGAGTCTTAACCACGGAGGACCAGACGCTCCTTGGTAATCCCAATTTCAATATGATCAGGTCCTGGTCCACACCGGACGAGGACCTCAACGGTGCTCAGTTCAGGTCGGTCACGATGACCTGGGACATTTCCCAGATCAAGTACCTTAATGAGAAGATCGACATCACCGCCAATGTACTGGACTGGTTTGATTGGAAGGTCCAGGTGGGAAGGGACCTGTCCGTCACCAGGATGAACCTCTACATCGTTACAGAACAGTCCGAAGGTGTCTGGATCGATGTTCCGGTTGATGAATTCAATGTCCCGAAATATCTGGATACCGTTCTGATCGAAGCATACGTCAGGAACAACGGCGCCTCCATAGAATCAACGTCGATAATGTTCTATGTTACCGGCCCCGATGGTGTGGAGCTTCCAGTGACGCCCAATATTCCAGATCCCAAACATGACCTCGCACCCGAGGAGTATGACAACCCCAGCGATATCAACATCGTCGGCGGGGGTGGCGAGGAGCAGGTTTACAAGCTATGGCTGGCGGTCGGCGTCGGGACCTATACCTTCAGGGTCGTCGTGGACCCGTTCCATCTTATAAGCGAGATCAACGAGGAGAACAACGATATCTCTTACTCCACCTCGACCATTACTTCCTTCGTGACCAAGAACAATATCCTAGTTGTTGACGACGACTTCTCCGATGATAACTTCGATGAAGCGGTTCCGGCCCTGCAGAGGGACTCTATGACCATCAACTACGGCGCCCAGGGCGGGGAGCCTTCCCAGACCATAATGGACGCCCTTATCACAATGGACTATGACTATGATGAATATACGGTCGAGAATAAGTACGAGGGCGGAGCGTGGAACTTCGACAGCGATCTTTCCATCCTTGACCTGAAGAGATACAACTCGGTCCTTTGGGTCCAGGGTGATTCGGGTACGGGGGATCCAGGAAGGGAAACCTTTACGGACAGAGACATCAAAGGGATAAAGAGGTATCTGGACGGAGACTATGCAGAGGCCGATTATCTACCCGACGACCACCATGAGAACCTGATGATAATCGGCAAGGGCTTCATGAACGACCTCACTCAGAGCAATGATGTCATCCCATTGGACCAGGGTACGATCAACATGTTCGATTTCATAAGGCTCTATCTTGGATTGGATCCAATTGCTCCCCTTGAAGGATTCGACAATGGAGCTTACGGACCCCAGACAGGTGATTTCGTAGATGACATCTACCTCGGGCTGGATTACGGTATCAATGATTTCGTGAGCCCCTTCGAATATGAAGCCATCAAGCTGGCTCCCATGGTACCCGGAATCCGTTTTCCGCAGGAAGGCCTCACAGTTGAGACGGATACCGGTGAGGAATACCTGATAGCCAATCAGTTCATGGTCTATGACGAGGCCAACGAGGTCAGGTTCCACATTGTGCTCCATTCATGGCAGCTCAACCTTGCCGCACACCCGTCCGTGGAATCCTCACTGCATGAACTTCTATACTTAGCTCTGCATTGGTTCAACACACCCGAGGAGAGACCCGAGCTCCTCGGAAGATCATGCAAGATAACCCTGAACGCCGACAATCCCGTCATAGGCAACGCTTACCTGATCCAGGCCGAGATCGCCAACCTAGGTGGAGTTCCGGGAGGAGGAACCGTTCGGTTCATGGATGGAAACACCTTGATCAAATCAGAGAACGTGTACCTGAATCCCGACAGGACAACCACTCTCGAAGCCCTGTGGAAACCCTTATATGCTGGGGACAGGACCCTGTCTGTTTGGATAGACAGATATGACGACTATGACGAGGTCTTCGACATGATCAACAATATTCCCTTCATCGAGGATAACGTGTTCTTCTTCTGGGACGATATGGAGAACGGGGACAACAACTGGGAGCATGATTCGACTATACTCCGTATCAACGGCGAGGGAACCCTGGATTACATGGGCGAGCCTACCTACACGAATATAGAAAGGGAGTGGCTTGCGATGAACGGATTCCATATCAATACGGAGGTCGAAAATACCGTTATTCAGAACGAATCCTACAGCGCTCCAGTATCCTTCTACATGTATGA
Source organism: Thermoplasmatota archaeon (assembly GCA_048569615.1). GTDB lineage: Archaea > Thermoplasmatota > Penumbrarchaeia > Penumbrarchaeales > Penumbrarchaeaceae > JAYEPK01. The sequence continues at coordinate 19,841 of JBLIRK010000009.1, read as the reverse complement.
GCCTAACCTAGCGGGAACCGCAAGGAAGGACATTGATATGGTCATGATGCTGGATACATCCGGATCCATGGATGATGAGGGATGGGATCCATCCATCGGGGACTATCAGCCGATAGGAAACCTCAAGATCGCGGCCAGGAACGTCGTTGACAGGATGCTCCCCGAGGATAGACTGGCGATCTTCACCTTCGATGGCTCGGGCAATCCCGTTATCAGACAATCCTTCACATACATGACCGAGCCCAACCGCCAGGCCACAAAGGGAATGATAGACGGACTTGTTGCCAGCGGTTACACACCATTATGGGATGCCATAGGAAATGCCATCAACTATGCACAGACCAATAAAAGGACGACAAATGTCTATACTTCCATCATATCGATGACCGACGGTGACGATTACGGCAGGTTTGGAAGGGAGGACGGAAGCACCGAATACTGCCCCGGCTCAGAACCGGGCACGCATTTCAGCAAGTTCACCTGGGGAACGAATCTTGGTCTTCGCTGGGGCGATCCCGACTATGACTTCGACAGGCAGGATGGTATGAACGGGCATGACGTAATCAGGGTCGGAGGGGATGGAGCCACAATGATGGGCACATGGTTGGACCTCTGGGACGAGACAAGGACGGGACTTATATATTCACCAATCCCGACATACACCGTAGGTTTGGGGATAATACCCCATGAAGAGAATCCCCTTGCTCCTTCCATCGGCAGCCTCTACTACATGACCAGTGAATATGACCTTAGAAAGATCGCGGAGACATCTGACGCTGAATATCTCTACACATCCACCTCCGGCGAGTTGGATAAGATCTTCCAGTATATCTTCCAGCAGGTGGAGCAGGAGGCCCAGGCATCCACCAGAGCCGGAGAGCCAACAAGGAAAGTCGGCCCGTGGACCGATGGTGATGAAGTTTCCAGGGACAAGTGGATGCATACAAGCATCGTTGACCTTTCAGATGCCGACTCCGCCCAGCTCTCCTTCAAACACAAGTACAACATGAAGGTTGGTTCAAACGGCGGAATTATCCTTGTCGGAACCTTCGATGAGTTTCTCGGTCTCTGGCAGTGGGAATATATTCAGCCAGACCAGCCTTATACCGGAAATTACCTCGTTGAGGCATGGGACTTCCTCATAGATGACTTTGGCCAGAAGATGAGATGGTGCTACAACGGCCTCTCCGGGGGAGGGACCCTGGACTGGGATCATGTAACGGTGGACCTTGACAAGTACGTGGGCGAGGAGATCATCGTCGCTTTCTACTACATCTACCTAGACGGAGGTACCGGATACGGATGGATGGTGGATGACGTATCCATCAAGATGTCCACCGATGACGATAATCCCGGCAAAGACATGTCAACCGATGGATGGAGGCTCCTCGAAACCGCTCTTCCTGGTGTCGAATCATACAGCGGGACCCATGCCTGGTGGGTAGGCGACATGGCTGTAGGAGGGGACCTGCTTACAGGCGTGGATAATTCGCTTTACACGAGGCAGATCGATCTCACAAATGCAAGGACAGCCACACTGCGGGCCATGCTCAGGTTCAACATCGCAACCGCAGCCGGAAGGCCTCCGGACGGCTTCAGGATAGAGGTGAGCATCGACAACAAGGAGACCTGGATACCGCTTAATCTCGGTGTCAGGGCCTCGTGGGGGGTCAGCGGGACCGAGGACGATGCCAGCGATGGCATTGACGGAGACAAGAAATCGTACACCGGATTGGATGTGGACGGGAACGGCAACAACTGGGTTCCCGCCTACACCCTGACAAGAGTGAACACTAATCTGAAGGCATTTACCGGCAACGTCATCAATCTGAGGTTCAGGTTGGTTACCAACACCAACCCGACCCATTATGCGGATCCCAATCAGTTCATGGGTGTCTACATCGATGACGTGTTCATCTTCGGAGAATCCCTCGAATCCACGAGAGGGGAGGGAGAGGATGAGATCGAACTCGGGAATTTGATCGCTGATGAGAGCACAGGAGAAGAGGAACCGTTCGGTGGAATTCGGGAGGAAAGGAGCGAGGAAGTGGAGGAGCATGGATGGTCAGGACCATCCGACCAGGTCTCCACCGAAGAATCCGGAGAGGAAGGGAGGATCGAGAGTCCTGCCAGGGCATCATCCGTTGATATCCTCGGCATCCTGCCCTTGGCCTCAATGTTGGCAGTGCCTGTTCTGGTAGCAGCTGCTTTCGTCCGCGGAAGGAAATTCAGGAAAGGAGAGTGATACCCTGAAGAGACCGTCGAGCAGGGTATTCGGCCGCAGGAGGAGAGAATCCATCAGGGGCGTCACCGAATCGGTGGGGACTGTCCTTCTGATGGCGGTCTCCGTGATAATGGTGGGCGGCCTGGCCCTTTGGACCTCCCAGATGGGAGATGTGGAGGAAAGCCTGAACGTGGACCTATGGGCAACGATAGAGGGTGACCAGCTAGATATACTTCACAGGGGCGGAGACACCCTTTCCGGAAGTCAGACGAAGGTCATTTTCCTTGACACTTCGGGTGGCAGGCTGGAGGAGCATGCTTATCTGGACCCCGGTCAGGGAAGGACGGATGACGAATGGGGCCCGGGAGAAATCATGATCCTGGACATTTCACTGCTCCCCCAGGATTTCACTTTACTCATAACAAGCATGAGGTCCGACGGTTCAAACATCGTGGTCCTGAGGAACGAAATGACTAAGGGAGTCTCCAAGTCGGGCATGATCGACCTGGCAGTGACACAGGTCGTGATACAGGATACCGACGGGACGCCGAGGACCTCGATATACGAGGTCGGCGAATATCTCATCCAGGTCCGGGTGCACAATTTCGGCGCCCCGATGACCGATCCGTATTTCTCGTCGGGGGTGGGGAACATTGTTAACAACCTATTGCTCTACGATCCGGCGGACGACCTGACATTTGCTTCCGTTTCCATGATCCATTATGATGGGGCCTCCGATACCATCATTCAACAGACCGATCCCGAATGGGGAGAGATGGATACCGGGGATTACATGCTATTTATTTTCACATGGGACATACCGATAGGTACATCCAGAACCCTTGGTCTCCATCAAATGAGCGTCAAGATCATCCCCTTCGGCCCGGGGGAGCAGGATTACAGGAATAATGTTGTAACAAGAAAGTTCATCGTTGACAAGGAGATAATACCTACGATAATTCCGGGTCCCGATCCTGGTATTTACGACATCTATTTCTCCAATGAGGTTCCAAAGAGCGGAGAGGTCATAACCGTCACCGTCGTGGTCCAGAACAGCGGGTCCGAGGTATTGCAGTCGGACCACGGTGTGAATCTGGTAGTATCACTCTACCAACCGGTACATCGGAAGATCGGGGAATTCAATTACATCGACTGGATAATGGACTATCCCGGAGAGGAGGGAAATTGGAGGATGGGAAATACTTCCACTGCGATGTACGATGATCTATCCTTCCCGACCTGCACGGTGACGGATATCGAACTGCTACCAGGAGCTTACCTGTTCCTATATTTCGAACTGGAAGCGAGGGTAGAGGTTCCAGGGGGACTCCAGTTCATCTATGCCAGCGTGGATCCCTATGATGGTTTCGCCAAGGATGAAGGGCTGTCGATCTACGATGGTGATGAGCCTCAGGACAACAGGAGGCTTGCATCAATACAGGTACTCCCGAGAGTGCTTCTGGTCGATGACGACAAGGAGACAGCCGGCCTCGATATGACATCACTTGTGAGGGAGTCCTTGACCGGTGCCGGCATCGCCGTGGACACCTCCTTTACGGCCCAGAAGGTCGAGGATATTGCCGGTATGAGGGACGCTCCTGCCTTTTCATATGACAAGCCAGAGACCCCTTTCCCCGCAATGGAGAACTACGACGTTGTCATCTGGGTGACGGGTGACAGGAGCGATGCAATGACCAACACCCCCCAGGTGCTCCCTTCGGATTACGGAGGGAACATACAGGAGATCATGCATTTTCTTGATGCCAACGGCTACTTCTTTCTGATAGGCTCCGATCCTTTAGGGGGTCTGGCCGGCTTCTTCAATGCGGGGGATGCGGACCAGCCAGGAACCGGATGGGGTGGAACGCTGGAATACACCGATGCCCATTGGTTCGCATATAATTATCTGGGAATATCAAGGATAGCCTTCGGATTGGACCTACCGGTAGGTCCGGGCCAGAAGCTCGTGGGAGTGGACACGGGTGAAGATGGGATCACTCAGCCAAAAGAGGGCTACACGAATTACGAGGTTCTGCTCCACGAACAGGAGGCGGGGAATGGAAACATGACGATGTTCACTCCCAGAAGCATCATCGTTGATAAAGCGGGGAGCGCCTATTTCGATGTGCCAAAGGGAGTGATGACAACCTGGGACGAGATCGGCGGCGGAGGACCAAGGGTGAATCTGATCAAGTCATGGTCCTTCCCGTCCGGTGTGCAGGAAGCACAGTATCGCGCTGTTACCATGGGATGGGACATATCTCAGATCAGATACCTCAATGAAAAGATCGATCTTATGGCGAACATCCTCCAATGGTTCGATTGGGAGATACAGGTCGGCAGGGACCTGGCCGTGACGAGGATGGACATGTTCCTTCTATCGAAGGAGGATGATGGGACATGGGAGAGGCTCCCGATAGGAGAAGATAATGTACCGAAGTACCTCGACACGATCGAGATCCAGATATCCGTCAGGAACAACGGACCGGATGAGGAATCTACCACCGTGATCTTCTACGTCACCGGACCAAGCGGTGTGGAAATACCCGTGACTGCGAACATACCGGATCCCAGACCCCCTGAGCAGAGGACGGTTCCCGGAAAAACCACCGACCCCAATCCCCTGGATGTCTCAAGCCTTGACGGGGGGGGAGGAGAGACCACGGAGTATAAACTATGGCTTGCACTGGGAGCGGGACTTTACACATTCAGGGTGATGGTGGACCCGTTCCATCTGGTCAATGAGATAAATGAGGAGAACAACGATATCTCATACTCCACATCCACAATATCATCACTTGTTGCAGAGAACAACATACTGATAGTCGATGACGACGGCTCCCTGGACAATTGGAGGGAGGCAGACCAGGCCGCAGCTCAGGGAAGCGGTCTTGTCATAGATTATCCCGACGGGGAGCCCTCGGATATCATCGAGCAGTCGGTGATAACACTGGATTACGATTACGAGGTTATTACGACCGAGAACTACCTTGAAGGATCCTGGATCATCGGCAACGGCCCCAATATAGTCGATCTCAAGAGGTTCAATTCGGTAATATGGGTCACGGGGGATTCAGGGAGCATTCCCGCCCTTCTCAGGGAGACCTTCACGAACAACGACATCATTAGCATCCTCCAGTACCTGAATGGACTCTACGATGAGGCGACCTTCCTTGGAGAGGAGCACAAGGAGAATATGATGTTCGTCGGCAAATGGATCCAGTACGACCTTTATGTCAATGATGATACGATCACTGAAGGATCCATTATCATAACCACCAGGGAATTCCTGCGGGATTATCTAGGGGCTGTCCCTGCAAATCCGTCCATCCTTACAGGCAGATCCCTTTACGGATCAAGGTCCGGCGACCTCTTCTCGGATGCCTTCTTCGGGATGGAGATGTCCAGGGTCGATCTGGAGAACGGCGCGGATTTCACCTTTACCCCATTCACACCATCTCTGGTGGCAAGGACCAACGTCAGGACCGCGTTTTACTCCTATTCGATACTCAGCCCGCTGCCACGGACCATATCGACCCAGCTCTCAAAGGAGGATACGGTAATAGGGAATTATTTCAGGACCATATTTCACAGCTGGAACATTGCCGATCTCCTCCATACGGGTCCTACTGTGGAACTGCCTCTGAACGAGGTGCTTTTCCAGGGATTGCGCTGGTTCGATACTCCGGAGGACGATGCCGAGCTCGTTTCAAGGGACCTTCTCATAGATATCAGCAGCGACCATCCCGCTCTTGGCAATTCATACATAGTGAAGATCGAGGTGGCGAATCTTGGAGGTGACGCCGGAGGCGGCACGGTCCGCTTTTTAGATGGCAGTACTCTCTTTAAGAGCCAGTACATATTCCTAAACGCAGGGGAGCAGGTCACCCTGGAAGGAATATGGGAGCCGCTATATGCCGGTGACAGAACGATCACCATTTGGATAGACCGCTACGATGACACCGACGAGGTTTTCGACATGTCCAACAACATTCCGGTGAGAAACATAAGGGTATATTTCTTCTGGGACGACATGGAGACCGGAACGGGCAACTGGGACCATGATTCCACGGTCGCCCTGATAAACGGAGAGAACCCGCTGGATTACTACGACCCTGCGGACCAGGATCCCCAGACCTACGTCATGAAGGACTGGGACGATGATATGAGCTACGGGGTCCGGATCACCGAGGACGAGTACAGGAGTTCTCCCTATTCATTCTGGCTCGAGGAATCCGGCAAGGGTGAAGAAGGCAAGGCCGATGTCATAATCAGCTTCGTCATCGATGATTCCGCATCGATGGTGTCGAGGACCTCAGGCTCCGGGAAGACCTGGCTTGAGGAAGCAAAGGATGCGGCATTGGTACTGCTGGAGCAGCTCTCGGACGATTCGGTCGTCGTTTCCATCTGGGATTTCAAGGGCAACAATGAGAGGAGATATTCGGGACCCACGGATAGAGGAACCTCGGAGGGAGGCATTACCACAACGATAAGGAGGGATCCCGTAAGACTCGGCGATGATTTCAGCGGAGTGTCAGGAAGACAGAAGATCAGGAACGAGATCACAGGAATGGACAATCCTTCCGGGACCACAATACTCTGGGATGCCATCGGAGAGGCCTACAAGGATATCGATTACTGGTCCATCTACTATCCCCAGTTGAATCCCGTTGTCGTGGTTCTGTCGGACGGAATGGATATTCAGGCCTCGGACGGATCGGCCCTGAGCCTCACAACAGTGGACAACAAGGTTGAGGGGGGGAGCACTTACTGGGCTCCATGGGGGTCCATGTGGGGCGGGGAGAAGTACTATGATGTCCATAAGGGCAAGTATACCATAGACTGGGCCAATCCTGCAACTTCAACCTACTGGATGAACGCCATGTACCAGGGATCCATGGACCACAACAGGTACGGTCTGTTGTATTCTGATATTCCTATATACACTGTAGGTTTGGGTCTTGAACATCATGACCCTCCATACAAACCGGAGATAGGTGTATGGCCGGTCCCGGGCATGGGAGACCATATACTTGATTATTCGAACGCTTACTGTTCGGACCCCGTGTGTTTGGAATCCGGCACCTTGGAATACAACCTCTGGAGGATAGCGGACACGTCGGATGCACAATATTTCTATGCGCCAACAGCAGACGAGCTGGCGGATATATTCAAGGAGCTGGGGCAGCTGCTCGCCAAACCACAGGACCAGACCAGGGGCTCGGAGCCGACCAGGCAGGGAGCTCCCGCAAACTACAACAAATGGGCAGTCACTCCTGAGTTCGATCTTTCGGGATCGGACGAGGCCATCCTCTCCTTTTTCCACAGATACAACATGGTGGACGGGGCCAACGGCGGCTATGTATTGGTCGGATGGAGGGATCCTTTGGTGGATTCTGATGAGAATGGTAATGCCACGGATGATTGGGATTGGAGGTACATGACACCTCTGGAAGGTTTCTACACCGGCTCGTTGTTTCCGGGTTACGAGAGGAAGGATTCCTTCGGCGGGGACATCACATACGGCTACAACGGTATAAGCGGGGAAGGGACCTTCGACTGGGATTTCGCCCAGTTCGACCTCCTGGATTATGTGCCGCTTATTTACAGGGACCGAGTGAAGGTTATGTTCTATTATATCCAGTACGGAGGAGGGACCGGGGATGGGTGGTGGCTTGATGACGTCAAGATCGTTCAGTCAAGGTCGGACTCGGCAATGGTGAACGCCCAGGATACCGATACCTGGCGGCTCCAGTCGGGATCAACCGCTGCCGGAACCACACACAGCGGCAGTTTTTCATGGTTCTGCGGAGGATGGGACGGATTCGATTTCCATGACGGGATAGACAATTCGCTCTACACAAGGCCCATCGACCTGACAAATGCCAGGAATGTTCAGCTCGAGTTCTATACCCGGTTCAACTTCCAGACCGAGGCAGGAAGGCCTCCCGACGGCTTCCGAGTGGAGATCTCCAGGAACAACGGCCTCACCTGGGCTCCGCTCAATTTCGGTGTAAGGGCCGCCTGGGGCGTAAGCGGGACGGAATCCGATGCATCCGACGGTGTCGATGGTGACGGCAAGTCGTTCACGGGACTTGGCGACGCGATGAACTGGGTACCCGGGTCCTCCATCACCAGAATGACGGTTGACCTCGACGGGTATACCGGGTATGTAATCATCCTCCGGTTCAGAGTTGTAACGAATATCGACGGGATCCACTACCGCGATCCGAATACCTTCATGGGTATGTACCTGGACGATGTAGTAGTCTGGGGAGATTCCCTGGAGGGAACAAGATCCACCGGGAACATCGGAACGCTTGGCGGGATGGAGATCGGTATCGAGGGAGATCTCGGGGAGAAGGAGTATGTCCAGGAGCAGGCGGACGGCCCTCAAGCATCTGAAGATTGGGCTGCGGCAGCACGCCTGGGAATGGCCGATGGCAAAGTATTTGGCCTCCTAGCTCTTTTTCTACTGCTGGGGAGCTTGATCCTCATGCCTTTTGCAAGGCTTTCCGGGAAATGTTCCGGGGGTAGGTAGGAATGAGGAAGATAGGGTCGATGGATAACAGGGGCGACGCCGTCATGGTGACCTCAGTACTCATCCTTTCCATCGCGCTCTCCGTCGGCTCGAGCTATCTTCTGGATTACGGCGAGATCGTGGGGAAGGAGGATGACATGACCCATCTAGCCGACGTCCAGGAATCCCTGCTTAGGATCAGGGCATCCATGAACTCCCTGCTTGTTGCGGGGGACACCGATACACTGATAATCAACAGAATGACCCTGGGGACCAACGGCAATCCTTATCTCACCGTGGCAAGGTCCTCGGGAACCTTGACCCAGAACTCCAATCCCAATCATTTCTATATGGAGCTGGTCTTGGAAAGCGGGGGGTCGGAGATGGTCCTCGATTCACTGAGCGGCGCCATCACATACGAATCCAACAATTACTACTTCCACGATCAGACCTACTATTTCACGGCCGGAGGGGTGATATTGGAGCAGTACGGATCCTATGTGATGTCCTCCTATCCGGACATAAGCATATCGCCGACACCCAGTGGATATTCCATGGAGCTCAATCTCTTCGGCCTTACCGGAGAATACTGGAAGATATCAGGGATAGAATCCATGCCCCTGACCATAAGGATGGCCGGGAGGTCCTCCGTTCAGGAGGACCTGATCGCCGGGGATGTGCTTTCCATCAGGGTCAACGGGATCGGAGAGCAGGCCTGGTACGACTATTTCCGGGGTTTTCTGACTGAGAAGGGATTCTCCGAAGGTTCGGATTTCACTGTAGATCCGCCCGCGGATTGGACGGACCCGAACGATAAGCTCGAGGTGGACCTGACAATGATAACACAGATGGCATCCAGGTTTGGCGAGATGGAGGTGACAATATGAAAAGGTTCTTGGGCAGGATTGACAACCAGGGTGTGACCAATGTTGTATCGATGATAATGATAATGGCCATAGTGGTATCCTTCCTTGGAATGGTCTTTGCCACATACCTCCCTGCATGGGGCAAGGATATCGAGGTCCAAACCCTGGACGAGGTGATGAACTCTTTCATGGATCTCAAATCCGGATTCGATACGCTTTCCGTGGGAGGCTCTCCGGGTACCGCCATCACCACAAAGATGACCCTGGGATCGCAGGGAGGCCCACTCTTCGGTTTCGGTCGCATGACGGGTTCCATCTCCCTCGAGGAGGAGGACGGTTTGATGACCGTCAGGGATTCAGATGGTTTCACCTACGGGCAGACCAGGGGAACCATAGACTACGATTCCAACAATCTCTACGTGGATGACCAGAAGATAACTCTTGAGGGAGGTGCGATAATCAGGGAGCAGGGAATATCATCGGTCCTAAAGGGACCGCCGAACCTGATAGTCGATCGCGATTCCGGCACCGGGGACATAAGGGTTTACGTTCTCCTCATCAATCTGGAAGGTGACACCGTGAGCTACACGGGAACAGGCAGCTACATGATCACCACCACCCTTCTCACGGAGGAGTCATCCACCTACGAGATATCGGCGGGAACCGATGTCAGGATCACAATGGATACCGCATATTTCGAAGTATGGGAAACGGCAGTGGATGACATGATGGCCCAGGAGACCATGACCAAGGGCGTTGATTACACACTGGTCGAGGACGCGGGAGGGGACATGGTGCTGACCATATCCGGCGTGGATGACCTGGTGGTCAGGTCCTCATTCTTCAGGGTCTCAATGACCTAGACCAGATAGATATCATTGTCGATGACGGCACCCCTGACGGTATCCTTCACATCCACTTCCCTCACCTTGACCAGGTCTATGGGTCTCATGGTCGAGGGATGGAGAACCTGAACCTCATTTTTGGAATCCATAACCACAACGAGTTCAACTTCCACATCCATTTGTTTCAAGGGCCTCATTGCCATGGCCTCCTGAAGGCTGATGGTTGTCTCTCTTCCTGTTCCCAGTTCAAGGACGTTGACCCTTTTATGGACCCTCAGGACCTTATAGGGCCCTTTCTCACCTGCGAGGTAGTCGCCGGCAAGGAATCCCGGGAGCCTGACAAGGTATGTATACCGGAGAAGGTCCCTCCCGTCCTTTCTGCCGAAAAGTGAGCTCGAGACCTTGATCTCCCCGCCGTAGGCATCGTGAAGTTTCTGCGATATTTGCCTGGCATAGGAGTTCTCTCCGATGTAGAAATCGTAACCCCCCCTGACCTTCTCCTCCTTTGTCACGAAGATATTGGGATCTTTGAGGGAAGCCAGGTATGTATCGTCCCTGATCTTGCTCACCAGATCGTAAACCTGTTCCTCCGAGAGGCCGTCCAGACCTCTGATCTGCAGGATGGCCTCATAGTAGCTCCCCTGCTGCCTCGAGCACCAGGGGCAGGCCTGGGGATGAAGCCTAACCTCACATGTGAGTTTCTGGTTGATTATCACTCCTTTGTAAACCGAGGAGGCTCTACCGGAAAGAATGAATCGGTTGTTGTCTTCCGTATCAACCGAGAACTCCACTCTCGTATTGGTGACATCCCTCTCTATCTCGACGCTGGATTCGGCCAATCGGACTGCTGCCTCGGGGAGATCGCTCTCGGGATCATGCCAAGATTTCCCTCTCTGAACCCGGTGGCAGACACGACAGAAATTGGTCTGAAGAACCGGGGGAAGCGATACGGGTTTGATAGAGGCCGTAAGGCATTCCTCGCAGAGATTATCGGCAAACTGCTCCCTTTGGCCGCATTTGAGACAGAGCATTCATGGATAAAGGGGTTCTGAAATAAATAAGGTCAGTATAAGCGGATCAGTTCGATCAATCTGATATCGCTTTCGGTGAAGTGAGGTCGATAAAACAAGTATCTAATCCTCATCTTCCTTTGTGAGACCCACCGTGCCGTGGTCGATCAAGGATGGTGATGAGAGCAGCGAGCCCCTGTCAACCTCGAAATCCGTGTTCTTCCTGTTCGGAAACAGGTGGCATGTTGCGCAGGCAGTGCCATCGCACAGTCCTTGGACCTTTCCACACCAGAGCTTAGGTGCCAGAGCCAGCCTTTCAAGGCTGAGGAAGGGGGAAAACGGCGATTTTCTTGGCACTTTTGCAATTTCCATTTCGGGTCTCTCCCTACGGGAACTATCCATTCATGGGGTAACTAATATAAAAATTTTCATCGGGGGTGTGTGTAAAGATCTATGTTCCTTCGGTCCAGCTCTCCAAATACTTTTTCTGGTCCTCAGTGAGCGTGGAAGTGGAGTAGTTCATGGAGGTCAGTTTCAACCTCGCTATCCTCTGGTCGAGTTCCACGGGGAATGGTATCACTTCCGGAGGCAGCTCCCTTCCCTTGAGGGCTATGATCTCGACCCCGGCCGCCTGTATCGCAAAGGACATGTCCATTATCTCGACGGGGTGGCCCTGGCCGGCGGCGAGGTTCACCAGTCTTCCTTCCGAAAGGAGGAACAGCGTTTTTTCCCCTAAATGATACCCAGTTACGTGCTCCCTGGCGGCAAATGACGGGAGGGTCCTCAGGTATCCGACATCGATCTCGTTATCGAAATGTCCCGAATTGGCAAGCAGACAACCATCGGGAAGGTTATCTATCACTTCACTGGAGACGACGTGTTTGCATCCCGTTGCCGTTATTATCATGTTCGCCGATGGTGCGGAAAGCTCTAATGACTGGACATTGAATCCGTCCATGGCAGCTTCCACCGCCCTCACCGGATCCACTTCGGAAACCGTAACGTTCGCTCCCATCCCCTTCAATCTTGAAGCGATGCCCCTCCCGCACCAACCATAGCCGCATACCGTGATCCTCATACCTGCGATGGTGAGGTTAGTGGCGTTTAATATTCCATCGAGCGTTGACTGGCCGGTGCCGAACCTGTTGTCGAAGAGGTGTTTCATGGCGCAGTCGTTAACGTCCATCACGGGAAATTTCAACCGTCCGTCCTTCTGCATGGCCCTGAGCCTGATCACACCCGTTGTGGTTTCCTCGCATCCGCCCAGGATATTATGGAGAAGCTCCGTTCTCTCCGTATGCAGGAGCCTCACCAGATCTCCCCCGTCGTCTATGATGATATCGGGCTCCATGTCAAGGGTCCAATTCAGGGCTGAATAGTAATCATCCCTTCCGATCCCTTTTCTGGCCTTTACCTCGATCCCCTCGGTCTGCAGGGCTGCGGCCACCCTGTCATCCGTCGAAAGGGGATTGCACGAGGCGAGCCTGATATTCGCACCTGCAGCTGAAAGTTTTCTGGCAAGAACACCCGTTTTTGCCTCCGTGTGGAGGGCCATTGCTATCTTCATACCTCTTATGGCGCCTCTCTCTGCAATTTCCCTGCCAAGTGCTTCAAGGACCGGCATATGGCGCTGCGCCCAGTCAAGCCTTGCCGTTCCATGGATAATGAGTTCATTCCGGTTCTCGATATCCGAGAAATCCCATCTCATATCTCTCACAGATCCCTTTGTAGCTCATCGACCATATCGCACTTCTCCCATGTGAACTCCGGTAGTTCCCTGCCGAAATGTCCGTAGGCGGCGGTCTTCTTGTAAATTGGATTCTTCAGCTTCAGATGCTCGATCATCGCCTGGGGGCGCATGTCGAATTTCCTGATGACGAGCTCCTCGATATCCTCCTCAGGTATGGTATTGGTGTGAAAAGTATCGACCATCACGGAAACTGGTTGTGCAACACCTATGGCATATGCAATCTGTACCTCGGCCTTCCTCGCAAGGCCCGCCTTGACAATGTTCTTGGCAATGTACCTGGCAGTATAGGAGCCCGATCTATCTACCTTGGACGGATCCTTCCCCGAGAAAGCGCCTCCTCCGTGAGATCCCACTCCTCCGTAGGTATCCACTATTATCTTTCTGCCGGTAAGCCCCGTATCGGCGGAGGGTCCACCCTGGACGAACTTGCCGGTCTCATTGACCATTATCCTTGTCTGTTCGGTAATCATGTGTTCGGGGATCACAGCACCGATCACCTTTTCCCTGATATCGCCCCTGATCGTCTCATAGGGGATGCCATCCCTATGCTGGGCCGCGATGACTATGGCATTTATGTCCTGGGGGCTCCCATCCTGGTAGTTGACCGTCACCTGTGATTTACCGTCCGGTCCAAGATAATCGATCAAGCCCTTCTTTCTGACCTCGGCAAGCCTCATGGTGAGCTTGTGGGCGAGGGAAATCGGCATCGGCATCAGTTCAGGTGTCTCGTCGGATGCGTAACCGAACATCAGACCCTGGTCACCGGCGCCTTGCTCGGTATGAAGGCCGCGGTTTGCATCCACTCCCATGGAGATATCGTCGGATTGGGCGTGGATGGCCGTCAGCACTGCAATGGATTCCCAGTCGAATCCGAAGCTAGGATCGTCGTACCCCACTTTTTTTATGGTCTCCTTTATCACATTGGGGACTTCCACGTATGTCTCGGTGGTAACCTCTCCTGCCACGAGTGCCATGCCGGTCGTCACAAGGGTCTCAACCGCAACCCTTGCCTCGCTGTCACCTTCCAGCATGGCATCGAGTATGGCATCGGATATTTGATCCGCTAACTTGTCCGGGTGCCCCTCGGTCACGGATTCCGAGGTGAACTTGTAAGGTCTCTTCCTTGGCATGGGAACAGGAACAACTTGGTGTAGTTTTAATTTTCCTTCATTTTAACGGAATGAGCCAGGTGGAGCTCTCATCAAATGCTCCGATCCATATGTCCCTTCCCTTCCTTCCCATCTTGGCTTTTAGGCATCCTGCGAGCCCTAAAAGCTTTTTTAAAAGCAGGACCTCGTTCTGCTCTCCCGCGGAATGGAGCAGGATCGTTACCTTTACCCCCTCGATCTGGAGGAGGTCTATGGAACCGGAAAAGTAAAGATCCTTTGACTCGGAAGCCGAAATTGGGAGGTTCTCGCAGACAGTGATGCCGTCGTTGATCAGTATCGACCTCGTAATCTCACTTTTCTGTTCATCCTTGAGAATGGAAGCAATACGGTTCTCCGTTCTATCTATGAACATCCTTCTGTCAAGAAGGGCTGAATTCTCTTCTTTTATCAGCTCCCATACCGGTCTTGCATCGGTCTTCGGCTTCTCTATTCCCCTCGCGATCCGGTGCAGGAACCTGAATAATATCTCATGCTCCGCCTTCACCCTTTCCAGCTTTTTCAGATGGAGCCTGAAAATTTTATTTTGGATATTTCGGTGGATAATCTGCATCTTCCTTTCGTTCCTGTCCCTGATATGCAGATAGGTAAAGGTCTCCTGGTATCTTTTAATCCAATAATGGATGGTGTTCCTGGGAACCCTCTCTCCGTAGATCTGCTCCAGCATATTCGAGGTCTGCTGTAGGGAATAACCCTGGTTGTAGATGGAGAGAGCTTTCAGAACAAGTTTAGGATCTGCTGTGATATTCTTGATCGGATTGAGCGAGAATGTCGATATGCATCCCTTACAGAGATAGATCTGCCTCTGTCCGGATTTTGTTTTTCTTTTTCCGTGCTTGATGATGATACCGCCGCCGCAAAAGGGGCATTCCATGTCCCTAAATGCTTTTTGATATAATTAATTCCAATGTCTGCATCTTGATAGGAGGTCTTTTTTAGAAAGATGAACGTACAGGAAGACAGGTAGCATTGTCATGGCAGCAGATTTCGAAGAAAGGCCCTGGGGAAGGTACTGGGTGCTCTATGATTCCGCGGATATGAAAGTGAAGATACTGGAATTGGATCCCGGAATGAGGCTCAGCTATCAACGTCATGGCAGAAGGTCCGAGGTTTGGATCATAACCGATGGATCCGCCGAGGTCGTCATTGACGATGAGGCAATGAAATTGAAGGAGGGAGAGACTATCAGGATCGGAAACATGCAGAAGCACAGGGTGGGAAATCCAGGGGACGAGCCTTTGAGAATTGTAGAGGTCCAGATGGGGGATTATTTCGGCGAGGATGATATAGAGAGATTCGAGGATGACTTCGGAAGGTCCTAGAATTTGGCAGTGGAATTATTATCATTGATAATGAGGCGGTCCTGTTTATATTCATGGAAAACGGTGTGATAGTGATGAAGGTCCAGCTGGAGATGAACACCAGGATAAAGCGGGATGAGAGGGGAATCTTCTTGGCTAGCTGTCCCGAACTCGGTCTATGCGGGGAAGGCTTGAGCGAAGAAGAGGCGGTCGAGGAGCTGAAAAGAAAGACCTACAACCTTCTTGTTGGGTCCATCATCGATGACAACGGACTTACCTGAAAGATTGCAGTTGTTTGAAGAAACAAGTGAAGACATTCATTTTGTGATCTGTGTCAAACTAAACCCTCTTGATATCTGATCATAATAATTAACGGATAAAAATAAAAATGTGGGCAATCCTTTTATTACGGCAAAGGATATTATCAATTCAAATTATACAGATGATCCACATAACAAATGATACTGGTGGGAAGAATGGTCAGGAAGAAACGTGTATTCGTTCTCATCCTCGGAATGAACTCCGAACTCCAGATAGGGTCCACGGTTCTGGCCCTCGAATATTACCTTCGGGAGAGGATAAAGACCAATCCGAACATCATGTATCTGGACAACTGGTCCGCCGACAGATCCAAGAAGATAGTAAAAGAGACCGGTGCCAAGGTTCTAAGGATGAAGGAACCCACCGACTGGGAAGAGGTGGCAATGACCGCAATGGACCTGGGCAAGAAATCCAAGGCCGATACGATCGTTATACTGGACCTGATCGGAGGAAACAATGCAGATGATGCGATAAGCCTGATATCGAAGAGCATAAGCGAGGAGGAGCGGTTTGCCTCGGCCTATATCAAACCACTCGAAGGAAGGTCCGGACTTGGGTGCTGGGCCATCGACAAGGACCTGCTTGGAATGGTCGGTGGAAATATCGAGATGGACATCGAGAAGAAGCTGTCGGAACTGGCACACAAGGAGAACTTCGAGATCCTAGCAGTGGATGAAAGGGTATCCATAGCATCCAAGAGACAGAGGAGGAAACTGATGAAGGGTTTCAGGAGGTCCCCCTTGGAGATGCTGACCTTCCTAATGAGGCATCATCCCCTGACATTCTACGGATCTGTTGGGATGGGCATCCTTCTCCTTGCGATCACTTCCGGTTTCTATACCGTGGATTTCTTCTATGAAAACGGATATCTGAACTACTTCCCAGCGTTCATGACCGTCGCCCTTGTCATGATCGGTGGTTTCTTCATGGTGGCAGGACTGATGCTGAACGCCCTCAATACTCTGGTCGAGAGACTGGAGGCTATGAAGAAGTGGGTGGAATAGAGGAAGAAGAATGAGGGTCTTGGCTGCAATACCGGCAAGGAACGAGAGGACCGCCATAGGCTCGGTCGTAACTCTGGCGAAGAAACATGTAGATACGGTGCTCGTTGTTGACGACGGCTCTTCGGATAAAACCGCTCTAATCGCCAAACTCGCCGGGGCAGAGGTTATCCGCCATGAGGTGAACCGCGGTAAGGGTGAGGCCATGCTGACCGCCTTGAAATGGGCCGACCGGAACAAGTATGATATCATTGTCTTCCTGGATGGTGACGGACAGCATGATCCGGATGCGATCCCCGACCTGTTAAAGCCAATCATCAGGGATGAGGCTGACATAACAGTCGGATCCAGATGGCTCCACGAGGAAGGCCTGAGCGAGATGCCCATCCATAGGGTTCTTGGAAATTGGGTGCTTTCGACAACAACCTCGCTTTCGCTATCCAAATTCATAAGGGATTCTCAATCCGGTTTCAGGGCATTCCATATGAGGACCGTACCCTCGTTCCTTCAGTCCATGGAAACGGGCTTCGCGGTGGAAAGCGAGATGATAGCACTGGCCGACAAGGCGGGATTTCAATGGATCGAGGTCG
Organism: Thermoplasmatota archaeon; assembly: GCA_048569615.1. GTDB lineage: Archaea > Thermoplasmatota > Penumbrarchaeia > Penumbrarchaeales > Penumbrarchaeaceae > JAYEPK01. The sequence continues at coordinate 2,247 of JBLIRK010000009.1, read as the reverse complement.
GGATCAAGGCTTCCTATCACAACATAGAGGACAGAAGCACACAGGGGCCTTTTACACATGGGTTGAGTGTCCTGGGAAGAGCTCTCCGGGTCATGAGGCTCAACAAGCCCGGGAGGTTCTTCGGCAGCATGTCCTTCATTTTCTACTTTTTGACCTTCGGCATAGTCATCTGGGGAAGGATGTCCTATCCCAACGAGCCTCTCCTTCCACTTGGGGTGCTTTACGTGGTAGCATCGTTGATAATCGTCGGAAGCTTCTTCATGTTTTCCGCCATCATGCTCTCCGGTCTGAACAGGATATCGGACCGTATTTTCAAGATAGTCCTGGAGATCATCGAACGTTCAAAATGAGATTATCATAAATGATAATGTTTGCCATCAACTATATATAAGCAGGTTCAGGATTTGACTTCATGGACGATGCCCTTGAGTTCACAGCTATCGTAGATAAAAAGGGTGGGAAGTATCAGGCAACCTGTCCGGAGATCGGATTATCCCTTAGATCCAGCGATCAAAAGAAAGCCCTGGAGATCCTGCACAGATGGACCAAGTCCATAGTTGACCCTCTCGTGGTCAAGGACAACGTCAACACCTGATCCTGATGGAATGTCCATTTTTTTAAAACAATCGATGGGTATTTATTTGATCTCAGACACATCTGACATCGTCAACCCACACAACGGCATTCCTGTTGACATTGATTATACGGACAAGGTATGTGCTCCCCTTTGTCAAGGGGTGGAAGTCGCTCCTATAGTCCTCCTCTGTGAAATACTGTGCACCGCCGGCGGATGTTCTTCCGGAATTATGGGGGGCCGGATCGTCGCTGGCATCGGGCACATCGCTTCTCTGCAATGTGTCAGACGGAACAGAGAACACCTGTTCGCTGGCAACGGTTATCCGATATTCGCTCCAATCGATCACACCTTCGCGGTTCTCGATGATCAGTGCCGAATAGAAAAGCCCCGTCTCGGAGCCAGAGCCATCTAACTCCGTTATGCCCATAGAGCTGATGGAAACCTTTATGTTCATTATCTCAGGGGTGTTTTCATCCATGTCGGTGTATTGCACGGAGATGAGGTAAAGCGCACCGGCCATGAGAACCGTGAGTGAAACTAGAAGAAGGGTCGCTATGACCACGGATGAGCCCTCATCGTCTCTAAATACCTTCTTCATCGAATCCCTCCGTCTGCAGGATCGTTAACCTTCCTCTAAACGAGTAGTAATCGCATCGGCTATCGTGTGTGGGGAGCTTTGGCACCTGTACACTATATACTTCATCCTTTTAAAAATTATCGCGAGATGCACACAATATACCACTATTGTCCGAAAACCCATAATTTTTTTAAAACCTATGTATGTCCCTATCCCTCTGTCACTAACATTGTACATGTTTTTCATCTCCGGAAAAAGTTCATTCTGTCAGTTTTCACATGGGATTTTTTCCATCAATATACCGCTGAATACTCTCTATGACTATTTCCACGAAAAACAATATAATAATATGGAATATATCTGTTTTTCAAGTAATTATGAAAAATAGGAATAATGCAGAAAACCCTTAAATATACAACGTACGTTGAATAGCCTAGGCCAGCAGGGGTAAAAATTGATCGGGGCTGTCGATGAACTGATGAAGTTTTTTTTTAACTTCAGATGATGGAAGTGTCAGCCTATCCAGCGGATGCAATAAAAAATTGCAGCAATTCAAATCCAAGTGAACTTTTTTTTTAAATGAAAGCTAAAGAGAATATTAATAAACTTAATATTGAATATTTGAAGGAAAGAACAGAATCGGGAATAAATGAGATATAATTTATGTACAAATATCGACAATTATCCAAATTATATTACAAACTAATTGTCCATATACTTCATTCAAATAATTACAAAATAAGGGAATGATTTAAATAAGACCTAATGTATTAGATTTTAATCCCATTCTCGGATTATATCCAGAGGTATACTCGTGAAAGAACATCGTCCCATATCCCTTAGGGAAGAAAAACTCGAGGTAGAGCGAAGCACAATGCTCCGCGACCTCGATTCCATCGGCAGCTTCGGGACGTTGGACACTGATTTTGAATCGAGACGCATCATTCTTTTAAGGTATCCTGTAAAAAGGGGTGTTTCCGAAATATAGTATCCCCCGTTATAACTCTCAGTTTTAACCTGAACTCAAAATATAATTATAATGTCTCCATTTTTAGAAAATCAAAGGCAAGTTTTATTTATATATATCTTTTCG
>JBLIRK010000008.1:0-72808 GCA_048569615.1 Thermoplasmatota archaeon | reverse complement strand
TCGAGAGGACGGGATACTTCACGATAGACAAGGATACGAACGAGAACAATCTGGTGATCAACAGGACAGCCACACTCAGGGACAGCTGGGCGAAGATCCAGAACAAGGGTTGAAAAACAGATGGTCAGGTTAAGAATCGTTTTCTAAGAAAACATTATAAACCATTTGTTCATTCGGCGGTTCTACCGAGACAATGGGATGCTCCCGTAGTGTAGCGGCCAATCATGCTGGCCTCTCGAGCCAGCGACACGGATTCAAATTCCGTCGGGAGCACTTTCTTCTTTTCTTTTTATTGGCGTGCTCCCGATCCCGTATGTTTTTCTTTGCGTCTTTCTATTATTGTTCTCAGAAAACCATACTTTGCATAACTGAGATACGCAGTAAACCGTTCCGGTTCCCTGCTGACCTTGGAGCTTTGCTAAGCGTCGTTCATTGTGCAACTCCAAGGTTCCGTCGGGAGCACTTCTCTTTCTGTTCAAATCCCCTTTTCCAATATACGTTTTTTAAATACGTCAATTGAAATTAACATAAAAACGAAAAGTATGTTAATTAGAACTAACATATTCTTGAACAATGGATATTAACGAGCTCTCGGAAATGAACAGATGGTGGACCGATGGCAGGGTTCCGGAACACCTTTCAAAAAGGATAAGGAGAGACCTCTTTCCCTCCGTTTGGGCGATGATGGACAAAAGACAGATAATTTCCATCGTGGGCTTGAGGAGGGTCGGAAAGTCTACATTGATGTTCCAGCTTATCGACAGACTGATCGAGGAAGGAACCAATCCCAGGAATATACTCTATTTCACCTTCGACATCAAGGAAACCGAACTGAAGGAGATCCTTAAGACGTTCAGAGAGGACCTTCCCAGACAGGAAGAGGGGATGAAGTACATCTTTCTTGATGAGGTCCAGAAGCTCGAAGACTGGGCAGAGAGCATAAAGGTCTTCTACGATCTCGATAAAGATCTGAAGTTCATCATCTCCGGAAGCTCCGGGATGGAAATAGAGGGATTCTCTGGCAAGGTTCTTGCCGGAAGGGTCTTCAAGAATACGTTACTGCCCCTATCCTTTGTGGAGTTCCTGAAGTTTTCCGGACAAAAGGAGATGGACCCGATCAACTCCATCGATGATGTAAAGGAAACAATGCTACAGGGATCACGATGGATCAAGCTATTGGTGGAATATGCCTATTCCGGGGGATTCATAGAGATACTTGGTGAGGAGAAAAAATACAGATCGATGTATGTCAGGTCCTCCGTTATCGACAACATGATCAACAAGGACCTGAAGGAACTTCAGGGGATCAAGGATACGACCCTGGTCAGAGAACTATTGAAGATATTCTCATCCAATCCGGGAATGATAGTAGACCACCGTTCCCTGGTCGATGATCTGGGTATCTCCAGACAGACAGTTTCCAAATACATTGGAGCACTACTTTCTGCGTATTCCCTCATCAGGCTTCATTCATATCACAGCAACTTCCTTACTTCATCAAAAAAAGCCAAAAGGATCTATCCCGCTCATCCATGCATTATAGAATCGTTCGAAGAGGAGATCGATCCCCCGGGACTTGGAAAGATCATTGAGAATGTGGTCGTATCTCATTTGGATCCCGGTTTCTTTTACAGAGTTGGGAACAAAGAGATAGACATTATCATCAGGGACAGGGATAGACCACTGCCCATAGAGGTGAAGTATTCAAATAGGATCAGTGGAAAGGACCTAAGGACCATATCCTGGTTCGTCGACAAGAGGGATCTCGAAATGGGCATAGTCGTGACAAAGGACCTCTTCGAAAGAAGAGGAAAGATACTCCTTGTGCCAGTATTCGCATTACTGAAAATGAAAGATCCGGCAAAGACCTGCAAGGACCTCTTCAATGCTATATTATAATGAATGATGGAAAAAGCTTTTTTTTAAGGAACAAACATTCCGCCGGGAGCACTTTTCTTTGTTTCATCTGAAGCGAACGGTACGGGAAAAAGGTACGGGCGGGTGGTTTTTTTAATGAACGTATCTATGTATTCTACAGCAAGCCATATTAACACCATCCGATGTCACTCCGGATTCTACAGAAGGCGTCTTGATGCTTTCGCTCATCTACCTTGTCCTGCTCTTCATAGGCGCTCTCTTCTTCGGAAAACTCGCTTGGAGGCTGAATCAACCGAGCATCGTCGGATACATCTTCGGAGGTCTGTTCTTCGGACCCCTCTTCCTGGTTTTCCTGAGGTTCATCGATTATCTTGTCGGCGGAGATGCAATAGGAAACTTCATTTCCGAAATCCAGCCTGAAGCCATCGAAAGCGACCTTTCTTTCTTCATGGACGTGTCGATCATCATTATAATGTTCGCAGCGGGTCTTGAGACAAGCGTAACGGTGTTCAAAAGCGCCTTCAAGACCGGTATCATGGCAGCCTCTTTCGGGGTGATTTTCCCACTGGTGATGGGATTTGCAGGGTCATATTTACTGACCGGTAATTTCACGACCTCCCTTTTCGTGGGCGGGGCCCTGTCCATCACCGCTGTTGCCCCTTCGGTCGCGACCCTTACCAATATTGACGCTGTCAGCACCAGATTCGGCATGACCATCATTAATGCCTCCATAGACGACGATATCATAGGAATAATAATCGTATCGGTGATGCTGGGGATTGCCGGCGTCGGATCACATCTGATGCCGATATCGATAATTGGGATGATACTGCTTTCAATCGGATTTGTCGTGCTGGCAATATTCGTATTTCCCCCGATAATGACCGTGCTCTACAAGAAGGCCGGAGATATGGGGACAGCGGAAGGCCTTGGTTTCTCCATTATCGTGGCAAGCATTTTCGGCTTCATCTCGAACCTCATGGGTCTGCATTTCATGATTGGGGCCTTCCTTGGTGGAATGGCCACCAAAGGCCTGCTCACACCACATGTTCATAAGACCCTCGAAAGGATATCCAACGGTTTCTTCGCTCCCATATTCTTCGCATGGGTCGGGTATTTCATCACATTCTCCGGGGCCGTCTTTTCACCATTCATACCTGTTATCCTTGCCGTGGGATTCTTCGGGAAGCTCATAGGAGCCGGTCTCGGCTCCCGGATTTCGGGATTGAACTGGGCCGAGTCCTTCCTGGTCGGGGCGGGCATGAACAGCAGGGCCGGTGTTGAACTGATATTAATGGCCCTCGCACTTCACAGGGGGATCATAACCGAGGACATCTACTCGGCCATAGTGCTCAACGGGGCTCTTATGACCCTTCTCACTCCCATTGTACTTAAGAACTCCTATGATCTCTTTGTCAAGAAGGGGTGGATACCAGATCCAAGTTGAGTCCCTGTATGTGTAAAGGTTGCTTTGAATGAGAAACGGACATTTTCGGAGCCTGAGCTCCCATTCCAATTTTCTTTAATCTGCGTTCAAGAACTCTCCGAACCTCGTATCCACCACTTTGATATGGTTCACAAGCCAGTTCCACAGGAATGTGTTAACGGATTCACCGACCGCCCTGGTGGCGCCCTCTTCCATAAGGTCTTCCTCCAGCACCTTGATATTTCCTATGAAATCGGCATGGAGCTTCCTGTGCTCCTCGAGATGCGGGTATCCGCTCTCCTCCATCTTCTTCTCCTCTTCCTGGAAATGGAACTTTGAATAATCCAGAAGGAAGCTCACCGTCCGCATTACCTCGGCAGCCTCCCGGTGCTCATCTACAGCCCTGGAGAGGTCCTCCAATCTCTTTATGAGCATCCTGTGCTGCTCGTCTATTATATCAACACCCACTTTCAGGCTGTCATCCCACTGGATATTGTCCATCTTGATCACCTTGCGGATCGAACCGGTAACGTCAACGGATAACAATTACTTGTAAGTATTCTTCCCCCCAAACAGCTGGAATCCTTCGGAAATGAGCAAAAAATATTCAGGGACTATTATAAACATGTAATCAATTCAGCTGTTTATGACCGACGATGAGATGTTCTCAGGTATCGAGCCCTTCAGGATAAAGATGGTAGAACCCATCAGGATCCCCTCCAAAGAGGAGAGGGAGGAGCGCCTGGAGGAAGCCGGACTCAACGTATTTCTGGTCAAGGGCGAGGATATCTTCATCGATCTACTGACCGATTCGGGGACCGGAGCAATGTCCGACAGGCAGTGGGCAGGCTTGATGATGGGGGACGAGACCTACGCAGGCTCCAGGAACTTCTACAATTTAGAGGCCGCCGTCAGGGATATTATGGGTTTCGAGTACGTGCTGCCGTGCCACCAGGGGCGTGGTGCCGAAAATGTGCTTCATACCGCCCTGATAAAGGAAGGCGATGTAGTGCCCGGGAACACTCATTTCGATACGACAAAGGCCCATATAGAACACAAGAGGGGCAGGGCGGTGGACTGCACTATAGACGAGGCGGCGGACCCGTACATAGACCACCCATTCAAGGGGAACCTCGACCTCGGGAAACTGGAAGCCGTTTACATGAAGTACGGAAAGGAGAAGATACCGTTCATTGTTGTCACGGCAACATGCAATTCGGGGGGCGGCCAGCCTGTGTCCCTTGAAAACATGAGGGCGGTCAAGAAGCTCTCGGATGATTACGAAATACCGGTATGCCTCGACGGGGCCAGGTATGCCGAGAACTGCTATTTCATAAAGAAGAGGGAGCCGGGAATGGGGGATTACACTATCAAGGAGATAGCGGCTCTTCAGTCAGATTGTTTCGACATGATGACCATGTCGTCCAAGAAGGATGCCATCGTGAATATCGGTGGATTTATAGCCACGGGTCACAAGGAGATCTACGACAAGATAAAGAACTTCGGCATTCTCTTCGAGGGTTTCGTCACGTACGGCGGTCTTGCCGGAAGAGACCTGGAAGCGATGGCGAGGGGACTCTATGAAGGAATAGACGAGAACTATCTTTCATACAGGATAGGACATGTCAGATACCTCGGGGAGAGGTTGAGGGAGGCCGGAGCGCCCGTACTTTGGCCTCCAGGAGGCCATGCGATCTATCTTGACATGAAGAAGATGCTGCCGCATATACCCCAGGACAAGTTCCCCGGTATGGCATTCTGCGCCCATCTCTACCTGGAATCCGGGGTCCGGGGAGTTGAGATTGGGACTCTCTTAAATGGGAGGGATCCCGATACCGGCGAGAACAGACCCGCAACGCTCGAGCTTGTCAGATTGACCATTCCGAGAAGGGTCTACACCTTCAGGCATATGGACTATGTCGTTGAGGCCGTTAAAAAGGTGATGGAGAAGAAGGACGAGATCAAAGGCTTCGAGCTCACATACGAGCCTCCTGTTCTCAGGCATTTCACCGCCCGTTTCAAATGGGCGGAGTAGTTCAGGGCCTTTGAAACTCTTCCCTGTTCTCCTCTTCCAGCTTCTCCGCTTCTAGAGCGATCTCCATAACAGCCTTTTCAACACTCTCAGACGGACCTGTCACTCTGAGTATCACCTTCCATGGACCCTGCGGGTAGGAACCTATGTCGATATCAGGGCATTTTCTCTGCAGCTCCTCAAGGAATGGTGCCATCTGGCTCTCCTTCCCTCTGAATAGAACTTCCTTGAATACGATCCCCCTTGAATCGCCCTTGGGAAGATAATCCTGGAACTTGTAGGTGCCCACGATCCCTTTGTACTCCCGCGGTACGCCGGGGAGGATGAAAATCAGCGTTTTTCCTTTGTTACCGCTGCCTACGAGGCCTTCGACCATGCCCTCCTCGTTGTTAATCAGGTCGAAATCCCTTGGAACCTGCGCCATCTTCTCCAATCCTCTCCTTCCGCTCTCCGGGAGCGTCTTTCCCGGATTCCAGCTCTGCCATTTCTTCAGCATCCTGTTGTAGCATTCCCTGTTGAACTCCAAGGGTAAATACAACGCCTTGGCAACGGCCGGGACCGTGATATCGTCATGGGTCGGGCCCATGCCTCCGGCCACAACAACGATCCCGAAATTGTCGGTTATGAAACGGTTCAGCTCCCTCGCTATGTCCTCCTCGATATCGGGGACAATAACCCATCTTGTGAGCCTGAGGCCTCTGTTGAACAGCTGCTCGGCAAGGAAGACAGTGTTTGTATCCTTTGTTCTACCGAGAAGTATCTCGTTTCCAACAACTAGGGCGCCCGTCCTTGAAGCGTCAGGGGATGGCTCCAACATGGATGCGGATGTACCGATATGGTCATAAAGGGTTCGATAGAACACACAATCCTTGAATTCATTTCTGTACAGTAATTTTAATATATTGTACAATAAAGATGAATTGACAATCGGGATGATGATGTGAGATACGGGAAGAAAGCGTACAGTATACTGGCTTCATTCATTTTACTGGGATCTCTCCCTTTTATAATTCCATCTGATATGTCAATCATGGCATCTTCACAAAGTACCGATAATGATGAGGACGGCGACGGTAGGCCAGATGGATTCGAGCTAGACCAGGATCTTGACGGGACCGAGAACGATGTCGAATGGACATTTCTGGTCTACTGCTGCGGTGATGACATACCCAGAGGAGACAAGGTCGGGACGCTGCTTCCGGAGATGTGGGAGTTCATAGAGAAACTTTCATGGGTGGGCTGCACGGATGATATCACGATAGTTGTTCAGTTCGACGGCTCCGACCAGCTGAACGGATACCACCAGGACATGTTCTGGAACGATATTCCAAACAACAAGATTAAGGACCCGATAGAAGGCACCAGCACCAGGAGATTCCTTGTAGGTAAGGATTCCACGGGATGGGACCCATCCCTCAGCCTTCAGGCGGACTGCACCAACAACACCCTCGTTGACCTCTACGATGTGACGGACTGGGACCCCAAGAACACGGGCAAAGCCCATGATTCCCTTCAATGGGAGGCGAACATGGCCGACCCCTTAACCTTCTTCGAGTTCCTCTCCTGGGGAATGGACACTTTCCCTTCCGACAACTATTGCCTGTATGTAGATTCCCATGGCGACGGGATACATGGGTTCGGTTATGATTTCAGGCCGAATTCGGAGCCCACGACATTGACCAAGGATGTGATCAGCCTCGAGGACATCGGGACGACGGCCGATCTTATGATGGGCGAGGACCCGCCCAAAAAGCTGGACATGGTCATGCTGCAGTCCTGCCTGATGGGGAACATAGAATCCTGCTATGAGTTCTCGAGGTTCTCGGATTATTACATCTCCTCGGAGAACGTGATGCATCTTACCGGAAATCAGGACGACAAGGTACTGAAGCAGCTGGAGGAGAATCCTTCGTGGTCTCCGAGCCGGCTCGCCAGGGAGTTCATCGATATCGAGTACAAGTATTCCCGGGACGGAATGTCGAATCCTCCATGGAACATAATGGACTGGGATGGGAAGGAGAAGCTCACATTCTCATGTTTGAACAACACCTACATGTCGAAGACCGACATAATTGAGATGATCAAAGGGATGAATTCCGCTCTGGTCAGGGGAGCCGAACAGGATCCCGGATTCTACGTGACGAATCTCAGGGAATCCATTTCCGAATCCTCCACGGACCATTATACCAACGAGTTTGACTACATCCAGATAGACTACTATCATTTCCTTCAGTACTGGGTGGAAGTTGAAGGTCCGCAGGACGGGACCTTTCCCATTATCAAGGATCTATCCGATGGGATCTCAAGGCTGCTTTGGAACATGGACCTTTGCAACCGGGGGATAGAGTACGAGAAGCACGATTATTCCTATTTTTACCGGACCAGGGGGATCTCCATTTATCTCCCGTTTTCACCCATCGAATGGGGGTCGGCCAATTCTAAGTACAGCAATCTGTCCTTCGAGGAAGATACGGGATGGGGTGCCGTCATCGACATCATTCACAAGAACCATCCGCCTGTGGTGGAGCCCGTGGAGGTGCTGAGGTCGTATCCGGGGGAGTATGTATTCTATACCTTCAATGCCACCGACCTGAACGGCGACCTCATCGACATGACGGTGGAATGGACGGATGCTCCCTTTGACATCTCCGACCTCGCTTACCTATCCATATCCTACACCGCGACAGAGAGTCAGGCGGGGCTCTATAATGCGAGATTGAAGTTCGACGACAGGAACGGATCGTATTCCACCACTGAGATGCGGATCGAGATCATGCCCTTCAACATCCCTCCGGAAATAGAGGCCGTTCCGCCGCAGACCGCCTTCGTTGGTGAGGAGTTCTCATATCGACTGTCCATATCGGACGATAATCCAGGGGATGAATTGAACCTGTGGTGTATATACAGCGGCACCGGAGAAAGCTGGATCGATGATGATCAAATACTCCGCATCTTACCGTTTAAGGATGACATCGGCGTGCAAACGGTCAAGGTATGGCTCTCAGACAACAACGGATCTAGAGCTAACATCAGCTTCCCGCTAACAGTCGGATTGAGGAACCATCCTCCCCTAGGTCCCGAGTTGCTAGAATATCGAATTGAGGCCGGGGACAGGGACACCCAGCGTGCTGTATTCATTGATAGCGATGGAGACACTCTCAATGTCGATGAAGGTTCCTGGAACCCTGATTGGCTGGACATCTCAATGATAAATGGATTGGCCTGCTGTCCGCCCCATGTTGCCTATGATCTGGTTCTGGACATACACCCCGACAACAACGATCTGGGGAGCTGGGAGTTCACCTTAGAGGTCGTTGACGGAAGGGGAGGATTATCGGAGGTCGTCATTAAAATCGAGGTCGTGGGCTCCCCACCGCCATTGTTGAAGCTTTCCGATGAGATCATCCTGGGGGAGAGGGAGGAGCATTCATTTTTATTGGAGACGGATTATGATCGAAATGGGACAATCATATACGAGATAAGGTCCGGAGCAAGGGATTTCATCACCCTCGATGGTGATGTGTTGAAGCTCGCACCCGTTGATGGTGACAAGGGGACCTGTACCCTGGTCATAAATACGATGATAGTTGGAGGCTCGTTCTCTCAGTCGGACCATATTGTCCATGTGGAGCGGAACCTTTCGACATTGGAGGTAGGAATGGAAGTATTTCCGATGAAGGAGAGCTACCAGATCGGAGATAGGATCCATGTCGAGGTCTCGTATTCCGGATACGGGGCTGACCTGGAATTCCTGATATCACTCACCCAGAACGGGGAGATGATAGACCAGGCGAGCGGAACGGATGCCTTCTTCATTCTTCCGGACCTATCCGAATTCAAGGTAACGGTCAGTCTTGAAGGTCAGGAATTGGAAATCGATCCCATCAGTGTCCATGTTGCAGAGAAGGAGACGATCGAAGAGGGTGGTTCCATCTCTCCATTTGTTTTCATCCCATCGATCGTTCTTGTATTTCTGGGAGCCTCTGCAGCGGTCTCATTCTTCTTTCTGAAGAGAAAGATGAAGAGATCAGGGATCGAAGGGACCTGTTATTCCGGCCCGAATAAGTAAAGCTTATTAACGGAGAATCGTTGGGGCCATCCGGCAACTCTCGGAAGGGTTCAGCATGAGCGAGAACGGATACTCATCAAAGTATATGGAAAAAATAGCTAGATTCCACAGGTGGAGGAACGAACTGGAACTTGTCGACAAGGTAATGCTCGCCCTCGGCTTCGCCGTTCTCACGGGTCTTTTGGCCCAGGTAAGGTTCGTATTTCCATTCTCCCCGGTTCCCATAACGGGTCAAACATTCGCCGTTCTACTGGCCGGAATGGTGCTCGGAAGATGGGGCGGAGCTAGCATGGCGATGTATGTAGGCATCGGCGCGGCTGGTATTCCATGGTTTACCAATGGTATGGGCGGACTATCCGCCTTAACAGGTGCAACTGGTGGATATCTCCTAGGATTCATCCTGGCGGCATCGTTCATAGGGTACATGACGGAGAGGCATGTTCGCTCCAGGAAGGTGGCATACCTTATTCCCATGTTGCTGTTTGCTAACTTTGTCCTGATATTTCTGCCCGGATTGCTGGTCCTTAATATCTGGTGGGGGGAGTTCATCGGACCCATCACGCTTGTGAAGCTCCTCAGCGTTGGATTCGTCCCGTTCATAGCCGGAGATCTGATCAAGATCGCTGCGGCCGCGGGATTGGCAAAATTCATTTTGCCCGCGGAGATGTAAGCATTCAGGATTTCATGGAAAAAGAGGTCCTTCTGATGAATTCACCAATTTTTTCTTTATGAAATTTTTTAAATTATTATCATGACAGCATGTCTTCGAACATGTTGCGGATCATGATCTTCTTCAATACCGGAAAATCATCCGTGGCCTTCATCAATGAGGTCATCTCGATCCTTTTTCTTTCCTTGTCCCAATCCTTGGTCACCGATATCATGGTCTCTATAATGGGATCCCTTTCGTATTTTGAGAAATCAGTGATGATCTCAGTCCTCGTTCTCACGAACCTGATCCTGTCGCTCTCCGGAAGGATCGATATAGCATCTAGAAGATCTGTAAGAGCGGTCTTTCTATCTTCGTCTTCCATGTTCGCTATTCTGGATATCCTTTCGTGGACGTCCCTGTGTATCGCACTCTCGGACTTCTTTGCGATGTCCCGGATCTCCTTCAGCTGCTTGTTGAAGTTCTCCGCTTTCTCGAAGTAATCCCCGCATGTGTTGCATTCCTTCAGATGATCGTTTATCGACCTCGAGTCCTGCAGTGCGCATTTTTCACATTCCTTCGCCAGATTGTTGAGTTCTTTGAGCGTTGTCATCGAAATCCACCTTGCACCCGGATTTCTTCAATTAACATATTTATCTAATCCCTGAAAAAACAGGATACAAATGTTCAATAATCTTGCACAACCGTAAAGTCGGTCTTTCACAAAATGTGGGTACCATATATGTGTTAAACTTTAGTTCCCTTTTCATTGAAAGAATTCCTGATTTAAAACTTAAATGACAAATAAATGTTAATAAAACCTTGAAAGAGATGGAAATATAATTACCAGAAAAATAGTTATAACCAATTTTTTAACATATTAAGCGTCAAGTGGAATAATCCGATTTTATATTTACTCTCATGGTAAAATGTGTTGAGAGGGATATGAGGTGTCCGAACTGCAGGTCGGAGGTGCTGTCATATTCCACGGATATATTCACCCTTGAAGAATCGGTATCCTGCTGGGATTGCGGAAAGACATGGATACCAACTCAGAAGGATGAAGAACTTTCGAATCCCACGTGGAGAAAGGTCCTCAAGATGGAACAGAAATATTGTTGAAACCAATAAGAAATCACATCCCCGTGGACTGTGATGCCGTTGATCCTTGTCCAGGGGATTGTTTTTTTTTCATGAACAAAGAACGGTCTAATCGAAAGTGGTGCTCAACCGTCTCCTTCCCCTCTCCTGACCCGGGTCATGTCCATGTTCCCCGCAGGGAGCACCGACATCACCTGATCGAGCTCCCCCCCGAGCTCCGAGGCGATGACCTTTGCAATATCGGATTTCTTGGTCTTTCCGGGCCTCAGCTTGAAATAAGTCCCCGTGCAGCTCCCCATCACCGATCTCTCGGGTCCGAACATGATCTTCGGAACCCCTTCAATGTAAACGGTCCCCGCGGCTCCCTCCAGAGGGAGCTTCTCCACGAAGTTCTTCTTTCCTCTGATGACGAACGAGCCCTTGGCGAGGAACTCTCCGGACTGCGGCGTCCTGCTCACCTGATCCGGGAGCACCCAGTAGGCTCCCACGGAGCCTATCGCCGCATTCCAGGCCTTGGAATTGAGAACGGAGAAATGGCAAGCCTCCTCCCTCGTGCGCTCCCCGATCTCCTTCTCTTTCTCACCCCTCACTACAACGCTTGCGGCTCCGGAGATATCGGCATGGGCATAAATGTCGCAGTCCCTCATGTACTTCTTCACGACCCTCTCGTTGGACTTCGCATCGCGCCCCCCTATCATCAGGATCTCCTCGGAGGAGAAGCACCACCTGTATGCCTCGAACCAGAAAACGCGGTGGTTCGAGGAACCCGTGATGTCGTCCTCCTCGTCCTCCGCTTCCTTCTTCGCATTCGCAAGCTTCTTCCTGGTCTCCGAAAGCGCTTTCTCTATGCCCTCCATCTTCCTCCTGGCAGTTTTGGACTTGCTGTAGAGGATGTCTGCGTTCTGGTTTATATCCATGTTCGGATCGAGCTCTAGGACGTCCTCTCCGCTTTCCGTTTCCAGCCTCACCTTCAAAGTAAAGGTACCCCCCGGTCCCTGGACCAGCTCCTCGACCTTGGGGAATGAGGAATTATCCATCTCGTATTCCATCTTGTCGAATCCCTTCAGGAGCTCGTCGATCTCCTGATACTTGAAATAAAGGGCGTCAGCCTGCTCCTTGAACCGGACAGCCTCCTTCTCCCTTTCCGACAGGGCCTTCACCTGGGACACCATCATGGCCTCTATCTTCTGGATCTTCCTCTCCTTCCTTGTTACGTCCCTTACCTCCTTGACGCTACCGCCCTCGAACATGTAAAGCTCCAGTGCCTGATTGATGGAGAGCATCTCCATGAAGAAATCCCCCTTTGCCCTGGTAGCATCCTCTGAGAACCTTTCCTTCGCATCAGGGATATCCTTGGCATCGAAGAAGCTGCCAAGAAGCGTTGGCTCAATAAGGATCGGCTGCTCCTTCATGAAATGAACATAGGCCTTCTCGCCGTTAAGGACCTCCTCCATCAGCTCCCTGAATACCAGGAACAGATCGGTGAGCCCTTCCTCATCAAGACCGGACGGGTCCGTCTTCTTGTCCAGACCTGCTCTGGAGCATACCTCCTCAGCATACACCGGGGGAAGGTTACACCTCTTTATCAGGAACCTCACGAGGTCCTCTTTCGATCCCTCCATAAGCTCCTTCATCCCGCTTTTGTCGAGTTCGAATGCGTCGATCCCGGAAGGAGGAGGCAGGAACTCCTCCCCTCTCTTAACGGTCCTCGATGACCAGGACTTGGATGTGAAGGGGGCCTCTATCCTGTTACCCTTGACAAGTATGGCATTGCCGTCTCCGAAGAGCTCCAGATAGAGCTTCCATTCCTCCTCCCCTTCGGAGAACGGAGCGAAGGTCAATACTACCAGTCTGTCCATCCCCACCTGCTCGACCTTCCTGAGTATCCTGTTGTCGAGTGATTTCCTTAGCTTCATCGCAAAGGGCGAGGGCTCCTTCGGCATCTCCCTGCCAACCTGTGATGTAACGAAAATGAATCCTCCCATCTTGAAGTAGAGGTCGAACTTGATGTAGCTCCCCCCTCCTTCTCCCAGAGATATTCCCTTCACTTCATCATCATGGGCATCCTCATCCCTGAGGATCTGCTCCTTGAATCTTCCCCTGGACGGTGCCTCCCCGAAGATATCTCTCCTGATGGCGAATCTCAGAACAAGGGTATCATAGTCTATTTGGTAGGCTTTATGGAAATATGCCCCCTCGACAGCATTTGCCTCCTGGACGAACCTCCTGACCGCAAACGAGGAGAGGCTTTTCTTCTGCATGGCAATCCCTACCGTGACCAATTATTAAAATCCTGTCAAGGGTCCCAGTCCTGTCTTCGGAGCGACTTCGGGACGAAACAATAAATAAAGGGAATAACGTTCCATTTGACATCCCATAGCAGATACGCTCTCATTCTTCAGGGGAAAGGAGGGACCTGGATGGAGGAAGAGACAATAGTTGACGTGGAAAGAAAACTGGTCGGGCGAACCCCATACAAGTATCAGCTCAGCGCCAATGAGAGAACGCTCCCATCGGATTCCGGTTTCGGAAAAGTGGGTGCGAAGATGGATCCCAAGACCGGTGCGTTGATGTACGACCGGTACGAGGACTGGATCACCAAGGAGAAGCACTTCAAGGAGGAGATAATGGAATCCAATATCCGCTTCTCGGACGATTCGGGGGCGATGATCCATTTCAAGGAGGATGAAGAGGTCAAGCTGGATATTGAGGGTGGAATAAAGAGCCATAGGGTATTCGGAGTGGTGTCAGTCGAGAACCGATCCCAGAAGGACAGGATCTGGGACGTTGATGTCGGCCTCTACGAGGAGACCGGGATCGCGGTCCTGGATTTCAGAAACGTCTCGGCCAAGGAGATAGAGCCTGCCAACAAGGTGTCCCGGGAGTATACGATAGATATCCACGAGCCGTCGATAGCCCTCGAAGAGGTCATCTCCACCCATCCGGACCTGCCCGAATCGAGGGTCATACTCAAGGGTCAGCCGTCGCACACAATCCTTCAGCTCGGTCTGAAGAACCTCGCTGTCATACCCTACACCGATGTCGTGGCAAGGAAGAGGATACCGCCCCAGCTCAAGAATGTCATGTTCCCAGGTGAGATGGGAGAGGATGTTGCCATCGAGGAAGGGGATCTGGTATGGAGGATACCCTCGCTTCAGCCCGGAGAGATGCGGGTTCTTAGATACGAGGGCGACATCGATCCTAACGTCAACGATGCGATACCCACAGGTGATGTAGTTCTTAGAGCTGACGGGGAGGACATCATCACCAACATAGTCGTCGACTCCTTCGAGGCCATGTGCAAGAATATGTATTTCATCGAAGCGGATGAAACGGAGGAGCCCGGCGAGTGGATATGCAGGTTCGTAGTAGAGAATACCTCCGATTTCGAGGTTGAGATAATGAGGGTGGAGGTGAAGGATACAAGGTCCGATAGGATCTATCTCAATCTGGACCGCCCCGATGTTTACATCAGGCCCGGCAACAGGTGGGAATCCGATTCCTGGCTGATCAGCAACGATGAGAAACCCACATTCATCAAGAATCTGGTCCTCAACATAGTTCCCGGACTCTCGAAGAACATCAACTACAGGCTTCATAAGGAGGGCGGTGATTTCTATCCGGCGGCCATCTCCTTCAAGAAGACCTTCGACAAAAGGAAGGTCGAAGCAAAAAGGTCGACGGAGGTCCTTGCGACCCTAACCATAGAGAATACCGGTTATGCGGACGTCGAACAGGTCTTTGTCAGGGACACTCTTCCCAGGTACTTCCTGCCTCCGGAGTTCCACACGATCTCAGTGGAGAAGGCGGGTTTCCCGTTGGAGGATAATATAGGTATACATGTGGAGCCCGACAAGGTGGACCCGACAACGGAGCAGCAGCTCTTCATAAGGATAGACGATCTTTCCAGGTTCGGAGGCCCTCTCCGCTCCGGGGAGCGGCTCGTAATAAAATATAAAACGGTGGTGTACAGGCCGGAACCGGAGGACTCCATCGAGGCCCCCGCCGAGGTCGATGTAAGGACATACCTTCCCGGCCCCGTAATCCCCGGCAGAGATGTTGCCGGCGCCCCGGTAATCGACACCCTACAGATACTCAGGAAGTTCTCAATTGGCAAATCCATCGAGCAGGGGAGAACACCGGGGGAATACAGGATAGAGCTCCTATACCGCAACAGGGGGAGCAATCCAGTCGTGGACCTTACGATGAGCGATCTTATACCGGAGAACTTCAACGGATCGAACTTCTCTATCCAGCCTATGGAGGAGGACACCCCCGAGGGCATTACAATGCTTGAATGGAAGGTCCCGAAGATAGAACCTGGTCAGAGCCTCGTGATATCCTACATAATAAAGGGCGAAGGGGAGTACCACCCCTCCGACGCTCAGATATTCTACAACGCCTCGGATTGAACAGTTTTCATTTCCTCGATCTGCCGAGCCGGGGAGAGGGAGCCCTCTTGGGACCTGCCTCAGCTTTCTTCCTAGTTGGAGTTTTCTCTCTTTCCAGATCGATGAAGTTCTTCTTCCCGCCCGCCCTTTTTGGTCTCTCCTCTTCCTCGGGGGGCTCCTCCTCTTCCCCTTCCTTTTTCCGTCCCCTTGTGATAAGGTGGACGCTGAAGTCTATGACAAAGGGGAGTAGGACGATCACGATAAGGGTTATTATCAGGTTCCTCTGTGAATTGGGGCGCCAGTCTGATTTGCCCTCCATCCACAGTTTGATTATTCCGAACCAGGGCAGCTCTCCAACGGATTTGCCCAGTATCCATTCCTTCTTGACCGGCTGCATCCACGGTTCTGGTCCGAAATCGGATGTCTGGTCAACCCCCCCGTTGTCATCTCCCTTGGTCAGAAATCCTGAATGGGGCACCTCCCTGATGTTCCTAAAGGACCTGAGTATCTTTCCCAGGTCTATTTCGAGGTCCCCCCCTGGATCCTTGGGCCATTCATATTCGTCGATAGTGATGACCCCTTTGCTGTTGTTTATACCCATGGAAGGGATGTCGAAACCACCCCCTTCGAAGGTCTCGTAGTCATAGGTGGAGTTGTTGAACTCGATCCATACCACGGCCCTGTGAATGATGGCAGTCCTATCTTCGTCCCCGTTGGGGCGGAAAATTATCACATCTCCGTAGGACGAATAGGTACGATGGTCCTTCTGCCTCCCCTCCACATAGGGAACTATGGAAGTGTCTCCCAGCTTCTTCACGAAGACCAGGTCCCCGGTATCTATGACCCCTATCTGGGATTCCTCGGCCGAGTGCTCCATGGAGCCGGACTGGACAACCACCAGTGGCGGCCAGTTGCCTGTAAAGGTATAAAGCGCTCCGACAATGAGAAGTAGGACTATCACGGCGGCCAGGAAGTCGAAGAGGAAGGATCTGCCCTCCCTCATGGCTTTTTTCTTGAAGGTCTCATTCTCTTCCTCTTCCAGGGGTGCCTCTTTCTCTTCCCTTCCCCTTAAGGGTATTTGTGAAGGGTGGCTCCTTGCTCTAGCGGAGCGGGGTATTGGCCTCGGAGGAGCTCTTCTGATCTCCCTCGATGGCGTTTCCTGGGTCCTGGCCATGGCGACACCGATTTCAAAAGGTGTAAGTCCACTTTGATAATAAGTTTAATGGTACGTCTTATGTGGGAAAAAGCTTAGAATTCGGTTACCTTTTTATCTTGAGGGGGGGCTTCGGCACCATGGGAAGGATTCTTGTCTGCGGAAACCTCAATATAGATAGAATATTGACCGTGGACTACCTTCCGGCGGAGGGACAGTCCACTCCCGTAAGGTCCCAGAGGATCGAGTACGGCGGATGCGGTGGGAATATCGCGGCTGCATTGGCAAAGCTCGGTACTGGTGTGATCCTGTCCACGGTTGTCGGGAGGGACCTGGACCCGGATTATGAGGGAAGATTGAAGGAGCTGGGGGTGGACCTGTCGGGAATGGTTGTCGATGAAGAGCTTCCTTCCCCCTCATGTACGGTATTGACCGCGCCCGGGGGAAAACAGACCTACGCCTTCATGATGGGGGCCATGGAGAAGCAGGGGAGCATCGACATTCCTGTCTTCGAGGATGTCTCCTTCGTTCACATCGCAACATCTGATCCCGATTTCACGATCAGGACCGCAAAACACTATGCGGGCATGAGGATCGAGGTCGGAATGGACCCAGGACAGGAGATATATTTCAGATGGGAACGGTCCAAAATGACCGAGGTGCTGAAGTACTGCACCAGGTTCTTCGGTAACCTGGACGAGTGGAAGCATCTGCTGAGGATATGCGGTTGGAAGGGAATGGAAAGGAAGATTGCAGGTATGGAAGTGGAGGTCCCTTCGGAGCCCTTCGATCATCTGAAAGAAGCTGTCATCACAATGGGGGAGCGCGGCTCGATACTGATAACACAGGGCGAAACGCTTTATCAAGGCCCCGTGGAAACAGGCCCCGTCATAGACCCGACTGGTGCCGGGGATGCTTTCAGGGGAGGGTTCTATTCCGCTCTCATAAGGGGCCTTTCCTCCTATGATTCTCTTTTATATGGAAATGCGATGGGCGCCCTGTCCCTGACCGGAAAGGGTCCACAGGGCTACGATACGGATTGGGAAGCATTACTCAAAGTCATTCAAAGCCTAAGATGAAATAGAAAGGACCCGCTCAGCTCGCCCATCATTCATCAACTTTCAGCTAAGTCTCGTTCATCATCGCGGGGATTTGAAATCCCGCTGCTGGTATTTATCCCTTGGTCCAACGGCTTCCTGCCAATTTGGATTTTCAGCCTCTCTATGGAAAGGTATTAAATGGGAAGTTCGTTTAGACGGAGCGTGAGCGGCGTCAGGGACCTTATAAGCAAACGCCTGGAGAGGGGTCCGGTCCATGTTACTTTGATAGATCCCGACAAGCAGGGTCCCGAAAGATCGGCTTCCCTGGCATCTCATGCCCAGGAGGGGGGAACCGATATCCTCCTCATCGGCGGGACTACCGGGGTGAACGATGAGAAGCTCGGGACCACGATCTCCGCGGTCAAAGCCGAAACCAGCCTTCCAATTATTATATTCCCTACATCGCACCAGGTGCTATCCCCCGACGCCGACGCCGTATTCTACATGAGCCTCATGAACTCCAGGAACCTGGACTACGTCATCAGGGAGGCAGCCAGGGGATCGTTGAGAATAGCCGAGATGGGCCTCGAGGCGATACCGGTGGGGTACATAGTTGTCGAGCCCGGAATGACGGTGGGGGAGGTCGGGGATGTGGATCTGATACCGAGGAGCGACACTCGGACGGCAATGGAATACGCAAAGGCGGCAGAACTCTTCGGCATGGACTTCTGCTATCTCGAAGGGGGCTCGGGAGTCAGTGAGCCCATACCCTACGAGATGATAAGATCCGTGAGGTCGATACTTTCCATCCCCATCATACTCGGAGGCGGTATCAACAGCCCCCAAAGGGCATTCGAAGCAGTGAAAGCTGGTGCGGACGTAATAGTGACCGGTACTTTTATAGAGAGGGAGAAGGACCTTAGGAGCGCGGTTTCCTCCATGACCGAAGCGATGGGGAGAGCATGGAAGGAGAGGTAGGAACATACGTCATCGGCTCCCCGATCGGGAACCTTCTGGTCCAATTCTCACCACGGGGACTCAGGTCGCTTTCTTTGATAGGAGATGCACGGGATGGAGGGGAGTTCTCGGGATTGAGGGATGAGAATGCCTCCGACGAACTTGCAGCGGTAAAGACCTTCGTCGGCGACCTCTTCTTCTGCAGGGACCCGGGTCTCTCTGGTTTGAAGCTGGACATGGAGGGCATCTCCGATTTCAGGAAGAGGGTCTATACGGAGCTCAGGAAGGTCCCCTTCGGCGACGTCATCACATACGGAGAGCTAGCCCGCAGAGCGGGCTCCCCCGGAGGAGCCAGAGCGGTTGGTCAGGCCATGAACTCCAATCCATTCCTCCTCGTCGTCCCGTGCCACAGGGTCGTCGCCTCAAAAGGGAACGCCAAATATGCCCTGGGAGGTTTCGGGGCTGGCCTGGATGTCAAGAGAGTCCTCCTCCATCTGGAAGGCCACCATAAGGAAGAGATAACAGGATTGTAAGGAGAGAATCGTATCACAATGAATTTATATATGCTAACTAAATTAGGGTTACCTAATAAAATGAATAAACCCTAGGGTGGCTCGATGAACCCGATCTACATTCCTAAGAACAGACGTCCGCTCTCCAGGACCTCCGACGGGGAGAAGGTTGTCATAAGGGAGGTCAGGGGAGGCAGGGGCCTGAACCGGAGGCTTTCGGAACTGGGCATTGGAGTGGGAGCCCAGATGACCGTGCTGAACAACTCCGGCGGCCCGGTGATCGTCGCATACGGCGGCTCGAGGATGGCTCTTGGGAGGGGAGTCGCCTCGAAGATATTGGTCGAGTGAGACAGCACCCGGGGTTTGAAATGGATTTTTAAGGGAGCCGGAGGGAGGTGAGGCCCTCCGGCTCCCGGGGCAGGTTCGGGGGAAGCGTTATTTCATTCACTCATATCTCAGAGCCTGCGCAGGTGTCACCCTGGATGCCTGCATACTGGGAGGGACGGTGAAGAGGGCCGTTGATAAAAAGGCCAGCAGTCCAACCAAAGCGATCTTAGCCCATGGTATCACGAACTCGTAGCCAAGAGGTTTGAACTCGTCGAACCACAGCTTGTACCCGACGAACATTCCAAGTAAGGAACCTATCAGTATGCCAACGATGCAGATGAAGGAGGCCTCCATGATGAAGGAGTTGGTCACACCCTGCCTCCGGAAACCTATGGCCCTCATCATCCCTATCTCCTGCCTTCTCTCATGGACCGCTCTGAGGGTGATGATACCCAGGCCCGCTATGCCGACCACAAGTCCCAGGCCCATGTAAGCCATGAAGAGGTCGAAGAACTGCTCCATTATCTCTGTGAACTTTGCAACCTCATCCTCGAGGATTATCATGTTTATTCCAAGCTCCTTCTCGATGGTCCTAGCGACCTCCACATCGTCGGCTCCATCCTTCAGGGAGAAGATGTAGGCCCCGGAACCTATACTGCCGATCTCTTCCTGCATCACCTCCTTCGAAACGAAGATCCCCGGAAATATGAACTCCTCGAGTATCCCGGCCACTGTCAGGTTTAGCGTCCTTCCGTCCATCAACCTGAAGGATATTTCATCTCCCGGAACGATGCCCATCTCCTCGAAGGCATATCCCGGACCCCATGTCTCCACGTTGTTGAAGTAATTGTCCAGGATGACGAGCGTTGGATCATCATGAACGGCTTTCCAGAGCTCCTCGCTGGAGTCGTAACCTTCGAGCATGGAAAGGAACGACCAGCCGCATCGGGCAAACTCCCTGTCAAATCCAACGAACTGCCAGGGGATGTGGAGGATCCCTTCGCCTTCCGGATCTACAAGTGTGGTGTTGACCTCCACAAGCCCGACGGAAAGCGAATACACGGCCTCGAAGGGCTCCATTCCTATGGAGGTGTTGTACTCTATCTCCTTCTCGATATCCGATATCCTCGAGTTCGGGCCTGCAGTACCGATCAGGTCGATGTCCCCCATCTGCTCGTTGATCAGGCTCTCGTTGTTGTAGGAGATCATTCCGATTATCATGGACATCACGGTTATGGTGAATACCACCAGGGCGAACATGTAGATGGTCATCCCAGTCCTGAACTTGTTCTTCATGGGATACGAGGAAGCGGTCTTGAGGGTGGCCGTCGGCCTCCCGGTAAGGCTCCAGGTCCTCGAGAGCAGCCCCAGGATGTGGTGGGAGTTGTAAACGAAGAGGATTATGGCGGATGATACGACGAACACACCTGCCATGAAGAAGACCTCCATATCGCCGGGGTGCAGGTCCGGAAGCAGGATATCGCTCGGTACTATCCAGTATATGATCAGAAGTATCGTCGCCAGCGATATCGAGAGCCTCTCCCCCATGAACCTTCTTAAAGCCACCCCGAGTCCTAGTATCCCTATTGAGACCCCCAGATGCACAGCTGCCTCCTGGAGCCTTTCAAGACCCAGTGTGGGGAAGCCCCAGTAAGCCCATATGAAGAGTCCGGTTCCCAGGACAGATGAGATGATACCAGCGTAGAAGACCTTCCTGCTCTTACTGCTCGTCCTGGGTTCCGGGATGTTCCTTATTGCCCTGATGATGTTGAGCCTGGATATCCTCATGGCTGTCAGCGAGACGGTGAGAATGGTGATCAGGATCCCGAAGGTCAACGATATCACGATGGATTCGGGTGTGAAATTGAAGCTCTCGATGATTCCTGTCTCACCGAAGCCTTCCTTGAAGATCATGTCCAGGAAGATAAGCACCATGTAGGCAACGGCGACACCCACGAAAGCTCCGAGGACGGATGAGATGACGGCATAGATGGAGCCTTCGTAAACAAAGCTCTCCCTTAGGTGCTTTCTCTTCATGCCAACGGCCCTGGAGATGCCCATCTCCCTCTTCCGCTCCTCACCGAGCATCACGAAGATATTTATGATAAGTATGACCCCGGCAAAGATGGAGAATGATCCGAACACGAGGAACATGGTCGAGAACTCGCTTATATCGTCCATCGCGACCTTGATCTCGGTGGCTTTGTCCCTCTGGACCTCCAATCCGGAATTGGGGTACGAGGCAAGCAGTATTTCGAGCTCTTCGACAACTTCCTCGCAGTATCGCTCTCCCTCCCTGACCCCTCCATTGTTGGTGACCTTGATTATGTTGACGCCATCTCCCGTACCCAGTATGGACCTGGCTGTTGACAGCGGCATGTGGACGGCCCCCTCATAGCTCCAGCCGCCGCGCCCCTCGCTGTCGATGAGACCTCTGACAGTGAATAAGTAGGAACCGGTGCGTGTCATGATCTGGACCCGGTCATATCTGCCGGCATTGAGCTGCTCGGCCGCCTTCTTGTCCAGGTAGACCTCGTCCGGACCGATGTCCATTACGACATCCAGGCCGTTCCTCTGATAGCTGCCGAACTCATCTGCATCCGGATCATATCCGATGAGCGTCATCCCTCCCTCGGCCTGACCCGATGTCAGGTCTAGGACCGAAACGCATTCCTCCAGCTCTCCCACTACTCCCTCGACATGCTCGATCCCTAGAATCTCTTCCTTCAATCCCTCGAAATCGCTGCCGTTGATGAGAAGGTAGGAACCGTCGTTGTCCAGCCCGTAGATGACCTCGTCGGTCTCATGGAACATATCGTAGTGGAGGGAGACGATCATCTCGTCCATGGTATCTCCGACCACAAGCGAGCTGGAGATGATCACGGTGCCTACCATAAGTCCTCCGATCACGATCGCCGAGAGCCCCTTCCTCCTTATGATGTTCCGGGTTCCGACCTTGAACAGCACCCTGTTGAAGAGCGCGAGCGTGCCTATGGTAAACACTGCCACCGCCACTATCCCTAGATAGAACCATATCGGAGCTGAGAAGAACATCGCTCCGGCGAAAGCCGCTATCAGAAGGACAGCGACAAGTGGTGTAACGATCTCCGGCTCTCTGAACCCGCCCATCTTCCGCACCTCCTTCATGTCAGGACCGAATGGCCGTTATCCTCGGAGATCCGTCCGTCGACCATCTTGATCTGGCGGGATGCCACGGACCCGACCTTCGGATCATGGGTGACGATCACGAAGGTCTGGCCGTTCCTGCGGTTCAGTTCCATCAGCAGGGCCATTATGTCCTCGGTGGTCTTCCTGTCGAGGTCTCCCGTGGGCTCGTCCGCGAAGACTATTGCAGGATCGTTCACCAGCGCCCTTGCTATCGTCACCCTCTGCCTTTGGCCGCCTGAGAGCTGGGACGGCATATGGTGCTCCCATCCTTCGAGTCCCACCCTTGCCAGTACTCCCAAGGCCTTCCTCCTCGCTTCCCTGGGTTTCACCCCCGAGAGCAGGAGCGGCAGCTCAACGTTCTCGACGGCCGAGAGCACCGGAAGAAGATTGTAGAACTGGAATACGAATCCCATCCTCCTGGCCCTGTGCTTCGTCTTCTTGTCATCGTTGAGCTTATGCAGCTCGAGACCCTCGACCATTATGCTTCCTGCTGTTACATCATCCAGCCCCGAGAGGCAGTTCAGCAGTGTGGTCTTTCCGCATCCCGACGGCCCCATGATGGAGACCATCTCGCCCTTTCGGATCGCCAGGTCAACCCCTTTCAGGGCCTGGACCTTGACATTTCCAGTATCATATGTCTTCATCACCTTCCTTGCTGTGATTATATGCCCGTTTCCATTTGTCATTCTCATCCCTCCCTTTTTTCATCCGATTACTGGTACCTCAGTGCGTCCCCCGGCCTGAACCTGACGGCCCTGAACAGCGGGAGCTGGATCACAACAAGTGTTATGACAAGGGTCATCACGAGGGCGATCAGGATGAAGCGGAGCGGGAAGAGGAGGTCCATCTCCAGCTTCATGATCTCGTACATTATCCAGTTCAGGAAGCTTGCCGTGAGATACCCCAGCGGTATTCCTAGCAAGCCTCCGAAGAATGCCATTGTCAATCCTTCCGTTCCGAAGACCCTCCTTATATGTCCGGCCCTGGAGCCGATGCATCGCAGCATCCCGATCTCCCTGGTCCTCTCCAGGATGTTCATGGTCAGAGTGGACATCAGACCTATCATGGTGATGAACACGATCAGGGAGCCCGTCGCTATCATGAGGTTTACGATGTTCTGGTTCTGTCGGACGTTGTTCTCCTTCATCACATACCAGATCTCGTTGTTGACAACATAGCCCCGTGCCATCATGGTGTCTTCAATCTCCGTGGATACGCGGTCGATGAGTTCGTGGTCCTTGGTATCCGTTGTTACGGCAAAGGCGGTCACAGTGTCATTCCATTTCAATACTGACTGTAATGTATCCATGGGTATGTAGCCGGTCCTGCCGTTCATCATCTGGCCCGCGTTGATGCCTATTATCTCGAAGGTATGCGGGCCGGTTGCGGTTTCCACCGTAACCATGTCACCTACCTTGTTGCCGGTGATCCTCGCCATATTCCTGCCCATGACCATGACCATGGCCATGGAGGACTGCTCTTCCTCGTTGAACCATCTGCCCGTGGCCATGGTTCCATCGACATCATATGCCAAAGTGTCGTGATGGTAGCCGAAGAACGCTATGTAGTCGCCCTTTAGCTCCCCGAAGCTTATCAGGATGGGCTCTACTTCCTTAACACCATCGATATCCTCTATGATCTGCTGGCTTCCCTCGGTCAGCGGTCTTCCACCGTCCATCTGGCCGTTGACCAGTATGTCGAAGGTGTAGTAGTCGTACTCCTTTTCGACGGTGGTCGCAAGCGAATATCCGATGGTCACAACTCCGAGGAACATCGCGACCGCGAGGGAGACCTGTAGCATGGTGGATATGGATCTGCCCTTCTTACGTGCAACGTTCCTGAAGCCCATCTGGGATGACCTCGGGAGCCACCTTGTCCTGAGCAGAACCTTGTCGATGAAGGACGCTCCATAGCTGGCCGATATGCCGGAGTCCTGGAGACCTTCCCTGGTGTTTGTCCTGATCGCTCCAAGAAGAGCGGGCAGTGTTGCCAGTATCGTAAGTGCTATGCCGACAAGGGCCGAGATGACCAATGTGGGGTAATGTATCCCGAATGAAGGGACGAAGCCGTAGAAAGAAGTTGCAAGGAACCAAACCATTCCGTAGCCGAGAAGTATCCCGAGACCCGCTCCGATCACGGAACCGACAGTTCCCATTATGAAAGAGGTCGTAAGGTAGGACCTCGTGATCATAAGCCTTGTGGCCCCAACCGCCTTCATCTGGGCGATCTCCTTCCTCTGCTCCGTTATGATGGTATGCATTGTGTTGGAGATCAGGAAGACGGCGCAGAACAGGGTCATGAAGGTAAGGACATAGAAGAAACTGCCAGTGTCACTGAAGTCCTCCTCACCAGGCCAGTGTCCATCCTGATTGGTATCGGGTATGTCGGTGAATGCCACGAAATCCGTGTTCTCCTCCAGATAGGTCTTGACCATGAGGATCGCATCGTCCATGCTGGACCCGGATGTTTTCTCGAGGTCCAGGGAGATGGAATTGTAGCCCGTGGAGTTCGACAGGATAGAGACGGTGTCCACATCTACGAAGAATACGGCAATCCCGTAGGCCGCGCTGTCGTACACCATTGTCCTTCCTTTACCTGTAATATTCAGGACAAGGTCCCCGCCGTTCGCATCCATGACCTTGACGTTTCCGCCTATTCCTTCCCTGAAAAGGTCGTACCTCGAATTCCCGCTGTCCGCGAGGACTTCCAAATGGCCCGGATATTCTCCCTTTTCAAGGGATACCCTGTCGACCTTCATGTCACCGAAGTCCCTCATACCCACGAAGAGGGCGTCGTTTCGCCTCTCGCCTATGTATATCTTGGTGTAGAACACCTGTTTGAACTCCGCTCCGTTGATGTTCTCCATGTCCTCTATCTCTGCGATCTGATCGTCCGAGACATGGGTATTGGGCATGTTCGCCCTGACATTCCACATGTTTGTCTCCTTGATATCAGAGAGAACCGCTTCATTGAACAGCGGTACGACCGCGAACATTCCGAGTGCGGCAACTCCCAGTGCGATCGTCAGAATGGTGAATATCGTTCTCGACTTCCTCTTTTTAAGGTCGCCTATCGATTTCTTAGCTATGGCCGACACCATCATCATCCCCTCAGTGTGAGAAATTGGTCCAGGGCACCTCCGTTCAGCATCTCCTGAACGAAGATTGAGGTGGAGAAGACCAGAAGGAAGGCCAGGTAGCTCAACACTACGGCCGCTCCGATGATCCTTCTCCCGCTCCCGCTCATTCCAGGACCTCCATCGCTGCTCAAGAAGCGGCTATCCTCCCGTCGAGGATCGTGATCCTTCTCCTGGCTTTCCTTGCAAGGTCCTTGGAGTGGGTGACGAAGATGATGGTCTTCCCCTGCTGGTTCAGTTTCTCCAGGAGGGCGAACATCCTCTCCTCGGTCTTGGAGTCTAGGTTCCCGGTCGGCTCGTCCCCGATTATGATGTCGGGATCGTTGGCGAGCGCTCTTGCAATCGCGACCCTCTGCTGCTCCCCGCCGGAGAGCTCAGAAGGAAGGTTGTGGAGCTTGTCCCCGAGGCCTACGAGCTCGAGGTTCTTCCTCGCCTTCCTTTCTCTCTCCTTGAGGGAGCCCCTGCCCGCGAAGTCCATGGGGAGCATCGCGTTCTCGAGCGCAGTGAGCGTGGGGAAGAGCTGGAAGAACTGGAAGATTATCCCTATGTTCTGCCCTCTCCACTTCGCAAGCTTGTCCTCCTTCATGCTGTCTATCCTCTGGCCGTTTATGGATACAGTCCCCTTTGTCGGCCGGTCGATGCCGGTTATCATGTTCAGGATCGTGGACTTCCCCGATCCGGACGGGCCGACTATCGCCGTGAGCTCACCACTCTCGATCCGGAGGTCGATATCCCTCAACGCCTCGTATTCCATCTTTCCGGTCCTGTAGACCTTGTCAAGAGATCTTAGTTCTATCATGCTCATTTCCTTCACCTGCCTATTGTGTGCCGAACAGTATTGGGCGGTCCAAAGTATTGTTAGGGGCCCAATATTGTAGAGCTTACAGTAGTGTGTAATACACAATAGTATAAATAATTTTTTGAACAACCTTCGGCAGGACCCATTTTTCGAATAACGGGAATAGGTACTAAGCAGAACTAGAAGGGTCAAGATCCATCAGGTTATTGGAAAAAGAGTTCGGGACCCGATGCTTTGATCGGGTTCCGAGTGTTTAATGCTCCAGCTTTTTCTTCAGTATGATGCTCCCCGTCATCGATGCATAGGGGGAGTGGTAGAAGTCGATGTCGCTTATCAGTCTATCCAGGTCCTCCCTGGAACTTATCTCGAAATCCGTTGAAGGAAAGACGTGAACGCTTCCCTCAAGTCCTATACCGTTATTGATTCCCGAATCCAACTCCTGTTTTATACGAAGAAGGTCGCTGAAGCTGCGTATGTTTCCCTGATTCAGCTTGGTCTCCACAGAGCTCACCTTCTTTTCACCATGCCCTCTGGGGAGTTCTCTCCTAAAATGTCCCTTCCAGCCTTTGGGATTGCTGACATCGACGATGAAGATGTACATCATTTCCGATTATCAACTCTCCCATTTCTTTCCTGAACGGAATGAGAGTGCACCCCTTGAGGGGTGATACTATATAAGTCAGTTAACAATTAAAGGTTTTGAATATAGAGTACATAGATTTTCACAACTTATCTAATGAGTGAAGTCAATATAAATTCTCATTCCTCGGTCCAATCATCGGTATATCTGAAACGATTGTAGAGCAGGATTGCTGACAACAAAAGAAGAGCCATAGCAGCGATTACGACAAGGAAGATGAAGAGTCCGCTCCATTTCATTGGACCTTCTCTTTCTCCGCTGCCATCATTATTGGAGATGAGGGAGATGTAGACAACCTCCTCTTCTCCCGGTTCCAGGTAGATGGTCTTGAAATATGGTTCATAACCCTCCTTGACCGCACTGATCTCGTAACTCCCGGAACGGGTTTGAATGCTGAAGGAGCCGTCCGATCTCGTTATGCAGTTATTCCCATCGGTCAATCGAACCTCCACACCCGTTATTAAGTCTCCTTTTTCATCCATCACAATTCCGGTGACCCATGCCACGTCCTCCGTTGTGAAATCGAAGGAGTATGGCTCCATCCAGTTGCCCGCTATATCGCTTGCCATGACCTGGACGGCCACATTTTGCCCGTAGGGGAGCCGGCTCTCGAAAGCAAGGACCGCCCGGTTGCCGAACCAGGATATACTACCGGAGTACGGACCGGTATCTATCTCCAGCGTATCCCTGTTCATCTCCTCCGAGAACTCGATAACAACCGGAGTGTCGATGGGCGCTCCCAGGCTGTTGGGATAGCTGTATATTACCTCAGGGGGAACAGTATCGACGGTGAACCTCGTTGAGTTCTTAAAGGTTGATCCCCATTGGTCAACGGCTTGAACGGATATGGTGTGCATTCCGTCCTCGAGGAATGAGCAGTTGTAGAACCTGTTGAGTCCCGCGTCGATGAGCTCTCCTCCGTCTATGCTCACCATGCAGGTGCTGACGTAGATATGGTCCTTCAACACCCATTTCACCTGCGGATACTGATCACTGATCATGGATCCGTTTGCGGGATATGTGATATTGATCACCGGCATCAGGAAATCCTGTTTGAAAACATATTGAATGATACGGAAGTGCCCTGCATTGTCATATGCCCTTATCTCTATGCTGTGATCGCCGTTCTCAAGTCCAGCAGCTGTATATTCGTTCTTCAATTCAAGCTCGATCCAAGGTCCGCGATCGATCCTGACCGAATAATTGCGTATACCGGAGCCCACATCCTCTCCTTCCCAACGGAAAAGTATGGTCTCAGACCTGATACGGGTCATGTCCCGGGGCTCCAGCAAACGGAGATCGGGCCGGTTAGTATCCAATATGAAGGATACTGAGGTGGAGTTCCATCTGCCCGCTTCATCGATGGCCTTTACCCTGATCTTGTGGGGGCCGTCCCCGATCCAATTTCCATATATTTGGCGAACCTCGTAACTGGTGCGCAGCCCACAATCGTACCAGTATTCATTTTCATCGTAACCGTATTCATACTTTACAACTTTGGTATCCCCATCACCACCTTCCCATACGATCTCGCTATACCGGTCAACGACCATCTCACCCATCCCAGGGTAGATTATTCTGATCCAGGGATCGTCTCCGTCGGGAGTGGCGTTCACCAGTCTGCCTCTCATCCTGCTACCGTCCCCGTAGACAGCATCGATCCGATACCAGTATTTGATCCCGTTCTCGAGTCCGGAATCGTTGTATAGGCGCTCTGTTCCGCTCTGTGTTTCGATCCGGGAAAGGATTCCGGGCTCGGCCCCCCTGTGGATCGCATAAGCGGCCGGTACATCTCCGAGGGGGAAAAAAGGCTCTGTCCATTCGAGACGGATGAAAGAATCTCCTGCCCTTGCCTCTACCTCGAAATTGCCGGGAATGTAACTTAGTGATGTCAGGGGATACGGATCTATCACTTCTTCTTCACAGGAGTAGGAGTAATCCACTATGCCGTTGAAATCCTCATCCGGCGTGTCCCAATCGCTCCAATAGTTGCCGGTGGATGTCATAGTATGATAGTATTGGTTCCTGAAGTATCCGGCATTTTCGAAAACTTGAAAATCCCCTGCCAGGTTGTTGTTCGAGAAGAGGTTATGATATATCCAGCAACCATAGGACCAGCTCGAGTTCACAGCATACCCAGAATTATCCACGAACCTGTTCAGGTTGACTGTGTGACATTCGCCGTTGTAAATATTGATGCCCTCTCCATTTTTCTCGAAGGAATTCCATGAGATGGCTCCATAATCAGATTCTCTATCAACCAATCCGATGGTGTTGGAGCTGAAACTGCAGTTCAAGATGTCCACGCTCCTTCCGAAGACATTCCGGATGCCGTAGTAGAAGGAGCCTTCGAATGAGGAGTTTGTAATGATGATGGAGTTGCAATAATACAGGGAAAGAGGAGTGTCATAATTTCGGAAGTGGGTATCGTTAAGATATGCATTATAGACCTTATAGAATATGATCTGGCCGTAATCCCCCTCCACTGCTCCCGTCTTCAGGTCCGTCTCGGCCAGGTAGAGGATGGGGAGTCCGTTGACAGTGTTCGATTTCGGGATCTCCAGCTTCAAAGGTTTGTGATATACCGCAGAATCGATGTGGAGGGCGCAGTTCTCGAACTTATTATCGAACATATGCGTTTCATATTGAAGCCACACTCCTGCGTGCGGGGACCTGAACACATTGTTCCTGAGGGTTATGTTAGGGTTATTGCTTCCTACATCCTGGAGGTCGGCATCGGAGTTGAAGAAGAAGTCACACCCCTCGATAGTGCCCATATTTTCTCCGAGAACGGCTCCGAACCTGCACCCCCAAATGCCGCAGTTCACAATATTTGTCCCGGAGCATCCAGAAGTGAATATGCCGATATCGTGGTATTCCAACTTCTGATATCCCGGTCCCGAGAGGTCTTCTCTCCCTGCGGATATGGAGCAGTTGAAGAAGATATTTCCGTTCACGCATTTACTGAGATATATTCCGATATCGTTTTGAAAAAATGTGCAATTGGAGAAGTTGTTGGCGCTTGACTGCTGCAGGGATATACCGTGAAATGAGCCATTGAACGAGCAGTTCTCGAATGAAAGGTGATGGGCATTGTATGTCACCAGCGGAACACCGGCCTTCGAGATGGAGATATTCCTGAATACCCAGTTCCCTGTCCTTACAAGTATCAACTGCCCCATTTCGTATTCAATGGGAGCGGGATTCCCCGGGAAATCCACGATATATATGATCGGCTTTCCGTTGACAGTATTGCTGGCATCGATGAACTGGTTCTTGAAGGTCCGCTCACCGCCTTCAAACCTCAGGCCACATCCCTGGAGGGTGTTGTTCATGATGCGGGTATTCTCCGAATTGGACATCATCAGGGTTCCACGCCCGTTAGATACCATGGAGCAGTTCTCAATGGTGCACCCATCGGAACTGGAGAGCAGAACAGGGAAGGTTGAATTCCTGAAAGTGCAGTTGCTGATCATCACCCCATCTGTATTCTGAATATAAAGTTCTGTTTCGATATCCATGATAGTGGTGTTCGATATGATGATAGAGCTATCTTTATTGTAAGTGTAGAACTGCAAGCCATATCCATCAATATCGCTCAAGCTGCAGTTCTCCACCACCGTTTCGATACCGTCGTAAATATAAGCACCCACACCCTCAATATTCGAGATGGTGCTGTTCCTTAGGTTCAATCCAGGAGAGCTATATGCATGGAGTCCTTCGAACCCGCCTCTGAGATCGTAATTCTCGAGAACAATATCTTCAGCTCTGGATACACATATTTGACAGGCATCAGGAGCATTCTGAAGGGGCTCAGTGTCGGTGATCAGCAGAATAGGTCTGCCGTTTACCGTGTTGTTAATTGGAAAATGGGATTGTCCTTCAAGATTCCTCAAATATCCTCCGCTAACGGAGCAATTGATGAAGGTATTATTGTAGCAATAAAGGTCAATTAAAGATTGCAATCTCCATTGAAGGGCAGATCCCCGAAAATCTATGAACCTGTTGGATTGGATTACAATTGTACCATAGATTGTTGAGAAATACACTCCATTATTATTGCCCGATGTGAAAGTATTGTTACGAACAAGGATCGATCCACCGGAGATCGAGCACAAGCTCGTATCGATATCGTTCGAAAGCTCATTGTCCTCAATGAAGCAGTCATAGGTCGATGATAATGCAAGGCAGCAGGAAGACGGTTCCATTCTGTTTCCTTTTATACTTAAATTCTGAACATCATTCATAGATATACAGTAATTCTGTTGACCATCCATTGTGTTGTTCGATATGGAAATATGGTTTGAATACTCCGCTTTGATACCGTATCCTGCATCATTGATAATGCAATTCACAACCGCAACATACTTTGCACCGTAGCAATCTATGCCTCTTTCAAGTTCAGTGAATACTGAATCTATGATTGAAATATTGCTGGAACTTGCAATATGGATGCCTGAGCCAAAAAGATACAGTTCCGCCCCTGTAAAATATGTCCTGTTCCAAAAATAGCATCCATTGATCATGATATGTAGGTCAGTATATCCAATTTTTATCCCCGGATAGTATATGGATACCTCGAAGGCATAACCTGATATGATTATTGGGTTTGTTTCCGTTCCAGATCCCGGCCATCCCTCGGATGAAGCCTTTGATATCAGGTCGGTGTTGCTCTCGATCTCTATGGGATCATGAAATTCGTATCCTTCCGGCGAGCGCACCGGCCCCCGGATGGTCGGTTCCTCCGATAAGACATTCACATCCTCGGACAGGTTCAGACCTAGAACTAACAAGGTTGAAAGCAGGAGAGCAGCTGTAAAGCATATACTCCTCATTACCTCTCACCCGCGATCTTCCAGTTTCATAGATGATTATTATAATTATCGGTACATGTGAAGAAGCTGCGTCTGCGGTCCATCACAAGTATTTTTATTCTAATATCCTCCTTCACATCCATGGATGACGGTAAGGGCGACCTGGCGGCGGATGACATAGACTACAATGCCGATTACAGGCCCGGTTTCCACGACTTCTACGACCTGATGAAGCACAGGGTGAGCAAGATCCTGCTCGTGTCCACCCTCTACGACGCCTTCACCCTGGAGGAGGACGGCCTTATATTCGAACAACTGTCGGAAGAATACAGGGAGCTTGCGCTCCCCTTCCCTCCCCAGGTGATAAGAGTCTCATCCGGAAGCGATGCCCTGGAAGAGCTCCGAAATTCTAGATACGACATGATCATCACCATGGCAAGGATCTCCGACATGGACCCTGTTGAGTTCGGAAAGAGTGCCAAGGCTATCAGGGACATTCCCGTTGTGCTGTTGCTCACCGATATGGGCGATTTAAAGCAGTTCGGGATGCAGAACGATCCCGACTCCATCGATTACACCTTCTTCTGGAACGGAGACGCCACTCTACTGATGGTCATGACCAAGTTCCTGGAGGATAAAAAGAACGTGGACCAGGACATCCGAACGGAGAGGGTCAGGATCATACTTGTTGTTGAGAACAATCCAAGGTTCTATTCGATCTTCCTTCCGATAATCTACACGGAGACCCTGCGCCAGACCCAGGCCTTGATAACGGAAGGCCTGAACGAGCACGAGAAGATGCTGCGCAAGCGTGCGAGACCCAAGATCCTCCTGGCAAGGAACTATGACGAGGCGATGGACATCATCAATGGATACAGCAAGTACATGATAGGTGTGATCACAGACATCTCCTACGCCAAGGGAGGCGAGCACGAGGAAGAAGCCGGCTTCCAGCTTGCCCAAGAGATCGGAGAGG
Source organism: Thermoplasmatota archaeon (assembly GCA_048569615.1). Taxonomy (GTDB): domain Archaea; phylum Thermoplasmatota; class Penumbrarchaeia; order Penumbrarchaeales; family Penumbrarchaeaceae; genus JAYEPK01. Next base: position 39,740 of record JBLIRK010000008.1, on the reverse strand, counting down.
ACATACCGGTCCTGCTTCAATCCTCCAAGATCGAACACAAGGATAAAGCGGATGCGATGGGGCTCCCCTTCATATACAAGAATTCGGACACAATGCTCCATGAGCTCAGGGAGTTCTTCAACAGGAACCTAGGCTTCGGCGCCTTCGTATTTCAGTTGCCTGATGGGACCGAGGTGGGTAGGGCAACTGACATAGACGAATTCACTGAGGTCCTGAAGAGGGTCCCCGCGGAATCCATCAACTTCCACGGTAGGGCAAACGAGTTCTCCAAATGGTTGATCGCAAGGCAGGAAGTGGAGCTGGCACTCAGACTTAGGCCGAAGAAGGTCACCGATTTCCGGAATACCGAGGAGATCAGGGAGTACCTTTTAAAAGAGATAAAGGAGAGCAAGCGAAGAAAGCAGATGGGACTCATAATCGATTTCGACCGTCAGAGGTTCGAGTTCGAGGGGACCATGACCAGGCTTGGTAGCGGCTCCCTAGGTGGAAAGGGCAGGGGGATAGCGTTCCTTTCCGCACTTCTTCATCAGAGCGGCCTCAAGAGCCGAATAAAGGGTTGCAGGATCGGGATACCTGACACCCTTGTGATAGGGACGGATGTATTCGACAAGTTCCTAACCGACAACGATCTCCATGAGATGCTGCACGATCCTCCCCCGGACGAGGAGATCTCCATATCATTCCTCAACGGAAAGCTTCCCGAGGAGATAAGGGAGTCACTGAGGAAATACCTCAAAAACGTCAATGTACCTATTGCGGTCAGGTCCTCCTCCCTTCTGGAGGATTCCCAGAACCAGCCCTTTGCAGGTATCTATTCGACCTACATGCTCCCCAACAGCTGCGGTGAGGAGGAAGCCAGGCTCGAGCAGCTCTGCCAGGCGATCAAGCTCGTCTACGCTTCTACCTACTATAAAGCCGCGAGGGCCTACATACAGACAACTGTCCATATCTCCGAGGAGGACAAGATGGCCGTGGTCATCCAGAAGCTGGTTGGAAACCGTTTCGGGGGCAGATTTTACCCGCTGTTCTCGGGGGTTGCCCAGTCTAATAATTTCTATCCTGTCGCTCCATTACAGAGGGAGGAGGGAATAGCAAGCGTTGCCCTCGGTCTGGGCAGGGTCGTTGTTGAGGGCGAGAAGGTGCTGAGCTTCTCCCCGGAGCATCCCGGGGTAATTCCGGGTTTCACCGGTCCCGATGAGGTCATGGCAAACTCTCAGACCCATTTCTACTCACTGGACATGGAGCATGATGTCTGCTACGACCTTAAGAAAGGCGAGGATGTGACTTTGGTGAAACTTTCCGTTTCGAAGGCGGAAAGGGATGGAACTCTCGATTATCTGGCATCCACCTATATAGCAGCCGATAATAGATTGAGGGACGGGACAAGCCATCCCGGCCCCAGGCTGATCACCTTCGCAGGTATACTGAAATACGGACGTGTTCCACTTGTGGATATATTGAGGACGATGCTCGATATCGGACGGAAGGGTATGGGAAGGCATGTGGAGATCGAGTTCGCGGGCTCCTTTGATGAGAAAGGCGAGCCTAAGTTCTATATAGTCCAGATCCGCCCCCTCGTCACTTTGAAGGAGAGAAGGCAGGTCAAGATCACCGATGACCAGATCGAAAATGCCTTCCTCTACACGGATAAGGCTCTCGGGAACGGTGTGATCGAGAGGATCAGGGATGTTGTTTATGTCGATCCAGGGAAGTTCGACAAAACGAGGACGGTCGATATCGCAAAGGATGTCGGAAAGGTAAACAAGGAGCTCGGAGGTGTGCCGTATATTCTCATAGGACCCGGGCGTTGGGGAACCCAGGACCGCTTTTTAGGTATACCCGTCGAGTGGGACCAGATATCCTCTGCAAGGGCGATCGTGGAGGTCTCCTTCCCGGATTACAGGATAGATCCGTCCCACGGGACCCACTTCTTCCATAACATCACTTCCCTGGGGATCCCGTACTTCTCCATCGACCATATGAACAGGAGACAGAAGATCGACTGGGATTGGCTGAGGTCTCACAGGGGACATACCGAGGGAAGAGTGGTCCATATCGAGCTCGAAGACCCGCTAATGGTCAAGGTCGATGGTAGGTCCGGTAAGGGAATAATATTCCTGAGGCAAAAAGAAGAGATCCCATTTTAAAAAAAAGGGGCCCCCGAAGGAGCCCCGGAAGAAAAAAATGTTTATGATCAGACCAGGCCCTGGTCTATCATGGAGTCGGCTACCTTTATGAAGCCGGCAATATTGGCACCGACAACGAGGTTGCCCTTGTGCCCGTATTTCTCGGCCGCATCCCATGCGTTCTTGTGGATGTTGACCATGATCTGGTGGAGCTCCTGGTCCACCTTCTCGAAGGTCCATGCAAGACCGACGTGGTTCTGGGCCATCTCGAGTCCGGAGGTAGCTACTCCACCTGCATTGGCTGCCTTTGCGGGTCCGAAGAGAACACCGTTCTCGACGAAGTAATCGACCCCCTCCGGGACCGTGGGCATGTTGGCACCCTCCGAGACAGCGATGCATCCGTTGTTGACCAGCATCTTCGCCTCGTCCAGGTTGATCTCGTTCTGGGTGGCGGAGGGGAGCGCTACGTCACAAGCGATCTCCCACGGCCTCTTTCCGGGGATGTAGTCCACACCGAACTTCTCGGCATATTCGGAGATCCTTCCCCTTTTGACGTTCTTGAGGTCCATTACGAAGTCCCACTTCTCGCCGGTGATGCCGTCGGGATCGTAGATGTAGCCGCCGGAATCGGAGAGCGTAACTGCCTTTCCGCCGAGCTGGTTGACCTTCTGGACCGCATATTGGGCCACGTTCCCGGAACCTGAAACGGTGACGGTCTTGCCCTGGAAGGATTCTCCTCTTGTCTTCAGCATCTCCTCTGCGAAATAGACCGCGCCGTATCCGGTAGCCTCGGGTCTGACCAGGGAGCCTCCCCAGTTGACACCCTTGCCGGTGAGCACGGATTCGAACTTGTTGGTGAGCTTCTTGTACTGTCCGTACATGTAGCCTATCTCCCTGCCGCCCACGCCAATGTCGCCGGCGGGGACATCCGTGTTGGGTCCGATGTGCCTGAACAGTTCCGACATGAAGCTCTGGCAGAACCTCATGACCTCCATGTCCGACTTGCCCTTGGGATCGAAGTCGGAGCCACCCTTGCCCCCTCCGATTGGCAGCCCGGTCAGGGAGTTCTTGAAGATCTGCTCGAAGCCAAGGAACTTGATGATGCCTACGTAAACAGAGGGATGGAACCTTAGTCCGCCCTTGTAAGGTCCGATGGCCGAATTGAATTCGATCCTGAAACCCCTGTTGACCTGCATCTCACCTCTATCGTCCATCCAGGGAACCCTGAAGATGATCTGTCTCTCTGGCTCTACCATCCTCTCGAGGATCTTGTACCTCTCGTATTCGGGATTCTTCTTGAGAACCGGCTGGACCGACTCGGCAACCTCTTTGACAGCCTGGTGGAATTCCTTCTCGCCAGGGTTCTTTGTTATAACCCAATCCATGAATTGATCGACGTCCATGTTATATACCTCCTTTATCCCCGCCATCCGCATCAAGGCGGACCCTGCTGCGGAGCAGAGGGCCAGGGGGAAATTGTACCCTTTTACTCCTCCTGGAGGAGCTTGGGGTCGAACCTGAAAACAAGTTTTTCTATTTAAACAGTACCTTCTTGGAGTAAAACCCCCTCGGAAAACTCCCATATTTCCAGATGTTACCTAGGGAATTTTCAAGCATAAAGGGATCAATCGGTCGTGTATAGTCCCTCGAAGAGACCTTTGAAAAAATACCTCGCATTGGAACCGAGGTTCCTGGTCCTGTACCCTCCTTCCTGAACGACCAGAGTCTGTTTCTTTAAAGAACCGATCATCTTTCCATTTCTTTCGAACTCTTTTGCAGAAAGATCCCATGTTCCGGTAGGATCACCTTTTGCTGTGTCCATTCCGAATGCAACAACAAGGTAATCCGGATGGAACATATCGATGATTTTTATCGCTGACTTCAACGCATCCCGATATTCATGTTCTTTCAGATTTTCAGATAGAGGAATGTTCTTGTTGAAACCGTATCCATTTCCTTCTCCTATCTCATTCTTGAAACCGGTAAAATATGGGTAAGCAAAACTCGGGTGTCCATGTATTGATATGGTCAATACATCATCTCTGTCGTAGAAGATATCCTGTTGTCCGTTTCCGTGGTGATAATCGATATCGAGAATGGCCACTTTTCCTTCCCGTGACAATCTGTTGGCCGCAACAGCGTTGGAATTGAAGTAGCAGAAACCCCCGAAATAATCCTTACCTGCGTGATGACCGGGTGGCCTGACGAGGGCGTAAGAAATCATCTCTCCATCAAGTAGCATTTCAGCTCCAGTGAGTGAACAATCAACTGCCCTCCTTGCAGCCAGGTAAGCGTTCCTGTTAAGTGGTGTGAACGTATCTATGCAGAAGTAACCGGCCTTTACGAGCAGTTCCTTTGGTGGTTTGGTTCTGTTCCTGAGAGGGAAGACATAAGGATAGATGGACTTCCCCTCCGGAAGCTTTCCACAAATCTTCTTGAAATAATCAACATATTTTTTATCATGTATTTGGATTATCTCTGATTCTCCGTGTTTCTTGACTGATGTCCTATGAAAGTAACCACTTTGATCAAGACCACTGATGATGGACTTTATTCTTACAGGAGATTCTACATATCCTCTCTCGTTCACATGGTGTATTTCGTGTTTATCGTTTACGATAAGAGGAATCAATTGGTCTCTCGGAACATCCGATTTCAAAGGGATGATCTTCCCATCCTTAACATATTTTGGCTCGCGGATTCGCACAGGATTATCCAAGATGGAATTAGTTACCATATCCACATATCCAGGGGAGCAAAGACCTTTATACTTTCTTTCGAGAATCGTTCTGACGATTTCGCGTGCTTCCCCTTTTCTCAAACGTCTGTTCTGACCAAGATCATCGTATATCAGGTAAGGAGGATTCCGATCTTCTGGTTCTAATGGTGTTTCGTATTTTGTGTTAATTATGGGTCTTGCTCCATATTTTTCATAGAACTTTAAGCGGGCAATATTCTGTCTCCGAATTTCTGGATCAGGTTCGGCATGTACTGATTCCTGAAGGCATTCTAGAAAGATCCCGTGGCATTTTAAGGATCGAGCTTCATACCTGATTCTTTCATACAAAGCGCTTCCGATTCCTCGTCCGGCCCTCCATGAAGATGAGAAGATATAATCAAGGTAGCAGAACTTGATATCTGGGAAATGTAGCATTATGGCGGCACCTAGAATCTCGTTATTTGAACCTTCGGCAATAAATATTATAGACCTGTATTTCAACAGGATAGGGTCATGAAGGGATGAAGGGATTTTAAGAATATTCTCCTCCCGCTCATCCTGGAAATGATCCCTTATCATCTCCTGAACCCTTCGAACAGCTGCCCTATTGTAGGGGGTTGTCCAGTCATTGATTCGCCTTATTCGAAACATACGAACGCCAAGTGATTGTATAGGCTTGTATTAATTCATACCTAATTTAATCAGGGAAAAATTCCCCTCAACTCCAGGGCTCTGGTGATCTTGGTCAGTCCGTTGATGAACGCCGATTCCCTCATGGTGATATTCTCCCGCTTTGAGAGGTCCCAGACCTCCTGGAAGGATTTCAGCATGATCCTCTTCAGGTGCCTGTTGACCTCATCCTCATCCCAGAAGAAGGACTGGATCCCCTGCACCCACTCGAAGTAGGATGCGACCACACCTCCGCTGTTCGCAAGGATGTCCGGAACCACCACGATGCCCTTTTCTGCCATGACCGAATCCGCTTTCTTGGTGATTGGTCCGTTGGCTCCTTCAACGATAATATCAGCCCGGACCCTGTCCGCATTGTCCATGGTGATCTGGTTCTCGAGGGCAGCGGGGACGAAGACATTGACGTCCTCATAGATGATCTTCTCACCATCCTTCTCGAAGGTGCAGTTGCTGCCCTCATAATCCTTGAAGAGCCTGGGGCGCTCCCCGGAATATACGTATTTTATCAAAGCCTCCACATCGAACCCGTCCGGGTTGTAAAGTACACCGGATACGTCGCTGATAGCAACTACCTTTGATCCCTTCTCCGCGATCAGCTGCCCTGCAACTGAACCCACATTCCCGAAACCCTGCACTGCAACGGTTGTCTTCTCCGGCTCCCTACCCAGCCGTTTAAGAATCTCCATTGTATTCAACATAACGCCCCTGCCCGTGGCCTCCCTCCTTCCCAGGGAGCCGCCGAGCTCCAGGGGTTTGCCGGTAACGATGTCCAGCATAGTATGTCCTGCATACATCGAGACAGCGTCCATGAACCATCCCATCGTTTCCGCGTTAGTGTTCATGTCAGGGGCCGGTATGTCCTTCTTAGGTCCGATGAAGGGGTGGATCATCGTAGCATATCTCTTGGTTATCTTCTGTATCTCACACCGGCTGAGCTCCGAAGGATCGCAGGTTATGCCTCCCTTTGCCCCCCCGAAGGGGACGTTGGCGACCGCGCATTTGAGAGACATGAGGGTTGCCAGTGCTTTCACCTCGTCCAGATTTGTAGAGGGGTGGTACCTGACACCTCCCTTGCAGGGGCCCCTGGCGGAGTTATGCTGGACCCTGTACCCTGTGAAAACATCTATCTCACCCTCGTCGTTGACAATGGGTATCTGGACAGTGAGCTCCCTTTCGGGTGTCTTGATTATCTTCGCGATCCCCGGGTCGATGCAGATGCGCTCCACGGTGGAGTCGATCTGGTCCAGAACGGATTCGTAGAAGGTCTGCGGCATTATCTCGCCTCCTTATTGGAAGCCGCTAAAAACTTCGGTATTATAAAACTTTCATAAAGGGAAGTTAAGAAGAAAACGATAAAAGTTTGAGTGTGTCTCCTTGCTTTTTTATCCGATAACCATCGAGTGAGATGCATTCTTTTCAATAGCTATATATATTCTATTCGGAGCCAGTTTTTTCCTATTGAAACAATTATTTCATTATATTTTCAATTGGGACCTTCCCCAAGCTTCCAGGATTCAAGCTGGGCCTGGGCGATCTTGACGTCCTTGTGTTTCGATACCTCCTTAAGGATGGACCTGAAGAGGATATCCGAATGGTATCTCCTCTTCCTTGCCTCCGTTGTGTAGCGCACGTTCACATTGATCCATTCCTTGTCGAAACTGACAAACACTGAAGGTTCCACGTCCCTCTTGGGAAGGTAATATTTCTCCCCGATCTTCTTCACTTCATCCGAGGCTTGTTCAGTTATCTCCTTCGTGTGGTCCCTTACGATCTCCAGTATCGGACCGACGATAGACTCCCAGTTGCTGTCGAAGGAGAGCGGTATGTTGATCTCCTCCCAGAGGAAGCTGTGGTCCTTAGTATAATTGAACACGGGATTCGAAAGGACCAATGAATTCGGCAGGGATATGATCCTACCCGATGCCTGGTCACCTTTTACCCAACCCCTCGTCTCGAGAAGGGTTGTGTATAATATCCCGATATCCATCACATCCCCGAAGGTCCCGTTTATCTCTATCCTGTCCCCCACCCTGTATAGATTGTTCACGAGTATGAGCAGGCCTCCGGTGAATCCCTTGAAGAAGTCCTGCAGCGAGATTGCGATGCCCGCGGCGATCAAGCCGTAAGCCACTAGAATTGCCTGGGTGTTCTCTATCCAGATGCCCACGAGGATAACTGAGCAGATAAGAAGGAAGAGTATCGATGTGGTCTTTTTCACGGTGTATCTCGCCTTGTAATCTTTTAGCCGGCCGACCAGCAGCTCCTCGAAAAACAGCTTGAAAACCAGATACAGGACCGTGATCGAGGCGGCGGAAATGAATAATTTCCATGAAAAAGGATAACCTATGAAGTAGTCCAGAAACAGTAGGATTATGCTGATTATCAGAAGAAGAAAAAGGATTACCGCTTTTTTAACGCTCTCCTTCATACCGGCATCTCAAACGCTCATGAAGATATTTTATCATATCGATTTTTCCTCTTTCCGAATTTCTTCTCGAAATATTCATCATGGATCTCCCCCACGAGCTCCTCTATGAGGTCCTCCAAGGTTACAATGCCGACGTGTTCCCCTGTTCTGTTCTCCACGATCGCGATGTGGATCCTATTCCTCTTCATGATGTCGAATACATCGGTCACATCATCATCGACAGATACGAGGAATGGATTCCGAAGGATCGGTGTTATCGTCCCTTTCCTCGCTGTGAGCAGATCCTTACTGTACAATACGCCTTTCACCTTCCTGTTCTTGCCCATGACGGGGACCCTTGTGAAACCTTTGTCCGAAAGTATACCCCTGGCCTCGTATGTCGATATATCTTTCTCGAAATGAAACACACTGGCCATGGGAACCATGACATCGGAGATCTTTCTATCCCCGAATAGGAAGACCTTATGGATGATATCCCTCTCAATGGGCTTTATCACGCCCTCCTCCTCGGAAAGGGATGCCATGTCCTTTATGGCATCATCGGAGGAAAAGAGCCTCCTCTCTCTTGTGGCTCCCCCTGTCATTCTAATGAGGCTCCCTGAAATGAAGATGAAAAGATGAACCAGCGGTGTCATTATGATCGAAAGATAATAGATGGCCCTGGCGTTCCTGTTGGCTTTCTTCCTTGAATCGAAGATGGCGCTGTTCTTTGGTGTTATCTCTCCGAATACGATAACGAGGAATGTGATGAGCCCTATCATCACCGATACCCCGAGTTCCGCAAAGAGCTCGTTGGCGATCAGGGCGGCTACCGATGAGAGCACTATGTTTACGATGTTGTTGCCTATTAGAATGGTCACGAGGGTCTTGTCCATCCTCCGCTTGAGCTTGATGACATACTTTACGTTCCGGTCCCCTTCCTTCTTCATCTGGGCGATGGTCGCAGGACCGAGATTCGTGAGGGCGGTCTCGGTTCCGGAAAACCACCCCGAAAGGAATATGAGCACCAGCATGAAGACAGCAAGGAATATGATCGTGAAGAGCGTGTCCATCTAAAGTACCTCTTGCTTCTCTCGTATTCCGTTGATAGGTCAATCATTTTTCGGACGAATAGTGTAGGGAAAAGACTGATAACCCGACCTGCCCCTCCTTATCTCGATATATATGACAGAAAGGTTCAAGCTGACCGAAGAGGAGTGGAAGCTGAAACTGACCCCTGAAAGATATCGCGTGCTCAGAATGAAGGGAACAGAAAGACCCTTCACGGGAGAGCTGCTTAACAACAAGGAGGAAGGCGTCTATGTATGCGGCGGATGCGGTCAGGAGCTTTTCTCGTCAGATGACAAGTTCGAATCGGGTTCCGGATGGCCTAGTTTTTTCGATGCCATTGAGAAGGACAGGTTATCAACTAGAACAGATCACACCCACGGGATGGTAAGAACGGAGATATTGTGCTCCAGATGCGGCGGCCACCTCGGGCATCTATTCGAGGACGGACCAAAACCTACAGGGCTCCGATACTGCGTCAATTCGCTTTCGCTGGGTTTCAGGAAGAATGGATGATTCAAGGTCCATGATAATTAGGCGGGTCCTTTTTGATATGAAGATAATTCTATTTCGTCGGCAACAGGGAGGATAAGGGAATGAAAGTGCTGGGGATAAACGGGAGTGCAAGGAGAAACGGAAACACGGCACTGATGCTCAGGGAGGTATTCAAGGTCCTCGAAGAGAACGGCATAGAGACAGAGCTGGTCGAGCTAGGTGGTGAACGGATAAGAGGATGCCAGGCCTGCGATCTGTGCGCCGAAAGAAAGGATGGCAGATGTGCGATATCCGATGACTGCGTCAATTCGATGATAGAGAAGAGGCTGCCTCCGACGGAATAATACTGGGCTCCCCTGTTTACTTCTCCAATGTTACGGCTGAGACGAAAGCCCTTATCGATAGGACAGGAAGGGTTGTCAGGGCCAACGACTACATGTTGAAGGGCAAGGTGGGTGCTGCCGTTGTGGCGGTCAGAAGGGCCGGGTCACTTCCCACCTTCGATGCGATCAATCATTTCTTCCTGGTCGAGCAGATGATAATTCCCGGGTCAACCTACTGGAACCTCGGCATGGGAAAGGAACCTGGTCAGGTCCTAAATGATGAGGAGGGAATGGAGAACTTGAGGAATCTGGGGGAGAACATGTCCAATCTCGTAAGGGCATTATGTCAAAATTCTGACAATTTGACTGATTCTAACCCTTGAATATCATACATATGTTTATTTATCGTCTGGAAGGACCTCCTTTTTAAATAAATAAGGTGGCAATTATATACTTGGTAAGCCAATATCTGTCCGGGGAAAAATCATGCCGGAAGAAGATAATCCCTTCATGGTGAAGCCCAAGCCAGCCAACCAGGGACAGGAAAGAATGGAAAGTTTCGGGTCCGATGAGGTAGTCTCATTCATGGTCGACCAGAAGGATTTGGCCAAGATCAAACCTCAGCCTACGACTGCCGTGGGTGGACCGCACTGGGAGAGCTCCGGCACGCCGATTTGGGATAAGAAGAATATCAAGGATATTCACAATCCCGAATATGAGGTCGTCGATCACGACGAATCCTGATAGTGCATGTCCGTTGATCCCAGTTGCAGTTCTTTCAGCATGTGCTATAAGTATTATTCAACTCCACTATCATCGGAAATGCTAGTTAGTGTGTTTCTTATCGATTTTGCCCTTTGCTTTCCGATCCCCTCCGTGCCGAGGAGCTCTTCCTCTGTGGCGTTGAAAACCCCTTCTAGTGTTCTGAACCTTGTAAGGAGCCTCTCGGCAGTCAGCGCCGAGATCCCCGGGAGTCCCGACAGTACCTTGATCTGCAGGGCCTTTAGATCATCCCCTTTGGACCTGTTCACTTTTCCCGCACTTTTTCCCCCATCCTTCTCTCTCTGGGCAGCAAGAAGCATGTATCTGGCGGTCTCCGACGGATCGCGGGTGAAGATTATGGGTATGTTGAAATCAAGGTTGATGGAGACCAATGCCCCCATCATCGAGTTCTTGCTGATCCTCCTCGCATCGAAAAGACCGTCTCCCTCCACGAGTAGTATGGGTCTCTCGTAGGAGCTCCTGAGCGCCTCCATCTGCTTGAACAATCTTCCGTCCACAAGGGAGTTCGCCAGGTCCTCCGCGGTCTTCCTTTCAACGGCAACCCTTGCGGAGAGTATGTAATCACCTTCTCCGAGCTGTCCCGGAACGACCTTCACATCCGATCTCACGAGTTCCTCCACAACCCCGGAAGGCATCTCCCTCTGGTCCACCACGATCTCGATTTTGTCTGATCGATCTGCCTGGTCGAAATCCTCGAGGGTGGAGGGCGTTTCCTCCTTCCTGAGCAACTTAGCTTCCTTCCTTGCGGTGAGAGGGTTCTGATTAAGCATTCTTCTGAGGGCAAGGAGCTGTCTCTCCATCCTGAGCTCCTTATCCCTGGCAGAGAAAGAGTAGGCTATGTCCCTCGTCTCCCTTGACATCAGAACCACGACCTTTCCGGAGGAATGTCTGCCGGTTCTCCCGCGCCTCTGGATGGTCCTTATCTCGGAGGGAATGGGTTCGTAGAAGATCACAAGGTCCGCCCCCGGAATATCCAATCCCTCCTCGGCCACGGATGTGGCGATCAGGACGTTAAATTTTCCGGATCTGAAATCATCCAGTATCTCCTTCTGCATCCTCTGGGTCAGTCCCTTGTCCCCGGACCTGCTCGCCTGACCAACGAACCTAACAGGCCTGATCCCCTTTTCGTCGTATTTGGAAAGCCTGTCAAACACAACCGATGATGTATCGCGAAAATGAGTGAAAGCGATGATCCTTGCCTCAGGGTCTTCCCTGAGCTTTTGTTTGACGAACCTCTCCAATGCTTCGACCTTCGGAGGATCCTCTTCGAGGAGAAGGGCGGAGCGGTCCAGGACCGCAGCGAACAGGTTGTCTCCGACCACTGCCCTTGTGGCTTTGGAGCAGTCAGAGGAGCCTGTCTCGTCGTGAAGTCTCTGGAGATACTGGTGAAGAGCCTGCGCTCCCTGGGTCTCCGCCAGCTCCATTGCGTGGGCAACCTTCATTGCCTGGGCCTGGATTGACATGGCCTGGTAGAGGCTCCCGCCATCCTTTCCCGCCTTTGAAAGCATCTCACGTATCCTGCCCCCGGCCCCAAGGATCTCTTTGATGGTAGGATTCCCACCCTTCCTGAGGACTCCCATCCTCTGCAGTTTCCCGACCCGCTCAAGGAACATCCTCTCGAGAAGTGATATCACCTCTTTCATGCCGGGGGAGAGCTCGACCTTCACCCTCTGAAGGTCCAGTTCCTGGATGTAGGGTTTGACGTCGGGATCAGAATCCACTCTGACCTCGATGTTCTCGATCCCAAGCGTTCGGCAAACCTCGTATATCCTGGAAACGTCGTGACCCGGGGATGCGGTCAGTCCGAGGGTCAGTCCATCCTGGACCTTTGAGAAGAACATCTCGGCAATGAAAACGTAGGGATAATCTCCCACCGCTCGATGAGCCTCGTCGAATATTATCGTCGAATATCTTGATACATCCAATATCCCCGTTATGATGTCATTCTTTATGACCTGGGGTGTTGATACAATGACCTGATGCTCTTCGTACTCCCTTCTCCTCAATTCGGGTTGAACCTCCCCTGTTAGCATCCCTACCGAAACATCAATAAGGTGGGAGCCCAGGAAATCCCTGTGCTGCTCGACGAGGGGTTTGGTGGGAGCCATCATCAGAACCTGTCCCGCTCCGTTCTTCAGTCTCTCCGCCACGACCATCAGGGCAACGACGGTCTTGCCAAGACCGGTGGGGAGCACAACCAATGTTGGCAGGCTTAGCGCCTTTGTGGCAATCCTCGTCTGATAATCCCTTCTTAGGATGGATTCCTCCCTGATCATGGAGTGCTGGAAGAACTTCTCTTCTGTCATCTGACACACAGAACACCTGCGGAATTAGTATAAAAAGAATATCAGTAGGAGTAGAGTGAATGTTTCCCGCCCGTTTCCCTTACATGTTCAATGAGCAAGCTCTGCCTAACAGTTTAGGAGGAGTTAAAATAAGCAATAGGCCAAAATGACCTGCAACAAGGTGGAACCATGAGAGTTCGCAGCTGTATTGACGAGGCCATTTACTGTCCCGATATATCTTGTCCAAGGTGTAATAGGCCCTATACCACCTGGGTCTGGAAGGACCATCTTATCTTTACCTGCCCAACCTGCACTGAGTTCGGCTTCAGCACGACCGGTCTTGAGATCGACGAGTCAAGGCTTCCCAGGAGATCGTTCTTCACCGAGATGGAATGGCCCTGCCATGACGATCCAGATCCCAATTGCACGAAGAATATGAAGGTACTTTTCATCGGTGAGCACAGAAGCATCCAGCTCCTATACGAGAGCAGTGATCTCGGTTCATCCCATGAGAACTACACCCAGGTCCAGAATGCGGTCGGCCGTGCATTTGACCAGATAATGGAAGAGATCTCTCCCCGATGAGGACCGATGAAAAGGATTATCCACCTTCCCCACAATCCCCCCATGGTCCATCATGGGATTTGAAACCCTTTTCTGGATACTTGTCCTAGCGGAGATAGGGCTTGCGCCTTTGGTATTCCTCGTCCTAATATTCGTCTCTGCACCATATGGAAAGCACAGCAGAAGCGGTTGGGGAGCTAAAATGGACTCCAGGACTGCATGGGCCCTCATGGAGCTTCCTGCCGTTGCGGTTATCGCCGCATTCCCGATCTTCACCGGAGAGATCAGGATCGTACCATTTCTTTTCCTGCTTATGTGGGAATTCCACTACATATATCGGACCTTTCTGTTCCCCGTATTCATGAGAGGTTCAAGAAAGAACTTTCCGGCCTTGCTGGTCTTCTTTGCCTTCTCCTTCAACTGCCTGAACGGTTTCATTAATGGAAGCCAGATCTTCTTGTTCGACGGCAGATATACCTATGGCTGGCTGTTCACTCCGTTTTTCGTTGTCGGCATCCTGCTTTTCATATCGGGTTTCCTGCTCCATTTCTTCTCTGACAGAACGATAAGGGAGCTGAGAAGGTCGGGAGAGACAGGGTATGACATTCCCCGCGGAGGAGCATTCAACTGGATCTCCTGCCCCAACTATCTGGGAGAGATCATACAATGGACGGGGTGGGCGCTCATGACATTCTCCATGGCGGGTCTTGCATTCGCCCTGTTCTCGACAGCGAACCTGGTTCCCAGGGCTATTTCGGACCATAAATGGTATAATCAGCACCTGGAGGATTATCCAAAAAACAGAAAAGCATTGCTCCCCTTCGTCATGTGATGGAAGAGATCGGAGCTCTCTTGTCTCCCTTAAATAGGAAAGAATGGAGGAATTGGCTCGAGAGTAACCACGAAGTATCGAGTGAGGTTTGGGTGGCCATTTATAAAAAACACGTTAGGGGCTCCAAACTCCGATACAGTGAGGCGGTGGAGGAGGCCGTTTGTTTCGGATGGATAGACGGCAAGACCCTTAGGTTGGACGATGACCGTTTTGCCGTCCGGTTCACTAGGAGGAGGAAGGGCTCCGTTTGGTCGAGGTCCAATATAGAAAGGGTGCAGGACATGGTCAGTCGGGGGAAGATGACCAGGTCCGGGCTCGAGGCCTACGAGGAAAGGGATCCCGTGAAATGTCATCCCGGCGAAGAACCGGACGGCACCGTGATAGAGATGCCTAACGAACTGCGCAGTGAACTCGAGGCCGACGATGAAGCGTCGAAGGCATTCGAATCCCTGCCCCCCTCACATAAGAAGAGATATCTTGGTTGGATCTCCTCCGCCAAGAAGGAGGATACCAGGCGGAGAAGGGCGGCCGAAGCAGCAAGGATGATGAAGAGAGAGAGAAGGAGCAGGTGATGGATTTGATTATCGAGGAAGAGGTGGAAAGGACCGTATCTGAGCTTGGATCCGCTGCGGATGAAAAGAGAAGGGAGAAGGCAAAGGGATACTATCCAACCAGCTTCCACACATTGGGGGTCAAGGTTCCCGACCAAAAGAAGGTAACGAATTCCCTTCGAAAACGTATCAAGGGGGAGCCCCTTGAAGAGCGCATAGCTCTTGCCAAGGCACTTGTTGACACCTCCGTTTTCGAATGCCAGCAGACCGCTTACGAGCTCCTCTCCAAGGACAGGGAAGCCCTCCACTCGCTTGCAATGAGCGACCTTTACGACCTAAGGAAAGGCCTCGACAACTGGGTATCCGTGGACACATTCTCCGCCCTCCTTGCCGGAGTGGCTTGGAGGGAAGGCCGGATATCCGATGACACCTTGAAGGGGTGGGCGGCATCGGAGGACAGGTGGATAAGGAGATCTTCGCTGGTATGCACGATAGCCCTGAATCAGAAGGCAAGGGGGGGCAGGGGCGATGTCAACAGGACCCTGATGGTGTGCAGGCTGCTTGCAGAGGACCGGGATGAAATGGTGGCCAAGGCCCTTTCCTGGGCTTTGAGGGAGCTTTCGAAGATCGACAAGGAGCCGGTGATCGGCTTCATCGAAGAGCACAGGGATGTGCTCCCCAAAAGGGTCCTGAGGGAGGTCGGGAGGAAGCTTGATACCGGAAGGAAGAACTGAATAGGTAAGCAGGGCTTTCCCTGGCAACCAATAAATAAAATCCTGCATTTATCAGCATCATGTCCGATCAGTCCCAAACGAACCGCTACATATCGAGCGGAATACCTTCACTGGACGAGGCTCTTCACAAAGGAGGGTTCAAGAAGGGAGCCATCATTCTCTACGTCGGCGATCCCGGCTCCCGCAAGGACCTCTTCGGCTACCATTTCCTGAAATGCGGGATGGACAGGGGGGAGAAGGTGGCATTCTACGATGTGGAAGCCTCAAGCGACGAGATAATGGAGCTCATGACCGATAATCTTGAGAAGAACAAGCTGGAGAACCTCCAGTTCATAGATGCCTGCCCGGAATACAGCAAGTTCTTCATCAACGCCGTACCGGCAAGGATCATCGAGCACATGAGGGGTCTGGATGAGAAGGAGGTGAACAGGGTCCTGATCAATCCACTTACATTTTTCATCGAGACCTTCGGTCTGAAGGACGCCGGAGATTTCATAATCATGATCCGCGACATCGCCATGAAGAAGGGCATTGCGGTGGTCTTTCTGATGGCGGACATACTCCACGAGAGGGAGATGCAGTCGGTCATCGACAAGTTCGACGGCCTGATCCAGCTGGACACCGTCAGGATAATCGAAGGTATCTACCATACCATACAGGTCAAGAAGTTCTCGATCCAGCAGAAGAACGTCCAGCTGACCTATAATATCGATGAAACGAGAATAAGGGTGACCAGCACCGGGAAGATAATCTGAGCTCATCTTCCATCCCTGGCACCGGTCACCAAAGTGAGCAGCATAAGGAGGAGCACTGCTACCAGAACCGCAACGAAAAGCACCAGGAGCTGGCCCTCTTTGTTATCCTCCACTTTCTCCGTATCTGGTGTGTTTTCGCCCCCTTCCGGCTCCTTCAGGAAGTCGGTTCTGGGAAAGTGATCCGCCGATCCCGCCGTTCCGTTTATCCGGAAGGGCTGGTCTCCCACCTCGTCAGCGTCCTCATCCACAAGCTGCGAGCCTGACCATGTGTTGCCGCTGCCATCAAGGTCCCAGATGTTGCCCGTTCCGTGGTCGTGGACGGAGGGAAGGACCTTGCTATCCTTCTGGAAGAGATTGCCGATCAGAACGTTGTGGTCGGATGAGAGCGTTTCATCATCGGGGTCCCCAAGGACGATATCAAAGGATCTTGTACCTTCGAAGGAGTTGTTGTCGAACATGTTGGAATGAGAATCCCTGACATCGAGGCCGTAGCCGCACTCCAGGAACTCCATCCTGCTGAAGTAGGACTCTTCTACCGAATTGAGGAGGATGCCCTCCCCGTTCCTGTAAACGAATGAATCGGAGAAGGTGCAATGTCTCAAGCCTTCGAGGACCATGGCCTTCATGTTGATGATCAGTTCGATGCCCTGCACCCTCGCATGCCGGCAATCTGATAGTATCAATCCCTCGTTGTTGTAGTTGATATCGCAGTCCATTGCGATCGAGTCCGCCATGGGACCTTGAAAGAATATCCCGGTCCCGTAGTTCATTCTGATCTCGCATCCCTGCACGATGAAGCCGGATGATCTGACAGCCCTGACAGCCGCGTCGTTCGATATGCGGGCGGAGTTGGATATGAGCTGGCAGTAGGATAATGTGCAGTTTGCGGAATCCTCCATCAGGACGCCGTCTATGAGGTTTCCGTTCATGGAACAGTCCCTGATGGATGTCAGCGGGCTTTTCCTTGCAAGAACGCCGTAGCGGTTCCCGGAGAGATCGCAGCCCACCGCCTGCACACCAGTTGAATTATCGATGTGAAGGCCGATATAGCAGTTCTGGACGTAACAGTCCACGAGCGTCACGTTGGTGGAATTCGCAACGAATATCCCATCGGACCGGTTCCAGATTCCAAAGGTTGCAGCCGCACTCCTGATGATGATGTGGGCGGAACTGTTCCTCACCGAGATGGCGGGACCATCCGTATTGTTCAGCCAGACCGGCCCAATGATTAGGGGATCCTCCAAGGTACCGCTCCCCGTGGTCTCGAATCCTTCTGGGACCGAGATATTGCGCCCTTCGATCTTGATGGCACCTGAAAAATAATTTGGCTCCTCGACCTCGGCATCGATGGTGCCGAGGACCGCCGCCATGGAAGATATCGTGATAAGAAGGATCAAGGCATGCTCCAATCTTGTTCCCATGTGCTCCCCCTCCTAACTCGAACTCCTTCCCAATATCATTTTCGGGAGTTTGGTAGAAAGTAAGGTCATCCTTCCAGATAGGTAAGGATAGGAAAGGGAGCTATCTTCCTCCAAAGTAGGAATCAGCCTCCCGGTATATGTCCAGGGATCCGATGTCGAACCAGATCCCATCGAACTTCCAGGCATAAACCGGATGAATATTCACAAGATAGGTGATGAAATGCCCTAGTGCATCGGGCTTACCTCCCTCTTCCAGATATTTGAGCACAAGTCCAACAGTTTCGGCCCTGAAGATGTAGAAAGCGGTTGCCGCCAGCGTTGATGGAGGATCGCCTGGCTTCTCCAGGAATTCCTCGATCACGTTGTCATCATCTATGTCCACGATACCGTAAAGTCTGGCCCTTTCCTTGGTCCCGACGTCATATACGGCGACCAGGTCCTTGCCCTCCCTCTTGAAAACATCCACGGCCTCCGAAGGATGAAATTCGAAAAGGTTGTCGCCTCCTATTATCATGGTATCCCTGGAGAGCCCTTCCTTGTCTATCAGGTATCCCATTCCTCCGATTGAGCCCATTTTCCTGTCCTCGGTGGGGGAGGGCTCAATGACAAGCTTGACCTTGGATGGGGGGTATCTCTCCAGGAACTCCCCGAACTGATCTTGGAAGGCCTCGTTCGTCGATACGTATATCATATCCACACCTTCCATCCCGACCAGTGTTTCAAGGGTGTAGGAGAGCATCGGCCTGCCCCCCACCGGGAGCAGGTGTTTCGGCCTTTCCTTTGTCAATGGCCACATCCTCTTTGCGAAACCGCCTGCGAGCACGATGACGTCCATCACTTCACTTCCCTGCCGCTGCCCATTGTCTGACCATCATCTCCTGGGGCATGGTCTGTATCGAGCCACCTCTCTTCTCCCTTACCAGGGATATGGCTTTTTCGGGCTCCATCCCATGCTCCACAAGGTATAACGCTATCACTGTCCCGGTCCTTCCTATCCCTGCAGCGCAGTGGACCATAACCGGGCCAGGGTATGAATCGATGAGCGAGATGATGCTCCTCACGTCCTCCTCGGTGGGAACGGACATATCTATCACAGGGAAATGATGATGATAGATTCGGGATGCCTCGATCCATCCGGCCGGCCACGGACTCTCGGACAGGTTCACGGAGGTCAATATGCCCTCCTTATCACGTAGATGTACTAGATAATCGAGGTCCTTTGGGTATACGGATGCCAGAAGCTTTCCGTCGAGTATCCAGTTATACGGTGCCATTCCGTACCTTGACCATTTGGCGGCCTCCTCCGGGGTGAGCCCCATCAAAGCTCCTCCATCTCCGACCATTCCTCGATCTCTTCGGTCTCCTCCCAATCCTCGATCTCGCCCCATTCCTCGACACTTTCACCCTTCTTCTCCTCGGGTGGGATGAAGATCGGTCTGTCCTTCTTCTTCTGGACCTCCGGCTCTTTCTTATGGATGGGAGCATCCACTATGACCTTCTCCGGCTTTTTCTTCTTTTTTGTTTCAGGCCTGATGTAACCGTGTTCTCCTCCGGTCTTTTCCGGCCCCGATCCTGGGCCGTGTCCTGTATGTGCATGGTGATGATGCATAGGGGCTGGTCTCACCGGTGGTGTGAGGGGTTTTGCATGAGCGGGCCCGCCCCCTATCTTGATTTTATCCGGCTTCTTGGCGGCCTCGCTCAATTTGAGTACCTTCTTCTCTTCCCTTTTCCTTCCCTTCAACCAGAAGAAACCCCCCATCCCTGCTGCTCCGACAAGTACCAGGAGTATTATCGCAATGGCAATCATCGCGCTCCCACCTCCTCCATGGGATCCCCCGCCCTTTGTATCTTGGATGACGAAGTCCCAAACAAGCTCCCTGGTGTTTCCGGCCTGGTCTTCAAGTGTCAATATCGCCGAGTGGTTCCCCGGGGACAGCTCCGCAAACTTGAAACGGCCGTTTGAAAGCGGAATGCTTGTTCTAACCTCACTTCCGTCAAGGTGAAGGCTCCATGTGAGATTATTTTCACTTTCCGACAGCTCCCAGAATATCTCTGCGGATGATCCCTTTACGATGGTCTCTTCGGAGGGTTTGGAGAGCTTGGGTAAGCTGAGATCGATAATGAAGTTCATCGTCACCGTTGTTGTATGACCGCCCATGTCGGTGGCTTTCATGACGATGGTATGCTCACCTTCGTTAAGCTCCTGTTCGAAGAAGGTCGAATGGACATCGATCTGATATGTTGTATCATCCACCTTCAGGACCAGGCTTTTCAGACCAACTGCCTCCTCGATGCTCCATTTGAGATAACCCCTCCACTGCTTTATGTAGCCGCTGGATATGTTCTCGATCCTGATCACCGGCTCCGTAAGGTCCACGATGTATTCCTTCGAGATGCTCCTTACGTTTCCGGCAATATCCACGGAATACAGTACGAATTTATGTTTTCCTTCCGATAGCTGGACCTGCCTGCTTGTAGAAAGCCCCACATCGGTCCTCTTTCCATCCAGGGTGAAGTTCATGTGCGAGATTCCCGAATCATCCTCGGATTCCCACTTGAAGGTGACATACTGATCTGTGATCACGTCGTCAAGGGGTTCGAGGATCCTAAGCGTCGGGGAGCTCAGGTCTATGTTCACGGTTATGTTCTCCCTCCCCATGTTCCCTGCTTGGTCAAAGGCCTTGACGAGTATGTCATGCTGTCCCGGTCCAAGTTCGAGGTTGTATCTTCCCTGTGTGAGTCCGCCGCTCTGCAAATTCCCGTCCACATATAGCTCGTAATGGTCGAAACCCCAACGCTCGTAGGAGCTCCATTCTATGCTGAGCTTTGAGGTATTCAGAAAGACTCCGGGTTCCGGATAAACGAAACCGATCGTAGGAGGGGTCCAGTCAACTATCACGTCAACTGAATCGGATACTACGTTCCCTGCCAGGTCCTCCGCTATGACCGATATCCTGTGCTCGCCCTCTTCCAATATCTCCATTTCGTAGGAGAGCGTCCCAGGTCCGAGCGTCGCAGGGGCCTTATTGTCGAGCTTCACTTCCACCTGCCCGATTCCGAGGTCCGCTATAAGATATTCCCAGGAAACCACCAGAGAGGTTTCCTTCGTTGGCCTGCTCAGTCTAGGTGAGATAATGTTCAGCGAGGTATTCTTGGAAACTACGAATGCCAGGGAATCCTGCTCCATGTTCCCCGCCAGGTCGACGGCGGTTACCGTTATGGTATGGGGGCCGCCGTCAAGGAGTTCATCGAAACCATTGCCTCCCTTTTCAACCATATCTCCCTGATCTATGCTTACGAGGACCTTGTCAACTTCCGTATTGTCGCTGGCGTCCCATCTGAAATGGACCAGGTTGTTTGAAATAACGGATCCCTGTGCGGGAAAGGTGATGTCGATAACGGGGTCCGTGAGGTCAACTGTAAAGGTTACCGTGTGTGAGATCAAGTTGTTGTAATGGTCGTAGAACCTCATGACGACCTGGTGATTTCCTTCCGGAGCCGACAACGTGAAATCGCTCGTCGGATTCCTTTCAACCGGTGCATCTCCGTCAAGGCTGGTGCTCATATTCCTGGGAACGAACTCCGGAATGAGGCCCCAGCTGAACTGGATGTTCGTTGAGCCGTGGAAGCTCCCATCCGGGGGTGTGGTTATATCGAAGGGCTTCTTGGTCTGGTTAATTATCACGTCCATCTCTATGAGGTTGTAGAGATTCCCGTTGTCGGTTGCCCTGAACTTGAGTCTGTGGGATCCCTGGACCAGGTATATGCCGTAATGGGTCCTATGGGTGACATCAATCCACGGCTGGAGCCCCTGCCTTATCTCCATCCTCTGCATCCCGCTCAGGGAATCATAGGTCTCCCATGAGAGGTTGAGATAGGAATTGGATGGGAACCTGCCCCTGGGTGAAAGCACCTTGAGATAAGGAACTTCGAAGTCGAAGTAGGGATTGGTAACGGGATGCTCGTCCTTCTGTGATGTATATGCCTGTATGCCGTATCCAGAGCCGTCGACGAAACCGTCATTTTCCATGTCCGGTCCGGTGAAGTCCCTCCAGAAATTGCCGATCTCGCCATTGTCCCAGGAGAGTTGAGCGTAGTAATCCTCGGCCTGTGTATTGCTTGCTGAATAGGTAGTGCCGGAACCGTGATTATATTCGAATACGTTGTGCCATATCACGGTTGTGGCGTGCCCGCCGCCCCTGATCGATATCCCGAAGGATGAGCAGTTTGTTATCCTGTTGAAAAGAACGTTGACATAGGTAAGGGCTGGATGTCCGGTTGCGTAATAGAAATAGATACCCCTGCCAGTGGAGCGGTTTATCCAATTATATTCGAACCTCAGGGAGGCTGCCTTGGGGTAGTTGGTATAAACGGGCGAATATGAATTGGGATGATAGACCAGGATAGTATCGGCTCCCCCATGGAGGGTGTTGTTGGCGATCTTGATCCGGTTGCAGTCAGCCAAGGTGATAAGATAGGTGGAATCATCCTTTGAAGTAAGGTGGTTCCCCTGAAGGTCTGATGCGTAACCGGATTGGAGCTCAAGATTATTCACGACCAAAGTGTTATTGGCGAAGTTGGAATATCTCCAATTGAGGTTCTGGTAATTGCTTATCCTTCCTTTGTTCTGCAGAAAATTGAACGTGGACGAGTAATCGATATCGATGTCCATATCCGGACAATCGAACGTGCAGTTGATGAAAGTGCTCTCAATGGCGTAGTATGCGAAAATTATATCACCGGTTCCCGAGGGATTGTCGAAATTGCATGATGAGAAAACGACCCTTCGTGGAACATACATGTTAACAGCCTGCCCTCCTCCGATCACGGTCACGTTCTCGAAAACAATGTTCTGGGCCTGCCAGCCTCCCGAATTGAGAGCCAATAAAATTATAGCGGGAGAGTTCGAAGATGCCTGGATGCTGATATTCCTGAATACCACATAATATGTGGTATTGCGGATCGCTATGGCCGCTCGGCCTGATGATGTGCAGTCAATGGAATAATCGGATATGATGAAGGGTTTCTGACCCGTCCCGTCACCGCTTCTGACCGACGGATGGGAGGAAAGTCCGCTGTTGTAATTTATAACGATGGGATTTGAAACTTCAAGGTCAGCATCGGCCTGGCCCAATGGTGACAACTCCCTCGGCAAGGGAGCGAATTGATAAAGTAATGTCGAAGACATAAGAACCAAAAGGTGGACGAGCAGTATCGCTCGGATTTTTCTTCCTGTGGTGAAATCCATGACCGAACCCCGGGGATCTGATTAGGATGGCAGCATGCCAGTCCTTCTTCTATTGTACAAACATTCGTATGTCTTATAAACATTATTGGTTCCTTTCTGATTCAGGGAAAATAATATCAACGCATTGTCAATCCTTCCTACGTGGAAAAAAGGATCACCCTTTACAGGCCGGGGAAGGAATTCCCCTCGGTGTCGATTACTGGAATCACCTGCGGTAAGTCCTGCGACCACTGCGGGGGCAAGTACCTCAAAGGGATGGTCGATGTCTCAAAAAATGGCAGCCTCCTCGACTTCGGCATGGCCCTATATCAGAAAGGAGGGAAAGGGATGCTTATCTCAGGGGGATGCGACACTTCGGGTGCGGTCGCATTCAGGCATGGGACATTCGAGGAGATAAGGGAGCTGAAGGAGCGGACCTCGCTGAAGATAAACATCCATACCGGGTTGGTCGATGAATCCACTACTAAAATGATCAAAAGGTCTGGTGTTGACAAGGTCTCCTTCGATCTCATCTATCACGATCAGAGCATTGAGAATATATTTCACCTGAAAAGGTCCAGAGAGGATTTCGTTAAAACCCTATCCATGATGTCGGAATCGGGGATCTCCGTATCTCCCCATATCCTTGCGGGCCTTCACGAGGGAAAGGTCACCTGGGAGTATGAAGCTGTTGACGTGCTTTCCGGTCAATCTTTCGAAGAGGTGGTACTGATCGTTTTCGTCCCCACCAAGGGAACGAAAATGGAGAAGGTAGGCACCCCGGACTCAGATTCCGTTATTGATCTGGGTAGGTACATGCGCAGGAAGCTCGGATCGAGATTGCTCCTCGGATGCATGAGGCCAAAGGGATCGAGCGACATTGAAATAGGATTGATTGAAGCAGGATTCGACGGCATAGTGCTCCCCTCTAAAAGAGCGGTTTCCCACATAATTGCCAAAGGATGGGAGATCAGGGAGAAGCGTGTCTGCTGCTGTTTCTGAAAACAGTAAAGACCCCCCATATTTTAAATAAAACCAATTTCATCAAAGTAATTGATAATGATATGGTGACTTCCTGGAGGACAGGACCAAAAGGGTGATTGTGTTTGAGGACTTTCCAACTGTACGATCCAAAGGTCTACTCGCTGACCATATTGAATCATACAACCAAGAAGGGAGATCCTCTTCTCAATGCATTCAAGACCGAACTTCACCGGTTCAAGGGGGTCAAATGTGATTTCTCCTCCAAGGAAGGGTGGACCATCATAGAGCTGATGAAGGAGATCAATCCGGAAGCCAAGGGCAGCACGGAGGTTTCCGTGGACCATCTCAAGATAAAGCATGACGAGCTGATGGCAGCAAGGAAAGCCCTTGTGGATATCATTTCAAGTTCGCTTTCAAAAGATATCACCCCCTACAATTTCACTCTTTTCACGTCGGGCAGTCATAATAGTGTTTGGCTCAAGACCTATTCTGATATGAGCTTCCTTTATTCCGAACATGACGATGACCGGCTGGAGATTCTCCAAACGAACATCACACAGCTCAACAGGGTTCTAAACAGGGCCGGGGAGGTCAATGTCAATTCGATGATGCACGGCAAGATAGATTCCTCACTATACATCCTCGGACCCCCCCAGGGAACCAAGAAGCCCACATTCCCGACCGACTTTGTTCTGGAGATAGACCTTACGGATGTCCGTGCGACCTCTTCCTACGGTGAGAGTCCAATTCAAGTGACTCCGAGCACCCCTTATGCCGATCAGGGCACCCAGGATAAGAGAATCTACCAGCAAAAGCAGAGCTATCTGATCAACCTTCTCTCCATCAAATCCAAGCTGATAGACCTCTTCATTCTCCATTCCTCATTCATTGATTATACCAAAACCGAATTCAAGGATATTGAAGAGAAGGGCAGATCACTGAAAGACCAGATATTCAAGCTGCAGAACTCCATCAACGAGCACATGAAGCTCTACATACCCAAGGAGAAGGACAAGAAATCCAAGAAGAAGGATTTCCTGGACAGGGAGACCTATGAGGCGGAGAAACAGTTTCTGACCGCGGCATCGGTCCGATTCTCCCTGGTATCCGAGGTAGAGCATCAGATAATGCGGAACAATACGAAGTTACAGGACTTGTCCTTCAAGGTAAACGAGAGCACCTCTTCCCTTTCCCTTGAGAAGAAGGATGTGGCTATGGAGGGAACACCACTTTCCTTGGGAGACCTGACATTGAGGGAGATCGAGACTAAGAAGAGAGAGCTCATGATACTCATGGACGAGCTTTCCCATTCCAGGGACATACTCACATCCACAATCGAGGTTCTCAGGACTTTCATAGATACCAGGCAGAGGGAGGTATCCGAGGATATGTCGAGGTTGATGAACCTGCTCTTCCTGGTGTTTGCTTGTATTGGTCTTGCGGATGCCCTTGGAAATTTTGTAATTCTGGTCTTGGACAGAGGATTTCTCAGCGGAGATCCGACCCTGACTGATGTCGTAAGGGCAGGCTCTCTTGGAATGGTATTGACACTCGTTCCACTGCTCATTGCGGCGATATTCCTATACCTCTACTTCAAGAGGAAGAGGTGAGATTCTTTCGCCTACCCCCACCCTTCAATTTATTTATCTGAGCTAGATGGTCCATTCCCGACGGAGGTAGGCAGTTGGCTGTACCTTATGCTCAGAAGATGGCGGAAAACCAGAAGGAGATTTCCATCTCGGATTTCTTTGCAAAGAACCGTCAGATCCTCGGTTTCGACAATCCGTCAAAGGCCATGCTCGTATCCGTGAAGGAGGCGGTGGACAATTCGCTTGATGCATGCGAGGAAGCCGGGATACTGCCTTCCATATATGTCAAGATAGACAAGCTGGACGAAAAGGACCGCTATAGGATAACGGTCAGGGACAACGGACCGGGAATAGTCAAGAAACAGATACCAAATGTTTTCGGACGTCTTCTCTATGGCTCCAGGTTCTATTCGATCAGACAGTCCAGGGGGCAGCAGGGAATAGGTATCTCGGCAGTGGTCCTTTACAGCCAGCTCACCACAGGCAAGCCCGCGAGGATCACCTCCCGGATAGGGGAGAGGTATCCCTGCAACCAGATGGAGGTCCATATCAATACCAAGACGAACAGACCCCAGGTAGAATCCGACCAGGTGATGCTCTGGGAGCCGAACCACGGCACCGAAGTGGAGGTCGAGATAGAAGGCCGCTACCAGAAGAACAAGAAGCAGTCCGTGTATGAATATCTGAGGGCCACTGCGATCGTCAATCCACATGTGGAGCTATTTTTTCGGGACCCCGACGGAGAATTGGTACAATTCAGCAGAGTGGTTGAAAAAGTCCCCGAAGCCGCAAAGGAGAGCAAACCCCACCCGCACGGAATAGAGCTCGGGATTCTGAAAAACATGCTGAAATACGCGGAAGAGAGGAAATTGACCTCATTTCTGACCAATGAGTTCACCAGGATATCTCCGCGGGGCGCAAGGGAGCTCCTTTCCAATGCGGGCCTCTCTGAGAAGGCTTCTCCAAAGAGGATGAAACTGGAGGATATACAGCTCCTTTACGAGAGCATGCAGAAGATGAAGTTCATGGCCCCGCCCGTGGACTGCCTTTCACCGATAGGCGACAGCCTGATACGAAAGGGTCTTAGGAAGGAGATCGACTCCAAGTTCGCCTACACCGTGACCAGGAACCCGTCGGTCTTCCGCGGTACGCCATTCCAGGTCGAGGCAGGGATAGTGTACGGCGGCGAGCTGACTCCCGGAGACCAGGTTCAGATATTAAGGTTCGCCAACAGGGTGCCCCTTCTATACCAGCAGGGCGGATGCGCAATTACCCACGCCATCGAGAGGATAAACTGGCGGCCCTACGGACTGGAGCAGAAGGGCGGCAAGGGAATCCCTAACGGGCCAGCCGTGATCCTTGTCCATGTGGCATCGACAAACGTACCCTTCACATCAGAGTCCAAGGAGGCCATTGCGGATGTGGATGAGATAATGGATGAGGTTGCAAGGGCCCTGATGGACTGCGGGAGAAGGGTGAAGTCCCACATAAACAAAAAGGTCAAGCTAAAAAAGGTCTCTGAGAAATATTCCATTATCAAGGAGATTCTGCCCGAGATAGCAAAAAAGAGCGCAAAGATCACCGGCAAGCCGCAAGTGCAGCTCGACCCCATCATCACCAAGATAATGAACGTTCACGTAATCGATGCGGGAATAGTATACAGGGAGGTGGGGGAGGGCGAGCAGATGCAGAAGCAGACAGAGGTGACCATCAAGGTCCAGAACTATACCCAAAAGGAGAGAAAGTTCCGACTCCTGGTCAAGGTCCCCAAGACACTGGTCCAGGGAATCTACCCCGAGGCTTACAAGATGAAAGACGGAGTGATAGAATGGGAAGCCGGCCCCATACTGCCGGCAAAGTCCATGCATCTCGGTTTCACGCTGCTGGGGCTTGACAAGGATGACTACGATGAGGTAGAGATATTCTACTCCAGGCTTCCCGGAGAGGTCATAGGAGCGGATCCGGCATAGGGGTGAGCATATGGCTAAGAAGAAATTATCCGAAAGTAAGAAGCTTGCCCGGTTGAGGCTCAGGAAGGTCGCGGAATTCGTCTACGAACAGATGGATAATGGCGACATCCCACATCTGGAGGTCTCCAGCAGGACCAAGAGCAACATAGTGCTTTCAAAGGACCACAGGGTATGGAAGTACGGGTCCGATACGGTCAAGAGGAGCGCCAAGGACCTCGGGGGAGCGGTATCCATTCTTCGAACTCTATACACTGTGGATTTCATAGACGAGATGATAGACACCGAGAAATCCTCCACGCTAAGGGAGATGTACTATATCTCCGAGGGATGGAACAAGGCCAAATTTCCCACACAGGATGAATCCAACAGGCTGGCTGAGGACCTGGAGATCATAACGAGTTGTATGAGGGAGGATTTCAAGCTCAGGCCCGAGGAGGACGGTGCAAGGGTGATAGGCGACCTTACCCTGACCGAGGTCAACCGCAAGGGAGAGGTCAAGAAGATAAACTGCAAGGACGACGTAGGCGATTCCGGATACGGTATTCCCTACAATGTGGAATCGGAGAAGGTGAATTTCAAGTCCCACAATTCGAAGTTCATCATCGCCATAGAGACCGGCGGTATGTTCGACAGGCTTGTGGAGAACGGTTTCGATGAGAGTCACAACGCGGTACTAGTCCATCTCAAGGGACAGCCCGCCAGGTCCACCCGGAGGTTCATTAAAAGGCTGCACGAGTGGTCCAAATTGCCGGTGATCCTCTTTACTGATGGTGATCCCTGGTCGTACAGGATCTTTGCATCTGTCGCCTACGGCGCCATAAAGACCGCTCACATTTCTGAGTACCTGGCCACCCCCCAGGCCCAGTATCTGGGGATCACACCGTCGGACATTGTGAACTATGACCTGCCCTCCGATGCGCTCTCCGATAACGATGTTAGCGCACTCAAGTCCGAGCTGACGGATCCGCGCTTCTCATCCGATCACTGGAAGCAGGAGATAAAGCTCCAGCTGAAATTGAAGAAGAAGTCCGAGCAGCAGGCACTGGCGAAATACGGTCTTGACTTCGTTACGGATTCCTATCTTCCGGAGAAGCTCTCGGAGATGAACATCGTTTAATACCACTCTCTTTTTCAGATACCTCATGAAGCGCCTGTCTATGATCGGCCTCGGCATAGCCAACGAAAGGTCCATAAGCCTCGGGGGCCTGGAACGGCTCCGGGAGTCGGAGATGGCCTTTGCCGAGTTCTATACCTCCATCCTTGAGGAGGGTTCCATTGAAAGGCTAGGCAAGCTTGCGGGAAAGAAGATCCTGATACTGTCCAGGAAGGAAGTTGAGGAGGAGGAACGGGTCCTGAAGGCTTTCGACGACCATGGCCTCGTCTGTTTCCTGACGGCCGGGGATCCGTTGTCGGCCACAACACACCAGGAGCTCCGTTTCGATGTCATGGACCGAGGAATAGAAGTGGAGGTTATAAATTCGGCCTCGATCCTGAATTCTGCACCTGGATTTGCAGGTTTGCAGCATTACAAGTTCGGGAGGACCACGACGATAGCTTATCCCGAGGGGTTTTTTTTTCCGACATCTCCACTTGACGTCATCATAGAGAACCTCCGAAGGGGGCTGCATACGCTTGTGCTGCTGGATATCAGGTCCGAAGAGGACAGATTCATGAGCGCCTCCGAAGGCTCCGCCCTTATCCTTAGAATGTCTGAGCTGAACCAGAGCGGCGAGATCGGGCCAGGGACAATGGCCGCCGCGGTGATCAGGGCGGGCAGATCGGACTGGAAAGTTGTGTATGCGCCATTGGGAGAAATTCCATACATGGACCTTGGCGGTCCCCCCCACTGCCTGATAGTCCCAGGTGCGCTCCATTTTGCCGAAAAGGAGGCTCTGGAGAGGTTCAGACCACCCGGAAAATGATCCACTTTTCAATCCGAGAGTGATTCATATCCCAGGTCGAAGGCCTTGGTGTTCACATCCAACGCTTTTTTCGGTACGTTCTCCTTGACAGCATCAAGCATCATGGATTTGCCAACAGGGAAGCCCGGTGATGCAGCAAGAGCGCCCACCATCACGACATTGACGGTCTGCGCGCTTCCCGCCTTCAGGGACAGTGCCAAGGCATCGATCTCCACCAGCCTGGCGCCGGTGGACCCTATGCGCTCCACCACGTCCTCATACCGAACATAGGCATCTTTTTCCTTCAAGGCTATCCGCTGGGTTTCCAGGGGGGGATGGTCCATCTTTGTATTTGTGATGACCATGCCCCCATCCCTGAGGAAGAATAGGTATCTCAGGGCCTCCATCGGTTCCAGGGACAGGATCACATCGGCTTCTCCGTAGGGAACCAAAGGTGAATGGACATTTTGACCTATCCTCTGATGGGCTATGACAGAGCCACCTCTCTGGGAGAGGCCGTGCAGTTCTCCCGATACCACATTGAGACCCGATCTGGCGCAAGCTTCACCCACGATATTCGCCATCAGGACCACTCCCTGGCCCCCCACACCGCAGTCGATGATGTTGAAGATGTTTTTGCTCAACGGACCACCTCCTTTCCCGATATGACTTCCATGTACTGGTCGTAATCCTCCTTTGTGTAGTAAACCCTGTCCTCTCCGCCCCGGAGTACGGCGGTGGACCTTATGGCCCCGAAACCGCACATCTGGGCGCACTCGCCGCATCCCACGCAAATAGAGGGGTCTATCTGCGACTTCCCGTCCGCCGGATCGATCGAAATGGCGGGGCAGAGGAAATCCCTGATGCAGTTGTAAGGCGCCCTGCACTTCTCCTTGTCCACAAAGAACGGGACCGGTTTGGCGCCCTCTTTTCTCAGGTTCCTGAAATGGTACAGAGCACACTCTCCGTGGGAAATCACGGCCGATACTCCCTTGAATTCAAGGACTTCCTTGATCAGGGCCCTGTTCCTCCTGATCTGGAAGGAGTCGATATTCACGATCTTCTGCACTCCGAGGGCCCTTAGCATCCTCTCGATATCTATGGAGATGCCCTCCTTTCCTCCGATAGTGCCGATCTCACCGGGATGTGACTGCTGTCCGGTCATTGCCGTGACGGAGTTGTGTAGGACTATGATAGTCATATCGCGTTTGTTGTGGACGGCATTCACGATCCCGGGGAGGCCCGCGTGGAACAATGTCGAATCCCCTATGGCGACCACGACTTTCTCCTCGGCGGATATGCTTACTCCGGCACCGATCCCGAGGGATGCTCCCATGCAGAGCTGTGAATCGGAAAATTCCAGGGGGGGAAGAACAAGCATCGTATAGCATCCAATGTCGTTGGAGAAGTAGATCGGGATATTTCCCGCAGCTCTCCTGAGAGCCGTGAATGTTCCCCTGTGGGGGCATCCCGCGCAGAATCCAGGCGGCCTCATTGGTAGGATGTCGGCAAGCTTCTCGATCTTCTCCTTATGGGCCAAATGGTCGATGGGGGACCCGATTCCGGTGATCTCCGAGAGTGCATTTATTACTAGGGGTATGCTGTATTCGGAAAACTCCGATAGAAGTCCGATCCCTTTCCCAATGATCTCCAGGTCCGATCCTTCCTCGAAGGCAAATTGTTTGGCGAATCCCTCGAGGTAGGGGGATAGCTCCTCGATCACCATCAACTTCTCAAGCCCCTTCAAGAAATCCTTGATCCTCCTCTCCGGAAGGGGATTTATGAGGCCCGGCTTGAAGATCCGTGCCTTGATTCCCAGCTCCTTCAGGGCTTCCAGGGCATAGTTGTAGGTCACACCGGATACCAGCAATCCCAGTTCATATCCCTCGTCTTCCGGTACCCCGGAATAGACCTCGATGCCGTCAAAGTACATTTCCCGGTTGAATGGATTTGAATCGGAATCCACTCTCATGCTCTCCATTCTCTCGAGCATCCGGAGCTTTCCCTTTCTTGCTGTGATACCCACCGCAGAGTAGTTCCTTCTGTCCTCGTCGAATTTCATCTTTTTAAAAGGTGCTCTGATGAGCTCCTGCGTGTTGACGATGCCGGATTGATGGTTTACCCTGGTTGTGGTTCGGAGGAGAACAATGGTACCGTGTTTTTCGGAAAACCCATATGCCCATTTCACCATATCGTAGGCTTCCTGCGGGCCGGAGGGATCGAGCATAGGCATGTAGGCTGTGTAGCCGAACCATCTGCCGTCCTGTTCGGACTGGGATGAATGGGCATGGGGATCATCGGCCAGGAGCATTACCATGCCTCCCTTTACTCCGGTGTAGGCCATGACGTAGAGGGCGTCGGAGGCAACGTTGGTTCCCACACTCTTCATCGACACGAATGACCTATGTCCGACCATGGCGGCCCCGGCTCCCACTTCCAGGGCTACCTTTTCATTGACCGAGATCTCGCATCGAAGGTCGTCCAGAATCCGGGAGGCCTTGTCGAAAGCAGTCAGGATCTCAACGGTTGGAGAGCCGGGATATGTTGCGTACACCTTGACATCGGATTCCAGGGCTGCTCTGGCAATAGCCTCGTTTGCCAGCATGTAGCCCCTGTCCGGTCCTTTTCCTATTACGTATTTGAAAGACATCGCTCCGCACCTTCCCTACCAGGATTCGATCATTTCCTATAATCTTCCCTGCTGCCTGAGCTCGTCGAAGTACCTCGAGATCCTAGGTCTCAGATCAGGATCCAGAAGGGCGATCTCAAGGTTCGCCTTCAACCAGTCTATGGTGGAACCGATATCGACCCTGAGGCCCTTGATGATCACTCCGTAAAGTCCCTTGGTGTTGATGTATTTCGCAAGTGAATCCGTGAGCTGGAATTCTCCCCCGGCTCCTTCCTTGGAATCCCTCAACCATGTGAAGATGTTCGGATCCAGTATGTACCTTCCGATTATAGCCATGTTGGAGGGGGCATCCTCCTTCCTCGGTTTTTCCACGACACCATTGAGCTT
Source organism: Thermoplasmatota archaeon (assembly GCA_048569615.1). Lineage (GTDB taxonomy): Archaea > Thermoplasmatota > Penumbrarchaeia > Penumbrarchaeales > Penumbrarchaeaceae > JAYEPK01. Next base: position 7,300 of record JBLIRK010000008.1, on the reverse strand, counting down.
GACGATCCCGGGGGCGATCTCCTCCCCCGGATCGACTATGCCGTATCTCTCGACGTGATCCTCCGGAACCCTTTCCAGGCCGATGACGGGCGCCCGAACCATCAGGTGGGCTTCCCAGAGCTGTTTGATGGCCGGGACCTCGGATGAGATGATGTCATCTCCAAGTAGCACCGCGAAGGGCTCGTTGCTCACATAGCTTTCCGCGCAGAGAACAGCGTCCCCAAGCCCTTTCTGCTCTTTCTGCCTGAGGTAGAAGAGGTCGGCGAGACCCTCGATCTTTTCGAGCTCCCTGATCGCCCTGTCCGCACCTTTTTTCTTCAATGCTATCTCAAGCTCGAGGTTCCTGTCAAAATGGTCCTCCATGACCTTCTTGTTCCGGTTGGTTATGACCAGGATCTTATCGAATCCGGAGTGCGAAGCCTCCTCGATAACATACTGGATTGCCGGTTTATTGAGGACAGGCATCATCTCCTTGGGCTGGGATTTTGTCATGGGAAGCAGCCTGGTTCCAAGCCCGGCCGCCGGTATCACTGCTTTCATGGGTCTTCACCTTCATTATGGAAGGGGAGCACGATATTTCTTGTTTTTTCTGGAGAGCCTTCCTTGAGAGCATCGCCCTTTTTCCATGATCCTCCCTCTTCCTCGACCTTTTTAAAACAGTATCCGGCCGTTCTCTCCTCTATCCTTCCCCTAAGCAGAATGTAGCCGTCGTCCGCATACGTGACGGAGAGATCCCAATCCCTTTTCAGCTGCGATGCCAGTTCAAATGTTCTCCTTCCCGCAGGCATTCGAAGCTCCACGTCGATCAGAGGGGGGAGGAATTCCAGAACCATGCCGAGCAGCTCATCGATCCCGCTGCCATTCAGAGCGGATACTGCAGCGGCGCCGGATATGTGGTTCGTTTGTTCCCAGTCAACCACCTTGTTGAGGAGGATGTCCGGTTCGGGCTCCGTTTCAAATACCCCCCCTTTGTCGATCTTGTTGAAAACAACGAGAATATGCCCGTCGGTTCCGCCAGAACGCAGAATTGAAAGGGAATCCTTGAGCTTTCTATTGATAACAGCCATGGATTCCGAGGCGTCAACGACCAGAATAACGATGTCGGCCGTGAAGATCTCTTCCAGGGTGGACATGAAACCTTCGACAAGCCATGGGGGCAGGTCCGTGATGAAGCCAACAGTATCCGATATTATACATTTCCGGTCTCCCTTCATCTTCCTGGTGGAGGTGGCAATGGTTGTGAAGAGCAGTTTCCCCTCTGCGATGTGCTTTGCCTCACTCCTGCTGTCCATAAGTCTGTTCATGAGCGTGGACTTACCCGCATTTGTATAACCTGCAATTGCGATCGTATGCAAACCTTTTCTCTTCCTCAGGACCCTTTTCTGCTCCCTTCTTTTCCTCTCTGTCTGGAGTTTTTTTCTCAGGAGGGCGGTCCTCTTCTTTATCATCTCGTAGTAGTAATCGATCTTGTATTCGCCTCCTGCCATGAAGCCGGGACGTTCGGAGAGCTTCCCCTGGTGTATGTATTCCCTTAGAATGGGCATCTGATACCGGAGATCGGCTATCTCCACCTGAAGCCTGGATTCCGGGGAGCTTGCCCTATCCCTGAATATATCAAGTATGATCCTTGTTCTGTCTATTATGGTCTTCCCGGTCACGGAGGATATGTTGAATATCTGCGAGGGGGTTAGTTCGGTCGCAAATATCAGGACACCGATATTTTCGAACCTCAGGAGCTCCTCAACTTTTCCCGCTCCGAGATAGAAGCGGGGGTCGGGCTCATTCTTTTTTTGGCATACCTCTTCCTCGACGATATAGCCCGCAGAAAGGCAGAGCTCCCTCATCTCGGGGATCAGGTGCTGGTCCATCTGCAGCCAGACCAGAACGGCTTTTTTTGGAAGGGGGCCTGCCATGGTTACCGGAATCCGATGCTCCTAATCAATTGTTGCCTTTTTGATTAATGCACAGGGAGCCATAACGGATTAATATGCCCTCATCGAGTGATTAAACCTGGCTGATCCTTCTCGATAGAATTGATCTTGCATGGAGGCGATAACAATGAGGCATTCGTTAGCAGCCCTATTTGCAGTTGGTCTGTTGTTTGCTCCCCTGTTGCTTATCAATACTGGAACCGCCGGATATACGGGTCCGGATGAGATCAAGGCGACTCGGTGGCAGGGCGGTCACTACTTGAACTTCACCTATCTTGAGAATGGAATGTTCGGATCAACTGCCTACAGGGTGACGGATGGCAATGTGGTCATCTACATAGAAGCATTACCGCATAGTGATTATTGCAAACTGAAACCGGTCGATGTCCATGATGCCGATATAATAATCGAGGAGGACCACGGCCACGGAACGCATTATGATGCAGGGTCCGTTTCAACGGTCCAGAAGAACTGCAATGCAATCGTCGTGGGTAACAGCGGAGTGATATCGGACATGAAGTCCCAGGGGATCTCCGCGGATTACCTCGTTGAAATGAATCCCACAAGCGGCTCCAAGGTTACAAAGACCATTTCGCCGTTCAATGTCAATATCACGGCATACCAGATGCCCCATACGTATGGCGGGACGCTAGTCACATTCCTGATCGAGATGCCGAACGGTATGAAATGGTTCCACGGCACTTGCTATTCCGACTCCGGTTCTGACAAGGAGGCGACGATGAAGACCTATCCTGAGCTCAAGGACCTGGATGTCATGCTGATAGATTTCGATCACAATTTCGGCAACGCGGATTCATTTTTCAGACCCCTTGTCATTGCTAGTACCCACGATTACACCTCCACTCCATTTAAAAATGAGGTGTGGTTGGATTATCCCCAAAGGAAGAGTACACTCTTTCACGATGATTTTTTCCTGGTTCCTCCCGAATATGAACCAAAGATACCTTCTTATGATTTCCAGCCAAAGAAAGGTGATACATCAACGATCTTCAATTTCACTGTCGCCTACAAATACAGACCTGGAACAGGTCCCGAATCAGCGGATATAACAATCAACGGCGAAAAGAATCCGATGGAGAGGTATGGGGATGATTTCAGAAGCGGTGTCACGTATTATTATGAGACGACCTTGCCTCCCGGGAAAGAACATACAATTTCTTACGAATTCTCTGTGGATGGAGAGGTCATTTCCGGCACATTCGCTTCCTCTCCTGAGGTAAATGCCATCCCGTCGCTCTACGATTCACTCCTTTTTCCCGGGACCGGAAATGATGAGACCGATATCACATTTTCCATTTTATACTCCGATGCGGACGGTGATCCTCCGATTGATCGCTTCATCCACATCGACGGCGAGAAAAAAGGAATGTCCGGGGATGGGAGCGATTACAAGAGCGGAGTGAACTACACATATACAACCAGGCTGACGCTCGGCTCACACGAATACCACTTCGAGTTCGGAGACGGGAAGAACCAGGTGCGCTATCCGCCCGAGGGAGAGCTGACGACCTACGAGGTCGTGAGGGCAAATTATGCTCCAGTGATAACAAGCCCCTACTTCGAGCCTTCGGAAGGTTACAGGGACACAATCTTCGGATTCGGGATCAATTACAGGGACAGCCATGGAGATCCTCCAACATATGCCAGGATATTCATTGACGGTTCGGAATACAACATGACCACCAAGGGAACCGATCTCAGGAAAGGCGTGACATATACGTTCCAGACCAAACTCGGCCTGGGCCATCATTCCTTTTATTTTGAGTTCAGCGATGGAGAATTCGCTGTCAGGCTGCCTGCAGATGAAGGTGAAATGCTTCAGGGACCTCTTGTCATAAACAGGGATCCCGTAGCTGTTTTCGATCATCCTGTCGAATTCGCCGGGTTCAGGGACGATGAGATGATATTCTTCGATGCGGCGAATTCCACAGATCCCGATGAGGACGACCTCACATATGCATGGTCCTCGGATATCGACGGAGAGCTGGGCACAGGTTCCGAATTGTTCGCCCAGCTTTCGGAGGGCCGGCATGTCATAACCCTCGAGGTCAAGGATCCCTTCGGGGGATCAAGTTCGGATGATAGGATTCTGATCGTTACACATTACGAGGCGGTGATAAATGTTCGACTTTCGATGGACCCTGAGGAGCCGAGGGAGGATAGGGATATAAGCGTCGTTGCAACACTGACGAATTCGGGAAACGAGAACAGTGGAAAGATAGATTCCATATTCCTGCTCGATGGAGAGGAGCTGCAGCGGCGGAGCATTCCCTCACTGATTTCGGGAGCGAAGATCGAATTCGATGTGGTCTTCCGTACATCCCCGGGGACACATGAATTGCTAGTGGAGATCTCCGGAGGGCTGAAGCAGTTTCTGAATTTCACCGTAGCGGAGAGACCTCCGCCGATCGCCGAAGCGGGAAACGACGTCGTGGGTGAAATTGGAGTACCCCTGACCTTCGACGGAAGGGGATCGGTCTATGCAGGTACCCCCAAAATTGTCCGGTGGGATTTCGGAGATGGCACCTCATCCAACGGTTTGCTCGTGGAGCATACTTATCTGGAGTCAGGCTCTTACAATACCACACTGACCATTATCGATGATCTGGACAAGACATCTTCCGATACCATTCAGGTGACGATCAATCCATCTAGGACAGAGGACCTTGGTGGTGATAAGGACAAAGAGGGGTCATTTTCACCTTTCCTGATCAGCATCTTCATCATTCTGGCCCTGGTTGTTGTCGCCGGTCTTGTGGTCGGGAATTTCCTGATTATGAGGAAGGGAAAGGAGGGCGAAGACCCTCCTCCGATCCAGCAAATCCCCGCCCAGTCTTCCTCATCCCTTCCGGTAGGTTTTCAGGGCGCCTCTATGCTGAATGCGGCTCTCCGCTCTCCGGCCCGGACCCAGCTCCCTCCCTCCCAGCAATCGGGTTTGGGGGCAGCTCTGCCTCCTGTGCAGCAGACCAATTCCGCTCCCCCCGCCCCGCTTGGTATTGGCAGTCTGCCTCCCCCTTCAACTGAGCAGTAGCTATTTTTCAGTTATTTTGCAATTATTTAAAAAGAGTTAGGGGCCCATCCCCCGAAAAATATTGTGGGCCCCTACAGAGTGCATCCCATTTTCGTTTCCCATCTTCTAATTCCTTTCTCGAGTCACTGTTTAACGTAATCGGTGTAGACGTCCTCCATTATGTCCTTGGCCTTCTTCTCGGCCAGCATCTCGTCCCTGAGCTGCTTCCTTTCCTTGACCGAGTTCACATCGATCTTTTCGAGCTGGTTCCTCACCATTTCCCTCAAGCCCAGCTCGAAGGAGGGAAAGTACTCCAGAGAAACCAGGGTCTCTATCTCGGCGGTCATAGTATCCGGAAGGGAGAGCTCCGGTGCAGCTGAAACCGCCTCCTGGTCCCTTGCAATGAAGTTGTCGAGTGCTGCCCTGAGGGCAGTGGACCTGTTCTTGTACTGGCCGGAACCGACAAGGTAGTCAAGCGCTTCGGCCTGCTCCGCCGTGAGCCTTATCGTCACCTTGTCAGCCTTCTGCATCACCACTTCCCCAATAGTTATACTCTCTCCACGGGTATTTGTCTGACACATATTTTAATTTGTCGGACATTTTTTCATTTTGTGCAACTAAATTGATTGTCAGTATGACATCCGCGACGAAGTGTCGGTCACTTTACTTTTGGCTCCCCCCCGGGAAATGTAAATAGTAAGGTCCCTTCATCTCCTGCCAATGGTTGATCTAGCCGGCAGATTCTTCCGCTTCCAGAGATTTCTCACACCAGAGGCCCACCATTACCTTCTGGATAGGCCGTCCCTTGTGGACAAGCTGGAGGACATGCTCGATGAGGGGAAGGAGCTTCCGATGATCATCTCGGTGGACCAGGTCCAGGATATTGATCCGACGGGGAGCGCGGAGAAGAAGGCCCCGGTTGCTGAAAAGAAGGATAAAGCATCAAGTGCTCAGGGATCTGCCTCAGGAATGTCCGACATTTCGCCAAGTAAAGGTTCTGTGGAATATAGGAACGTGGAGATATCCAAGAAAAGAGTACAGCCCGGTATGGAATCCTTTGGTAAGAAGGGGCAGGAGATCTCCGCGGGGGGGGAATTATCCAGGATATCAAGGTCTGTATCAGATACCATCGAGGCCGGCAGGGTAACAAAGTTGGAAAGAGAGGAATCACATATCAGATCGGGTCCCGGCGGATCCCCGAAGCCTTTGGCCAGCGAATACGGCGGGGAGATAAGGATCCTCAGGGACATAGAAGGGTCGATGGGAGCCCAGGGGAGGATAGATGACTTCAGGAAGCTCTTCATGGACAGGTACAGATCCCTCAAGTCTCTCCTCCAGAAGCATTACGGCGACCTTCATCCTACAAGGGATATCGGAGACCTGAAAGGCTCCGAGGATGCCGTAAAATTCATTGGAATGGTCGAAAGCATCCGGACAACAAAGAACGGCCATGTGATGCTCAACATGGACGATCCGACAGGGACCATCCGTGTGCTTCTCTCCAAGAACAAGAAGGAACTCTCTGCGCTCCAGCTCGTAAACGATGAGGTCGTCGGCATAATCGGCAAATACAAGGCAGGCGATGGGAGGGGCGGACCCATAGTCTTCGGGGACCAGGTACTGAAGGTGGATATACCGGGCCGTCACAGAAGGCGTTTGTCCCCGGTAAAGGGACTATGCGCGGCCTTCACCTCCGACGTCCATATCGGTTCAAGGTATTTTCTCGAGAAGGAATGGGACCGCATGGTCCGGTGGTTCAGGGGGGAAAAGGATGCTTCGCTCCCTTCCAAGGACGGGACCCGTGTGAAATATCTGGTCATAGCAGGGGACCTCGTTGACGGGATCGGTACCTATCCGGATCAGGACAAGGACCTGGCCATCAAGGACATCTACGCCCAGTATGAAGCACTCGGGGAGGCCTTGTCAATGCTGCCCGACCATGTGGAGGTGATACTTATCCCTGGGAACCACGACGCGGTCAGGCTGGCCGAGCCTCAGCCCCCCCTTCCCAAGGAGTACCGGGAATGCTTCTCAAACAGCCACATAAACTTCTTTCCAAATCCATCATTCTTCTCTCTTCACGGCGTCCATGTTGCAGGTTATCACGGCAAATCCATGGATGATCTGGTGACATTGTTCAAGGGAGTTTCCTACGAGGACCCGATCGAGGGAATGAAGGAGATGCTAAGGTTCAGGCATTTCTCACCTGCCTACGGGATGAGGAACCAGATCTCACCGGAAGAGAGGGACCTGCTTATAATTGACGAGGTTCCGGATATCTTCGTCTCGGGTCATGTCCACAGGTTCGGACTTGACAATTACAAGGGAGTGCAGATTA
>JBLIRK010000007.1:0-73933 GCA_048569615.1 Thermoplasmatota archaeon | reverse complement strand
CAAGATGAGGGGTATGAACCACAACACATCCATGTTCGCCTTTGAGCTGAAAGGGGGGCGGTTCAGGATCGCCCCGGCCATCTAGATCCGGCACAATGTAAAAAACAACCTTTTTTAGCCAAAAGATACATTGAGGTTAGGTGATCCATTGCCGACGGAAAACCAAGCCAACGAGATCATGATAAAGAGCGAGAGGACCTGTCCAAGGTGCGGGGTCGAACTCTACATAGTCGAAAGGGGCGGTGAGAAGCTCGACATATGCAGAGACTGCGGGGGGATCTTCTTCGATCCCACGGAACTCGATGATGTCATGGGAGCCGGCAGTCCGGTTGAGCTCCTGGTCAGGATCACGGATTCGCTCAAGGGGGAGAACCTTTCCTGTCCCGACTGCAGAATGGCGATGACCACCAAGGAGGTTTACGGCGTCTATCTCGACTTCTGCCCCGATTGCCAGGGTATATGGTTGGACAGGGGAGAGACCGAGAAGGTCTGGGAGATGGACGAGAGGATGAAGCACCCCTTCAACATGCAGGAGGAGGAGATAGACTCCTCCAAGTTCTGGTCAAATTTCAAAAAGAAATATCAGGATTTCGGGACCGGTGAGGGATGATCTATCTCTTCCTCAATTTCTGATACGGTTTCTCCGGCAGGTCTCCCTTGAAGAGGCACTTCGTGCATCTGTAAGAATTGTAGGACCTGGAGATGGTCTGGGAGCCGCAGAGTGGGCACTTGTATTCGAGCAGGGAGCCATCGTTATCCAGGAACTCCCTGACCTTGGCCATGTTGATCTTCCAGAGGTTCGCCTCCTTGGGTGTCTCATCCTCCCTCCTCGGTGTGATGATTCCTATGTTGAAGAGATACATGGTTATGTCCCTGCCCTTTACGAGCCTTGTGGCGAATTTGTCGAATATCCTCTGGACCGTTACGCTCTTCTCTTCGGAGAACTTCTCTGAGAGCATCTCTACTATCGCCCTGATCACCTCATTGCTCTGTTCTTCCTTTAGCGATGACATTTTTTCACCATTTAGGCATCTTCCATGCCCGCTCTGAACCAAGGGGTATGGTATAATCCGGTTAAAATCATTACGTTCGGGTCCGGACCTATATTCCCAATTCCTCGGAGATGATGCCGGGGATCCTGCCCAGATCAGGCTCTTCGATGACGATGTCGGCACTGCGGGAAACAATTCTTGATTCCGGCCTGAATGCAATGGACAGGTCTGCCCTCCTGAACATGGATATGTCCACCACCGAATCGCCGACGATGATGGAGTAGGTGTCCACGTGCCTCTTTGACCTGACCTGTTCCAGCACTGAGCCCTTGTCGTTGAGAGGTACTCTCAGAACACCTTTTCCGGTAAGCATCCCGGTGCCATCCACCTCCACCCCGTTCGAGTGGGCTTCATCGAAACCTCCCAGGATCTTGAGCCTGTCGGCGAGTATGTCCAGGCCCCCGGAGATTATAACCGTACTCGATCCTAGCCCCTTCATTCCCGCGGCGCATTCCCTAAAACCCATCGTGGGTTCAACCTTATCGAGGATCCCCTTGATCAGAGGGAGGTCCAGCCTGTCCACCTTTCCTTTCCACAGAGCGATGTCCCTCTCCATGAACTCCAGATCATCTATCTCTCCCCTCATGTAGGCTAGAAAGGAATCCTCGTTGTTCGTTCCAAGGGCTTCATGGACCAGCCTCCAGGAGCTCCTGTGGGGGACAAGGACCCCGTCCATGTCGAATACGGTCAGAAGCCTCTGAGTTTCCATCCTCATCATCCTGGGAAAAGGAACCAGGCCGACACAGGTGGACACCCTGGTCCGTCAGCGGTAGCTCCTCGGTGCTCCTCCGTCCCGGCTCCCAACGAGCGTTGGGAATCTACGGTAAGGCTGCTCCCTTCCGGGCCTGACCCGGTTTCCATAGTCAAGGCCCCGCATCTGCCCTCCGGCAGATGCGGAATACCACTTCCAACCCCGAGGGACGTTACTTCATCGTCGCTCCTCGGACCGCTGATGTACTGGTTGTGCCGCCCCGTGCCTGTCGTCCCGCTGTAGACCATTCTGCGGCATCCCGTTAAGGAAGAGGGAGGGCCTAGCTCCCCGACCAAGCCTGGCGACCCCCCAAGGATATCTCCCATATTTAGATTTTAGGTACTTTCCACATTTCGAAAATGCGGTAATTTATAAATAATGAAAGATGGCCAGCTTTCCAAATATACATGTCATAAACCCTCTTAAGTACGAACACTTTTCCCTTCTATCATCCCGGGGGCGCATTTCCGGGGTGAGAGGAGAATAGATGAACCGTCCGCGGAGGTTTGAACTTGTATTATCACGGGGCCCTTAAGAAGCTTGCACCTCTTGCTGTATTTTTTCTGCTCTCTGCTCCGATACTATCCTTTGTGGAAGTGTCCGGAGCGGATGAGGATGATATACTGAAAGTGGGGAAAGGCTGGGACTATGCGACTATAGGTTCTGCACTGGAGGATGCAGAAGACGGTGATACCATCGAGGTTTACCCGGGCATCTACAATGAGATCCTTGTCCTGAACGATCAGGTCTACTTAAGGGGAGCGGGCACCGAGAGGCCGCTCATAGTTGGAACCGGAGAAGGGCCCGTGGTAACCATCTCCGCGGACGGTTGTGAGATCGAAGGGCTGGAGATAGATGCATCTGCCGGTGGCCAGGGTATAAACATCTCATCCGACGGAAACCTTGTAAGGGACTGCTGGATCTCCTCCTGCTCCGCAGGCATCGCCCTGTGGAATTCCAGGGATAATACGATAATCGAAAATGAGGTCCGCGGAACACCGTCACCTGACGAAGGGATCTGTTCGGGCGGCTACCCGACACCCGTGGGTCATTGGAAGCTCGACGGACCTACATGGACCGGTAGGGACGGTGAGGTCAAGGACAGTTCGGGATACGGAAGCGACGGGAAGACGCAGGGTGATGTCCACCTAGCCCCGGGAAAGTTCGGGAGCTGCGCAGCCTTCGACGGGGACAGGGATTACATTCAGGTGGATTACGAGAATGTCCTGAACATCAACGGACCGGAACTGACTATGGAAGCGTGGGTCCGGTTCGATGCCTTCACACCCAAGTCCATGATAGTGGACAAGGAGGAATCCTACGAGTTCAGGATCGCAAACGGCAATGTGGTATGGGCGATAATGACCCAGCAGAAGGAATGGTATTGGGTGAATACCGAGGTCAAGATACCTCTGGGAGAATGGGTGCACGTCGCGGTTACCTATGATTCCGAAGTGGTCAGGACATTTGTCAACTTCGAACTGAAAGATACATACGATTATCCCTATGGAAACGTGCGGACGTCCCCGCTCCCCTTCGTTATCGGCGCAGGTTACAAATGGCAGCCGGGTTGGGACTGGGATTATTTCTGCTTGGGGATGATCGACGAGGTGAAGATCTACGATCGGGCGGTGGATTATGAGGAACCCTATGAGGGCGGCGATCCTGCCGCGGCGGGCATCCTGCTGCAATATTCCGACATGAACTATCTCGGTGGCAACATCATCTCGGGATTCAGCGGTGAGGGGATAAAGCTCTTCTCCTCCTCGGACAACGGCATCCGGGGGAACGATATCAGGGATAACACCATGTCCGCTGTATATTTCGATCAGGGTTCATCATCCAACATGGCGACATACAACGAGATCCACAACAACAACCGCGGCTCCAAGCAGGGGCAGGACGAGGGATCCAACAACCGCTGGGACACAGGGAGCCTGGGCAACTACTGGTCCGAATGGACGCTGCCGGACTCCAACGGGGACCTGATCGTCGATATTCCCTACGACATCCTGGGGAGCGCGGGATCCAAGGACCAGTACCCGCTCATACACGGCTCCAAGGGCTCATATCCCCCCGAGATTCTGACCGATGACGTTACAAACGCGGTGGCAGGCAGCCTTTATCTTGTTAGCTATTCCGCCAGGGACAAAGACACAACCTCCGACCAGCTGGTCTGGAGCATGTCCACTGATGCATCATGGCTTTCATTCTCGTCCAGCAAGGTCCTGTCCGGGACTCCCTCCCTCAACGACACGGGCTCGTTCTGGGTCAATATAACAGTAAACGACGGCTCCCTGCAGGACAGTACGAACTTCACCCTGAAGGTTACCTCTCCCTCAGAAGGAGGAGGGGAATACGAGGGAAGCGAGATACACATGGACGAGGACAGCCAGACCACGTTCATTGAACTGGAGGAGCTGTTCGGGGAGATCAACGGCGATGTCCAATATTCAGTGGGAAGCTCCGAGAACATCCTTCTTGTCATTGTTGACGGAAGGAGCCTTGTGATCCATCCGACATCCGACTGGTCGGGATCCGAGCAGGTTTCCATAACGGCTGTCTCCGGCGGGAGCTCCGTTACCGAGCTGATAGATGTGACCGTCAGACCGGTCAACGATCCTCCCTACCAGGCATATTTCTTTTCACAGATCAAAGAGGACCGCGGGATATCGACCGTGGTCATGGTGGGAGAGGTCAAGGATGATGATCTTGAATACGGCGATACTCTCACATATTCATGGTTCATAGAAGAGTTGGGAATAGTGGGAAACGGGAGAGAGGTTTCCCTTAGCCTTGAGCCTGGAACCTACGACATTACCCTCCGTGTGGTGGACTCCGCAGGTGAATTCACAGAATACACCGGCGAAGTAGTGGTTCCCTCGGGGCAAAGCACCGATGGTCCAGAAGAACCATCGGTGCTAAACCTCTCCCTTCCCCTCCTTGTCCTGGGTTCAGCTGTCGTCATGATATTCGTGGTGGCGGGGTCCCTGCTCTTTATTTTTCGGAGGAGGAGGGAAGGACCGGTATCTGAAGACCAGCTGATCGATCGGGACCAGGAGAGCTTTTCACAAGGCTCCCGCTTCGGACCTCGCATCTCAGGGGGACATATAGGTCCCGACACCCTCCTCCCTCGGACCACCACCGGGGATTCTCACCCGACCGGTAGGACCATCATCGAGGAAAATGCGGTAGATGGAAGAGCGATGGAAGCCCTCTATCGTTTCCGCGAGCCCGGAGAAGGAGAGATTCAAGAACTATCCGGATCTTTGGATGGATTGGTGGTCAGTGGGAGGATATCGAGGAGCACAGCTAGGTCGATAAAGGCAGAGTTGAAAAGAATAAACAAATAGTATTTCTTCCTTCTTTCTTCCGGACCAGGTCCATTGAGGGTTTGACATCAGTGAAGATCCCAAAAGGAGGAAGCTCATTCTCAGGTACATCTCTGAGAACCCGGGAGTGACCCGGAAGAGGCTGGAAGAGTTCTTCGACCTCAACCGCTCCACCCTGAGGTATCATCTCGAATATCTGGAGAGAAAGAAGAAGATAATAAGAAAAAGGGAAGGGGGAGCAATCAGGTACGAAGCCGTCGAGGACCTGCTCGAACCATCAAGCAAGAGGAAGCTGAGCAGGGTGCAGGACCGGCTGTTCAGGCTCATTTCCGGAAATCCCGGGATAACCCTGGACCATCTGCTCCAGATGTCAAGCGATCCCAAGGAAAGGGTGATGAAAGGGCTGGATTCCCTTGAGCGGAGGGGTCTCATCACATCATCGCTCTCCTCCGGTGAAACGAAATACCATATCCTGAGCAGGGAGGAGATGAGGAGAAGGATATACATTCAGCTGGTAAGGGACCTGGTTGCCGGAAGGATAGATGAATCTGCCTTCCTGGAGCTTACTGGCGAGCTGTGATCTCCTATCATTTTCAATAACTCCAAAGGTTAAGATTTTATAATTTGATTATCCTGCACATATAGGAGGAAGGTAAATGGCTGAAGAGAATATCGAGGGAGAAGAGGGGGCCAACCTCGAGAAGATGAGCATAAGGGATTTCACCATAACGGATGAGTTCATATCCGTTCCGAAAACGCTCGCCTGCAAGGAGCTCGCCAAGAGGTTGATGGAGGTCCCTCGCGGTGCCATTTTCCTGATCGACGACGATAAGGTCCCCGTTGGGGCTGTTACGGCCAGGGAATTCCTCATCGCCACTGTCAAGGGCTACAACCTCCAGGAGAAGACGGGCGAGGACCTGATGAATACCAATATCATGGAGATTGGGGTGGACGATTCAATATCCGAGGTCCTGCTGAAGATATCCAAGTATGCCCCTTACGCTGTGGTCGTAAAGGACGAGGACGGAAGCTTCGTCGGATATTTCTCACCGAAGGACTACCAGGAAGCCCTCCACAAGACCGGAGTCATCTGATTCTCGAGACTCGATCGAGGCATCATCGCCTCGTCTTTTAAGAAATAAAAAAATAGGAACTCCAGGCGGGAATAGAACCAATACATCTGTCCCGTCGAATCTCATTACCAATCATCTCCGGTTCAGAATAGAAGAAATAGAGCTATCATGAGATTTCCCACAATGTACTGGACCACTGTCCCTATGCCCAGGAAGACGATGAATGGCAGTTTCGGCGATACCTTCACCTTCCTGGCTCCTTTTCTCTTCAAAGCTGCAACCAGTTTCCCGGTAGGGTCCCTCTTCTCGCTTTTTCCCTTCACATTGAATACCAGCCACACATGAGCCTTTTCGACCTTGTCGATGTCCATTCTGTAGGTGGTGAAGGAGGACAGTGAGAACTCCCCGTTCATGATATTTCTAACCGGGATGTAGATCATTACAAGCACGGCCGTTACAACCGCTGCATTGAAGAGAATGGAAAGGTGAACAGGGAATATCCTCCCTATCGCTGGAATATCCTGGAGCGTGGAGAAATATGGTCCGAACTGGAGAGGGAGCCCGCCTATATACCAAGGGAAAAGCACCGCAAGCGCCACCATGCACTTGGCATCGGCGCCGCCGTGGAGCAGTCTGGCCCCTGCAAGGGGAACAGTGTACATCAGGAAATAGATGATGATGAAGATCATTGTGATGCCCACATCCGCCACTATGGTACGGTCTCCGAGAAGGAATGCAAGGATCCCGCCGGCTATGGATCCCGTGTAGATAAGGAAGAATAGGATATCCTCCCTGCTCCCCTTGAGAGCCTTTGACGGCTCCGGATATCCGTAGATTATGAACAGGAAGCCCCCAATCGGAAGAAGCAGAGATAGGAACGTTGCAGGTTCGTCCAGACCCCCTTTGACGGCCATTTCCCAGACGAGCATCGGCCCCCCTCCGGCCAGCATGAGGAACCAGAACCTGTCTGGTATCCGCCGGTATCTCAGGTCCATGACGGAGGCGCCGATAAGAACAGCCAATACGGCAAGGAATTTGGCCGCCCCCACGAGCTCCAGGATGGAGAACGCGGCCATCCTATTCCTCCGCCAGCAGCTCCCTTGCCTTCTGCCTCATCAGCCTTGCCTGGGTCGGATTGATGCCTTCCACGGCGGTGATCTCCTTGATCGATGCCTCGGCCAGCTCCTCGATGCTACCGAATCCGGCATCGATCAGCAGCATGGCCTTGCTGGTGGGGATCCCCAGTTCCTGGGCGATCATGAGGACCTGGCTGCCTTTATCGGGTTTCCTTTCCTCCTTCTTTCCCCTTCCCTTCATCTTCTTGAGTGCTTCAAGTGACGGGCTTGCAGGCGGCGGGGTCCATTTCGTCACAACGCCGTCTATCTTGACAGAAATGCCCTCATCATCATCATCATCATCGGGTGTTGATGGTTCGGGAGGTGAACCTGACGGCAGGTCACCGTCCTTTTCCAGTTTGACTGCGGTTCCCATGAGGGTCATTTCTGGTCTGCCCTCCGGGGACCTGGTGAGCTTCCCCTCGACCTTCACCACCGCGTCCGCTCCCAACTTCCTTCCGGAGGCCGCAAGCCTCTCCTCGGCTGTCTTGAATAGTGCCTCGTAATGCTTGGGTGTTTCCGACCAGGGCCATTCCTTACCGTTATCCCGGACCACCCAGTCTTCCCCGGAGCCCCCCTCAACGGAGGAATAGCCGAAGGCAATTCCCATCACCTCCGTGATATTGCTTCCAGGTACACGGTGAAGGTTCGTAAGTATCATTCATGACCTCCCTTGTCTTGCTCCCCTCCCCATATCACGGGAGAGGGATAATAGAGTTACCCTTCCTTAAGCTCCTCGAATTCCGTATCCACAACCTCCTCATGCTCCCCGATCAGAGGTTCCGCTTTCGCTCTCTTACCGGTTTTGCCCTTCTCCTTCTTCCTCTTTCCTCCCAGGAGCTTTGATAGTATCCATGCGATGAGTGCAAGAATTAGTAACGCAAGCAGACATACAATGCTTGCGACGGCTATGCATATCGATGATAGCACGGGCATGTTCTTCTCGGAACCCGTACTTTTTCGTTCCTACAAATACCTAATGGGTTCAGCTTGGGGTGTCCTCTACCGTCCTTTTATTCGCCAATCCCTTGATCCTGTCAAGACCGGGAACTGAAAGACCCTTCCTCTGCCTGTAATATACCCAGGCTCCAGCCCCGATCAGTCCGATGATCGCCGCCAGCAGCAGTATGTCATAGAGCAGTCCCGTTCCCACCGAGTGGGGATGCCCGGTGGCGCCGAATGGGGCGTGTCCGTCTATCACAGCTCCTTTCTGGAGGGATGTAGGTTCGGACCATGCATGCTTTGGTGAAAAGACCTTGAGGTCCGGGTCTCCGTAATAGACCAGGTTCTCGAATATATCCCACCACCATCCGTCCACGAGGTATTCGATACCTACGTGTGAGATCCCTCTCTCGTAGGCATCCCCGACGGTCCTGCCGTAGTAGATATCCCTCACGAACATGTTCATGGCGAAGGCGGAATACCATGAAGTGAGCCATGGGTCAATGACCTGGAAGATCGAGCCGTGCCTTACCATCATCAGATGAAGATAGGTGTTGGCTATGAGGCAGCTGCCGGCCGAGAAGCCGATGGAATGCAGGTTCTCGAAGTGCTCGTCCATGACAAGCCCGGTCTCGCTGTACTCGGTCTGGCCCTGCTGGGCGATGGCGATGATAACGCCGTCGTGCCTCTCCGGGAGAATGCCGAGGGGGCCGCTCCCCGTTCCCGGAACGATGTCCAGGCCTACGTGTTTCGACATGGTGACAACATCCGGATCGTCGGTGGCTCCCCGGAGCCTCATGGTGTCGGTCCCTGTTGGTATCCCGGTCTCCTCGTATCCCCTCCAGGGATTCTCCTCCTGGGCTCCCCTCTCGTCCCACCAACCCACGACGCCGGAATAAGTATGCCCTCCGTGCATCACTTCAAGCCACATGATGGCCCCGCGGTTCAGGTTCTCGGTGGTCTTCTCGAAGGTCGTTGAGAAGACATTGCCGTATCCACACTTGTCCAGGTAGTGGGGGATGATCTCGGACGAGTCAAGGTCAGGATATCTGCCCTCGGGATCTATACCGTCGGGATCGGAGGATGCATCGGACATGTCAAAATAGGGGGTGATCCCGGTCCTTGTGGTGTATTCGCAGCCCCAGTATTCCGAGGCCTGCTCGTTGAACTTGTATTGATAGGAGACCCATGATTGCACAACGGGGAAGTCCACCTTCTCCTCTCTCTCTTCGGTCTCGATTATCAGGCGTCCGGAGAGCCCCCGGGTGGATTCGGATCCCTGGATCCTCATTCCACCGGTCTCGTCCAGGGACGGATCCACCGCCGGATTGGCATATATGACCTTTGGGTATAAGCCGTTGCGGGAGATCCACACGGCGGTGTCCACGGGCGTGCCCATGATCCTGCCAGAATCCGCACCTCCAACCAGCCCCCTGTCCCATGAAGATCCTATGTCGAACTGGTCCGCAACGGTGATGATGGACTCCTTCGCCTTCCCCTCCTCGTTCACCGGCGCCTTCTTGTCGAAGCCGTATCTGTTAAGGACCTTGTACGTATCCTTGGCCGTCAGCACCATGCAGGCCACTGACGGAGGCGCTCTGCCATGGTGGTAGGCATATACCCAGAACTCGTTGTGCCATGCCTGGGCGCAGGAGAGCTCACTGTGGACGTCCGTGATGAAGACGGGAGCCCCGTGGTATGCGGCTGCGAGGGCGGCAGGGCCAACGAACAATGCTCCCGGCTCCTCCTCCCTTGGATTTCCGGAGGCGTCCCTGCCCAGGAGCACGTTCCATGAGGTCCACGGATTTATGGTGGTAAATACGATATCCCCTGTGGCCGCATTGTTCTTCATGGTCGTATCCTTGACCATTGAATACACATCATCGAAGGTTTCGAGCTTCTCCACTTCGATGTCCGGCATGATGAATCCCCTTAGGTCGTCAATACCGTCGTAGACCTTGGAGGAGGCATGGCTGTCGATATCCACAACGTAGACCTTCTTCACTCCAAGGGTGTTCATTGCATCCCCCGTGCTCCGGCCCAGGTCTTTTGTTGAAGTATAAAGGAGCGGAGCGTTGATGGCAGCGGCAATGACAGCCCCGTTGGCCGCACCGGCCCAGCTGGTACCCTCCCGGTAATCCTTCTTCTGCTTGAACTCGTAATCGACGGTGAACTGCGTGGCCCCGGAGCTACCTGCGAGCTTCACCACGGAGACCTGGTATTCGCCCTGTCCGAGCTCAGAAACCTCCAGGACCTGTGTATTGCCGGAGGTCGCTCCCGTGGCAGTTGCGATCTCCGCTCCTTCAGGACCCCTGAGGATCAATCCGAGGTCAACACTTGCATCGTCCCATTCCAGGGTGAATTTCGCCTCCCTGCAGTAGAACGGAGTTGCGACCCTCTCCGGAACATCGGTGCCAGGATACAGCGTGTAGTCGATAACGTACTCCACCTCGGATCCGAAGGGCGCATCGGGTTGAAGCCCCTCCTCCGCCCTCTGCTCCATAACATCCCTGATCCTGGTCTTTCGCCACTCATCTCTCTGGGTGGGTGTTGCCTCGGAGGGGAGCGGCACCGAGGACCAGCTGTCTGGTTCGTCGGAATGGACCAGGGAATTCTCCGTGGGCATGTAGCTCACCGCGAACTCCCATTCCCCGGAGTTGTAGATGTAGGAGCTGATCTCCTCGGAGGCCCCCTCCAGGACATTCCATTTCTCGCTTGCCCCGACCATTCCCAGCTGCATGTCGTAGAGCTGCAGGTCCGGGTCCTTCCCCCTCTCTGTAAGTTCCGAAAGGGGATTCCATGACTGCCCCCAGGTGAGCTGGGAAGTGATGAACTTGTAATCGGGATCGATTGTGAAGGGATGCGTGTTGGGATTTACAGGAGAGGGTTCCTTGGTCCCGCTCATGGAGCCGGACCTGGGTGAGGAGTCCGGGGTCGCTCCCTTTAACTGGCCGTTGTACATCTCATCGAGTTCCTTCGGATCATGGTCAATGACGGCAAGGACCGCCTCGTTGGAGTATTCCCAGTTCTCCAGAGCGATCCGGCTTGCCATCGAGAAAGGATCGCCTGCATCCAGATAGGATACCTTTGAAGCTGTCCATCTGGAACCCACGTCGCCGGGTATGGAACCCTCGAATCCAACAAGCTCCATCTTGTCCAGCTCTCCGTCGGAGATCGTCATCATATCCTCCATGAAGTAGCTCACTGCCGGATACGTGTTCTGGACCCTCTCCTCGTCCGAGGTCTCCCTTGGGGGCTCGTAGAACAGGACCGGGTTCATCAGGACCCTCTGATCGGACCTGGAATGGAAGACCGAGGCCGGAACCTCCGCAAGATAAGCGAAATCATCGTTTATACCGTCCCTGTCATGGGATATGAGGACGACCTTGTCTATGGGTGTCATGTCCCTGTACGATACCCCGTCGTAGCCCTCCGGAAGCTTGGCCGCTCCCGATACCGTCTGCCCCGAAAGGGGAGCCACCAGCGACAGGACCAGCATGCCCATTAGAAGCTTCCGCCATTGGCCAGAGTTTCCGTCCATTTTATCACCTATTGCCGCGTTGCGGGGAGCTCCCCGTACAGCAGGTACTCTGGACCCCATTATGTTCCTGGAAATAAAAACATTGTCGTCGGACCATGACAAGGTCCGCTCCTACTTCTCCAGTGCACGGACCACCACTTTTTTACCCCTCCTCCTCTCTCCGCTTCGCTTTTGTCCTTCTGGGTGGTATTCAAGCCGCATCAGCCCGAGCTTCAGCATGGTCTCCAGAAGGCCCCCCACGACCTTGTCCACCGGCTCGACCCTCTCGTGGAACCTTTCCTGCTCCCTGATGTAGATCTCGAGCAGGCTGTGGTCGCCGTCGCTCAGTTCCCATAGGAGTGTGCCCACATTATCTAGGGGGCGCTTGATGTTCTCGGGACCCTTCAGGACCTTGTTCAGGGCTCTCTCCATCCGGTTGAAGTTCTTGGGGTATTCCAGTACGATCAAGCTTTCCCTATAGGTCCAATCGACCTCGGACCTGATCGGGAAAATATATCGAGGGTCCGGCCCCTTTGCAGCGGGGCTGTCCAGAATCTTGTCCTTGCCTGTCATTTTCATCCGCTCAGGAACACGATGATCATGAGAGCCAGCACGGATCCGGAACCCAGCAGGGCGAAGAACCACGTCCACCCCCTGCTTCTCCACCCATCCCTGGCTATCCGGGTCATCACCGCTGACACTATGGCCGTCATCAGCAGGAGAACATATACTATCCAGGGCACCGAGGCCATGACCCTTCAGATGCAAGCGTTTATAATTGGATTTCTACCGGTCAATGACCAAATTATAAATACTACCTCGCATTTATCTACACAAGAAGATAACAACTTAAGGTTGTATAGAGGAAGATGATAAAGATGCCAGGAGAGGACAAGAACACGAGGGAGCCCCTTTCTGACATTTCGGAGCTAGACGGAGGCGTCAGGCTGACCGTCGAACTACCCGGAGTGCCACAGGATGCCATCAGGATGGCGGTTTCCGGCGACATACTCAAGCTGGATGCCGACGGCAGCCGCGGGAAGTTCAGCACGATACAGGCGCTCCCCTTCGAACCTGACCCTGACAGGATATCCGTCACCTTTTCCCAGGGAGTTCTTGAAGTGATCCTAAGAAAGAGGGATCCGGAGGCCGGCTCCCCAGTGGATGAGAAGGCAGGCCCCGTCGAGGAGGCCCAGATGTCGATATCTCTCGAATCCATGGAGCAGGAGCTGGAGAGGATGAAGGCCGAACTTTCCAGGGTATCGGTCGAGAGGTCCTCGCTGGAGGACAGGGTCCACCTGCTCCAGAGGGATTTCAGAAACATCAAGAGGAGGCACGAGGAGGAGAAGGAGGCCCTGGCTGACACCAGGATCCAGGAGGTCGCCCTTGGCCTCATCGAAGTGCTGGATACCTTCTCATACGCAAAGGGATCGATAAAAGGACCCGTCGGGTCCGAGACCAATCATGGGTCGATCCTCAAGGGCATCGAGATGGTGGAGCTCCAGGTAAAGAACATGTTCAACCGGATAGGCATCTCTCCGATAACCTCGAAGGGCCAGCCCTTCGATCCCGAATATCACGAAGCGGTAGGCTTCGTGGAGAGGAGCGATCTCGAGGATGATATGGTGGCGGAGGAGATCAGAAAGGGGTACATCTACAAGGGAAAAGCCGTCAGGCCTTCCCAGGTCATAGTCAACAAGAAACCGCCTGTTGAAAGTAATACCAAAGACGGCGGCAGGAAGAAGAAATAACGGTAACGAGGTGATATGAATGGGAAAAGTAATTGGAATAGATCTCGGAACGACGAACTCGGTTGTTGCCGTCATGGAGGGCGGTCAGCCGGTGGTCATACCGAACAAGGAAGGAGCCAGGACCACCCCGTCTGTGGTCGGGATCACGAAGAAGGGCGACAGGCTGGTAGGCGAGCTTGCCAAGAGGCAGGCTGTTGCCAATCCGGAGAACACGATAGCTTCCATCAAGAGGAAGATGGGCCAGAAGACCAAGGTGGCGATGGCCGGAAAGAAGTACACTCCCCAGGAGATATCCGCCATGGTCCTCCAGAAGCTCAAGGAGGATGCGGAGGCCTATCTCGGAGAGAAGGTCACCGAGGCGGTGATCACCGTTCCTGCCTATTTCGAGGATGCCCAGCGCCAGGCAACGAAGGATGCAGGCAAGATCGCAGGGCTCGAGGTCAAGAGGATCATCAACGAGCCCACGGCATCCGCACTCGCCTACGGCCTGGACAAGGAAGGGGACATGACCATCCTGGTCTACGACCTGGGCGGAGGTACCTTCGACGTATCCATACTTCAGATCGGCGACGGCGTCTTCCAGGTCAAGGCGACATCGGGGAACAACCACCTCGGTGGCGACGATTTCGACAGGAGGGTCATGGAATGGATCGCCGATGATTTCAAGAAGGACCACGGGGTGGACCTGCTCAAGGACAAGCAGGCGGTCCAGAGGCTCAAGGATGCTTCGGAGAAGGCCAAGATCGAGCTTTCCGGCACGCCAACCACACAGATCAGCATCCCCTTCATAGCCCAGAGCGACGATGGACCGCTGCATGTTGATATCGAGCTATCCAGGTCCCAGTTCGAGACGCTGATTAGCGATCTCGTGGAGAAAACCATCAAACCCGTGAAGCAGGCCATGAAGGATGCCAAGCTCGATCCCAAGGACATAGACAAGATCCTCCTGGTGGGGGGGTCCACCAGGGTTCCAATGGTCCAGTCCAAGATCAAAGAGATAATGAAGAAGGACCCGACCAAGAACATCAATCCTGACGAATGCGTCGCGATAGGGGCAGCCATCCAGGCTGGAGTTCTGTCCGGAGAGGTTGGAAAGGACATGGTGCTCCTCGACGTTACTCCGCTCTCCCTCGGTATAGAGACCCTGGGAGGGGTGATGACAAGGATTATCAACAGGAATACCACGATACCCACCAAGAAATCGAAGATTTTCTCCACGGCCTCGGACAACCAGCCGCAGGTGGAGATACATGTTCTGCAGGGCGAGCGTCCCATGGCGATGGACAACAAGACACTAGGCGTATTCACATTGACCGGTATCCCGCCGGCGCCGAGAGGCATTCCGCAGATCGAGGTCACCTTCGAGATAGATGCCAACGGCATCGTGCATGTGACGGCGAAGGACCTGGCGACCGGCAATTCCCAGAACATCGTCGTATCAGGTACCGGAGCTCTCTCGGATGACGAGATCGAGAGGATGATGGAGGACGCCGACAGGTTTGCCGACGACGACAAGAAGAAGCTGGAGCTTGCCGAGGCGAGGAACAACGCCACATCGCTTGTATTTGCCACCGAGAGGGCAATCAAGGACCACAAGGACAAGCTGGATCCCGACGAGGTCGAGGAGGTCAAGAAGCTCCTCAAGGAGGTGGAGGAGGTAGCAAAGGGAGACGACGTCGAGGATATGAAGGAGAAGACCGAGGAGCTTTCCGAGGCCTCCCAGAAGCTCTTTGCCAAGATGTACCAGCAGGCCTCCGGAACGAAGAGATCGGATATGGACGCGGATGAAGAGCAGGCATCGACGACAAAGGATTCGGACGAGGACTACATCGACGTCGATGCAGAGGATGCCGAATAAACGCTGAATATGATGCTTGAGGGCAGTGCTTACCATGAAGAAGGACTACTACGAGGTTCTGGGCGTCCAGAAGGACGCTACCAAGTCCGATATCGAGAAAGCATACAGGAAGCTGGCCCTCAAGTATCATCCCGACAGGAATCCGGATGACCCATCGTCTGCAAAGAAGTTCACCGAGGTGACCGAAGCCTACGAGGTGCTCTCGGACGAGGATAAGAGGTCCCAGTACGACCAGTTCGGATTCGCAGCCGAGGAAGGCGGTATGCCCAATTACCAGTACCACCACGTTGACCTCGATGAGGCACTTAGGATGTTCATGAGGTCCTTCGGAGGCGGATTCGGTTCCTTCTTCGGCGGAGGGGATCCCTTCGAGGAGCGTTCCTTCAGGAGAAGGGGCCCGGCACCCGGTGATGACAGGGTTGCGGCGGTGAATATAACCCTTGAAGAGGCCGCCCTTGGAGTTGAGAAGGACCTCGATGTGGCCCATCTCATAAGATGCCCCAAATGCCTGGGTACAGGATCCGAGAAGGGTGAAGAGCCCCAGGAATGCCCGGAGTGCCACGGGTCCGGTTCCCTCAGGATGGTCAAGAACCTGGGCCCGGTGCAGTATGTCACAACAAGGGCATGTCCGAGGTGCAGCGGCGAGGGACAGGTCATCGGCGATCCCTGCAAGAAATGCCGGGGCAAGAAGAAGGTGCGGGAGACGCTGAAGAAATCCATCAACATCCCTCCGGGAGTGGATACGGACACAAGACTCAGGATCTCCGGTCTTGGGGACGAAGGAGAGAAGGGGGCACCCGCCGGGGACCTGTTCGTGACCGTGGGAGTGAAACCTCACAAGTTCTTCGAAAGGGCCGGCAACGATATAAGGTGCGAGATCTCGATAACGTACCCCCAGGCGGTCCTCGGCTCCAAGGTGGAGGTTCCCACCCTCTACGGACCCTTGGAGATGAAGGTGCCCGCGGGGACGCAGCCCAATACCATTCTCAGGATCAAGGGCAAGGGAATGCCGAACATCCACAATCCCAACCGGTTCGGGGATCTTTACGTCCAGGTAAGGGTCGAGGTCCCGAAGCATCCCGGTATCAGGGAGAAGAAGGCGATTAAGAAGCTCCTCGAGGTTCAGGGTGAAAGGAGCAGGTTCGCATATTGACCGGAAGGCTCCATCTCGACAAGCAGACCTCCGTCGGGGGTTTCCTGCACATTCATGATCTTCACATTGAGCGGGGCCTCATCAAATCCAGGACCCGACATGACCGTGGGACCGTTCCCTCCGACCACCATAGGACCCAGATAGATGGTGAACTTGTCGAAAAACCCCCCGGAAACGAATTCCCATATGGTCCTGCTTCCCCCTTCGACAAGGATGCCGTCCACCCCCAGGTCCGCAAGCTTCCTGAGAAGGACTTCGATGTCGATGGTGTTCTCAGAGGGTTCGAATTCCATGATCCGAGCATCGAGGCCCTCGTCCTCGATGGATTCCAGAATATTTCTTTTCCAATCTGGGGAGCAGTCGCTCCTTGTTGCGATTATGGAATGGCCTCTGGTCCTTAGGAACCTCGAAGCGGAAGGAATTCGCCCCCTTCCGTCGATCACAACCTTGAAAATGGATGGAGGATCCGGAACATGGACTTCCTTGACCGTGAGCTTCGGGTCGTCCTTGATGATGGTCCCGGACCCTACCAGGACTGCCCCAAGGGACGCCCTCAGCCGGTGAACCCTCCCCATGTCCCATTCGCCCGAGATGCGGAGGCGGGATCCGTCCGGTTTTGAGATCTTCCCGTCCACGGTGGCCGCGCAGTTGATGTGGATAACGGGACGCTCCATGGTTCCTGCAGTAGTTGTATCTAGTATATAATGAAATAAGAGAAGAACCTGCGACAGAATTAAAAGGAAGCTTCCCGCTAACGATGTCACCGCCATAAGGAAGGGGCACCAATGGACGATATAGAGATATTCGAGTACAGACGCCTGGACCTTAGGGATTCCTTCATCATTGACGGATTTCCCTCCGTGGGTTTGGTGAGCACGATAACAGCAAGCTACATAGTGGCGGCCCTTGACATGGAACTCATCGGCGTCATGGATTCCGTCTATTTCCCCACCGTTTCTGTAGTGAGGGACGGGGAGCCCCACCATCCCGTCCGCTTCTACGCCGGCGATCTGGAGGGTCCGGACGGCGACTGGACAAGGCTTGTTGTGTTCCTTTCGGAGTTCCAGCCCCCTTCGAACCTGATCAAGATGATATGCAATTCCATGCTCGAGTGGGCCGATGAGCAGAAATGCAGCTGCCTGATCTCCCCTGAGGGGCTTGTCATCGAGGGTGAAGGCCCCGGGCCCAAAGCGCAGAAGGGCGATGTAGATGAAGATGGCGAGGAGGATGAGGGGCCCATGGAGGAGGTAGCGCCCAAGCAGCTCAACCATGACAAGAGCATCTTCGGTCTCTCTTCGGTCACATCAGGTAAGGAGAGGCTTTCCAAGGCGGGCGTTCCGATCTTCCCCGAAGGGCTGATATCTGGGATCCCCGGAGTCCTATTGAACGAGGGCAAGAAACGGAACTTCGAGGTGACCTGCCTTCTGGCGGAGGCCCGCGACAACATCCCTGACGCCAGGGCCGCGGCGGGTATCATCGAAGTTCTCCGTAAAATAATCCCGTATCTCGAGATCGATCTGGGACCTTTATATGCCGAAGCGGACCTCCTGGAGGCAAAGATGAGGGGATACCAGCAGGTTTCCAAACCCGGGGGCAAGAGCTCGGCCCCCCTGCCCTCGATGTACGGATAGGCCTATTTGATCTCCTTTGCCATTACCTGGGGAGCGGGGGGAAGGGCTTTCTTCTTCCTTTTCGGGGGGCGCCCTCTCTTTTTCTTGCTTCCGGTCACAACTATGGCCTCAACAGGTCTGGATTTTGACTTTTCGGAGTAACGGTCGTTCATCTCGTTAGCGAGCCTTGATATCATGTCCTGGTGGGCATACCATTGGGTGGAGAGCGATTTGGCGGTTCCCGTGGCGTTGCATCGGTAGAGCAGATACAGCATCCTCTTGAAGAATATCTCGTTTGCCAGCTGGTAGTTCATGGACTCCAGGGAGCCGCCGTGCATAAGGTATGAATCACCAATGGAATAACACAGCGACCTGAGGTTCTCGGGGGTGATGAAGCTTGCATCCGGGGTAAGTGCGACCTCTTCAAGTGCCGTATTTATTCTCCCCACTGCCCTCGTCTCTTCCAGAAGGTCGAAGAAATCCCAGATTATCTTGGGCACTCTTTCATGGGTGTTTTCCATCATGCCCACGGCGCTCCCCGGATTGGTCGAGCTCACGATGGACATCATTAGCTCCACGAACTGTTCGTGATTCCTCCTGCCATAGACGTATGATCTGTCTATTCTCTGTATGAGGACTGCGCCGAGGCTCACCTTCACCCCCTCGGAAATGAAGGGAAGTATTACCTTCGACACGGGCATCTCGCTCAGGTGGGATGAGAAGTCCAGCGCATCCTTTTCATAATCCGGCAATCGAATGGTAAGCAGGTCGCCCATTGGTCATTCCACCTATGAGAATCCTTATATATTTAATCCATATATAATACTAATTGGAAAAAAAATAATAATTATATAATACATTAATATTAAAAATATTAACATTTTTAATACAAAAAATCGATAATATCTAGAGTATTCATCAACAAGTATTAAATAACATTCAAAATTTCCCTCCAGCAGAGGTCATACCATGAAAGCCAAATCTTCGAGCGAATGGAAGAGGCTCTTCCAGATCTTTGCGATCATCATTCTTGTGGCAAGCGGGCTTGCGGTTTTCGTTTACAACATGCCCGTTGGAAACTCCGTTCAGGCATACGATGTAAGCTTGACGGTGGACAAGGCCAGCAAGGAGGTAAGCGCCGGCCAGCAGGTCACCTACGCCTTCACACTAACCAACGAGGGCAACAACGGGGACAGGTACACCATCAGCAGCACGGTCTCCACTTCACCGACCGGATGGCAGGTCACATTATCCAAGACCACCACGTCCAACATAGCCAGTGGCGGGACCGACACCTTCACCGTGAGCGTCAGGGCTCCAACGGGGGTGAACATCTCCGCTTACTGCTATGCCACCATCAAAGCGACGTCCCAGAACGATCCCATCAACTCATCCCAGTCTGTTCTTCTTTCCACGATAATCAAGAGGACCTACGGGGTTCTGCTGGAATCCCCCGGAATCAAGAACGTCTATCCGGGCGACGCCGTCACCTACAGGTTCAACGTGACCAACAGCGGGAACGATCTGGACGGATACAACCTCGAGGCCACCACAGTGCCCACAGGATGGTCGGCATCCATAGATTTCGATACCGGAAAGTTCGAACCCAACACCAAGAAACAGGCGATAGTTACGATCCAATCCCCATCCAATGCCAAGGCCCAGACGTACCAGGTCACGGTAAGGGCCCGGTCCCTTACCGACAACACCACCTCGGCAACAAGGACGATAACCACCAATGTGAAGCAGGAATACAAGCTCTCCATTCAGTCCGAGGGTGTCAAACAGGTGGACATCACGACACAGACCGTTGTGAACTTCAACGTCCAGATAACGAACCTTGGAAACGGAGAGGACCAGTTCAACCTTCAATATTACATCCCGCCACAGTACATTACAGCGGGATGGGGCGGAGACCTTTCAACGACCACGACCTCCAAGGTCGTGGCTGACGGGAAGGTGAACGTCACCTTCTTCGCCTATCCGCCCTCAAAATCCCTGAGGCCGGCGGTGAACTCCAAGGGAGAGTTCTACATCAACGCCACCTCCGTTGGGGATGGCAACATCAAGAGGTCTGTCAAGGTCTCCTGCGTCGTCCAGCCTTTCTATGATGTCAGGATTCTGAACACGGGCTCATCCCTTAAGACAGTGGACCCGGACGGGACCATCACCTTCACATTCAACGTTACGAACATCGGGAACGACCAGGACGATTTCGACTTTGAGGTCCAGTATCCCGACGGATTCCAGGATACCTCCGTGGAGCCCTCCTCCATCACCCTTCCCAGGGACGGCAAGCAGCTCGTCACCGTCACTGTGACCCCCGATGCCGACATAGTCCTTGCCCAGACCTATACACTGAAGATCTACGCCAACTCCACCCATGGTCCCTCGGTATCATCCAGCTTCCAGGCGAAGATAAACAAGGACTACGGAGCGTTCCTGGATGCGCCCAACGGCGCCATCATATCCCGGGGCCAGCCCGGGAACACATACAGCATAATGGTGAGACTCCAGAACAAAGGGAACGGAAGGGATGCCTTCAACCTGGCCGTCAACGGGGAAACACAGCAGATCCAGACCGACTGGAGCCCTCTGATCTCCGCGGCGACCACCCCGCTGCTCGATTCGGACCAGGTCTATTACTTCAACATAACCGTTTCGGCTCCCTCCACGTCGACCGAGGGAACATACCGGTTCATGGTGAACGCAAGCTCCCAGAACAGCAACGTGTTCAAGACCATCTGGCTCTCCGTGAGGATCCCCCAGCTCTACGCCGTGGACATAACTGCCAACAGGGAGAGCATGAGGGGACAGTTCTCCAACGATACGGGACCCGCCAGGAAGGTCTATTTCGATATGGACGTCTTCAATAGAGGGTCGGGGACCGACACATCCATCAAGGTGAGCGTGAAGCAGGCACCCAGCGGCTTCGCCGGCCTTTACACCATCAATTTCGTGGAGAACAGCAAGAGCCAGATCACAATAAACGGAGGTGAATCCAAGGCAGCCAGGATGACAATGGACATGCCAAAGATAAGCTCCGGCATCAGCGCAGGGACCTATCAGTTCACCGTTGAGACCAGGTCCGACAACGGAACCCTGACCAACACGGCTGACGACAAGATCAAGACCATAACCCTCAACCTGGTCCTTGATCCGGTCCATAGAGTGAGGATACTCTCCGGAATAAACAGCAGCCAGGTGGCACTGGGAAGCAACGTCAAGTTCAGCGTTGTGATCCAGAACAGGGGAACCACGAACGATTATTATGGTCTAAGCATACAGCACCCGGATTACGGCACTAAAGTGAGCTGGAGCATTCCGACAGCGAACCAGACGACAAGGGTCCTCGCTCCCCTGGAGCAGGAAGTGATCACCCTCACGGCCACCATCGCACAGGATGTGAACACCGACTGGGGCTCTGTCTGGGTCAAGGTAAAGGCCACTCACTCGGAGGATGAGACCATATTTGACGAGAGGTACTTCACCGCCGTATTCGCGGATGCCTATGCCGGGAACCTTGCCACCAATGACGATTTCGAGCAGGCCCTCCCGGGCGAGGCAGCCTCCTTCCTGATGAGTCTTCAGAACAGGGGAACCAGGACATCTGACACATTCTCCATCGAGGTGGAAAAGACATCGGTCTCCGAGCTCTTCGACAACATCGAGATATCGCCATCACTGATCGTCCTTGCCTCCGAGGCAAGGGCATCCATATGGGTGAACGTGACCGTTCCCTCCATCGATGACAAGATCATAGAGACCGGGACCTACGAATTGAGCGTCAAGGCAACATCGGAGGGAGAGACCACACAGGACCTGGACGATATCGTGGTCGACACTTTCACCATCAAGGTGAAGGTAATGCCGGTCTACAAGGTCCAGTTCATAATACCCCAAGGGTCGGCAAGCGCCGATCCGGGCACCAAGCTCACCAACATAAAGCTCAATATAACCAACAAGGGCAACGAGCCGGCCACGATCAATGTGAAATTGCAGACAACAAATCCGACTGGTTATTCCAATTGGGTATCCATATCCCCCTCAACGGTGTCGGGCCTGAAACCAAACAGCGCCACCGACATTATCGCGACCATCGATGTCAAGAGCTCTGCCATTGCGGGAAAGATAACCTTCACATTCAACGCTTCGGTGTCGGGGAAGAGCGCATACACACTGACCGGCTTCGATGTTGACGTGAACGAGGAGTTCCTCCCGGATCTCACTGTTCCGACGGGGACCACCCTGAAGGAGGCCGAACCCACCGAATTGGTTACCTTCAGCGTCAAGCTGAAGAACAAGGGCAACACGCTTGACGGTTTCGATATCGAGCTCTCCTCGAGCAAATCCCAATGGGCGGACTTCGGTTTCGTCACTGGAGGGGTCAATACCCTGGAGACATCGGTCGATGATCTGGCTATAGACGGTGACAAGACCATCTGGGTCGAGATAGACATACCTGAATCCGCTGCCGCGGAGGAGGTAACCTTTACGATAAAGGCGATCTCCAAGGGCGACACGGACAAGACCGACCAGCAGCCGCTGAGGGTCAAGGTGGAGCCCAGGAGGGACCTTGAGCTTGTCTCCAGCGAGGAGACAAAGGAGATCACGCCGGACGTCGATGAAAGAACCACCGAAGTCCTCTACGAGGTCCAGGTCAGGAACAAGGGTGAGGACGCGGACACCTTCAAGCTTGAGGTGCTGAAGTCGGGCATGACGCGCCCGGCTGCCGTTTCCCAGGAGGTATGGGACAACATCGAATTCTCACAGTATCCGGAATGGGTGACCCTCAGCAAGAAGGTAACGACACAGATCCCCAAGGGCCAGTCCGAGACCATAACCGTTAGCGTGAAGATCCCGGATTCGAGCTACCGGGTATTCGACTTCAACACCACCATATGGGCCTATTCGGAGGGCGATGTCGCTGCGGATAACAAATACTCCGAGCCCCTCAAGCTCATCACAAAGGTCAAGCAGGCCTATGGCGCCGACATCAGGGGTAACGATCTGTTCCCGACCTTCCTCAACAAGACCGATCCAACGAAGATGGAGGTCTACTTCGACATACAGGTAAAGAATACCGGAACCGGTAACGACAATTTCCAGCTGGAGATAGACGAGAGCCTGCCCGAGGATTTCCAGTTCCTCTATTTTGGCGGTAAGGAGATATACGAGGTAGGAAAGGGCAAGCTGGTCTCTCTAAGGATCAAGGTAGAGATGCCCGCCGACACTCTCACGGGAAGGTACAGCTTCAAGGCGAGATGGATATCCGAGGGAGAAACTACCGGTTTCCGGACCTCTGAAGACTACGTGACGGCTTGGAAGGAGTTCACCATCGACGTCCAGCAGACCTACGGCGTCGAGGTGACGGCGGAATCCGAGGAGAAGAAGAGCAGGGTAGGTGACGACATAGTCTTCGACCTGACCCTGGCCAATCTCGGCAACGAGGACGACACATTCAGGATCGAGGTCCGGGAGGAGGATACCGACAACTGGGCAACCCTTTCCAATTCCAAGCTCTCACTTGACGCAAAGGGGAGGACATCGGACGAGAAGGGCTTCACCCTTACCATCAGGGTCCCGGACGACAACCAGGATGCCCTTGCAGGCTTCTACTACTTCAACATCTCCGTGATGAGGGACTCCACCTCCAAGACCGAGAGGGAGAAGGCAACCGACTGGATACTTCTCCGCATCGAGATAGAGGAATCCTTCGAGCACACACTCGAAACGGACAAGGACACAGAGGAAGCGGAACCGGGAGACAGGATCACCTTCAGGTTCAAGCTGCACAACAGGGCAAACACCGAAGATACATTCGAGGTCGATGTGAAGGGCAACAAGGACAACTGGGTGGATATCCCGAACCAATACCGGGCGATCACTCTCCTGCCCGACGAGGAGATATATGTATTTTTCAACGTCACCATACCCGATCTCGATGAGGTAAGGGAGCCGCGGGACGTAGAGGCGGACAGCTACGAATTCACCGTCGAAGTGTCTTCCAAGGGAGACAGGGACAAGGCCCC
Source organism: Thermoplasmatota archaeon (assembly GCA_048569615.1). Classification (GTDB taxonomy): domain Archaea; phylum Thermoplasmatota; class Penumbrarchaeia; order Penumbrarchaeales; family Penumbrarchaeaceae; genus JAYEPK01. The sequence continues at coordinate 49,744 of JBLIRK010000007.1, read as the reverse complement.
CGAGGAGTTGGATTTCACGGTGGATGTGGAGCAGGTCTTCAAGGCGGAAGTGGCGGATGTAAGCAAGGGTGCGGAGGCAGCAAGTCCCGAAAGGTGGGAGGTCAATGACGACGAGGACCTTGAGATCAAGGTGACCCTGGAAAACCTCGGCAACAAGGACGACACCTTCGAGATAAAGAAGCCCTCGAATCCTGCCGGATGGGAGATTACCGTGTCCAAGGCCCATGTGGCGATACCCATGGGAGACGAGGAGGAGATCACCGTTACCATCAGGTTCCAGCCGACCGACGGCTTCTATTCCGGCTACAAGGACCTCAGGTTCGAGGTCATCCCCGATGACGGCTCCAGTGCCGGGAAGCAGGAGAGGATCTACTTCACCATCCACGTGACAGCTCTTGTCCCCGATCTGACATTGGCTGCCAAGGACATCAGGCTGCCCTCGAACCCGGTGGACGGCGAGATCTACGAAGTGGAGGTTACGGTATTCAACGAAGGGTCCGCCCTAGCCGAGGATGTCGAGGTGACGCTCTATGACGGCAACAAGGCCATCAGGACCGATCCGGACAACATAGGGGCGGGCGACAACACCACCTTCGTCTTCGAGTGGGAGGCAACAGCGGGAGACCACAAGCTCGAGGTGAGGATCAACGAGGGTGATGCCATAATCGAAACCTCGACCTCCAACAACGAGGCCAAGGCAAAGAAATTGAGCGTATCCCGCTTCAATTTCAGCTCGATACTTGGCAGTATATGGTTCATAGGAGCCCTTGCACTTGTCGCTCTGCTGGCGATAATAGCCGCTGTATTGCTGTCTATGAACAAGAACAGGGAGGTCAAGGAGCTGGAGGAGATAATAAGCAAGCTAAAGGCCGAAGGAGGTCCGGGCGGTCCCAGGAAGGTCATCAAGGAAGCCGCCGGCGCCCCCATGGCCCCGAGCGGAGCTGCTGCCGGTCTCCCCTCGGCTCCCGGAAAACTCGCACCGGTCTCTGACAAGAAGCCCGCATCGAAGGAGAATGTGAAGGTCCAGTGCCCCAAGTGCATGACCCAGCAGGTCGTCTCCATCGACAAGAGGCCCGCCGAGGTGCCTTGCAAGGAATGCGGTGTGACTCTGGTCATACCAGAGAAGAAGTGATGCCAATGTAGATGCGGAGAGGGAGACTCTTCCCTCTCCTTTTTTTATTAATAATTACTCTGATCAGGGAACCCTTTTTGTGGAAATGTTTTTATACAGCACGTCAATCACATGCACCGTCCGTAGAGCTGGGTAAAGGAGGAATGATCATGGTCGACCACTCCACAGAGAAGAAGCTAGAGCAGGTTTCCGCGTACCTCGATATGCTTTCCGAGGACACGTCCGTTCCAAGGAACATCAGGAAGGGAGCAAAGGACTCCAAGGAGAGGCTCTTTGACAATAGAGAGGCCCTTGACCTCAGGTGCGCAAGCGTCGTTTCAACGCTGGAGGAGCTGTCAAACGATCCGAACATACCCCTCCATGCAAGGACCCTCATATGGAATGCGACATCCATTCTGGAAAGTATAAAGTAGAACCTTTTTTTCGGATCGGCTCCTTGAGTGAGCGATGCCCCATCCTGACGAAATCTATTATATCCATTAGCATTATGCTGGTCGGGGTGTGGACATGGCAACCCGGTGCCCGAAATGCGGTAAGAACAACTACGGCGATATCCAGAAATGCTCACACTGCGGATCCCCTCTCGTTTTCATTCCGGGGGAGGAGGTTCCCGAGATCACGGAGGAAGACATCCAGGAGAAGATGTCAAAGGTAAAGGTCCAGCGAATCAGAAATCCCCTACTGATTGGGGCGGGAGGTATCACGGCGGTCGTGGGATTCTTCCTGATGATCCTCATCTTCATGATCATGATGGTGGCAGTTTTCAACCCGGATTCGATCAAGCCCTATTATAACGATGCATGGCACTACGAGGTCCCCGGCGGCGAGGAGTGGATATTCGGCGAGATAACCAAGGAGGTCACCGATGAGGATACCGGATGGCAGGGCGACAGCGCCGGTTATATGAAGATGACCGCCTATGAGATAAACGGGGATGGTGTTGACAACAGGGCAAACGCCCACAGTACGAGCAACGTCAATCTGGAGCCCCACGTTTGGATCTATTCCGCAAAGGATCTTGGGGACCGCGGAGACCGGGTCCTGGTCATAGTCGAGGCAAAGCCAAACGAGTGGGGGGAGATGAGGGCCGTGGCCACTGCAGAGCCCGTATGGGGCGGAAAGGGCTGGATATCCGGATGGGTATTCACTTTACCTGGTCTCCTAGTGCTTCTGATCGGGGCGACACTTCTTACGATCGGGGCAGTTGGAAAGGCGGACAGGTCCATGGAGCGCCTGATGGAGGAGGACAAGGAGCTGAGAAGACAGCAGCTGATGCTTCGGGAAGCCGCAAGGAAGAAGATGGCGGAGCAGCAGAGGATGCAGCAGTGGCAGTCCTATTCCGAGGAGCAGAAAGAGGCCATGGAAGCCGCCTATCCTGAGGAGGATCCGGATCTGGACAAGGCCGTTGCCCAGATGGGGGCCTTCGCTCCTTCATGGGAGGAGCAGCCGCCGCAGATGCGTGCTCAACCTCCCGCAGCTGCCGGCGGCCAGGTACAGCCTGCTCAGCAGCCTGCCCAGGTAAAATATGCACAACCTCAACCGGTACAGCAACCTGGTCAGGTCCAGTATGCCCAACCTCAGCCCGCACAGGCTCCCGCTCCGCAATACCAGCAGCCTCAAATGACCCAGCCGCAGAAGCCTCCAGCTCCCCAGGGTCAGCAGATGCAGCCCCGGACGCCTCCGCCCCAGCAGTGAAACGTTACGGTTCCTGCGGCCCCTTGAAGGGGTCCTTCCAGGGATGAAGCGCCCCAAGCACCGTGAAAAGCGTGTTGAGGAGCCATATCATTAAAAGCAGCCATATTGCAATGCTGTCCAGCCTGAAACCCATTGGGGAGAGCTCCGCGATCCTGCTCATTACCAGGATGATGACAAGGGTTTGAATGGCCGACCATATAAATGCACAGGTGAAAGCAAGAGGGAGCCGCTCCTTGGGATGGGCCGACCTGGAGCCCATTGCCGAAGCCAAATAAGGGACGAAGGTGACCGCGAGTATGGGCCCTATCAAAGGTATGATGATGAAGGGGACGGACAGCAGATAAAGCCCCATCGTGATTAGGGCTGCCCTTATGAACGACGGTCTCTTTTCCTCCATCCTTCATCAATCCTTCATGTTGCTGGCCAGAGCCAGTCATTCAAGTTTCTAGGGTGTTGACCCAACCCTTTTATATAGCGCCTCCCAATACACAACATAAACACAAATACATTTCGGACAGGGAGGCAAAGGGTTGACCAACCTAAGGAAAATAGTTCTCGATGTTCTCAAACCCCACAAGCCGGATATAGTCGAATACTCCGAGAAGCTGTCAGCCATAAAACACGTGTCGGGAGTCTCCATATTCCTGAATGAGGTGGACCAGGAGACCGAGAACATCAAGGTGATAGTCGAGGGCTTCAATCTCAACTATGTGCAGATCCGAAAGGCCATCGAGGAGATGGCTGGATCGGTCCACTCCATAGATGCGATCTATGCTGGTGAGGAGATAGTGGAAGAAGTGGACACCCCCCAGGACCGATGAGGTGCATCACCATGCTGGAAGGCAGATGGAAGTTATCCCGCACGAGGCTCCCCCTTGTAATGGGAATGCTTGTCATCATGCTGGGAGCCACCCTCGTACTATACGGCCCCTTTACCGAGGACGCCCGGGCGGTAAGGCCCATCAATGTCACCTTCAACTTCGAGCCCTCGAACGAAGCCCAGAGAAACGAGAGGGACGGCAATGTTATTGACCTTTGGACGGGGCCCCAGGCCTATCTGGCGGACAAGAGCACGATTCCGGGGCAGTCCAATATTTCGGGATACGTGTCCATCTACCGATCGGCCAAGTTCGAGAGGACCGCGGTTTTTCTGAGGATGTGGACCGAATGCGAGCATCCCGAGCTCACCCATTCCATCGACAAGCCGATATGGGAGTTCAGGCCCGGATTCAAGTACGAGGCCATCGCCGTCAAGGTATTCGTCAGGATCTCTCCCTTCACGAGGTATTCCACCGGGCCCAACGACCTCATCAAGGTCACGGTCAAGGGCGAGTGGCTGATGAAGTACCAAGCGGGAGGTTCCCGGAGCACGGGAGCGATCCCAGACTATCCCATATATATCAATGTCAGACCCTTCCACCAGCTCAGGTTCGAGACCGATCCCCCCATGCTCTCCGTGCTTTCCGGAGGCAAGGGCACGTTGAAATGCAGTGTGTTCAACCAGGGCAACGGCTACGAGAGAGTTGAGATAGATATCCCCACCATGCACGCCTTGACAAAGGGAGGTTGGGTCATAGAGATGGAGGAGACCGTCCTCGATATCGGACCGGGGGAGCGCGCCTACACCACCATAAAGATAACCTCGCCCAGGACCTTCCAGGCCAAGCTCCATGGTGAGACGATAATAATCCCTGTCCATCTCAACTCCTATTTCTCCAAGTACAACGTCCAGGACAATGACTACTTGATGGAGTTCGTATATGACCAGGAGGGACTCCTCGTCCAGATCACAGGTGTCGATTTCGTCTACATCCCGTACATGTGGGCCATCGTTTTCTGGATCCTGCTCGCCGTGTTCTTCTTCAACTTCGGAGTCAATCCCCTGACACTGAGGAAGAGGAAACTACCGCCGGGCAAGGACCCCGGTTTCATTGCCCTCTACCATTTTGCCAACAAGCCCGAGAGGAGGGAGAGGTGGAAGCGGAGAAGGATGGAGAGGAAGGAGCGGCGGAAGGTCTTGAAGTCGCAGTACGATGCCGAGAAGCAGGAGTTCAAGAGGAAGCAGGAGCAGGAGAAGAAGCGCTTCCAGGAGACCAGGATGAAGGAGCTCCCGACCCCTGCTCCCGCGAAGCATGCGCCTCCGAGAAGGGAGCCAGCCGTCCTAGACCTCAAGAGGCAGGATGACGACTTCGACATAGAGATACCGAACCTGAACAAGCCCGGGAAGAAGGAAGCAATGAAGACCGCTCCCCTGCTCTCCTTCGGTGGAGGGAAGAAGAAGCCCAAGGACGTCGAGAAGGAGATGCTGGACGTGCTCTCCCACCTCGACGATTGAGCGCTCCCTTCAAGAAACTATTAATCTCCAGAGCCCGTTTTCCTCCCCGGGGTGATGAGACGTCCCTTCACGACACTCTGGAATCCATATTCAAGGGGAGGGGTTATTCCGTCCTAACGAGCTCCCAGGACAACCGCTACATATTTCTCAGGAAAGGAAGCTCGAAGATGTCCGTGGGATATTCGGTCCCCGGGCACAAGGTGACGGAAGGGGAGGCGGACATGTTCGTATCCATGGCAATGAACGATTCCGCTGACTCAATGCTCTTCATCTCCCCATCCAAGGTCCCGGGGAAGGTGAAAAAGCTTCTGGACAGGGAGGGGGCGGCCGTATGGGACAGAACGGCACTTGTGATATCCATCGGGGAGCACGTTCTGGAAGAGGAGGAAAAGGCATCCGGATCGACCAGGTTGGGGTCCGGGAGCATCATGGACCTCTTCCAGGAGGACGACTTCGATCCCGTTTCCGAACTCCGATCATACCACAGGCTCGTGGAGGAGCAGGAGACTGCGGGCTTCAAGGTCTACAACATATCATTTGGAAATACCGAGGAAGAAGAGGAGCTGGACATCTGGGAGGACATACCCGCACCCGCCGCTCCCAAGCCTCGGATGGAGAAAGCACCGGAAAAGGTCGAGGAGAGGCCCGATCCAGATGAAAAGGTCCAGGAGGAGATGCCATTATTCGACTTGCCTGGAATTCCAGTTGAAACACCTCCGGAGGATGCCCCTCCCAGGGAGGAGGAAAGGAAGGAAAAAGAGCGGAAAAAGGAGCCGAACAGGGTCCCTGACGAAATACTGCTGGACCCCTGGGCGGGATTCGAGGAATGGAAGGAGGAGGTCAAGTCCGCCGCTCCTGAGTACAAGGAGTCCCCAAGGAAGGAGAAGGCGGAACCAGCGGCCGATCCGTGGCTGGGATCGGTGATGCTCCCCGTGAAGTATTCTGAGACAGATGCGAGATCAATGGCGGGATCATCCGAGGACGAGAAGCTTGATATGAGCTATCTGCCCTTCCTTCTTATCAGGGCCGATTACGAGCTCAAATCCAGCGAAACGAACGAGGACCTGAAGCAGGAGGGGACCTTCCTGTTCAACAGCCTGGGAGGAACCGTGACCGACCTCCCGCCCAATCTATTCGAGGAGATCCAGACATACCCGGACAAATGGGACGGCAGGGATCCCCCGAAGGTCCTTTCGGACCCCAAGGAGGATTACAATACGGCCATGGCGTCCCTAAGGAAGTCCATCTCGGTCAAGAACCTGGCAAGGGACAGGAAGGTTAGGGAGACCCTGATGTCAACGATCTACAGGGAGATCAAGTACAATTTCAAGAAGGGGTCCATCAGGATAATCAGCTCAAAGAGGTTGATGATGCCCTTCTGGATCAGGAGGACGAAAACGGGCGAACCGGAATGGATGATGGATGCATTCCTCGGGCGCCTCTCCCCCAAGGACGAGACCATCATAGGCCCCTGAGAATCCGTAGTCTTATCGAGCCCCTGACACCCTTTATGTACCTGGTGTGCATACCCTATGAAGTGGTAGTGATGAAATATATCTTCGTCTCTGGCGGGGTATTATCGGGATTGGGAAAAGGCATCACCACTTCCTCCATCGGACTCCTTCTCAAACGTTCAGGTCTCAAGGTCACCGCCATCAAGGTGGACCCTTACCTCAACTGCGATGCGGGGACGATGAATCCCTATGAACACGGTGAGGTCTTCGTCCTCAAGGACGGCGGCGAGGTGGACCTGGACCTCGGCAACTACGAGAGGTTCCTCGGGGTTCATCTCTCCTCGGACCACAACATCACGACGGGAAAGATATACCGTTCCGTCATTGACAAGGAGAGAAGGGGGGACTACCTGGGCAAGACCGTCCAGATCATTCCCCATATCGTTAACGAGATCAAGAACACGATAAGGAGGGTCGCCTCCGATTCCGGGGCCGATGTATGCCTCATCGAGCTCGGAGGGACCGTGGGCGACATGGAATCCATGCCCTTCCTGGAGGCTGCCAGGCAGTTCCAGATGGACGAGGGGAATGAGAACGTCATGTTTCTTCACACCACCCTGGTTCCCATCATGGGGGTGGTGGGGGAGCAGAAGACTAAGCCGACCCAGCACAGCGTGAAGGAGCTGAGGTCCATCGGCATCCAGCCTGACATCATAGTAGGAAGATGCACGGAGCCCCTCGAGGAATCAACGAAGAGGAAGATAGCACTGTTCTGCAATGTCCCCGTGGGCGCCATTTTCTCAGCCCACGATGTGGGTACGGTATATTCCGTTCCAAAACTCCTCCACGACCAGGGTATCACTGACAGGGTGAGGGACAGGCTCGGGATGGAGAGGAATCCCACGGACCTGGAGAGCTGGAACGATTTCGTTTTCAGGATAGAATCCCCCGGGGAAACAATAAGGATCGCCCTGGTGGGCAAGTACACGGGTTTGAAGGATTCCTACATCTCCCATTACAAGGCCTTCGAGCATTCCGGAGCTGAGGTTGGGGTCAACGTCGATATAGTATGGATCGATGCCCCGGAGAAGGGAAACGACTGGGAAGGCGACATAACGCAGATGAAGCAGGAGCTGGCACGGTGCGATGGGATCCTCGTACCGGGTGGTTTTGGGGTTAGAGGTACCGAGGGCAAGATCGAGGCTATTCGATTCGCACGTGAGAACAACATCCCATTCCTGGGAATTTGTCTGGGGCTCCAGCTTGCCGTGATCGAGTACTGCCGGAACGTCATCGGCCTCGAAGGCGCCAACTCCACTGAGTTCGACAAGGAGACCCCCCACCCGGTCGTCGATATCCTTCCTGAGCAGTTGAGGATCACCCAGATGGGAGCGACCATGAGGCTGGGAGCACAGAAGGCAAAACTGAGGAAGGATACGCTTGCCTACGGACTCTACGGAGCGGACGAGATCTGGGAGCGCCACCGGCACCGCTACGAGATCAATCCCGATTACATCGAGAGGATCGAATCCGGAGGTTTCATATTCTCGGCGGTGTCCGAAGACAATATCAAGATGGAGATCGGGGAGCTCCGGTCCAACAGCTATCATATAGGAAGCCAGTTCCACCCCGAGTTCCTCTCCCATCCGCAGGATCCCGCACCGCTTTTCAAAGGGCTTGTGAGCGCCGCCAAGGAATACGGCAGGGGACGGAGGTGATCCCCACGGGGATCTTCTCCTCCGCCGACAGGGTCCTTGTCTATCTTCTGCACAAGGCCGAAAGGGATGAGGTCTCGGGGGGCGGAGCCGATCAGGACGAGATCTCATCGTTCTGCGGGATTGGAAGGACACACGTTCACAGGACACTCCGGCCGCTCATGTCCGACGGCTTGGTCAGGGAGGACATGGGGAGGGTTCCGGGACGCCCCCGGAGGGTCAAGCTCTACTTTCTCACCCAGACCGGCTCCGGGACTGCCAGGGAATTAAGACACAAGGTCAACGAGCACGAGCTCCGATGGAGGGACGAGACCGGGAATGAGTACATGGACAGGTTCGTGGATTCTGTCCGAAGGATAAACGACCGGCTCGGGCAGCTTTCTCTCAAGGCGGTCCCGCTCTCGCTGATGCTGACCCTGGAGAAGGAGACCCTCACATGGAGCGATATACTGTGGCTTTCGAGCTCTGTCAGGGGCGATGAGGCTGTTGGCGTATGCATCCCCGAGGGATGGGAGCCCGTGAATCCCCCCGAGATACCTTCGGGCTACATACCCCGGCCCTCGCTGGAGGTGAGGCTCGGTGAGCTCCTCCGGAAGGAGAAAACGATAGTTCTGGCGGGGGAGTCCGGAACCGGAAAGAGGACCCTCGTTGCCAAGTGGGTGCGTGATTCCGGGAGGAGATGCCTGTGGCTTGCCAAGGGCAGCCAGGACAGGGATATCTGCCTGGAGGAATCGGGATACGACCTCCTCGTCCTCACAGGTGTTCAGGCGGTCGACAAGCACTCAACGCTCTCCTCGGGGGGAAGGCTTGCCATAATGGACCCCAGGGATGACAGCTGGCCCAGGCAGCTGATGTCACTGCCGGCAGTAGCCATACAGGATGGGGATATCGGTATGGAAGGGGAGGCGCTGCTTCGCATGATCGGCGTGGGCAAGGACGATTTCATCAAGACCGCTGGGAAACAAGGTCTGGACCCTGCGATATCCGGAGAGCTATGGGCTGCGGTCAAGGGCAGTCCTGGGATGCTCTCATATCTGGGCTCCATGGACCCGGTCAAGCTGGGAGCCCTCGGCCAGCAGGACGTCGAAAGCGCCCTCATGGCTCTGCTGATCGGGTACCGGTCGAGGATCTGACAATTCAAATCCCAATCAAAAAAACAATAAATAACCAAGGATGAATGAAGGACGGATAAGATGCCCAAAACCTCTTCGAAAGTGGAGTGCCCGGACTGTCAGCTGGTCATCGACAGGAAGAACCTGGCTAAGCACTACCGGAAGATCCATCCCGGTCTGGACCCCTATAAGAGATTGAAGGAGACCAGGGAGAGGAAGGAGAAGCTCTCCTATTCGAGGGAGTCACCGAAGCCCTGGCTTCTCGGATTGGCTTTTGCTGTGATGGTTGCGTTGTTGATAATCATCGCCGCCCTGGTAACAATTTCATTGCTTGACAAGAGCGGGGAAGCGAGGGAGGACAGAAGGGATATCTTCATGGCGGCCAGCGACGGAGTGGTCATAAACGCCACCTTCTACCAGGCCCCTGGATCCGGATCTGAGACCATTTATCTCGTCCACGATATAGGCCAGGACAGGACTGTGTGGGAGGATTTCGCCAGGGAGCTCCAGTCCATGGGCTACAATGTAATGGCACCGGACATGAGGGGCCACGGTGAATCCACCCAGTCAATATATCCGGACGTTGATATACTGGACTGGAGGGAGATGGGACATAAGGACTTCCTGAGGTTCGAGAACGACATCCAGGTATGCTACAATTGGGTGCACGGAGAGGACCCCGAAGGTAATCCCAATACCGATGCGAACATGAACGCCGCATTTATCGGTGTCGGGAGAGGGGGTCTCTACGGATTGAATAAGGCGGCAAGGATGGTAACGGGGTCCCAGGGAATACTATCAGCCAGTATCATCTCGCCGACACTTGACTGCTACAGCCTGGATGTTGTGCAGGTCTTCGAGGACTTCGGTGATATTCGACCAATACTCATGGCAGCGAGCGAGGGGGACGGTACCGGAAAGCTTGCCATCGATACCGTAATGGAGAGAAAGACCTCAAGCGATGAGACGAACGGTGTGGGTGTCTTCGTGCCCGGTAGCAAGGTAGGGATCTCCTTGCTGGAGAGCGGAGACCTCAAGGAGAGGATCTACCAGGTCATCGAGGACGGCTGGAACCCTCCGATCTAGAGCTTTTTCCTTCTGTGGATGATGGCAACCGCCAGGAAGATGACCAAGGCTCCCAGAATCACTTCGGCGCCGAGGGGAGAATCATCGTCATCATCATCGCTGTCATCATCTGTTGTGTCATCGTCTCCCGCGTCATCATCATCCGCAGTGGCGGTGAATTCGAGTACGATGGGATCCCCTGATGTGGCCTCCACGGGATCAGTCGTTCCGTCGGTCGGATCTGCGGTGACCTCAACGTGGAACTTCACTTCGACATAGGGATCCCCTGTTCCGCTCTCTTCGGGAAAGGGTCCGATGGTTGCCGACCATGTACCGTTTGAGACCTCGGTCATGACGGCGTCGTTGGCGGACTCGCAGATGTAATCGGTGCAGAGGCTCCAGAGGAGGACAACACCGTTCTCCTGCGGCTCCGCATCGACGAATATGATATCCACGGTCACTGTCACCGCATCGGTATTGGTGATGGTCTCGGGGGTGTACGCAAGGCTCTGCTCGTCCACGGCGACCGCAGCGCCCTTCGCTCCCTGGGGGAGGACAAGGGCGATCAGTAGGAGCGATAGGGCCGCTGTTGTGATGATTGGTATCTTTCTCATTCGGACACCTCGCCCTTGACCGCCCTTTTTCATATTTTGCTTTTTTGATTGGAACGTGCACCGGCAACGCACTTGTGAGACCATATTATAAAAAACCTGTACCATTCTTCGTTAATAACCGGAGACCGATACTTTCCAGGTGGTGTGAAGATGAGGAGAGCCATGATGATCGCATTCCTTGCCCTATTACTGCTCTTTTCGGGGCCGCCTCTGGATAAGGGAAAAGGCGAGCATAGACCGGCCATTATACTCCCGGACAGCTCGCCCTTTGCCTCGGATGCGGAGGGGGAGCGGGACTTCTTCGATTATGCCAACGGATCCCTGATATCCTCGGACTATGAGATATTGTACGGGAACCTCACCTGGTCCAGCGATCCGATGACATTGGACACCATCGACTGGTACAAGCTGAGGCTCCCGGATGTGGACCCCAGGGCGGGGTCCCCGAATGGCGTCCGGGACGTCAGATTGAACCTGCTGAACTACACGAACAACACCGGGGACCTCTACGAGCTCGAGATCAACAAGACGAACCATCAGCTGGAACATGATTGGGCGGACTTTCTCATGGTGTTTGCTATTTACCAGGACCCTGTGATCGGAAAGCACGAGCTGGGCGGGAACGAATGGTATTATGATGACAGGGACGATACCGACGGCATATCGTATGATGAGAACTGGACCTTCTCATTCAGGACGCCCGGGCCGTCATTCGGAACGATCGACAACAACGGTTTCACCGACGGGCTGTCCGAGACCGGATTCTACTATATCGGAATATCGTTCAATTTCCACATCAGTCCTGAGGCTTCGGTTACCAGACCGGACTTCACGGCCCATTACGAACTGGAAGTGGATGCCACCGCCCGGGTCGACAACGATCAAGTTTCGAACGACATATTAAACGCTACCTCGGAGCTCCCCGCCTCCGGCCGTATCGACACTGAGACCAATCCAGTCGACTGGTATAGAATAACAGGAAGCAACGGATCAAGGGTCTGGCGGTTCGATATTCATGTCAACAGGACGGACTGCAACCTGAAGAGCAATCCCACGACAACCCAATTCTGGGACAACTGGGTCTGGGTGGTCCTGGCATCCAGGGACAAGGGATCGGACGGGCTTTGGAACACCCCGGATGACGGCTGGACGATCGAGAAGCACCGGATCTCGGCGGTCATTGCACAGGTGGATAGTGTCCATTTGGTATTTCCCGACCTTAATTTTGGCGGTCGTAGTGACCGCCGAGGAGCATATATAGGATTGTACGAGGAGCCGAAGAACGGATGGGTGTCAGGTGGTCAGGTTGCCGGTTTCACGTTGGCCGACTGGTCAGCCTTCTCCGATTACACTATTGAGGTCAACATAGTGGAAGAGATCCCGACCACCCCTCCTGTCATAATGGATGTATGGGTAGAGACGGACTTCCCCTGCAACGATTACAGCTTCGGCGGATATTACGGAACGGTGTTCACGCTCTATGTGACCTATATGGATGCCGAAGGCCACATGCCCGCTTGGATCAGGGTCCAGGTTGATGACGGCCGTCCCGGATATATTGTCTATATAGAGGGATCTCCAGTGGATGTATTCGATGTAGATGTCACCGACGGAAAGGTCTATAAGTACACTTTTGAAGGAGTTAGATTCACGGAAAGACCGTATCCCCATGCTGTCCAGGTATCTGCAAAAGAGAACCTGCCGGCCGCTTCAGTCATGCCCCAGTTGACATCCGAGACATACTATTTCAACGAGGCGTTCTACATATGGGACGATGACCCTATACGGATAAATGCCGATTGGGAGGGATTACCCTCCATCGCGGAGGAGGAGAACAGGATCTTACGGCTTCTGGACAGCACCGGTCCCTTCATCGATCCCGAAGGGGAGGACCCTGTCGAGGTCCTTATCAGGGGGGGCGGGGACGATGAATGGACGCATGAGATGGACCTCGAGATGGCACACATTACCATCCAGGAGCTGGACGGTGTGAAGGTCCTCTCCATCGAGCCGAAGGAGGAGCAGTTCGGCTACCTGGATTTCGAGGTCCGGGTCTTCGACGAGCATTCATATGCCACAAGGATGTTGAGGCAGCAGATCTACCCCGTCAACGATCTTCCCATAGTCCATAACATTTCGATCGGTGATCGGGTATTCACGGCAAAGAGGAGAAGCTCCGACTCCTATGAAGCGGACCTCAGGGGTTTGGTGGATGTCATGGAGGATGAGACCCTCATCTTCGAGGTCGGCGTCTGCGATCCGGACGGGGAAGAGATCTTCATCGAGTGGGTTCCAAATATGTCATCCACCTGGTCCAGCACACCCGCGATCTCTGACGGGACCGTAACTATTGTTCCCGACAACGATGATGTGCTAAACGATTGCCAGCTCATGAGCTTCATGATCACGGATGGATCGGGATCTGAGGTCGAACTGGGTATCCTTGTTGAGGTCCAGAATGTCAACGATCCGCCGACCATAACGATACCGACGATAACACCGACCTGGTCGCAGTTCTCGAGGATCAATATACGGCCCGTCTGCACGGACCCGGACCCGGGAGACAGGGTCGTGTTTTCGGTGAATTTCAACGAGAACTTCAGTTATCAATACGGCTCCGTTAGGGAGCAGCTCCCTTATGCGGGTCTGAGGGACGGGATCGATTGGGACATCAATCCGATCACCGGGCAGTTCTTTTTCAACTTGGATGACCAGGATATATGGAGAGGCGACATGGGTTTCCTCGACGAGATCGAGATCACCATCGTATTCATGGCCACCGACACGTGCGGGGCCAACGATACGGCACGGATCACCATGGTTCTCCGTGATGTAAACCAGGAACCCGACTCTCCGGTGGTGATCTACTATGCACCAAGGTATCCAGGGGACGGGGAGCCCGTTCATTTCTGGACCGAGCCTGTGTACGATCCGGACGGGGACGTATTGACCTACCACTGGGACTTCGGGGACGGGGTCACAGGTATGGGCATGCATGTCAACCATACATACGGAACGAAGGGATTTAAGACCGCTCAGATGTGGGTCGAGGACGGGGAGTTCTCGAGCGAAAAGATTGCGATCCGGATAGAGGTCATGGACATCAGGGACAGGTGGGATGAGATGGATAACGACGGGGACGGGGTGAAGAACCGGTACGACGCCTTCCCCAACGACATCTCCGCTTCCCTCGACTCGGACAGGGACGGCTACCCCGACCGTTGGAATGCCGGCTACAACCACCTTGATTCGACAACCGGGTTGAAGCTCGATAGGTTCCCCGAAGATCCCCGCGAATGGATGGATTCCGACGGTGACGGGCATGGGGACAACGGTGACGAGTTCCCCTACGACAGCTCGGAGTGGAGGGATCGGGACGGAGACGGGATAGGAGACAATGCCGACATCTTTCCCAGGGTCCATAACGGGTACCTCAGAACCGGGGCCATTATCGCATCCGTCATTCTATTCCTCGTCATACTGGTCCTGCTCATTGTGCTCAGGAACATGGGGAGGAGGGCGGAATACGGTGAGATGGAAGAGTGAGAGCGGCCTCTCCCATATACAAAAGATTAAAACATTCAATTTCCATCAGGCAGTGTTCCGACCTACTCTGGGGGCCTCTACAGATGATGGATGACAGCGACACCATACAGGAAAAGCTCATGGACCGCGTTGCGGACCTGGATGCTGCCAGGAACAGGTGGATATTCGGGATAATATTCTCCGTCTTCCTCTTCGCCGTGGTGCTTGGAGTTTACCTCGCCCCTGTGATGGAGCTCAGCACCGAAGAGGAAAAACAGTTTGTCATCCCTTGGAATACCAACACACCGGCCAATAGGGTGGATACCGTTGCGATCCCAAATCTGTATTTCTTGTACTTCTATTTCGAGCTCGAACCGGATTTCGCGGACGAGCATTCTTCTGTCTATGTTTACATTTACAAGAACGAGGCTCCCGAGATATCCCTTGATGCGCAGGGCGATCTGACCCTCCACGAATACCTGAAATCAAAGTCCTTCAGGAACGTGACCCTGAACAATATCAACAGGGAGCACGAGTGGAACCTGGCCTTCAGGGACTGCGATGCGAACACCTACTACATAATCATCTACAACCCCGATGATCCAAATGATCCCTACGATGACAAGGATGTCATCCTGAACTTCAAGACCCATTACGAGCCGATGCTCCCGGTTGTCCCCATATTCTTCATAATTGCCTTCATCATCGTCCTTCCTATCGCCATAATCAGACTCTACGTCGTCTCCCAGAAGAAGAAGGAGCTGAGGGTGCTTTTAACCCTTGACCTTGAATCACTTTCGGATGAGGACAAGCTGAGGCTGGGCATACCGATAGTCCCCAAGAAGCCTATGCAGGTTCCATATGCGGCCGCGCCGCCTCAACAGCCCCCGATGACACCCGGCCAGATGCATTGACCCCACCTCCAATGGAAATGGAGCCTTTCAATGGGTCAAAGGAACCCTTTTAACCATCAAGTTCATTCATCGAAACTACCCCGCAGGGGCGCGGAGGGTGCCATATGCAAGAAGAACAGATCGCGCCTGTTATCCGAGAGATAAGGGAGGCGCTACCGGACATAGAAGAGGACAGGATAAAGGAAGAGATGGACAGATATCTGAAATACGGGATAATACCCCAGGAGGCGAAGAAGGCCATCATAAGGAAGTTCGGCGGGACGCCGGTAACCTTCACGCCACTGGGGGAGAAGACCCTCGAGGAGCTCAAGGGAGGGGAGATGAACATCGACCTCACCGTCAGATGCATCGCCTCCAAGGAGCGGGTCCAGAAGACACAGAACGGCGACAAGACGCTCATCTCCGGTCTTGTTGCGGACAAGACCATGATCCGCAGGTTCGTTTCCTGGGAAGGCCACCTCCTCGAGAAGGGGAGGGATTACCTGATAAAGGGCGCCTCGGCAAAGACCTTCCGCGGCGAGGTCGAGATTAACCTCAACCAATTCTCCAAGGTAGAGGAGCTTGAGGGCGGAGCCCTCGAAGGACTGGATGTTTCAAAGCTCCCCAGATTCGGAAACTTGCAGGAGCTCAAGCTCAAGGACCTTAGACCCGGCATGGGAAACATCCAGTTCACAGCCAAGATAATCAATCTGGAGCAGAGGTCCATCGAGACTGAAACGGGAAAGAAGACGATCTACGACGGCATGCTGGCCGATGACACGAAGAGGGTCAGGTTCACGGTGTGGAGCGACCTCTCCCTCGAGATTGGCGATGTGATCACGGTCAAGGGGGCCTATGTGAAGGATTGGAGGGGGATCCCCCAGATAAATTTCGACGAGAGGGTGGAGCTGAAGAAGGAGAAGGACAAGGACTTCGATGTGATGTCCACACCGAAACTCTTTGCGGAGGACCTGATCAACGCCGGGGCCACGGATATAGAGGTCTCCGGGACAATAATCGAGATAAGGGACGGCTCCGGCCTCATCTTCAGGTGCCCCGAATGCAACAGGGCTCTGGTCAATGGCAGCTGCTCCGTCCACGCCCAGCAGGAGGGTTTCGCCGACCTAAGGACAAAGGTGATAATGGATGACGGAACCGGGGCCCTCTTCGCGGTGTTGAACACCGAGATCACCGAGGAGGTCCTGGGAATGAGCGTCAGCAACTGCATGGACGAGTTCTGCGACGACCAGGAGAAGATAATCAAGCTCCTGAACGAAAAGCTCCTGGGGATGGATGTTTCCATGAGGGGAAACGTCATCAGGGATGATTTCGGACCAACCATGCTCCCATCCCTGGTAAGGGAGGAAAAGGAGGAATACATGGACGAGGTCAAGGCCTTGAACGACATTCTGGAGGTGCTCTGATGGCGAGGATGAGAGAGGTGGCGAGGAGGGTTTTCGCACTGGAATACAACAGGTCCCAGCACGAGGACCGGGGACTGGAGGAGAATGCGCCCAATTATGTGATCACTCCCCTTGGGACAAGCGTGAACAGGCTCTATTTCATCGGGGTGATGATGTCCAAGACCAATACAGGAACGGAGGATTCCCCCCAGTTCAGGGTCGAGGTGAGGGATCCCACAGGGACCTTCTACCTCTATGCCGGCCAGTTCCAGCCCGAGGCCATCTCGGCCATAATGAAGCTCGACACCCCTGCCCTTGTCGGGGTCGTTGGTAAGGTCAGGACATTCGTCAGGGAGGACGGGACATTCTACGCCTCCGTGAAGCCCGAAACTGTGTTCCCGGTGTCCGTTTCCCAGAGGGATAGATGGATCATTCAGACGGCAAGGTTCACCATGGAGCGCCTGAGGGCAATGAAGGATGCATTGGAGGAGGAGACCCCGGAGGTCGATAAGCTGATGGAAAAGGGGCATCCTAAGAGGGCGGCCGAGGGAGCCGTCAGCGGTGTGGGTCTCTACGGCAATATCGATCTCGAGCCTTACAAGGAGGGCCTGAGGTCCGCGATCGGGCTGGTCATGGAAGGCAGCGGGGAACCAATCCCGGAGGTCCAGGAGGAGGCCCCTGCGGAGGAAGCGCCCGAACCCAGGGAGGATGTGAAGGAGGAGATACTCGAGATGATCAAAGGGCTTTCGGGTGAAAAGGGCGCCCTCTACAGGGATATCATTACGAAATGCGAGGAGAAGGGTATCGACAAGATCCAGCTGGAGGAGACCATCCAGGAGCTCCTTGACGAGGGCCAGGTATACGAACCGACCATCGGAATCATAAAACCCATCTGAAGGTGCGGTCCATTGTCCAAGGAATGGATCAAACAGAGAAAGAGGGATCCTTTCTACAGGAGAGCCAAATCCGAGGGCTATAGGTCTAGGGCTTCCTACAAGCTCAAGGAGATCAACGGCAGGACCCATCTCCTGAGGAGAGGCTACCGGGTGCTTGACCTGGGGGCGGCTCCGGGTGGATGGAGCCAGGTCGCCCTGAATATAGTGGGAGGGGGTGGCAAGGTCGTTGCCGTGGACCTTGTCAGCATGGAGCCGATCGACGGTGTGGACTTCATCAGGGGCGACATAGAGGATCCCGAGACCCTGGAAAGGATAACGGAGAAGTGTGACTCCTTCCATGCTGTCATATCCGACGCCTCCCCCAGCCTCTCCGGGAACCGGACCCTGGACAGGGGGAGGGGGTTCGCACTCAGCTGGGCCGTTCTCAAGCTCGGTGTGCAGGTGCTGAGACCGGGGGGATCGATCGTGGTGAAGATGTTCCAGGGGGACGAGATGAACGAGCTGATGGAGGAATTCTCCGGATCTTTCACGAATGTAGACAGGATCAAACCCAGGTCGTCGCTCAAGAAGTCCATAGAGATCTATCTTGTTTTCAGGGGGTTCAAGGATGCCGGGAAGGCTGACGATGGGTCTGTATAACTCGCTGGACCCCGTCAAGCTTGCTGAGGCCCACCGGAGAGCCCTTGCGAGGGCGGCCCCGGTGGCGGCCGCCTTCGACTGCAACCTATGCGTCTTCGGATTTCCATTCGACAGGGAGCTCAGAACCCCCAGGGAGGTAGCGGAATGGCTCGTCGGAACCACTTCGATCGGGCAGGGAGGGGACTGGATCGTGAAGCTGGCGGAGGAGGGGAGGTTCAACCATTTCCCGCTCCCCAAGGGGGGCTTCCCGCCCCAGTTGGGGAAGGTCGTGATCGCAACGAGGAGCCCAGAGGAGAAGCTCTCCGTCTCTCCCCGCGATGTCGCATCGATGCTGAAGGAGGGAAGGTCCGTTCTCCTCGTGTTCGGTCTTGGGCCCAGAGGGCTACCTGATAAGATAATGAAGTTCGGGGAGCACCATATGGACCTCACGGGAAGGGGGATCAGCATGGAGACCTGCACAGCAATAGGTGCTGCCCCTTCGAGGATAATGACATATCTCGAAACTCTCAATCCTTGAGGGCATATTCTATGGCGAACTTCAGTTCGATGGCCGACTGGTACCTCTTGGTCTTGTCCTTGTCAAGCGCCTTGAACAGGATCTCATCGATGGGTTCGAGCTTGGGAGCATAGCTGGATATGGGTTCCGGCTCATCGTGGAGGATGTTGGATGTGATCTCGTAGGGGTCCTCGGCATCGAAGGGAAGATGGTCCGTGAGGATCTCGTAGGTCAGCACCCCGAGCTGCCATATGTCCGTCCTCCAGTCCACCGTGCCGAACCTTGACTTGGAGATCTGCTCGGGAGACATGTAGAAGCAGGTCCCGGACATGCCCACGGTGGATTTGGTCGTGGAGTTGACGAGTTTCGATATCCCGAAGTCCGTGACCTTTGCCTTACCGTCTATGTAGAGGATGTTCTCGGGTTTGATATCCCTGTGAACAACACCGAGATGGTGTATCCTGTCGAACTTGGTCAGTATCTCCATTGCGGTGTCCAAACGCTTTCTCGAATTGGCCCCCTCGAGGTGGTCCCTCAAGGAGCCGTCGGCAAGCTCCATAACGAACCATGGGAAAGGCTCCAGTCCCATGTCGATGAGCATGACCACATCTTCCGGAATTGTGTCGGTGAGGGTGGCCCAGATGGACGCCTCCTTCTTGAACTTCAGCATGTCCTTCTTCTGTATGGCGATCGTCTCGTCGCCCTCGATACCTATGTCCTTCGGTGTCTTCATGGCGTAATGATATTTCCCATCGGACACCTTGTAAACGGTCGAAAAACCGCCGGCGCCCAGTTTATCAACTATCCGGTAGGAGTAGAAATCCCCCTCCCTGAACCCCGCCTGCTCCTCGTCCTTGATCTTGTAGACCTCTTCCACCCTGCCCTTGATGGAATCCCTCTTTGAAAGAGGAGGTCTGGCCTTTGTCTCCTCTTCCATCTGTCCGGGCGCCTCGGCAACATCCACCCTGAACTTCTTCAATTTCTCCTTGAGGTCCTTGGTCATGGGATCCTTGTAGGAAATCTTGACTTTGATCGGGACAACTCCCTCCTCCTGCATCTGGATCCTGATGGGTATCCTCTCCTCCTTTCCCGCCTTCACCGTCACCTTCTCCTCGTCCACATCGATTTTGAAGTTATCCGATGCCTTGGTAATCCTGATATTCTCCAAATGAAGCGGTCCTTCGTTCTTCAATACGAGGAAACCCTCTTCCCACCTGCTCATTTTAACCGATGTTCCCCTCATATCCAGCTTGAAGGAGAACTTCGTCTCGGCCCCTCCGAAGTATTCATCGAGCTCCGCCTTGGCCTGCTTGAAACTCTTGTATGCATTCCTGTAATCGCACTCCTCGTAGTAGCGGATCGCACCCTCGAAGGACGGGGGGATCTTCAGCATCCCCTTACCGCTGAACTTGTCGATCATGTCGTCCAGTTCTTCGTAGAGCTCGGTTGACCTCTCGAAATTCACCTTGATGTCCTCCATCATCTCCATTTTCTCGGTCAGGAGGGCATCCAGCTCATCGAGTTTCTTTTCCTCGAAGAGCCTCTCGACCTTGTTCCTGTCAACGAGCTCCCTTTTGTCGATGACCTCCTCGTCGATCATCTCCTGATTGAAGTCGATGAGCTCCTTGAACCGGCTCCGAAGCGATGTAAGCCTGTCCTTTTCCACCTCTCCTTTTTTCATCCTCTGCTCCATCTTGTTCATCAGGGCTTCGGCCTTCTGGAGATCCATATCGTTTATGGCCTTTGACACATCGTCCAGCAGCCGCTCTCCGTCCTCGACCTCGTTCTCCCAGATAAAGGAGGACCATCTGTCCTTGATCTCGAGGAACCTGTCCCTCACACCCTTTGTCCGGGAAAGCCTCACCTCGCATTCTGCAATATACTTCTCGAACCTGTTCAACTCCCTATGGGCATTCTCGTATTCCCTGTTCTTCAGGTGATTTTGCACTCTTGACGACCTGTCCATTTCCTTCGACGATATCTTCTGGGCGACCAGGGTGTCATGCTTTGCCTGAAGCATCTCGAGTCTGGCTGAGAGCTCCTTGTGCATCTTGATGACGTATTCAAGGTCAACGTTGGCCTTGTGGAGGTCCTTCAATTTTGCGCTCTTGTCGGGGGACATCGCAAACTCTCCCGGAATGTCTCGTAATCCTGTCATCCTTTCTTATATTCTTCTAGGAGCTTTCTCTCCTTGGAAGTGTCTATCCCCAGCTTGTCCATCTCCTTGATCTTCTTCTCCAGATCGATTATCTCCTGCTTGTACTTGCTGTCAACCTTCTTCTTGTCTCCCCTGGTCTTGAAATGGACAACAAGGAAGGCAATTCCCAGACCGGCTCCCAGAATGAAAGACAGAGGCAGAAGAACGATCCCGAAACAAATCAATCCGACGTATGAATTCGTCTCTATG
Source organism: Thermoplasmatota archaeon (assembly GCA_048569615.1). Lineage (GTDB taxonomy): Archaea > Thermoplasmatota > Penumbrarchaeia > Penumbrarchaeales > Penumbrarchaeaceae > JAYEPK01. The sequence continues at coordinate 28,363 of JBLIRK010000007.1, read as the reverse complement.
GTAATATCTAGGTCCGAGATGTCAAACCCAAGAGACCATATCCAGATTTCGATGGTCACGGTCCCGGTTGAGGTTATGGAGAATGACTCATCTATAGTTGTTTCTCCCTCGTAGGATCCTGTTTCTTCGTAATCCTGGTAAACATAGATGCCCATCTCGATGTCATTTGAGGACCTGCTCTCGATGTATATGTCCAGTCTGCTGCCGAGGTCCCCCCCGTCCAGTTCAAGGTAGTAATAACCATCCGTATAATCGTATTCGAAATCCCCTTCGTAGGCCACATCTGAGGTGATCGCAAGCGACATAACAATGAGAACGATTCCAAGCAATATGCCTGTCGCCATGATGATAAAAGATATAATCGACACTGTCAGATACTTGCTGGCCAGACCGATCCCTCCCTGGTGAGTCTCTTCAGAATTGCATCCCTGAATATAAATAATGTATTATCGATAATATTCCTCAAACCTCGGGGAGCCAGGCAAGGTCGATAAGGTCGTACTGGATCAGCAGCTCCTTGCTGCACTTCGGGCACTCCGGGACATTCTCCTCCGATGGTTGGGGAGGGAACTCGTCGAGGATGGATTTGTAGGCGTCCATGAGCTCTCCCCTTGTGAAGGATTCCCCGTGGTCCGAGGTGTCCCTCATGGAATAATATGCCATCTCGGCGAAGATGGGGCTGCCTTCGAACATCGGGTCGTCAACGTAGCCGGAGAACTTGGCCCTGCAGTATGTGCAGAAGTAAACAAGGAATCCATCGGGACTTGTGAAGGGGAGCAGCTGGCCGCAGCCGCACATCTTGCAGTCGGCGTATTCCAAGGTATCACCTGAAAAACCGTATCACTCCGCTATATCATTAATCTAACGGATGGGAACTTCCTCGACCTTTTTCAGCACCTCTTCGAGGACTTCCCCGAGCCTACCCTTCTTCGCCTCTTCGTTCAGACGCTCGAGCTCAGCCTTGATTATAGGAAATCTGGGTGCCGCCTGGCACCCCATTGTCTGCTTGATGGAGATCTCGAAGGTCCCGATCTCCCTCCCTATCTTCTCTATCTCCAGCTTGTCGAATCCTATGAGCGGTCTGATAATCGGGTGTTTGATGCCGGCGCTCACCGCGGCCAGGTTCTGGAGGGTCTGGCTTGCGACCTGGCCCAGGGAATCCCCCATGATTATGCCCCCGGCCCCGTATCTATCGCATAGTCTGTCCGCCAGTGAGAGCATTGACCGTTTGCAGAGAATGCAGGTGTATTTGGGATTGCTGTGTTCCCTGAACGATCCCAGCAGAAGGCCGTGGGGCGCTCTTAGGAGTTTGACCTTTCCCGGGAAGTGGGAATGTAGTTTTTTGACTAGCTCCTCAACTTTTATTAATTCGTCATCCCCGCCGAGCGGCCTGGTGTCCATGTTCAGAACGATCACTTCGGCCCCGGCCCTGAGCATCAGATAAGTGGCAACCGGTGAGTCGATCCCTCCGGACATCAGCGAGACGAGCTTCATAAGGACCCTTCCTTCTCCAAGGTGGCTATCAGGCATTCGAGCGATATCACGTCCTCGGGGTCCATGGAGAATCTGCCGTGGTGGGGGCATACCTTGTCCATGATCGGTTTCCTGCCCGGCAGCTTCATTATGAGTGGGTAGAGCCTGCAACCCTGCGGTCTCAAAGGATAAACGGAGCAGTCTCCCTTTTCCGTCAGAAACACGCATTTCCCGTTCCTGTTCCTGAGCTGCTTCGTACTTCTGTCGCAGAAATCCCTGCGGCCGGCCTCCATCAGTCTCGAGATATCATCCTCGGTCAGGATCATCTCCGTTTCATGACAGCAGAAGCTGCATCCCCGGTCCCTGCAGATATCCCCCTTCATGCTCAGACCCTCTTTCCACCGTCCAGGGTCACTCCCCTCTGCCCCTGATAGGTTCCGGAGCGGCTCCCGTAGAGGTGCTGCGGATCTGAAGAGAGCTGGTGCAGGGCTATCTGGCAGATGCGCTCCCCGATGGGCAGAGCGACCCTCTCCGGTCCGACATTGGTAATTGAAAAGGTCAGTGTTCCCTTGAACCCGGCATCAACCAGTCCGAAACCTGCCAATAGACCCTTCCTGACGAAGGATGACCTGAGATGCAGCGACCCGCAGATGTTCGGCGGTATCTCCAGGAACTCCCTGGTGGAGACAAGGCACCAGTCACCGTGTTCAAGGTATACAGCCCCGATCGTCACCTTGCCTTCCGGATTCCGGGTATAGACCTCGGATATCGTGAGGTCGTATCCGTTGGGGGTGAGGTTGCGCTCCCTGAACGGGTCTATTTTCATCGACCGGTTCTCGAGCTTGTAGATGATGTCCTGGTCGGAGAGGAGGGTCATGGGGGGCCCTAGTGAAAAGCAAATAATTATCTTTTTGGGACCCGGACCACCAAGCGATTAAATATGATAATTCGTATTATGATAATTGAGATTATCATGTTTGTGGACCGTGCTGATGAATTGGACTCCATCGGGGAGAAGCTCCAAAGCGACCGATTCGAACTGATAGTGATATACGGCAGAAGGAGGATTGGAAAGACCAGGATGGTCGTGGAATCGGTCAAGGATCTGGACCATGTATTCTTTCTGGCAACCGAAAGTGATAACATCTACCATTTCAAACAGGAGGTGGGACAGAAGGTCGAGGGGGTCCTCCATTCAGCCGACGATTGGGAATCCCTACTGCGAAATCTCAAGGATCGGATAATAATATTGGATGAGTTTCCCAACCTGATCACAGAAGATCGAACGGTGCTTTCCAGGTTCCAAAAGATCGTGGATCTCCATCTGGCCTCGACCAGGACCAAGGTCATACTTCTGGGGTCCTCCATATCCATGATGACCGATCAGGTACTCGGGTACAAGAGTCCCCTCTATGGAAGGAGAACCTCCTCCATGGAGCTTGGACCCTTGAAATTCAAGCACTTAAAGGAATTCTTCCCCGATACGTCATGGGAGGAAAGATGTCGGATATTCGCGATTACGGATGGAATTCCCCACTATATCCTGAAAACAACCGCACCAGTGTTCGATTGGCTGGAAAATGAAATCAAAAGGCCTGATTCCTTCCTCAGGGAGGAGGTCGATTTCCTGTTACGGTACGAATTCACAGATTCCAGAACCTACAGGCGTATACTCGAAGCGATCTCCTCCGGAAACAATGTCCCTAAGGATATCAAGGACCGGACCGGCATGAAGCATTCCGACCTTACGCCGTACCTGAGGAACCTGACGGAATTGAAGATGGTGAAAAGGGAAGTCCCAATAACCGAGAATGAAGGTTCTAGGAAGGGTAGATATTTCATTACCGACAACATGATGAAGTTCTGGTTCAAATTCATTTTACCCAACCGCTCCGCAATACAGGAGGATATCTTCGAAGTGAACCAGATAAAAGATGAGTTCAACACATACATGGGCGACGTCTTCGAAAGGATAGCTAGGGAGCTAGTGATGGACCTTAATCTGAACGATTCCCTGCCGTTGAGGTTCAACGAGGCAGGCAGGTGGTGGCATAAGGGAGATGAGATCGACCTGGTATGTTTAAACCGAAGGGAAAAGAAGGCTTTGTTGATGGAGTTCAAATGGCAGGATCTGAACAGGACCGATGCAGAAAGGATAATAGAAAGAACTAGAGAGAAGGGGGCCCTCCTCGGCCTCAATGAATACGAGCTTCATTACGGGATCGTATGCAAGAGGTCGAGCTTCAAGGACGGGACGATCTTCGATCTCTCCGACTTCGATAGGATATGAATATGAATCCTGCATTTTGCGAATAGATGATCCATTGGTCCAATGAAAAAAGACCGTTGATGGACCATATTTGGTCCATAGCTCTCTATCGGTTATTTGTGGGATGGCAAACCTTTTCTATCAGATGTTCTTCACCTATTGCCCCCGAGGTTGACGAATGACCGATGATCAGCAGTTCCCCATGGGTGTCGAGGATGATCCTGACGATCCGGAATACGACATCCATGTTTCAGTCAAATGCCCCCACTGCCCCATAGTGTTCCAGGGGATGAGGGAGAGCGTTGAGGAGGAGCTCTATCTCCACATCTGGAAGGTCCACGAGGATGAGGCACTGGATTTCATCCTGACGAACATGTACATCTCCCCCGAGCTCAAGGAGCGCATATTCTCAGAGATGGGCCCCGAATATGTCTCATGGGTCGTCGATACAGAGGGCGAGATAGAGGAGTGATGGCTACCTCTGATTTTATCAACCATGTATTAAGCCGTAGCCCCGTAGTGGAAGTATCTCTTGTTCAGGAGCTCCCAGAACTCGACAGCTATCAAGCCGAACATCGATATCACCACTATCTCAGCCCACTCAATGAGTCCCAGGCTCGTCGTTCCGAAGACATCCTGGACATAGGGGACATAGATGATGGGGAGCATCAGCAGGACCGATCCGGCTATGGCGAAGAGAAGCCTCCTGTTGGAGAACCAGCCGATCTCCGCCATGGTGTGTGTCGTCGATCTAGTCGCAATGGCGGTCCACATCTGGAAGAAGACCATTGTCGTCAAGGCCATGGTCCTTGCATGAGGAACGGAGCGCTCCAGGAAGAAGTGGTCGTACCAGAAAACTGCTAGTGTACCTATGGTGATTATCCCCGCCGAGACAAGGATGGAGACGATCATGTCCTTGGTGATGGCGCTCTCCTTCGGATCCCGGGGCTTTCTTTTCATTATGCCGGGCTCCTTCGGCTCCGTAACCAGGGCGAGCGCCGGGAATGAATCCGTTACAAGGTTCATCCACAGGATCTGGAGCGCGATCAGAGGAAGAGGCCAGCCCAGAAGTATTGCTATGAGCATCAGCATCACCTCCCCCATGTTGCAGGAGAGCAGGAACTGGATCACCTTCCGGATGTTGTCGTAGATGGCCCTCCCCTCCTCCACCGCCGCGACGATGGAGGCGAAGTTGTCGTCGGTGATGATCATCTCCGACGCCTCCTTGGAGACATCGGTCCCCGTTATTCCCATAGCAACACCGATATCTGCGATCTTGAGTGCGGGAGCATCGTTAACGCCGTCCCCGGTCATGGAGACGATCTCCCCCATCTCCTTGAAACCTCTGACGATACGGACCTTGTGCTCGGGTGAGGCCCTCGCGTAGACCGATACGGTCTTCAGGGTCATCTTGAACTCCGAGTCGTCCATGTCGTCCAGGTCCCTGCAGTTTATTGCCTCCGAATCCCTTGTTATCAATCCCACTTCCTTCGCGATCGCAGCCGCCGTCAGTTTGTGGTCCCCGGTGATCATCACCGGTCTTATCCCGGCGGTCTTTGCCGTATGAACGGCATCCTTCGCTTCCTGCCTCACCTTATCCTTTATCCCGACGATACCGAGGAAGACCATCCTGTCCTCCATTCTCCCGTCGGGGCTGTAGGCAAAACCCAGGGTCCTGTATCCCCGCCTTGCCATCCTCTCCGTCAATCTCCTGATCTCTTTCTCTCTCTCAGCTCCAAGTTCGACCTCTCCGTCGCTTGTGAACTCCTTTACGGAAATTCCCAAAACCGCCTCTGGGGCGCCTTTTGTGAATCCGACAAGCCTTCCGTCCATGTCATGGACCGTTGACATCATCTTCCTGTCCGCATCGAAAGGGAGCTCGTCCTCCCTGGGGTCCATGTCCCTCTGCTTCTTCAGATCGTATCCGGCCTTCTCGGCCATCACTATGAGCGCGCCTTCCGTGGTATCGCCGATCACTTTCCTCTGCCCTTCCTCAACCTCCATGGTGGCATCCGAACACAGCAGTGAAGCGTACATGATGTTCCTGAAGCCCTCTCCGAGGTGACCAGGATCCTTCGTTTCCCCCTTGACCTTGAAATCCCCATTTGGCTCGTATCCGGCGCCGGTGATGTCGATCCTTTCATTCCCGATGTAGAGAACATCGGCGGTCATGGTTCCTGTTGTCAGGGTCCCGGTCTTATCGCTGCAGATGATGGTTGCCGAACCAAGGGTCTCGACGACCGGGAGCTTCCTTATTATCACGTTCCTGGAAGCCATGGTCTTCAAACCAATCGCAAGGGATATCGTAACCACAGCAGGAAGTCCCTCGGGGATCGCTGCCACGGCAAGGGAAACCGCGGTCTCGAATAGCTCGACCGCTATCTCGAAGGACATATGGTCCCATTCCCTCCATAACTCGAGACCAAGTATCAGAACGCAGATGCCGAGGACAAGGACCCCAAGTGCCTTCCCAAGTTTTCTCAACCTCTTCTGGAGCGGCGTGTCGGTTCCCTGCACTTCCTGTATCATCCCGGCAATCTTGCCTATCTCGGTTGACATGCCTGTTCCGATTACAACCGCCAGCCCCCTCCCGGTCTCCACGGTGGTGGACATGTAGACCATGTTCTCCCTCTCGGCAAGGGGGATGTCACCCTCCATTCTCCTCGATCCCTTCTCAACGGACATGGACTCGCCCGTGAGCGCCGATTCGTTGACCTTGATGGAATGGGCCTCGATCACCCTCGAATCAGCGGGGATCCTCATCCCGCTCTCCAAATGGACAACATCACCGGGAACGAGCTCCTGGGCCGGGATCTCCTTCTTCTTGCCGTCCCTGAAAACGATTGCCCTGGGAGCCGACATCTTCTTCAGTTTCTCGATGGCGTCCTCCGCCTTCTCCTCCTGAACGTAGCCGATGGTCGCATTGATCAGAACGATGGCGGCTATTACAAGCCAGTCGATACCGGTGGGATCTATGATCGCCGTTATTACTGCGGCTATGAGAAGAACGATAACAAGAACATCCGTGAACTGCCTCAGGAACTTCAGCCACTTGGGGGTCTTCTTTCCTTCCTTCAATTTGTTCTCGCCGAAGCGCTCCCTGATCGTAGGGACATCGCTCTCCATCAATCCTTCCCTGGATGAACCGAGCTGAGCCATTAATTCATCAATATCGGCAAGATGCGGCTCCGGCTTCCATCCCCCCGCTGCCATCGTGGAGTGAATGATGATTACCTTTATTAAAGTCGATGGAAGCATCGAAGAGAAGTTAATTCCTTCAATTAGAATATAATAGAAAAAATTAATATCTCAATCTTAATAATACTGTTTCAGGGGTCAGAATGGCGAATCAAAGGAATTTCAAGAACTACTTCTCGTTCCGATGGCTGATAACACCCGGCATAATCAGGGTAATTCATGTCATCGGTATAATCGTACTGAACCTCCTGCTCCTCGGAGGTTTCGTGGGAAGCATCATTCTCGTTGTGATGGGTTCCTCTGCGATCGATCTTGAAGGGGGTTACTTGGCACTTGGTATAGTCGTAATAATCCTCGGGGGAATTGTCTCGTTCTTCCTTGTGAACATCGGATGGAGGATGATCTGCGAGCAGGCGATCCTGTTCTTCTCCCTCCACGAGATAACGGCATCGGTGGAGAACGAGCTCAAGGACGTCAATTCCAACCTGGTCAAGATCCTTGATAAGACTGGCCCTGCATCCTCATCGAATATCGAAAGTGAAGAAGATGATGACGAAGATAAGGAAGATGAGGAAGAGGATGAAGGCTGATCATCCTTAGATCCGGTTCAGCATTCTTTGCACCATGAAGGTCAACCAATAGGAGGGCTCCTTCTTCTGACCGAAATCCCATTGCTTCCAGGCCATCCATATGGACTCGGGGGTGTATCTTCCATTAATGTTCTTGGACCTGACTATGTTTACCATCTCCTCGAACCTCTCATCCCTCCGGACGAAGGGGAAATGTGAGAGCACATCCGTGACATGGAGGATGTCATACCATATCAATGGAGACTTTAACTTCTTGAAATCGGATCCGACCCCGAAGAGGAATGGCTTCTCCCGCCCTTTGTATTCCCATCTTTGAAGCAGAGACTCCGCCCCCAGCCTTGCAGGTTTGGAGTCAAGATATCTCTCCTGGGTGGCAAGGAGCCTCATCATCAGCAGTGTGGAATACGGACAGATGCTCTCTTTCGGACCCGGTCCCCTGAAATTCCCCAGTTCCCTGGAAGCGATGCACCTCCATCCGTTCTCCCTGACCTGGGATGCCAGAAAATCCACTCCCTTTCTCATCCGCGTATCATCGCTGTATCCCTGCAGAGCAAGAGCGTAGAGTAGGAGAGGGGCATCACAGAGGATCCAGAGATATTCCTCCCCGTCCCTCCCCATCCATCTCTTGTATAGCTTGGTATAGATCTGCGGAGGCCCCTCGTCGGAGACATTGGAGAGGATGCTGACGAGGACCTCTTCCAGCGCGTCCATCTTCCCGAGTTCGGAGAGGAATACAAGTTTATGGAGCGGATGCTTTGCATCGTTGTGTTTTGCCAGGGGCTCCCACGGCCATCCTTTGACCTCATACAGGAGTTCTTGTATCAGAGGATCCCGAAGCATGGTATCCTTCGCTGAAAGGAGACTTGACTCATCCCTTTCCTTCAGGATATCGACCATTGTACGATACTTGACATAGGCTGGTCCGTTCATCAGCCAATCAACAACCTCTCCCATGGTGCGGTATGCTCTTCTTGGGATTTAAGGGGTCCTTATGGGGATCATTTGCCGACCTAGCTGTAGTAAACTGTCACATCTCCCAGGGAGACCATTCGGGGAGAGACCAGGTTCGGACCGATATCGATCCGGTGGAGTTCGTGGCCGTCAAAGGTCGGGAGGATGACATGGACCTTCATATCTGCCATCCCTTTTTCCAGGAAAAATGCCCCTACGTCGTTGGTCCCCTCCGTGATCAAAGATGATATGCCCAGGGCGGGGTGGAGCTCGAGAAGCTTCTCTTCGGAGAGCCTACCGCTTCCGTTTCCAATGTCGTAAATGCCGAATCCCTTTCCTTCCAGTTCCCGCAGCTTCCCGTCATCCATATTGCCCAGGTGGAGGAAGACCACGTCCAGTTCATCATGGATGTGCTCGGAGTTGGAGAGGTTCACCTCTCCTCTGGGGTCGTAGATTAATACATTTCTGATCGGTCCTACAAGGTCCTTGAACCCATGATAGGTCTCGAGATCCTCGGATCCTATGAGAAGGGCGTCATGCAGGGTTCCGAGCCTTTCCTTCAGGACCCGGACGGAGAGTTCGCGCTCTCCGGCTTTTATTCCCCTTAAGTAGGGATACCTGCCGTTGAGGGTCCTGATGTTCAGAACTGTGATCTCGGGCGTTCCTTCCTTATTCTCCTGGGCCCTCCTTATGAACCTTACCACATCATCTATCTCGGGAAGGTGAGGATGGAGCTCCCGTGTGTCAAGGATATGCCCCATCCTCTGGACCTTTGTCCTGAGGTACTTCAGGTTCTCGGTGTTTACCTTCGGTTCTATGGGTATCCTATCGGTTATCCTGACCCCCAGCGACTGCAGCTTCCTGACCTTGTCTGGGTTGTTGGAGAGCAGTCGGATCGATAGGACACCAAGGGTTTCAAGCATCCTTGCGGCGACATCGTATTTCCTCTCCTCCGCCCTATGGCCCAGCTCTATGTTGGCATCGACGGTATCGAATCCCTGATCCTGGAGGTTGTAGGTCTTCAATTTCTCCTTGAGCCCGATCCCTCTTCCTTCCTGCCGAAGGTACAGGATCAGTCCCCTATCCTCCTCCTCTATCATCCTCATGGCGTGATGCAGTTGGGGTCCGCAATCGCATCTCAGCGATCCGAAGAGATCGCCCGTGAGACATTCCGAATGGACCCTGGTGAGCACGTTCTCACCCTGGAAGACATCTCCCTTGACCAGTGCTATGTGCTCCTTGCCGTGTGAGTCGGTGAAGAGATGGATGTGGAAATAACCGTCCTCAGTGGGGAGCCTCGTCGCAACGTTGTGGATAACGCTCTCCCTCTCTAATGAAAGCTCATCGTAGCTGCAGGCGGGATCCGCTTGGCAGGCATCCATCAATGCTTCTATGTCAGCCGGTGGCATGGGGTTACACCTCTGTTGCGGATATGTTCAGAAGTGTTTATAGCATTTAATGAACCCCTAAAAATGTAGATTTGGGTCCGTAGGGTAGCCTGTATTATCCTGCTGTTTCTCTCCCCAAGAGAAAAACAGGGTGAGCATCCGCATCTTCTCCTTCATTCTTCGAATTCCTTCGAAGTGTAACCCCCGACCCACCCCTTCCTTTCGGGAGTATATGCCAGCCTGCCCTCAAAGGATTTATAGAGTTCACTACGTTCACTCTACAAATCATGGGCCCATAGGGTAGCCTGGATATCCTGCTGGCCTTCGGAGCCGGTGACGGGGGTTCGAATCCCCCTGGGTCCGCTTATTCTATCGAATTTCAATTATTCTCGGATGAGATAGAATATCGGGCCCTTGAAACTTGGGATTCGAACCTTGGTCCTTTGAACACCACTTTTACACAGTGTTCAAAGGCTAGCATAACTCCGAAGGAGTTGATGCGCAGTCGATCCCTCTGGGTCCGCCATTTATTTTGGGCTAATCCGCCTAACCAAACCAATATATCGGTTAATGTCCTTTTTACCTCCCTTGAGAGACAGGGAGCACGAACACCGCAGGATCCAGATAGGACCGGGCTTCTTCGGGACGCTGATAATCGTACTCATTATACTAGCCATACTGGGTTTTGTAAGCTGGGAGGTCATAGGATTCGCAGTGGCCCTGTGGATAGGCATCTGCTGCCTGCTCCCCATCGCCGTAGTTGTAATAGTTGTCCTCGTGGTAATCCTTCTAAGGGTCTTCGATATCATCTGATATCGGTTCTACCCTTTTTAATTTCAATTTCTTCTAAACAACATCCATCCGGTCAGCAGGAGCACCATTCCAAGCATAACTGCAAGGAGTATTATCGAAAGTACCAGGTCAAATTCATCATCTGTCTGGTCATCCCTGGGATCTACATTTCTGTATTCTTCCTCCATCATTGGATAACGATCAGCCACCTTTCCCTGTCCCCATATCGGATAGGGATCATCCGCAACCAGGTCCTCGTCCTCATCGGGCCCTCTGAGGTCGCTCCAGAAGTTGCCGTACTCTCCCTGGGGGCCGTCAAAGCACCAGTAGTTCACACCATCCGAATCGTGGACCTGCTTATTCTCATCCTGGAACCGCTCGCCGGCACCATTGTTGGACTTGAAGATATTGAGATAGATCAGATTTTCATAAGCTCCCACGCTGCAGCTGACCCCCCACCTTGTACAGTTCTCTATCCTGTTCTTCATGACGATGTTCTCTAGGGAAAAATCAAATGCGATCCCTGTCGTCCTGGAACCTTCTATCACATTATCCTTGAATAAGTTCGACCTGCTCCGGTTGAAAACGCTAATGGACTTGTCCAGGGAACCGTTGATCCGGTTATTCTCCACGGTCCATCTTGAGCAGCCATCGAGAGAAAGGGCGGTAAATGGATGATCGAATGTGGAATTAGTCAGGAAGCAGTTGCCAGATCTGATAGCCCTGATGGATGGTATGAAACTTGACACTATGGAGCCGTCCTCAAGGGTCCACCATTCGTCAGCAAACGAGCATTCGTTAACAACGATATCGGTGCTCTCGGAGATCCTGAGCCCATTTTCCATGCGTTCCATCCGGACATCCTCTATCAGGATATCCTTCGTCCTGACCATATCGATCCCGGAGCATCGGCTCATCTCGATCCCCCTGATGATGCCTCCCGATGAATTGAATATCCCCAGATATCCGATATCTTCAGGAAGATCCACCTCGAATCCCCTGCGGTTTAAAAGATAGACCCATTCTTTCCCGTCAACGATATTTCCAGCAGGTTCGGGCTGCTCACCCGAAAGCAGAACAGACTCCGGTATGCTGATGATCCCGTTATTGACGATGTTATTTGTGATGACCGTATCCACCGAATCGACAATCCTCAAGCCATTTGGTCCGTTGAGCGTGTTACCCTCTATCCTGCTCCTTTCCGAAAGCAGGACCACGACATCCCTAATCGATCCAGATATATTGTTCTCCTTCACGATGCAGTCATAGGATCCTCCAAGGTCCACCCCTTTCATGAGGACGTTTATCTGATTTTCTGAGATAGTGACCTTCCGGGAGGCTTCTATCTCGATTCCGTCCTCGCAATTGGTTATTTTGTTCCCTGACAGGTCCAATTCCTCGCTGAGGACACACCTGATGCCTCTGCTGTTTCCTGCTAAAATACTAAACCTGACCGCAACATCTCTGCACCCGACAAGATTGATGGGAGACAAAGTATCCTCGATCCTTGCACCTTCGACGGCGCAATCCGATATGTTCACCAGGAATATCTGGCCGGCCCCACCGCCAATGGTCTTTCCATCCAGATCCGCGTTCTTCAGGAAGAGGACGGGTTTGCCGTTGACCGTGTTGTTATCGGAGATCTCATGCCCTAGATAGTATTCAAGATCTCCAAGGAAGAACAGCCCCCCCCCGGTCATTTGATTCCTCTGAAGGGAAAAACCGTCACAATAGCTCATAGCTATCGAGATGTGGTTACAATCTATCAGGTTATCAAATATCTTACCTCTGAAGCAGTTGTTAAAGTAGATGCCAAGCCAGGAGCCCTCGATGGTGTTCCCCTTGATCCGTATGTCATATGCCTGATCCAGCACCAGGAAATGTTCCATCGATCCGTAACCCGTGAAGCGGTTCTGCACTAGATCGATATATTGACAATGGACCAGGAGCCAGCAGAGACCCTCGCTATCGGTTACCGTATTGTTGGATAGGACCGAATCCCGGACCATGCTGAAGTCGCAGAATGAATCTGGGCCTTGCATTATATTGTCCTTGAAATGGACTCTGCGGCAATTATGGAATATCAAATAACTTGGTTCGGGTCCGAGAAAGTTATTAGCGATTATCTCGAGGTCAGCACTCTCTGCGATAACAAGGCTCCCCCTCTCGCCTCCTCCCTGGAATGTGCAGCTCTTCACACTGATATTATCGGAGAAAAGGACGAATAGACAGTCATAACCCATGGATAAGAAACTGCATTCCTCAAAGGTTACGTTGGAGCAGAGTTCCAACTGAACGTTGGCTCCAATGACAGAGAATTCCGCCTGAAGATCATCGAGGAATCTGCAGTCTCTGAAAATCACGTGATCGGAGACAAGGGAAAGGACCAAGGAGAAGTTGACATCGTCCGTACCTAGCGTGTAGCCTTCAATGATGAAAGGGTCCCCGTGGTTTCCTGTGCCGTTCCATCCCTCCTCTTCTGCCATCATTCGCAGCTCGTCGTTCCCCTCTATGAAGAACTGTCGGGGAGCGTCGTCATCGGTTTCGGGCAAGGTCTCCGAATTGGATTTCAGAGCAATAAAAACAAAGGATGAAATGAACATGAAGAAGATCATTGACAATACCAAAGCTCTCCTCATCGGGCTTCCAAGGTATCGTTAGGATAAAACATTAACGATGGCTCCGTGAAAAGACCTATATGGCTTATCATATGTGCACCACAAATTTTAATAGACCTTTGGAAGGTCATTAATAGCGGGAGGTATGAGGATACCGAGGCGGCCTGCTGCAGCATTAGTTATCATATTGTTCAGTGCCAGCTTCATTGGCGTGCTCGATATCGATGGAAGCGGAATCGATTTCCCCTCAGCAGGTAGTAATCCGCACTCCGTCATAGATATCGATGGGAATGCCGACCTCCTTAACACGGCATCTTCCGAGGGATGGCCCGGGAGCGGCTCCCAACAGGATCCCATTCTGATCAGCAATTACACAATAGATGCAGGGGGGAGTTCATTCTGCATAGCCATCGCAAACACAACCTACAGCATATCCGTTCAAAACTGCACCCTCAAGAATTCGAAGGACAACGGTATCTTCATCAGCAATTCAATGGACATCTCCATAGCGAACTGCGTAATTGATGTGGGTCCCGTAGGGATCTATGCCGAAAGATGCGGTCGCGGTCCCCAAATAACAGCAACAATGATCAAAGCCCAGGCAGTAGGGATATACATTCTGAACTCTTATTTGACTGATATCGATGGATGCAATATCACGAATTCTTATTGGAAGGGCATCTGGATAGAGGAATCGGAAGGAACATCCATTTGCAGGACATCATCTATAGATTACTGTCAGTGGGGCTTTCATCTGCTGGATTGCAATAACAGCCTGATCAGTGAATCCTGGGTAAATGACACGGGCGTGGGATTCCAGATCGATAATTGCTCCAATTTGACAACCTTCGGGAATGACATAACGGGGGACCCGGAAGAAGTTACCGGAACCGGAGTGTCGATCAAAGATTCAAAGTATGTCATGATGGAATTGGATTCCATTTCCTATCATGATTTCGGGATGGAATTGACGGATTCCCATGATCTGGAATTACAAAGCGGCCAGATCCTGGATTGCGGTTACGGGATCAAGGCCAACGGTATCGCAAACTGCGCGATTGTATTGTTTACCTTGAGACCCGAATGGTCCGGAATGGAGATCCAATATTCGGAGAACATGGTCGTATATGATACCGAAATTAACGGTGCCTATCCTTCTGGGATCGCAATCCTCGAATCAGGGAGAATAACCCTCTCGGAAGTGTCGATCCTATCGGACCTGTATGGATTGGAGGTCAGTTTTTCCGATGATGTCCTCATTGAACTTTCCAACATCCGCTCATCATCAAGAAGTTTGGATATCTTCCATGGGAACAACATTCAGGTCAAGAACAGTGTTTTTCGTTCATATTTTGCCGATGCGCTTTATGTTCATTGGTCGGACAAAGTTAGCTTTGATTCCAATTTTTTCAATTCAGATTCGGAATACGATCTGTTATTTCATTATAAAAATGAAAATATTACGCTGATAGGGAATACATTATATGGTAAGGGATTGGCCTTCGAGGATTTTCAATATCACCAATACCGCTCGCTCGACCCCCTGCTATCAACTCTCGCGATGAAGGACAACATTTTCAGGGATAAGCCCATTGAATTCTATAAAAACATCGACCTTGAAAACGCAGAGATATCGCCCGATACCAACCAGATCATTATGTACCAGTCCAGCAACATCCAATTTTCGGACATGACGATGTACCCTGCCGATGCTCCCTTCTTCATCTTCGATTGCGAGAACATCAGGATGTCCGGGATCGACGTGGTTTCCTCCGCATGCGGAATCGCGGCATTGTATTCCCACAACATCGAGCTCGCATCCTCGGACCTGAGGGGATGTGACAACGGTGTGTGGACCAAGTACTGCGGCGGTTTCGTTATCGAAGGGACCGATTTCTACAACAACGGAGAGGCGGTTGAATCGATATCCACAGTGGATCTTAGGATATCGAGCTGCAAATTTTCGGAGTTGAGCATTTTCGGGGATGGGATCCGGTTAACGGACTGTTCCCGCGTAAGAATTGAATCAAATACCTTCGACGACCTCTGGCCCTCATTGTATGCCTGGGAGGGGGGGGACATCCTGGTGGAAGGGAATGATTTCACCTGCGGGTTGAGCGGAGCACCGGGTTTCCATAATGTGGATGGCGTGATCTTGAAGGATAATACCATGAATTCAGCTGGTACGGGTTCGGCCTTTGATTATTGTCATGATGTCCGGATAATGAACAATACGATCGATGCGGACAACTCCGGTCTATTCATCACCAACGCAGAGGACACACTCGTCATAACGGGGAACGAGATAACGGGCTCCCAGACCGGGATCGATATCATCGATTCCAGCTTTCTGGAAATGGAATGGAACCTCATAAGGGAATGCAACAAGGCCGTCCGTCTGAAGTATGTGGATAACGGAAGGATCGATCATAACCTCATTCTCGAGAGCCATAGGGAAGCCATCCTCGTCGAGTGGGGGAAGAACAACCAGTTCTTCGAGAATTCCTTCATCTGGAACAACGGCACCGACTACTACCCCATACCCCAGGTCTGGCAGGTCAAGGACCTGGGCAGATACACCAGCTGGAACACCTCATCGAGGGGGAACTACTGGTCCAACGTCGAGGGTTCCGACTCGGACTTTGACGGCATCGTAGATTACACTGTTTACAGCCTTCCCGAAAGATGGTCAGCCGATCACTTTCCACTGACCCATTCGCCGTATCCGCTCGTTTCGGAGCCCAGAAATATTAAGTGCTTTTCGGGTGCCACAAGGATCGAACTGAGATGGGAAGAACCCCTGAAGAGTCTGACCGGTAAAATATACCAATACCACATCTACAGGGGGAGCTCACCTGAAAGACTTGAATTCCTCAACGCCGTCGACAGGACTTCCACGGAATATTCGGACACGGAGGTCATTGGCGGCTTCAGATACTATTACGGGATACGGGCCACGAATGCCTACGGTGAAGGCGAGCTCTCCAAGATAGTATCCGGATTCAAGGATGATTCGAAACCCGAGTTGAGGATACTGACTCCAAAATCGGGTTCTTGGGTGAATACGAGCGATGTGCTCATAACCTGGGAAGGTGAGGACCTCGAGAGCGGTATGGACCACTACGAGATCAGGATAGATGACGGCCAGTGGACCTCGGTGGGATTGAGCACAGGTCATTCCAAAAAGAAGATGAGCGAGGGTTCCCACACTGTGTGGGTAAGGGGGGTGAACAATGTCTCAATGGTCTCTGAGGTCAATACCGTCTTCGAGATCGATCATACTGACCCGATCCTCCATCTCTCCGGTTCAAACCCTCTCTACGTAAATCTCAACTTCATACGAATTTCCTGGAATGGAGAGGACCAGCGAAGCGGCATCAAGGGATACCGGGTCAGGATCAGGGACGATAACTGGTCCACCCTGTTCTCTGAACCTTCCTACGATCTCTGGATAGAGGGCCAGTATACAACCCTTCATATTCGGGCGGAGGACCTTGCCGGAAACAGCGCGGAAGGCAACATGGATATAGTCTTCGATATCCAGCCTCCCGGCCTGATATTCGCTTCTCCGGATATTTGGGAGGTCAATCTGATAAATACAACAGAGATCGAACTCTCATGGGAGTTCGCTGACGCTCTTTCGGGCATCCACCATTTTAGAGTGAAGACTTCCAAGGCGGACCTGATCCTGGAACCTTATATCGACCGAGTATTGGTTGGAGGCCTGACGGAAGGACCAAACATAATCGAACTCATGGCATATGACAGGGCCGGGAATGTCAGGACCCTGGAGATCACCATATACGTTGATACGACGGTCCCTGAAGTAATCTCCCATTCACCGTCCGGCGTCCTTGTGGCCATCAATGCTCCCATCGTCCTTGAGGTTTCGGAATCCCTCCAGGAGGAATCCATCCTTATCGAAGTATTCGATGGGGAGGGAGTTCGGTGGTGGGGGAACGGGAGCAAGTTCGACTACTCCATCGGACCATCCGGCACCTTAAAAATATTAGTGGATTTCGTGGACAATTTCGATTACGGCCAGGATTACACAGTAAGGTTCAGGGCATTCGACCTTGCGGGAAATCAGATCCCTACCTATACCTGGGAGTTCGCCACTTTGTACCTGGGGGCGATTTCCGGCATAGTGAAGGACAACAGGGGCAGACCCGTCCAGGGTGCGGAGGTCGCTCTTTCCAACGGAGCCGGGACAGTCACGGGTCCGGACGGAAGTTTTTCGATCGAAGCTCCCCCGGGTGTTTACACGGTGACCATCAGAAAGAACGGATACGATATGATGGAGTTCGTGGTGACAGTGGAGGCTGGAAGAACTGTGGAGATGGATGTGATCAGTATGACGAAGAAGGAGGGATCGGGCTCCTCGATACTGATAGTTGCAATTGCCGCAGTTCCGATCCTCCTCACGATCATAGCGGTGGTTCTCATCCTCGTCATAATAAAGAGGAGGAGAAGTTCCGTGACAAAGGAGGCCTTCTATGTCGTTGTGGAAGAGCCTCCGCCCAAGGTCAGATGGGAGAACTTCGAGGAGGATGCCGAATTCGAGATCGAATATTTCGACCAGAACCGTGATTACTACACCCTTCTCGGAGTCGACAGGCATGCGACATCCCAGGAGATCAGGGCGGCATACAGAAAGATGGCGTCCCTATACCATCCGGACAGGATGGCTGCGAGGGGAGAGGATATGGAGCTAGACGAGATAGCCGATCTCATGAGGGAGATTAACGATGCAAAGACCGTGCTCCTGAACCCCGTGCGCAGGCAGATGTACGATATGAGCCTCCTTGATGATGAGATATCGGAACAGACGTGAGCGACCGTTCTGATAACTTTTAATTAGAATCTGGCACTTGGGTCCAGTGGATGAAGGAGAGCCTTTCCCGGGCATTATTGACCGCTGCGGTCATCTTGTTGATCGGCCTCGGCTCAGTAAACTTGAGGTCCTCAGCCGAGGACGTTCCATCGGATACGAGGCTTCAGAGCTCCCCGATCACCATAGTCGGGAATGATGATCTTCTGTTGAAGAAAACGACTTACAACTGGAACGGGACCGGAAGTGAGAATGATCCGGTAACGATCGACAACCTCGAGATAGATGCCAGTGGGGGCGACACATGCCTGAGCATCTCCGATGTCTCCCTTCATTTCGAGGTCCGATCCTGCACTTTTACAGGTGCGACCGACGATCAGAATTGGTTTACCGGAAAAGCCCTTTATTTGAACAACTGCCGAAACGGCACCATAAAGGAGAGCTACATGAACGATAACAAGTTAGGGATATACATCCACTCCTGCTCCTGGCTTAATATTGAAAAGTGCTGGATGGATAAAAACACGCAACGTGGAATCCTGTTGTCCTCTTCCTCGAACATCACATTGATGGAGAACACGGTGGTTAATGCTTTTACGGGTGTTTACCTAATACGATCTTCCAATGTTGCTATGATCGATATGAATACATGGGCAGTGCAAGTAGGAATCAGTATAAGCGAATCATTCGACTGCTTCATGGTCGGAGGTATGGTAACCGGCCAGGATCTTTCTTATGGAATAGCAGTGGGAGAATCCGATAGAACCGTTTTAAAGGATATAAACATCATCGGTGGGGAAACGGCGGTAGGGATCAATCTTGATTATGCCGATAATACGACCGTGTCGAACTGCTTCGTAAAAGAGAATGATGAACCAATGACCATACAAAGGTCCAGGGACTGTTCCATCTCCGGCAATCTGTTCTACAACAACAAGGCTCCACTCCAGCTCTACTACTATTCATCCCCATCGGAATGTGATGGAGTTCGGATATGGAACAACACCTTCTCGAAGAACAACGGTGCGACCTTCAACTTCGCCTCCTGGAACGTGCAGGCCGCAGACCTCGGCAATGTTGTGAAATTCTTCGATTCCGATACACAGAGAGGAAATCACTGGACCGACTGGACCTCCCCCGATCTTGACGATGACGGCATCGTTGACGAGCCGTATCCCGTCGCCGGCGGTACCAATTTCGATCCGCTCCCCCTCCTCCGCTCCCCCATGGACCTCTCGGGTCCGCCAAAGGACCTGGAGGCATCCGCAGGTCAAAGCGGGATCAGGCTCTCCTGGAAGGGAGCGGTCAAGCATTACGGACTGAATATCGACATGTACAGGATCTACAGGAGCGAATCGGGCGGAGACTGGGAGATAAGGTCCACAAGTGAGACCAATACGGTCTTCTACACCGATGGAGAGGTATTTCCCGGATTGATGTACAGCTACATGGTATCAGCGATCACCGAGGCGGGAGAAGGACCCCTCTCCGATCCCGTATCCATCGTTTTTGATACAACACCTCCGGAGATAACGATAACCTACCCGAAGACCGAAAGCGTGGTCAATACCACCACCCTCCGATTGGAATGGAATATAATAGAGAGGGAGAGCGATCTGACAAGGATAATAGTGTATGTTGACGATGAGGAAGGGAAGGAATACCTGCCGTCCGAGATCGTCGAGATCGAGCTGGATTCCGAGGGTTACCATACAATTTCGGTGGAAGCATGGAATGCCCTTGATCTCAGGGGCGAGGATGATGTCAGGTTCACCCTGGATACTGTCTCCCCCTTCGTGACGTTCAACCAACCCGAGCTGACCCATACCAATCTGGACTCCCTTCTCGTGGAATGGCAGATGGCCGACTCGACCTCGGGTGTCTCCACGGTATTCACCCGTCTAGATGAAGGTAATTGGGTGGACCGGGGGAGGGTGACAGAGCTTGTGGTGCAGCTTCATACCGAGGGTCTTCATCATTTTTCCGTAATGGTCCGTGATCAGGGCGGGAACAACGCACAGGTGACAAAGGATATCCTGATGGACAAGTCAAAACCCTCTCTTGATATACTCTTCCCGCTCCAGGATTCATACCTCAACACCTCCACCTTCGAACTTTCCTTCACTTCGGAGGATTCCCTTTCCGGGATCTCAAGGTTCATGGTCCAGATGGATTCAAACCTCCCGTTTGAATATAAATCCAATATGCCGGTCAGCTTCAACAATATCTCCGACGGAACCCACCAGATCAGCGTGTCCGCCTACGACAGAGCGGGGAACATTATCATTCAGAGGGTCTCCTTTACGATCGACACTTCCGAGCCCTACGTGATCCAGTTTCTTCCAGCGGGTGAGCAGGTCGCTGTTGACGAGGACATCTGGTTGATATTTTCCGAGTTGCTCGATCCCGATTCGATCGAAGTCAAGATCCCCGGTGTGGATGGGGAGCTATCGGTGCGCGACGGGCAGGTCACCTACATTATTGATGGAGAGCTTGAATACGCGACCACTTACAGGGTCGAGGTGGGAGGTTCGGATACCGCCGGCAACAGGCTGAGACCCCACAGCTGGAACTTCACGACAACTGACATAGGATACATCGAGGGTATCGTTGTTGATGAGTTCGGAGCTCCCATGGTGGGAATAAAAGTGAACCTTGCTGGCCTCGCTTCCGACAGGACGGACGGGAACGGACGGTTCAATATCTCATATCATATGGGAACGTACCCGCTGAACATCACCCGCTATGGATACCAGGAATACAACGGCACCGTCACCATAACGGCTGGCAGGACCACATCTTTGGGAACGATAAATCTGTTGACAATACCATCGAAGGACTCGGGCAGTGATACGCCGATGATCATAGCAATAACGGCCGTTGTGCTGGTCTCACTTCTTATCGCCTTCATGATCGGAGTCTTCCTCATCAAGCGGCATCATGACAAGCATTACATTTCCGAGGAGGACAGGGAGCATATGCTGGAGATACTCAGACATTTCGATGTCTCTACCAAGATCGACCAGGTGGATGCCTACGAAACTCTAGGTGTGTCGAGGACAGTTTCACAAAAGGAGATAAAGAAAGCCTACCGGAACCTGGCGGCAAAATATCATCCGGACAGGGCCATGCACGGGGAGGATTTCAACGAGGAGGAAGCCCACAAGAAGATGCACGAGATAAATGCCGCCAAGACCATTCTCCTTGACAGCGATAAAAGAGATCTGCAGGACAGGATCCTCCGCATCACCGGAAGGTACTGAATCCCTCCCATTGGATCGGAGTCGGATCAATGTTTATCATAGAGAATCAAATCAATGAAAAACAGCTGAATCTTCTCTCTCCGAGACCCCTGACAGCCTCCTGCTCAAGGTAGGAAAAAAAACACAGGTAGGATTATTTAAAGCTCTCATGTACATGTGTGTCCGGACTCCCGGGAATATTCTTTTATACCCCCCAGTCAGTTAGATGCAGAAAAGGGAGCGACATGAGAAATACGACCGCTTTTCTCCTGCTGGTGGCCTTGACCTTATCAGCAACCGAATTGCTCTTGCCAGACGACGCCGAGAGCTCTACCTCGGGGGCATTCTCAACATGGATCGTACATTCCCCCATCAGGATAAACAATGACGGCGAGATGGAGAACATCTCGACGGCCGAAGGATGGCCCGGGGACGGCTCCCAGAACGACCCGTTCATACTCTCTGATTTCCAGATTTTTGCAAGAGGAGCAGGTTCGGGTATCTATATCGGGAATGTCACCTACAGCTTCATTATCAGGAGCTGCCTGGTTCACAACTCTTCCGGGAGCTGGGACACATACTACTGGCAGAGCGGGATAGCCCTTGTGAATGTCAGCCGTGCTTCAGTTGAGGGGTGCCAGCTCATAGATAATTACAACGGACTTTTTTTAAGGAACGTGAATGGGATCAGGGTGAACGGGACAGAACTGAGGTCCAATTCATGGTGCGGTTTGACAATGGAATACGGGGACAACTGCACCTTTTACGACAATCACATTCTGACCAATCCCAACGGCATCATGATCTCCGAGGTCTCCCGCTGGAACAACATAAGCGGCAACAGGTTCACCGACGAGCAGGGATATGCGATATCTCTGAAGGACGGACCATCCAACAATACGATCTTCGAAAACGATATCTACGGTTTTGGCGGGTCGGGCATCTTGATCGGCAGGTGCGGCCACAATTCTGTCCTCGACAATACAATTGGCAACAGATACACGGGGATCGAGATAAACGGAGGAGATGTATTTTTCGGATCGAATCCGTATGCGGACCTTTCGGCTTCCCGCAATATCGTTTCGGGGAACAAAATATCCGGAGGTATATGGGGGATCAACCTGGATTTCTCCTCCAACAATACCGTGGATGGCAATGGGATCACCTTCCCCGATGATATCGGAATAAATCTAGGGTCCAGGTCCCGGCATGAGACCATTTCCCACAACAACATCTCCTACTGCATAGGATACGGAATCAGCGTTTCAGGTTACCTGAACCGGATCAACGACAATATTCTGATGTACAACAGAGGCTCCACCGATACCTACTACGCTCTCAACATACAGGGCTATGATTCCGGGAATTCAAACTCCTGGTATTACAATGACAGAGGCAACACCTGGTTCGATTGGAGGACCCCCGACGATAACAAGGACGGGATAGTTGACAACCCTTACCAGCTCGACGGAGGCTCCAATTCGGATCCCTTCCCCATATCGAGCTTCATCCCGGTGCCTCCCGGACCACCGCTCTCGTTTTCTGCCGAGGAGGGCAGATACTTTGTTTCCCTCGCCTGGCTGCCTCCCTCCGATGTTGGCGATCCTCCTTTCGCAGGATACAGGCTCTACAGGCAGAATGGAAGCGGGCCCAGGGAGATCTACAGGAACCTTTCGGCCTTCACCGTAAGATTCAATGACACGGAAGTGGGCCCCGGTCTCGATTACACCTACTGGCTTTCCGCTTTCAGCTGGCCGGTGGAAGGAGAAGCTGCAGGTCCGATCTCGGTATCGGTCCCTCCGGACATATTTCCTCCAACGGCTCCCCGCTCTTTAACCGGAATGTCAGGCCGGTACTATTGCAACCTCTCATGGCTTCCTCCAACGTGGGACGGCGGCTCCCCCTTGACACATTACAGGATCTACCGCTCCCATCTCGATATCGAGGAGCGGCTGGCCGAGGTTCCTTTCCCGCAGACCGCATATGGCGATTCGGGACTGCTCCCCGACAATCTATACACCTATGAGGTAACTGCGGTAAATCTGGCAGGCGAGAGCTCGAGAAGCAACAACTTCCAAGTACTGACCCCGAAACCTCTGGGACAGCCAAGAGTGTGGATAACCTATCCCCTCGAGGGCTCTAGATCTACCGTTGACAATATCACGTTGACCTGGGACTATGCACTCGAGAATGGAACGCTCTTGGGATTCGAAATAAGGCTCGGCAACACAAGCTGGCTTAACATAGGAAATACAACCACATACGAGATGGCCGGTCTGGAAAACGGGCTTCTCGATATCCATCTCAGGCTCACTACGGGGGAGGGACTTACCGCATTGGATAATATTACCCTGGATATCGATGTCCTTCCTCCGGTCGTGGAGATAACCGATCCATCCGGCCTTTTCGTTAGGAACGAAACCGTTGAGTTCAGGTGGTCGGTCCATTCCGCGGGATCGATGATCGACTTCATCGAGTACAACCTTGACCTTGGCAGCTGGATCAACGTCGGTTCGGACCTCAGCTGCTTTTCCCCCCTCCTTGATGAAGGGAACCATGTATTCATGGTAAGAGCATGGGACGTGGGCGGGAGGAACGGAACAACCATCCTCCATTTCACGGTTGACAGGACGGCGCCTTCGGTTCTGGATGCAGGGCCCTTGGGGAGGGAGGTGCCTCCGGATGCAGTGATATATGTTGATTTCGGGGAGCCGGTGGAAGCTTCCGGGATCGACCTCACAATAACACCGGAAGTAAAAGGAACTCTCGAGATACTCAACAACGGAACCAGGCTTGAGTTCGTTCCGGACGCCGATCTGACAGTGGGTCTGACCTATACGGTTACCCTGTTCGCCTCCGATGCCGCAGGGAATTTCATGGGCCCCTACTCCTGGGAATTCACTGTCCTGCCCCGCGGAAATCTCATAAGGGTCCATGGGTTCGTCATAGATAGCAAGGACAGAAAGGTCCAGAACGCCCTGGTCAGCATAGGGAACCATACGGACAGAACGGATGGTTACGGCAGTTTCGAGATATGGGTTCCTCCGGGAGATTACACAGTGACAATCTTAGTTGATGGATACAAGCCGTATTCAAAGGTCGTATCCATAATGGCCACCAGCGAGTACGATATGGGTGTGATAGTGCTCGAGAACCTGGAGCCCGGAGGAGGATCGGATGACGGCTCACCGGGACCTTGGCTCCCGTTTATCATAGTCGTGATCGGCGGGCTGTTCACCATTGGATATTTCCTGCTGAAGAAGCAAAGGCAGAGTGATGAGTTCGACATCGAGGAGTGAATATTTATCCCCCCGAACATTGCCTTTTCTCCGGCAAGTTAAAAATAGGGGGGATAATTTGGGTGGGACATGGTCTCGATAAAGGAAAGAACGGTAAGCGGAAGAAAATATCTCTACATCTCCGCGACGTCATCATACAAGGGGAAGAAGAGGAGGTTCGAGAAATCCCTTGGCCCGAAGGGAATGGACAAGCAGGAGCTTGAGCGGAAGGTGGAATTCTACACCGAGCTGATGGAACTTAAATCCATATTGTACAAGGTGTATATGGAAGCCAAGGAGGCCAGACCGAAATACCTGCCCCGTTTCTATACGATCTACCTTGCCATGATCAGGAACTTCTATTCATCATATCTATCCGACCTATATCCCTCTGAGCTGGAGAAATATCAGGATGACCTGCGGGTGAAATACGTCCATCACACTACCGCCCTGGAAGGAAACACTTTGACACTCAGGGAAGCCGCTCTGGTGCTTGAAGACGGCATCGCACCCAGAGGGAAGAGGCTCAGGGAGATCCACGAGATCGAGAACTTCAGGCGGATAAGCAGGTTCATCAGGAATTTCAAAGGGGATATTACCATTGATATGATATTGAAGCTTCACTCGCTTGTCCAGCGCAACATTGACGACGATCAGGCGGGGAACCTCCGCAGAATAGGAGTGGGGGTGGTGGGTTCGAAGTTCGAGCCGCCACCGGCAATCTTCATCAGGGATGAGTTGAAGGGGCTCATAAAATGGTATAGGGAGAACCCCGATGATCTTCCGGCTTTCGAGCTTGCCTGCATATTCCATTACAGGTTCGTGCAGATCCACCCCTTCACCGACGGCAACGGAAGGGCGGCCAGGGAGCTCCTGAATTTCATCCTTGAAAGGAACGGTTACCCCCCGCTCATAATCGAAGTGGCCGACAGGGAGGAGTATCTCAAAAGGCTGCAGATGGCGGACGAGGGCGATCCCACGCCCTTCATCGAGCTTCTCGCCGTGAAGATGATCACGGACTACGAGAACGTGATACTCTCCTTCCAGAAGAAATGCATAGAGGGTCTGGATGAACTCAACCAGGAGGAGTTGGAGCAGCTCATGGAGACCCTGATGTGGTTCCTGTCCCTGATGCGGGAGTTCGAGGTCGAGATACCCGCCGAAGCACGGGAGAAGATTGGCTCCATAAGGCGCTATTTCGAGATGACAGGGACAATACCCGGTTTAGAGAATTAACCCATTGAGAACTTTCTGTACCAAGCGGGAAGCCCCAGATATCTGTAATGCTCCTCTATCTGATTGGAATAGATCGAGGCATAGAACTTGTTGAACTCCATTACATGAAGAATGCCTTCCCTGGTCGGCAGGACCGAATAACCCTTTTCATCCTTCACAACTTCGACACATCCCTGCTCCTCGAGATGTTCCAGGATGCGTGATGTCATGTTGTGATTAGACCTAATGTGATGCATGATCTCCGATTTGGAGAGACCCTCCCTCTCCTTGAGCATTATCAGGTCGATCTTATCCTTGAGGTCTTTCTGGGACAGGTCTATCTCCATGGCCGATGAGAGGAGGTTCAGGACTATGCAGGAATAGAGGTTAATGTCCTTGTAGCTCCTCTTCGCCAACCTTTTTTCCTCCTTGGGTTCAGGGAAGGTAGTTGTTCAGTTCCGGTATGAACGGGGTGAAATCGTAATCACCCTCGGGAAGCTCTGCCACAACCTGGAGGTTGAGCTTCCTGTCCAGCACGCCTGGAAGAGTGATCTTCGTATCCGTCAGTTCCTCGTAAAGTTCCGGCTCCAGACCCGAGTACTTTCTCGATCCCCTGAAAAGGAGCACAACCCTGCCGGGGTAGATCCGGTTCTTCCTGTATATGTCGGAGAGCTCCTTTGTAAGGTCAATTACATCCCTGTTCGTCGGGGGTTTCCGGTATTCCCTTATGTAGATGGCATATCCCGGAAATCCCCTTCGATGCAGTCTGTGGAAAGGGGTCGCCTTCATGGTTATGAACGCATCGAAGTGGTGCCTCCTCTTCCTTCCGACGATGTATGCGTCGTTCCTAAGGACCTCGGGCTTCTTTTTCAGAAGTCTTGAGAACATCCGGTTCTCCTTTTGCAGGTATTTCACGAACCTCTCCGCCTTCGTCCTGCCGGAGGGGATCTTGTGGGCGGGAGGGCCTTCTCTCATCGCCTGGACAGCGCTGAACCTGAAGGAAGCCTTCTTAAGGAAATCCCGGGTCGTTGCAAGCAGCCATATTGTTACGAAACCCGAGATGAATACCGAGAGGAAGATAAGGAACATGAATAGCTGTCCCCTGAAAAGGAAGGTCAGCATCAAGAGCCCGACAACAAATATGCTGAACCATGTGAAATACAGGGAGAAGTAGAATCTGGAAAGTACCTTATCAGCTTTCGAGGAGATCTCCTCGGCGAGTTGAAAAGTTCCTGAGATGGGGTCCTCGACACCTCGGTAATAGCTTTTCTTTGACATGCGCTCACCTTTCATTATTATCTTTTCATTATAAAGGCGGCGATTTTAATATATAAAATCGTAGGAAAGAATCTTACTAAAGACAGGTTCGTCCCTTTATATATAACGACAGTAGGATGCTATCTGCAGGTGATACGGAGTGAGCGGTAATCGACGTGACAACCTCGTGCTCGCGATCATGCTTTTCGGAGCATTACTGCTATCCGGAATAGGCTTCATCGGCCTTCTGATGACCGTGGATCGGTCCGACGATGAAATGGACAATGGTAAGGAGGTCGATACCGACGGGATCGGGGAGATGAACCGCACCCTCGTGATGATAGGATGGAGGTGGGGTCCTGTCGGGGACAGGGATATCGACACCGAGCATGGAGAGGTGATCGACATCAAGGCGCAAGATTGCAACTCCAAAGGCTTCGTTGAGCTGAAGGAGGAGTCCAAAATGGGCTTCATCAGGGAGGATGGTGACACCGATGGTGTTATCGACCATGAGAAGTATGCGGGTCTGCGGAAGAAGGTAACGGACGTTCTGGACGACGGAACCGAGATAAACGAGGAGTCCGGTACCTGGACCAATAAGGCCCCCTAAAAAAGGAGGTATGAAATGAGAGTAGCATTGCTGATAGGACTTGCGGTCCTTGTGATAGGCGGCGGCTTCATAGCCGGATGTTTGGATGAGGTTCTGGACCCGGACCTTGATTACGAGGTCCTTGAGGTAACAAAGAATATGACATCTCCCCCGCCTGCGCCGGAGACCGCCCAGAACGGGACCCATTTCCTCTGGGTAAAGGTAAGGGTGGAGAACCAGAACGAGAACAACGATCTGACGATCGCTCCTGGTTTCTTCACCGTGGACGACAACGCGGAGATCGAGGAGGAGGGTGAGTTCCTTGCCAACGAGAATGCAAGGAACATCGACTCCATAAGAGTGGACCCGGGACTGACCAAGGAGTTCTGGGTAATATTCAGGCTACCGGATAATTCCACAATGGAGTACATCCGCTACAAGGGAACCCTCGATGAGCCCATAGAGAAGGAACTGCCCGACTATTAACACGCAGAATTGAACGGAATACGTCAGGGCTGCTGCGGCGCAGCATGCCCTTTGTTATTTAAAAATATAACACAAACCGGCAGAAAAACACATTCGTTTTAATAAATCATCATTAACCAAGGGAGGAGAATATGTTGTATTCCACCACAAATCAACGAGTTGTTTTAAGTAAACCCACAGGTTGCC
>JBLIRK010000006.1:0-75459 GCA_048569615.1 Thermoplasmatota archaeon | reverse complement strand
ATGAAGGAGGCATCCACCTCGGAGAGCTTCGTGTACATGCCGTAAAGGAGCACCCTCGATGGGGGAGCCCCGTCCGAGGAGCTCAGGGGGAGGTTCACGATCATCAGTACGAAGACCATTGCAAATACAAGAAAAGAATGCCCTCTGACCTTCAAACCCCTCATACGGACCACCATCACTATAGAGACGCCGCTGTTGAGCGAAATCCGATATTTGCATTGAAGTGGAGCAGATTTATATTTTGCCTTCAACAATAACGAATTCTTCGATAATAGAATTAAATAATCCCTGTACCTATTCAATTTCATCGGATAGGGAAGAAGAGAATTGACTGCAATTTCTCGTCTATCTCGAATGAGAGTGTTGAAATGGATGATATTTGGAGGGAAAAGGGAAGGTCCTCAAACGAGAGGCCAAAACGTATTAGGTATCTTATGACGAGGGAAAACGATGGGATTAAAGACTATCCTTACATAAAGGCTTTGAAATGGTTCCTTTTCCTTTTCTTCCTGCTGACGGAACCGTTGTTCTACGTCGCCCTGGCTCTCCTCCTGTTGTTGATAATGACCCCTTTCATTTTTGCGTATATCGCATTTGGATGGCCTATGTGGGCTTCGATCCTCTTTGAATCCGCATTTTTCTTTCCGGTGCTCGTACTTGTCGTCTATTTGATCTACCGGAGCTTAGTGAAGAGAAAGGCTTTGGAGGAGGAAGAGAGGATGCTTTACATATGGATCGGGCAGAGTGCCGATAACTGGATCAAATATGAACGGGAGGGTCTGGACTGTCCCGAGTTCCAGCAGTGGCTTTCGATCCAAAGGGGAGCGAAAAAGAAGACGTGAAGGAATCCCCTTTTTGATTTTGAATTTATACTTATCCTATTAATCAAAATCACTTATATTTATGGAAACGGATACCCATCGGGGAGCTCACATGAAAGATGACGAATCAGTCTTCAAGAGGCTCAGGATATTCAATCTCGTAATGGCGGTCCTGCATTTCCTTCAAGGGTGCCTTATGGTCATCATAAGCAACGATTTCACGGTCCAGGTCACGAGGGGTTATCTGGACTTCGATCCGGTGGCGGAGAGGCTTTTTCCGGCCACTGCCGAGGTATTCGAGATCCCGATGGGTCCTTTCATAGCTTCGTTCCTGTTCATCTCTTCGCTCGCTCACCTCCTCATCGGGACCGGCTTTTACAAGCGCTATATCAGGGACCTCAAGAAAGGCATGAACAGGTACAGGTGGTACGAATACTCCGTGAGCGCTTCCGTGATGATAGTCGCCATCGCCATGCTCACCGGCATCTACGATATTTCGACCCTGATCCTGGTATTCTTCATGAACATGATGATGATCCTCTTCGGACTCAGGATGGAGGTCCACAACCAGGGGAAGAGGAAGCTGGACTGGGCCCCGTTCGTGATGGGATGCATAGCCGGTGCAATACCATGGGTCGCCATAGCCTTCTACCTCTTCGGAGCCGGAGGCGGGGACGGAGGGCCGCCCACCTTCGTTTACTACATATATGGCTCCATGTTCGTCTTCTTCAACTGCTTTGCCATCAACATGGTACTGCAGTACAAGAAGGTCTGGAAGTGGAGCAACTACCTCTTCGGGGAGCGCATGTACATAATCCTCAGCCTGGTTGCCAAATCGCTGCTGGCATGGCAGGTCTTCGCGGGAACGCTGAGACCGGAATGACCTGATAGATCACACGAAGAACCCCCCTGAATATGCAAAAAGAATATAGTGTTCCGGTTCCAATCCATGTCCATGGGAGCCGCCGGGAGGAGAGCCGCACTTACCATCCTCTCAGTGATGATGGCCGCTTCGTCGATCCCGATCGGAAGCTCCTCCGGGGAGCCTGCAGAGTTCGAGATGATCCCCACCGACCTGTACCTCTATCCGGGATCGCTCTCCCCGATGGGACCGGGGGACAACGAAGCGATCATATCGATACCCAACGGCACAGTGACCGGATACGAGAGCGATCTCCTCGGCCTGCCTGCGGGGAGCCGGACATGGAGGGATGTCGGGATAGGAGGTTTTTCTTCCGATATGCTTCACTTCTCCATCGATATTTCAGGCCCCTTCGTCTTCACCATCTGGGTGAAGGGTTCCATGGAAGGGATCGAGTCGGATTTTGAGTTCTCACTTTTCAGCGAAGGCTCCGACGAGCCCTTTGCGTCCGCCCGGATCTACAACATATCGATCGGCACCGAACCAGAGGAGATCACCGCAGAGAGTGATATGTTCGACCGGGGCCGGGGACAACTGGAAGGCATGGAGAAGATCCACTTCGGGCTCAAGGCAAGAAGCACGGGAAATGCATCCCTGCTTGCAGGCTCCGGGTATCACCCGTCAAGGATCACGTTCTTCTCCAACGCCCTCAGGCTCCTTTCCATCGATCAGGAAGAAGGCTCGGTCAGATTCCAGTACAGGGACGCCTTCTTCATACCATGGATACAGATGTCCTTCAGCGTTTCCATAAACGGAACGAGGCTCTCCGATCATGATGCCCGGTCCTACCTCGATGCAACCAATCAGTCGAGGGTGATCGAGTTACCCCATTCCTGCAATTCCACAACAATAAGCGTTGATGTGAGTCTCTCTTACGGTGAGGGAGGTGACGACTTCCTTTGCCTGCGGAAGACCTTCAGTGCGGAAGAGGAGCCCGAGGCAGACGATGAAGATGAACTGGAGCTCATGCCGCAGAAGGAAGCTCCCCTCTTTCTCCCGCTGGTCCTCCTCGGTATGATATTGGCCCTTTTCATAAAAAAAAGGAAACTTTCCTCCAGTAAAGACTAAATCGGAAGTGTCCGCTTAATGAAGGGGGAACATCTTGGGTAAAAAACTGCTGACCGTAGGATTGGTCCTGCTCATCGTCGGGATCCTGGTGACCCTTACTGGCGGTGGCGTTTGGCTGGTGACCTTCATGGATGAGATAAGCGAGGAGACCGTCCTCAGGACCGATGATTTTAGCGATAGGGGAGCCAATGTTTACAGAGCCACCTACGGTGCGGAGGACCTGACCTCGTCGGCAGAGGTAAGGGTCTATTCGAACAACCTGTTCTTCGAGGTGGAAGTCGAGGTGACCGTCCGGGATTCGGACGGCGACCAGGTGGCCCGAAGTTCGGGGGAGACACCCATTACCCTCTACCTCGATATCTCCCCCGGCGAGAGCGGTGACTATCAATTCTTCCTGGAGATAAAGGACGACGGGTTCGACATCAACGATATAACGGTGACTGTGGTCACAACGGGATTTTCGGAATCCTTCATGCTGTGCTGCTTCGGGACCGTTTCGCTTTCAATCCTGGGCATACTGATGACGATAACCGGTATAGTGCTCCTGATAATCAACGCAGTCAGGGGCAAGGATAAGGAGACCTCCCACAAACCGGACCCGTATTCTCCCAGACCATACGGATATCAGGAGAAGCCTCCGCAGCAGAGCTACGGACCGCCCCGGCAGGAAAATCGGCCGTCCGATGATTGGGAGAGGGAATGGTGAATCTCCATATTGACATATCACCATCTGATTAGTTTCACAAAGTTATATATTCAACATTTTCAATCCAAAGGCCGTGAAGGGGAGCGAAGAAGAGGTGATTGGTAATTCGGCATATGACAGCAATATTATACTTAGGGCCATCTATGATACTGTCGGCAGAAAGTTCAATCCCTATGCTTCTTCCTTCGTTCTTCTTTTTGTGGTACCTTTCATTATCGTGTTCCTCTCATCCTTCTTCGAGGGAACGCTGCTTATCGGGGGTGACGGGCTGGGTTTCCTCGAGGATTTCCCCCTCATACTTATCATGCTGATAATCGCATTGGTCGTGACCTTCGGATACCGTTTCTTCGAGGAGTACAGACATTTCTTCAACAAGATGGAGCCTGTTGTGGACCTCGGGTCCCTGGATGAGGAGGAATACGAAGGATACATCGATCAGGCCGACCTTTTTATCAAAGGTGAAAAGAAGTACAGCAAGACAAAATGGACCTTCTACGGTATCTGGACCATTTCCAGTGTATATTTCGTAGCGATCAGCGAGAGGATATACAGCTCCATAGATTCCGAATTATGGAGGAGCCCGGAATATCTGTCCACCTATATCATATGGACGATCTATCTTCTCTTCGTTTCGATCTTCATACTTGGACCGCTTCTATATCGCTTTGTGGCCATAATCTCGGTACTGAACAGGTTGCCAAAGTACCTCTACAAGAGGAAGGCTCTGAGGATAGTTCCCCTCTCCCCTGATAATTCGGGGGGTCTCAGACCCATT
This sequence comes from Thermoplasmatota archaeon, assembly GCA_048569615.1. GTDB lineage: Archaea > Thermoplasmatota > Penumbrarchaeia > Penumbrarchaeales > Penumbrarchaeaceae > JAYEPK01. Next base: position 71,167 of record JBLIRK010000006.1, on the reverse strand, counting down.
GGTGACCTGGCACTGACATTCAACATGATCATAGTTCTGCCAATGTTCTACATCGCCTCCAACGTATTAAGGTGGGGTCTTGAAGCAGATATCTTCATACAGCTGGGAGTATACACGGTCTTCCTGTGTCTCGTATTCTTCGTTCCGTTGACAGGCTCCCACAATATAATGAAAAAGACCAAGGAAGAGATGCTCCAGAAAATAACCAGCGAGTTCAACCAGCTTTATTTCAGGGTCTACGGTGAAAATAGGATAGGTGAGCTCTCCAAGGCAAATAGGAAACAACTGAGGCAGTTGGAGATGCTCGACAGGCTCTCCAAATCCTACGAGATCGTTGACAGGATGCCGGTTTGGCCCTTTGATATGACGATAATCCGGAACTTCCTTCTCACGATCCTCATACCTCTGGTATTTGTACTCATCGAGGTGCTGGCATAGGGTACTTCACTTCACCTTCATGTTCCATTCATCGTTGCCGTACCTCTTTTCCACAAGCCATTGGATCATCTTCCTCTCGGCCGTATTGTAATCGCTTTCCACAAGCTCTGTGTCGAAAACCTCCTCGAAACCCTTTGAGAAATTGGCGACCAGCTCGTCGATGGAAGGCCTGCTCCCCAGCTGCTCCGATATCGTGGTGGCCCTGTTCCTGAACATTCCACTGAAGACATCCCTGTTCTCGATAGGGATCGCCATGACGTCGAACTGCTTCTCCAGGTCCCAGTCTACGGGGATCGAGCCGTGCTGAAGGATGACGAGCTTCTCCCTGGTCTGAGCCGATCCTATGATCTTCTTATTACCCGCGGTGACCTCGTTCACGGTGGGGGTGTAGAAGCATACCCCCTGGCCTGCCGGATCGGGTCTGGTGGGAGCGCTCCCGGCCATTGCGGCCTCCAATCCCGTGAGCTCCAGACCCCTCACCAGCGCCATCGAGATCGTTCCGTATGTATCCACGACCCCCCTTCCTTCGAACTTCGGATGGAGGAGGGGAACCACGATGGAATAGGTCAGCTCGTCGTCGTGGAGAACGGCCTCTCCCCCGGTCAATCTACGAACCACCTCCACCCCGTGCCTCCTGCAGGCTTCAAGGTCCACACCCCTGCTCACTGATTGGAACCTTCCCAGCGAGAGGCCGGGCGGCTTCCACCGGTAGAACCTGACGCACGGCTCCGATTCCCCCGCGATCACCCTTCGAAGGAGGGCCTCGTCCCTTGCCATGTTCTCCGCGGGACTGGAATGACCATCGGAGAATACCCTGAACATTTCCATCACTTCGCCTCTGAGATGAGGTCGAGAATTTCCTCCGTCACCTTCTTTAGAAGTTTCTTATCATTCCTTGTCTCCACGTTGAGCCTTATCAGCGGCTCGGTGTTCGACTTCCTCAGGTTCAATCTGAATTTCCCGTGCTCGATGCTGATCCCGTCGGTCCTGTCAACGGAAACCGCGCCCGGCGAATATTTCCTCTCCACCGAGGACAGGGCCGCCTTCTGGTCGGCCACCCTCCTGTTGATCTCCCCGCTGACGGGATATCTCCTCATCCTCTCGGCCATCAGCTCAGAGAGCTTCTTCTTCTCCCTTGCCATGAGCTCCAGGACCAGGAGCCATGGTATCATGCCGGTGTCGCAGTAGTAGAAGTCCCTGAAGTAGTGGTGTGCCGACATCTCTCCCCCGTAGACCGCATCCTCCTGCCTCATCCGGTCCTTTATGAATGCGTGGCCGGTCCTGTTCATCAGGGGAACACCACCCATTTCCTCCACGATCTCTATGGTGTTCCATACGAGCCTGGTGTCGTGAATGACCTTTCCCCCCGGACTCTTGAGGAGCATCTCCTTTGCCAGCAGACCAACGATGTAGTAGCCCTCGGTGAAGGCCCCGTTCTCGTCGAAGAGGAAGCACCTGTCGTAATCTCCGTCCCATGCCACCCCCGCATCGGCCCCGCTCTCCAGCACCTTCTTCGATACGGGCCCCCTCATCTCGGGAAGTATCGGATTGGGAACTCCCGCGGGGAAGGAACCGTCCGGCTCGTGGTGCATCCTCACCAGGTCCAGGTCCAATCTCTCGGCCACAAGGTCCAGCGCCGGACCCGCGCATCCGTGCCCCGGGTCCGTGACAACCCTCATCCCCTCCAGCTGACCCGGCTCGTCCACAAAGGACACGACCTTGTCGATATAGGGCTCCCAGATATCCGTCTCTATCATGCAGCCGGTCCCGCCGCATCCCTCGATGCCTCCCTCCTCCACCATGTCCCTTATCTCATGCAGTCCGTTGTCCCTGGATATGGGGACCGAGTTCTTTTTCACCAGCTTCATGCCGTTGTACCCTTTGGGATTGTGTGATGCGGTAACCATTATCCCGCCGTCCACCTCCAGGTAGGAGGTTGCGAAATAGACGACCTCGGTCCCGCAGAGCCCGATGTCCTGGACGTCAGCTCCTCCCTCCATCAGGCCCTCGGAGAGGGTCTCGGAGAGCTTTTTTGAGGAGGGTCTTATGTCCCTGCCGACTACGACAACGCTTGGTCTGATCAGTCTGCAGTATGCGAGCCCTATGTCGTAGACCATCTCCTCGGTGAGCTGCTCCCCCACCTTTCCCCTGATGTCGTAGGCCAGGAATGGAGAGCCTGCCATGATCATGCCTCCTTCCGGGGCCTTGCTACAACCTCCACCCTTCCCAGCACCTTCTCCATGACGTTAACCGAAGTGAGCCCTTCCAGCTCCGTATCCAGGGAAAGGGAGAGCCTGTGTGGGAGCACTTTCCTTGCAACCCTCTTCACATCATCGGGGATCACGTAATCCCTTCCCTGAAGGATTGCAAGGGCCTTGGAAGCATAGAGAAGCTGCTCCCCCGCCCTCGGGCTTGCCCCCAGGATGATGTCGTCGTCCTTTCTGGTCTCGAGGATTATATCCCTGATATACCGCAAGATCGTGGAGTCCGCCCTGCATGACCTCACCTCGTTTTTCAGAATGGAGAAGATATCATCCCCCAGGGTGCCTGCCTTCTGGTCCTTCCAGTAGACGTTCTTCATCCTGAGGAGCTGAAGCTCCCTCTCGGATGAGAGATAATCCATGGTCCCCTTCATCATGAACCTGTCCAGCTGCGCCTCGGGGAGGGTATAGACTCCTTCCAGCTCCACCGGATTGATGGTGGCGATCACTAGGAAGGGCTCCTGGAGCTTGAAGGTCGTTCCCTCCACTGTGACCTGGTTCTCCTCCATGGCCTCGAGGAGGGCCGACTGGGTCTTGGAAGGGGCCCTGTTGATCTCGTCTGCCAGGATGACGTTTGCGAATACCGGCCCCTGCCTGAACCTGAAGACCTGCTCCTTCTGATCGTAGTAGTAGTGCCCGGTTATGTCGGCGGGGAGCAGGTCCTGGGTGAACTGTATCCTCTTGAAGTTCAGGCCTATGACCTCGGACATGGTCTTCGCCAGGGTGGTCTTCGAGATGCCGGGAACTCCCTCCAGTAGAATATGGCCGCCCGAGGAGAGACAGATCAGGAAATCCTCCACGATGTCCTCATATCCCACGATGACCTTGGCCGTCTCTTGTCTGAATCTGTCGAATATCTGCTTGGAACGGGTCATGAATCTATCTCCCTGATCAATCTCTCAAGTATCCTTCTGTCCCATTCGGGATGTTTGGCCATGACGACCTGGACCGGATCCACGGTCTCCTTTTCCAATCCAATTCCTTCAGAAAGGACCCTGGCTAAAAAGGTTTTCACTGTCCTGAGAAGTTTCCTCGGAAGAGGCGTGTTGAAGAAGAGGAAGAGAAGCGTCACCCCCACCATGATGCCCACCTTCTCCTCCGTATTGAAATCGGATATGAAGAGGTTGGCGAGCTGGACGGGATTGGTGAGGTCCCTGTGCGATTCGTCGATGACCATCACCTCCCTGCCGGATGACACGTAGGAGATGAGGTTCGAGACGAAGATGCCGTTATCCATCTTTTCCCTCATCTGATTGATGAGCAGGCTGGGCTCCGAAAGGACTATCAGCTCCCCCTTCCCGTAGCTCTCGATGGTAAGAAGAGGGAAGGGCCCCTCGGGCTCCGAACCGTCCAGGACCTTGTCCTCGTCAAGGTCGAGCCAGGATGTCTTGGATGAATTCACGATGGATCTTGCCCGGGGGGAGGCGGAGATCGTCGACGGGTAGTTCAGAAGGAGTTGGGAGACGTTTCTGGTCACTTCGTGGTCGGCCAGCTCTGTTGTCACGGAGAACTCGCTGCTCTTCATGAAGGAGAGGTCCACCATGAGCTCCCCGGTGATCCTTGTGGAGGTGTTGAGGTATCCCAGAAGTCCGTTCCCGGTTCCGACATCATCGGCCAGGAGAAGGGTTCCGCCCCTCAGCAGGAAATCGTGCATGAAGCTCCCCTCTTTGCTGTCGAATTCCAGATCGGGGCCGATTATCAGAATGACCGAATCCGCGGGTTTGAGCTCTCCCTTTAGCTCGGAGAAGCTGTTGTGGACGATCCGGTCCTCCGTGGACCCCGAGACGTCCACGGTCGGAAGGAAGGAGCCTGTGCTGTAGACGTCCTTACCGAGCTCTGAGCATCCGTTCCATGAGCTGTTGTAGATGGAGAAATCTGCGTTGGATGATAGAACCGGAACCATCACCGAGAACAGAAAGAGGACGACGCCGATACCCATGATGAGCAGGTACATGTATGCTGTCCTAACCTGCTCTATCATGGCCCATCACCACAGCTGCATAAACGAACCGAGAGCATAAATCTTTCGACCTTTGCTCATTCTCGGTCCATCGCCGACATGTTTAATAAATGATATTCCATGGCAGGGATGATGGACCGCGGTGGAGTCCTTATAAGGATCGGGGGAGCGCTGCTGACCGCAGCAGGAATTGCAGCCATCGTACTCTCCGCCGAGCTTTTTCAGGCCTTCTCCTGGGACCCGGGGGGCAGGCTCGGGGAGTTCTTGCTCAGAGCGGGTTTCGGATCGCTCCTCATGGGCCTTCTGATACTCTTTCTCTTCTCGGTCAGGACCGTTCCGAGGGAGCTGTCGGAATCCTTTCAGGTCACCCAGGGAAGGAACATGGGAAGGATCCTTACCGCGCTAAACCTGGAAGGGAACGGGTATTACATACCCCCCGGGGGGAGGTCCATGGAGGATAGGGTTTACGTTCCCATGGAGAAGAGGAAGATGGGCCTCCCGGACCTTCCCGGGGAGCAGGTATTCAACGTGGGTACGACAACACCTTCCATGGGCGTGTCGATAATACCCCCCGGCCTCGACCTTGTCGAGAGTGTAGAGGAGAGCGCGGGAAGGAGGTTCGGCGAGGACCTGCTTGCCGACGGCGGGGAGTCCCTCGAGAGGCTGGGAAAGGGAACGGGTCTTTTCGGGAGCATTGATCTGAGGACCGAGAAGGAGAATATACGGCTAAACATAAAGCACAGGGACCTGAAGGAGACCTGCGACCGATTATGGGAGGAGTATCCTTCACTGCACCTGCAGGTAGGCTGCCCCGGCTGCTCAGCCGTATTGTGCGCCACCGCAAGGATGGCCCATACACCTCTGAGGATCGGCGACGCGAAGAGAGCCGGAAGCACGGTGGAATACAGACTGGAGAGGGTCAGGAGATGAGGCCCGAGGTCAAGATCATACTGGCACTTGCGGCATGGACCTCTCTCTGTTTGATCTTCGTGGAGTCCCTGGAGGTCCTTTTCGTTCTTGTGCTGCTTGGGATCCTTGTCATCCGGGAGCTTACGGATATGTACACATCGAAATCCCTGAAGGACAGGATGAACTTCTTCATCTACACCTTCCTGTTCATTTTCACGTTCATAGTCATTAGAAAGGTATATCTCATACTCCAGGGAGCGTAATTATTGTTCAATATTCGATTGTTAGTGTTCAATATTCGATTGTTCTATTTTATCAATATATGGTATTGAGAAGGAAAGGTTTTTTATATAGACCCAAATAATTGATTCACATCCGATGGTACTGGGGGTAGGTTTAAATATAACTCTCCATTCCAGCATCCAAATCTCGGGAGATGGCAGAGATGCACAGTAAAATGAGGGAAAGGATCATAGTCGGAGTCGCTGCAATTCTGTTCTTCGCGGCATTCGCAGCTGTAGCCTACTTCGACAGGTCCCATGGAACGGTGGGCGATGATTTCGGTCAGGACGATTTCACCGCCGACATAGAGAAGAACCAGGGGCATCTGAGCATACCCAGCCTCCCGTCGGACCTTCTCATACTGGGAGCAGGACAGGAGACGACCCTGGATTTCACCGTCACCAACAACGACGAGGACAACGACATAGACACGATCTACATATCCATACCCGAAGCGGATATATCGGGGGGAACCACAACCTGGTATATCCCCTCCTTTCTGCACGACTGGAACTACACTGTCATCAACAACGATCTGGTGAAGTTTTTCGCAAAGGACGACTTCCCGGGTAGGAACTTCGGATCATCCGCCCAGTACAACGTCGCCGGGAACATCGACGACGCCCTGGACCACTCCCAGGTGGACGGGATAAGCGAGGGGCTCACCATCGAGCTCGACTTCACAGCGCCGGAGGACCCCGGAACCAGGACAGGAAGCTTTGCCATCAACCTCCAGGTCGCGGACGAGCTCACCGAGCCAGCCGAGGGGAGCACCCCGGACAAGTACTCCGTTGAGCCGTTCCCCTATTCCTATCTTGTGATAGATACAGACTACGAGTTCATCATGTTCTCCCTGTCCGGTTCAAACGCAGATATTGAGATCGATTACGGAGACCAGAGGCTTTTTTCCACCGGGACAAGGGCCAGCGATTTCGTTTCATCGGAATACGGATTCAAGTACACATCGGAGACCGGGGAGAAGGTGGTCATACTGGATGCCCCGGAGGATGAGGAGACCGTTGTAAGCCCCATCATTAAGGCGGTCCAGGACGGAGGCGGCACATATACCATAGATATGGTCCGATTCAAGACAGCCTCGATGGAGCCGGACGCAACACCGGAGGAAAGGCTTGTCGTCGAGAAGCAGCAGATAGACTACACCGGGGATCTCCCGGAGACAAGGGGAGAATCCGTTTCCCTGGACGGAGACGGGGACGGCCTCTTCCTCGACAACGACGATGACTGGGACAACGACGGTGTGGACAACGCCAACGACACCAGTCCCTTTGACAACACCATTATCAACCACAGACCGACCCTGGACAGGATAGAACCCTCGGCAACCGAGCTCTCCGCCGACAAGGAGCTTACACTGACCGCCATGGCAACCGATGTGGATGAGGGGGACCAGCTCTACTACATCTGGACCTGCGAGCAGCTGCCCGGTCAGCAGTGGACCACCAGGTCCATAGTCCTGAAGGACCTGGAGCCTGGGGTGTACGTGTTCAAGGTGGTGGTTTCCGATATGAGCGGAACCGAGGTGGAGGACCAGATAACCGTGACCATTACCGAGCCTCCCGCGGACGAGACCGAATTCCCGACCATGCTGGTCGTGGTTGCGGTGGCCCTGCTTCTCATATTCATAGCCGTTGTGGTCTATTTCGTCTTCATAAGGAAGGGTGAGGAAGAGCCCATGGAGCTTCCGCCCGAACCCGGAGCGATGGAGGCCGAGCCCATGGCGCCCCCGACACCCGGATATCCCATGGGATATGAGGAAGGGGAGATGGTCAAGGAGGAGTACTTCGACGAGGCGGAGGAGATGGAGGAGGAAGAGATCGATTACGAGATGATGGAGGAGGAGGAAGAGGAGGCCGAGGCCCTCCCTGCGGGTGAGATCACCATACCGGGCCTCCCCGAGGAATCCGAACTCCAGGAGGTCCAGGACCTCGAAGCTCTCATAGACGAGATGGAGAGGACCGAGGAGGAGATAGGCGATATGTGCCCCGAGTGCGGTGCTCCCCTGGGGCCCTACGACACTGAGTGCTCCACCTGCGGTGCGGAGTTCGAGGTCGCCCTTGAATGTCCCAACTGCGGCGCCGTCGTGGAGGGTGACGTGGACAAGTGCCCGAGTTGCGGCATACTCTTCCAGTGAGAAGGATCGAGGGGCCCTCGGGCCCCTCATTTTATCTTAATGAACCTGTAGGTCCTGTAGCCGATCAATACCTTGATGCTTCCCTTTTTCCTGAACTCCATATCCAGTGAATGGTCCCCGGTGTCGACCCTCAGGAACTCCGTCCTCTGGAGCTTTTGGGGAGCGGAGATGACTGTTATATTGTCGATCCCCACCCTTTCGACTATGTCCGGACTGAGCTGAAGGTTTCCCCTGCCCAGGAAGAAACCCTGTCCGCCGATAGGCGAAACGATGATCTCGCTTTCCGAACCTTCCCCGGCTATTAATTCCCGGAGCCTTTCCTCGTTGCAGTCGCTGCAGATCACCTTCCCTCCCTTTGCGGCATCCACTCCCAGAAGTGTCTTCTCCATTCCGAGGCGCCCGCCGATGCCGTGGAGGGTTCCACCAGGACCAAGTATGAAGATCTTTTCAGGCTCCTCCTCCATCCTCTCCTTTATATCGTCGGCCAGCTCCCCGATGATGTCCTCCATCTCCTGCTCCTGGACCAGGAACTTCCCTGTCTGGACGAATGAAGGTTCGTAAAGCGTTGTTCCCATCCCGTAGAGCTTCATGTTCCAGTCTCCCTCCCTGTAGCGCTCCTCGTCGAGGTCCATTATCTCCCCCTCTCCGAAGGTCATCTCTCCTCTGATGTAGAATTCCAAAAGCTCTCCGGCCGTGTACGGGTCCACGGCAAAGACGCCTGAATGCATCTTAACACCGGAGGGAATGCCGAAGATGGGGGAGCTGCCGGCGGCGGAGAATACGTCCCTTGCCGTGCCGTCCCCTCCGCAGAACACGATGATCTCCGCCCCTTTCCGCAGCGCCTTCTCAACACATCTCCTCGTATCATCCGCGGAGGTTCTCTCTCCGGTCCGATGGACCGTTTCCACCCTCCATTTTCCCTCGACAATGCCATTGAGCTCCCGCTCTCCCATATCTCCGGAGGCTGTGAGCCAGAGTATCTCCTCCTTTAGCCTGTGCCTCCTGAATGCCTCGTGCAGGCGCTCCAGAGCCTCCCCCGTCCTTTCCGGTGCCCTTGGCTCCGCCCCCCGCTCTAGCGCCTCTTCCAGAACGCCGTCGGTTCCCTTGAGACCCACCCTTCCTCCCATTCCCGCTATGGGATTCACCACGAGACCTATGACCTTCATCTGACCGTGATTGTGGCCTACCGCCTTAAATCCATCGAAGGGTGATGTGTTAGTGCATTCTTCCGCAACGGTTAAAATGGACCAATATCATCGAAGGTCCATGTGGGATAAGAGGACGAGGCTTCCGTATGCGCTCCTGGTTCTAGCCGCATTCGTTCTTCTATGGACCCTCCCGGCAGACGCCGAAGAGCCCACCAGGGACATAATGCAGCCATCGCTCGAAGAGGGTTCGTACCTAACATGGAGATATACTGAAACAAGCCCCGACGGATCGGCGGAGAAGAGCGGGATCCAGACAGCCTCCGTCGCGACAGGCAGATGGAACGAGGAGGACGTGTTCGTTCTCCAGGGCACCATCGAGGGAACCTTCTCCACTTCGGAGGGGTCCGGAACGGAATCGGGGACATGGATCGGCAGATACCGGCAGGACGACCTCTCCTGCGTTTACATATGGAAGGACGTGGAGCTCTACATAACGGATTATCAGATCTCCACATACAACGAATCCGAGGTCCACTACCAGCCCCCCTATTATAGATGGATCAAGTTCCCGCTCTCCTACGAGCAGCACAAGACCTGGGAAGTGGAAGTTGAGGTATTCAGCAGCTGGGAGGTCACCACGGATGACGGGCCTCTCTATTCCGGCTCCGACATTTCCGACAAGAACTACAGATGGGCCTGTGTCCAGGAGGAGAGCGTGAATGTGGAGGCCGGGACCTACCCATCGTATATGGTCAAGGAATGGGAGCTCAGCGACGAGGTGACCTACCGCAACAGCACCTACTGGTACTCCGACGAGGTAGGCTGGTGGGTAAGATGGGACCACTACGCGACCCACAACGACGAGAAGGTCCTTGTGAAGGAATGGGAGCTCGTTTCGGTCGAGAGCAATAGCCCTCCGGTTGCCGGACAGGTCCCCGATGTGTCAATGGACGAGGACACCACGGACACCTCCCTCGACATGGATGAGATCTTCACGGATCCAGACGGCGACCCACTGACATTCGGGGCGGTCGACGAGGGCGAGCTCACGGTGGAGCTCTCCGGCGGCACCGTCGAGATCACGCCCCCGGAGAACGGATTCGGAACGTACAGGTTCAACCTTACCGCCAAGGACAGCGGACATCCGGAGGTCAGGGCCCCCGTCAAGGTCGTTGTGGCACCGGTGGACGATCCTCCCAAGCTCACAGGCCGTTCGGTGGTTCCCTCCCAGGGTGAACCCGACACGATGTTCACCTTCTCGATAACCGTTACGGACGTGGAGGGGGATGTGCCTTCCTCCGTCCAGGTCGTCGTGGACGGCACCATAAACACGATGACCAGGAGGTCCGGGAATACCGGCTCGGGAGCGGTATACGAATGGTCCGGCAGGCTGGACATCGGCTCCCATACGCACTTCTACCAGGCCGACAGTGTGAGGCTCCCGGTCTCCGGGACCTTCTCCGGTCCTGAGGTAACCTCCAGCGAGGAGCCGACGCTTGCCTCGCCGTCGCTGGACCCGGAGGAAGGGGGGACGGACACACTCTGCACCTTCGAGGTGACCTGGAAGGACGCGATGGACAGGACCCCCTCATCCTGCTACCTTGTTGTCGACGGCATTGATTACCACGAGATGGTCACAGAGGATGACGACGCATCCTCGGGACTGGATTACCTGGTGTCCGTATTCCTGGAGGAGGGCTCCCACAGCTACCACTTCGAGGCGGAGATGGGTGATGATATCTACAGGTACCCCTCCGCGGGCGAGCTGCAGGGGCCCAGGATCTTCGATCCAAGGATAAAGGATTCCGGGCATCTGCCAGCCGTGCCTTCCGAAGATGAGACCGTCACGTTCTTCGTTGTCTTCGAGTACGGCCTGGGTGAGACTCCCTCCGAATCAAAGCTGATCCTGGATGATACGGAGTATTCCCTCTTCGACGGCGGTGGGAGCGTGATGACGGGACTGAACCTCACAAGGTCCGTTGAACTCGGTGAGGGCTCCCATTCCTATTCCTTCTACATCTACATAAACGGCAGAGAGCTGAGGACCGGTCCGGTGCCCTTTTCCGTCCGTGCGGTTGGCGATGATGACGACGACGATGATACCTCCGGGCCGGGGGTTGACGGGGGGGGAGGGGACGATAACACGTATATATGGATCATCGCCGGGATCGTAGTACTGGCGCTGGCCGCTTTGCTTGTCTATCTTTACATGAGGAGAAAGCCTTCAGCAGCCGAAAGACTGGGACTCGACGGGTACGGCGAGGAAGAGGAGGTCATGGACTGGGGCGGGAACGTCAGGGGTCTTTGATGCATTCCGCCCAGTGGTTCCTTCCGTCGAAGTAGCTTCTCAGAATGGACCATTCCGTTTGTTCTATCTCGGATTCCAGCTCCCCGGGGCCGTAAAGATGATAGAACCTGAGCCTCTCGACACCTGCTTTCCATGGGACGTACACATCCCCCGGGAGCGGTCCGTCGAGATCATCTTTTTCTCGCCTCCCCTCGATCCTCGACAGATGCCTCTCCCTGAAACGCTCCTGGTCCCATGTCCACACCGATATCTGGAGCTCACCTCCCTTCCTGGTGCATCTGAACGCTTCCTCCAGTGCCTTGATCCGCTCCTCCATCGTGGGGAGGTGATGGAGCGAGGCTGTCATGATCGAGAAATCCAGGGAGGCATCTCCGACGGGAAGGGCTGCAAGATCACCCTCCAGAAGCTCGACCTTCATGTCGAGGCCTGCACTTCTTACCGCCTTCCGCGCCAGCTCGAGCTGGCCCCTTGAACTGTCCACTCCGATGCATCTGCATCCTTTTTCTGCTGCGAAGACCAGGCCTCTTCCCGTGCCGCAGCCTAGATCCCCCATTGTGCGCGGTGCATGCTCCTCGATGAACAGCTTCATGGGGGGCCACAGCTCCCTTCTGCTGTCGGCGAAATGTGGAGCGATGTCGTCATAGACCCTGGAGAGCTCGTTCTTCAGTTCTTCCGGGTCCTTCATGGGATCAGAGCTCTCGGACGACCGCCTTGGCCATGTCAATTGTGGAGGTCTCCCCTCCCATGTCCTTTGTCCTGAACTCGCCCTTTTCGATGACCTTCTCGACCGCCGAAAGGACCCTTGCCGCCATCTCCTGCTCACCGAGATGGTCGAGCATCAGCTTGGAGGCGAGTATCATGGCCGTCGGATTGACTATGCCCTTGCCCGCATATTTCGGTGCAGAGCCGTGGGTGGGTTCGAAGACGGCATAGTCGTCCCCGATGTTGGCCGCCGATGCGAATCCGAGGCCGCCAACGAGCTGCGCCCCGAGGTCGGAGAGCACGTCGCCGAAGAGGTTGGAAGCTACCAGCACCTCGTAGTCCTCGGGATTCTTTACCATCCACATGGCCATCGCATCGATGTTCGCCTCGTCCATGTTGACCATGGGATACTCCTTTGCCATCTCACGGGCGACGGCGGTCATCAGACCGGATGTTTCCCTCAGCACGTTCGGCTTCTCGGCGAGGGTGAGCCTTTTCCTTCCGTGTTTCTTTGCGAACTCGAAGCCGGACCTCAGGATCTTCTCGGCTCCCCTTCTCGATATCACCCTGAGGGTCACCGCAACATCCCTGGGCGGGAGAGCATTGAACTTCTCCCATTTCTTGTGATGCTTGAGGAACACTTCCCTGACCTCGTCGGGGACCGGCCACCATTCTATCCCGGAATAGAGTCCCTCGGTGTTCTCCCTGAAGACCACTATGTCCACCCCTTCCTTGATGTTGAGGGGATTGCCCTTGAAGGCCCTGCATGGCCTCATGTTCGTATGGAGATCGAAGAGCTGCCTCATGCCGACTATTGGCGAGAAGTACACGAAACCCTTGTCTTTGAGAGCCGGGTCGATCTCCTTCGCCGCCTCGTCCTTGGGCTTCGATGTTATGGCCCCGAAGAGGGCGCAGTCCGTCCTTTTCAGGAGCTCGATGGTCCGTTCGGGGAGCGCGTTCCCTTCGCTCTTCCAGTATTCCCAGCCTATGTCCCCGTGAACGTATTCCGCCTTGAAACCGACGGAATCAAGAACGAGCTTGGCCGCTTCCATTACCTCGACGCCCACCCCGTCCCCGGGGAGCTCCGCGATCCGGTATCTCGTCATCTTATTCCTCCGCTTGTTGATGATGGTGTATGGGTGCTATCTATATCAAAATCACTATCTTTTATCAGGCCGGGGCTCTCCTGTTCAGCTGAGAAATTAAATTCGTGAATAGGATATGGTAGCCCTTGATAGAACCAGCTTATATTTGGGCCCAGTACAAGCTTAAGAGATATAGGGCCCAACTCCGGCCAAATCAAATGACAGTCCAATTGATTGGCGATTTGGCCTCGTCCTTGAGCAAATGATGAGGTCATTTGCTGAAGGTTAGCGATATCTTTGATATTGCGTAATGAAATCCGAATGATTATTTAGAAATGCTAATCCGGGGCTACAATGAGTTGTAAAAAGATTAGTAGCCCCGGGCGGATTTGCTCCGCATCAACTCCTTCGGAGTTATGCTCGGTTGGAAATTTCGCGATAGGGATGCACGAAATTTCCAACAACTACGTTCAAATCCTCAAGCCGGGGATATCCTATTCAGCTGAGAAATTGAAGTAATGAATAGGATATGGTAGCCCCGGGCGGATTTGAACCGTCGTCTCCGGCTCCAAAGGCCAGGATGATAGACCACTACACTACGGGGCTGTATTTTCATCTCCGAATTGGTAACTTGTTGATAACTGTTTCTTAACGGGATCCTTTCAGTAGAACTTCGTCATCATCAGCATGTCCTCATCATCCGAGAAATGCTTCGGGAGCGTTGCTTCCAGGTTGAAGCCCCACGCTTTATAGGAGAAGATGCCGTCCTCCTCTGTGGATGGAACCAACGCGTATATTTTTCTCAAACGGTTCCCGCTTGCTTTGAAATGCTTGCTGGCCATCCTGATCGACTGCTCGAGTAGAGCTCTCCCGAATCCCTTTCCCCTCTGCTCCGGTTTGACATGGATGAAGGACACCTCAACCAGTCCGGATGATTCCACTGCACCGTCCTGCCTGGGCCATTCGTGAACACGCCAGGATGCAACTCCCACCGTCTCCCCGGCGGCTCCTTCCCTGGGTATCTCGGCGTAGAAGACATGCTCCCCCCTGGCATGCCTTCTCTTCAACTCCCTGGCGAACCTGACCTTGTCCTCCTCGTCCATCTCCTTCAGGATCTCGTCTATCCTCCACTCGGAGAGCATGTGAAAATCCAGTTTGGTCCCGTCCTTGGTCTTTACTTCGGCGTAGATGGTGTGCATGACAAAACATATGCTTGAAGGCAAATATGGTTTTTTGTCCATCATGGGCCCTCAAGGATGGAATCGAGCCTTTCAAGTATGCTACCCCTGTCCATGGTCGAGAGGAAGAAACCGAGTCTGGGACCCCGGTCCTGACCCATCAGGATCCTGTAGAAAGCCTTGAATGTCGTCTTGGGATCGATCCCCCTTGCCCGGGAGCCCTCGTAGATGGCATTGTGTATGGACTCGGCATCCCAGGGACAGGTGATGAAATCCTCCCTCATTCCCCCCAGGGCGGTCTTCATCTCATCCGAAAGGGCGGATATCTCCTCCGCGGGAACCTCGTCATAGAGGGAGAACTTCACACCTTCGGGGGCATAGTTCTCCAGCCAGAATTCAACGCAGCCCTTCCTGTGTGCGAGTCTGTCCATGGACCTGTCGTCGAACTCATCGATCTTCTCCGTCCATTTTATCTTCTCGATGAGGGAATCCAGGTCCTTCGTAAGCTGGACGAGGGTAACCAGGTGTCTGTAGGGTACGTTGACTATCCTTTCCATCTCCGACCTCTCCCTGGGCTTTCTGACCATGGAGAGCTCGTAGGTCCTTTTCCTGTCCTCCTCGTCCTCACCCTCCGCCGGGGAGCCGTAGTAGTGCTCCTCGTACCTGTCGAACTCGTCCACGAGGTTCAGGATGCCCAGTCCGGGGTCCATGTCTATATGGCGCCCCGGCTGGTTCCTTGCGATAAGGAATCTCAGGACCTCGGGAGGGGTCATCCTCAGCATGTCCACTCCGCTCACCACAACACCCGACGAGGAGGACATGGCACCCTTTCCCTTGAGCTGTATCCATTCGTAGACGACGGGAAAGGGGGGCTCCCTGCCCAGAACGGACCTTATTATCTCGGAGGAGGTGTCATAGGACCCTCCGGACGCGGCATGATCCTTCCCGAAGGGCTCGCAGGTCACGCCGAGCCAGTACCATCTGGCCGGCCAATCAAGCCTCCAGGGGAGCTTCCCGTCGTCCGTCCTCGTATCGGCCTTACCGCTGTGTCCGCAGGAGCACCTGTAATGAACGAAAGGACGCTCCCAGGAAACGGCCTTCGTGCTGCTGATCCTGCCGCATGCTTTGCACTTGGCATTGTAAGGAAACCAATCGGCCGGAAGGTCCCTTCTGGATACCTTCATAAGGATCTCCCTCACCTGCTCCCTTTTCTCAATGATCATCGCCGCCGGTTCGGCGTACTTCCCCTGCCTGTATGACTCCGAGGAGGGGAGCACCATCGGACGGATACCCAGTTCCTCCACCGATTCCAGGAAGGGACGTAGGAAGTACTGCGCATAGGTGCCTTCATCTCCTCCCGGGGAAGGTATCTCCGAGAGCGGTTTTCCCACATGCTCCTCGTAGCTGCCGGGCAGGAACGGGTAGACCTTCCTCAGCGGATCGAAATCATCCGCGAGGTAGTAAAGCTCCGAGGGGACGCCCGCATCCCTGCAGGCCCTGTGTATCAGGTCCCCTGTAAGTATCTCCCTCATGTTCCCTACGTGGATATGGCCAGAAGGCGTTATCCCGGTGGCTATCCTATGGTCCCCAAGTATCTCCTTCAGCCTGGAGGCCGCGACGTCCGCCCAGTGCATTCGCAACACCACTATCAGACCACATGGGTCCTGATCAAGGCACGGACAGGTACGCCGTCTATGTCGTTGAACTGCTGTTTGTTGATGATCGAGAGGCAGAGCACAGGAATGCCTTGGTTGGCCTTGAGGAACTCTATGGCGTTCTTCATGGTCCCTCCGGTGGAGAGCACATCATCCACTATGACCACCCTCTTGTCCCTTACCCCTGCGAAATTGGAGCTTATCGAACCAAGAGCATCGGCCTGATCCGCTCCCCTGGTCGGTCTGAAAAGTACCAGTTCCAGGTCCATTTCATTGGCGATTGTGGTGGCGAGGGGGATGCCGTTGATGGCGATGCCCATGATGGCGTCCACATCTATCTCATGCTTGGCGCATTCCTCGATTATGATATCGGAGAATATCCTTGCCAAATGGGTAAGCCTCGAGGAATAGACACCCATTGACCTCCAACCGATGTATATGTCCGCGGGAGGTTTCTCCGCTCCCTTTCCCCTGGACAGAAGCCACCCTACGGTCTCCTCCGAAAGGTGCAGCTCCTTTGCGATGTCCTCCCTGTTGAGTCCCTTTTCCCGCAGCTCTATTACCTGTTTCGTCATCTTCTCGGTGGTGGGCATGCTATCTCACCTTCTGTGAACTGAACGGACATTGAACACTTCGATTAAATCTTTTTGCAAAGAAGGAAATAATGGGGAATGAGGGCGAGCCTCATTCCTCCTCGCCCGAATACTCCTTCTCAGGTTTTGCCAGTTTGATCTCGTCCATCACCTCGACGATCTCCGAGGTGTTGAGACGGAGCCTCCTTTCCTTGATGCCGGTCCTGATGAGCACCTTCCACACCTTGAAGGTCTTGAGCTTCTCGAAGGGTATTTCGAGATTGTAGATCTTTCCCACCTTCTCATCGTCGCTGTCCACGACATTGTGCTTTTTCAGCTCCTCGAAGGGATAGTTCTCCTTCATGGGGTGCTTGGGTATCTCCTTCTTCTCGAATTCGTCCTTGATGATGACCATCTTGTCCGTCTCGTCGAACTTGACCACATCATCTATCTTGATCAGAAAGTCCTTCTTCAGTGGGCCCGGGGAGATCTCGAAGGACGTTATCATCCATGTGTTGAGGTTGATGTAGAGGTCCTTGATCCTTCCCACGTTGTTCCCTACGGAGTTCACGACCTTGTATTCTTCGATGAGTTTCGCGAGCATCTTTTCACCTCACTTCTTCTTGACCGCTTTCTGGACCTCGTCGAACTCCTTCTCCATGCCTGAGAGCCTGGCGTCCGCATCGACCATGTACTCCTTCATCTTGGCCACCCTGCCGGTCAAAGTCGTGTACCTGATCTCGTAGGATTCCAGGTCCAGTCCCGTGACGATGCCGTATTCCTGGATGTAGGAGTCCATGTTCTGGTCCAGGTACTTCTCGATCCTGCCGTCCAGCAGCTTCCTCTTGTATCTTGGAGCCTCCGCTTCCTCGCCTTCTTCCTTCTTATGGAAGAGGCCCCTGAGCCATCCCATGAATCCCTGCTTCTGCACTTCTTCTTCGATAATTTCTTCGGTCATCACGGTCACCTCCTCAGAGCTCCTCCATCTTCATCATCTTCTTGTCAAGGGCCGTCCATCTCTTGTCGAGGCTCTTCTTTTTTGTCTCCAGGACCTCGATATCGCTGCCGACCTTGGTCAGCCTCTTCCCGATATCCTTCTTGAACTCCTTCACGCTGTCCCTGGTGGAGAAGTCCCATTCGTCGATTATCTTCCTGAAGTTCTCGTCGAAATAGAGCTCCACATGGGAAGGGGCCCCCTTCCTCTTCCTGTAGAGGCTCAGGAACCAGATAAAGGTCAACACCAGGGCGACCACCAGAAGTCCGATCAGCAGAACAAACCAGAATGTATTCCAATCCCAACCCATCATGATCACCTCACTTGACTCCGTATTTCATCTTCAGCCTGTCCATTCTGGTCCGGCCGTTCTTCAAATTCTCCTCGAAACCCAGCTTCCAGCTCTCGAGGGCATCCATTCTCTGCTCAAGTCCCCCCATCTCCTTTTCCAGGTCTGCAAGGTCGTTCCTGTCAGCGATCTTGTACTCGTCCATAAGGTCAGGCAGTCTCTCGCTGAGGTACTGGTCTATTTTCTTGTTTATGGAAAAGGGGTGTGTTATTGATATGGCCTGCAATCTTTGTCCGATTCCCAATCAATCACCTCCTTCTTCTTCATCTTCATCCTTTTTAAAACGCTTTACGAATTTGTCCCATTTCCCCTTGATATCATCGGTCATCTTGTGGTAGGGCTCGATTGTGACCTCCTCCCCCTCTTTTATCTTGAGGGATTCCATGTCCCCCGGTCGGAGGGTTATTGTTTCCATGGGGGCAAGTCTGTCGGAGACGAGTTTAACCACGACCGATTTCTTTTCGTGTCTGATCACCACCATCTCGAGGTCCTCATCCTCGAAGCAGTCGAGATGCGAGGTGTGCATCCTGGCCACTCCGGAGTCCACCGAGGAGATGGCGCTCTTTTTCACCTTGAGCGTTATCACGTGCTCTTCATTGCACTCCTTATCCAATCTACTACCTCCTCATATGCTTGTCCAATATAAGGTATGCATAATCTATTAACCTTTTGCCTGACTGTATTAATGCATAATTTAAATCGTAAAAATTCCAGGAAAAGAACATACACCGCCGTCACAGGCTTCGGCCTCCGATGTTGAAAATATTTATAATGTTAGGAGCAATAGCATGACACTGTCCAGACGCCGTTCTGCGATAGAGGTGGTAGCATGGAGGCCCATCGTTTCTCCCAGAGGTCGAGAATCCTGAACATAACAGTCGCGCTCTTATTCCTTCTCACGGCGATCGCTGTGATGCACCCTTCAGTGGAGGATACGTCACGGGTGAGCGGCGAACCGGTTAGAGCCAGCGGTCCGTTCGTCAATAAATCAGCTGGGGACCCCGATCTCATATTCACTTTCTTTGAGAATTTTCCATATACACTGGGCGATAGGTTCCTCCAGCTTATCGACCAGGGAAGCAGCGACGTCTTTTACGATCCGAATAACGAATGGGGGGACCTCCCATATGGCACCAAACCCTTCGAATGGTCGCCTCCATGGCCCTATAACAAAGATACGACCCCCCTGTACCTGACCTTCGACAACAATTTCGGCGGCACTTATTTCGGCATGGGGTCGATCGAGGTGAGGGACCCGGATTTCAACTCGGCGGTCTACGGTCAGGATTATTTCAAGATCACCATTACCGCGAACAATGAGTCGGGAAGCTCCGCTTCCCAGATATGGATACAGCTTCTCAACGTGAATGATGCACCAAGAGAGATATCCGGTGCCGATTTCTATTCCATAGTGATACCCGAGGACGGCTCCTTCTTCGGAATAAACAAGGACCATGATCAGTTGATCGAGATGATGGGCGATCCGGCAGACCCGTACGACGAGCTCACATATACGGTCACTCCAAACGGGACAACGGCAACCAACATCGATGTTGTGGTTGAGAAGGACGGGAGCAACGTCACCTTCACCCCGCACCCCGACTGGGCCTGCGATTACCTCCCCGAGAACCGGAGGCTCAACGGTGGAAATAACGTGACGTATGCCCAGTTCGATATCAGATGCACCGACCAGGACGGACTGTATGTGGAGAAAAAATTCTACGTCTACGTCAATCCGGTCAACGATCCTCCAATTCTGGAGCCCATCGGTGAATACCGCGTGAAGGAGGACGAGCTGGCACACATCCAGTTCGAGGGTCATGACGTCGATCCCGAGACCGAGCAGACGTTGATATACGGCTCCAATCTCACCGATGTGATCTACAGGGAAACCGGTATCCAGCTCGAATTCACCGAGGAGTTCGATTTCGACGACGATGACGGGACCATCGAATTCAGGACCAACAACAGGATGGTGGGCGTTTACGAGGTCAGTGCATGGGTGGACGACCGGCCGGCCAAGGATTTCGGCGCCAAGGGTGATTATCCCACCACCCCCTACAAAGTGTATGCAAATTTCACCCTGAACATACAGAACGTGAACGACGGCCCGACGGCGGTCATGGACAAACCGCTTGAGGAGTTCATTTACAACACCACGTGGCCCGTCACATTGGACGCATCCAGGTCCACGGACCCTGACCTCATGCACGGCCAGGAGCTCACATACAGGTGGTACAAGAACGGGGAGCTCATAGGAGAGGAGGATATCATACAGCATCTGTTCGATACCGAAGGCTCCTACAATATCAGGCTGAACGTTTCCGACGGCGAGTTCTTCGATGTCGTTACCAAGACGATCACTGTGGAGAAGACGAGGATCTACGGAGAGATCTTTGACGGGGTCGACATGAAAAGGTCCTTCACGGACAATGCCACCGATCCGCTTGTGCTGATCAGCAGCCTGGACGGGGATTCGATGAAGTTCGGGGGCAAGGATTCCGTTGACATACGCTCGATCCAGGGCGAAAGGGCCGGGGAGCTCTACAAGATAAAGATCGTATTCGGCGACCAATTGGTCTTCACATTCAGCGAGGATGTGGAGAAAGTGCCTCGACTCAACATCTATTTCGTCAAACCTGTTTTTCAGGAGTCCACTATCACCCTTACCCGTGAACAGATCCGGAACTATCAGTTTCCGGTCCCTTTCAATAACGAGTACTACAGGAGAATGGAGTTCGACCTGAGGCAGGTCTCGGTCACCTACTATCCGCTTTCGGACCAGGACAAGCTCCCCTTCATCAGGAAGCTGGATACCGGCGACGGGGTTGAGATAACCCTTCCGATCAAGGAAATGGACGAGATGG
The DNA here is from genome assembly GCA_048569615.1 of Thermoplasmatota archaeon. Taxonomy (GTDB): domain Archaea; phylum Thermoplasmatota; class Penumbrarchaeia; order Penumbrarchaeales; family Penumbrarchaeaceae; genus JAYEPK01. The sequence goes on along the minus strand of JBLIRK010000006.1, from coordinate 50,307 downwards.
GCATCCAGCCCGATTTCAGCCTCTACGCCACGGTCGAGCTGAGGACGCAGATAAAGGAGGAGAGCGGGCAGTACACCATAATCAGGTCATGGGACGCCACCGGACTGAACGCCAAGGTGCCCGATGTTAAGGATATTGGAACGGGCGATGACGATGATACCGGCGGCGGCGGAGGCCTCCTGATCTGGATAGTACTGATCTTTGTGATTTTGGTCTTCATGGCCCTGATAGCCGGTTTCTTCGTTTTCATCATAATGAGGGGAAAGGCGAAGGAGCCGAAGGAGCAGGAGCTGTTGGTTGATGCCGTTCCCCAGACCGACAGCATAGACCTGATGCTCTTCGACGACGGAAGGCCGAGAATGACTGCCGAGCAGATGTACGGGACCCCTGCTCAGCAGCAGCTTCCCCAGCAGCAGGCGGAGGGCCTTCCTCCTGCGCAGGCAGAGGGTCACCCTCCCCAGGGGCTGCCTCCGGCCCAGACTCAGTCGATGGAAGCGGCCCAGCAGCAGCCTCCTCCGGTCCAGCTTCCGCAACAGGCTCAACCGCAGGCGGCCCCTCCGCCGCAGGGAATTCCTCCCCAACAGCAACAGCAGGTACAGCAGCAGCTCCCCGCTCCCGGGCAGCAGCAGTGAGGCTCACTGCTCGAATATGGTCACCCTGTTCATCTTGATGGGTGTCAAAGGCTTGTCGCCCGCTCCCTTGGGGACCGTGGTGATCCTGTCGGCGATGTCCTGGCCCTGGGTGACGTATCCAAATACGGCATGATGTTTGTCAAGCCACGGCGTGCCGCCGTTCTTGGTGACTATGAAGAACTGGGACCCGCCGGTGTTGGGTCCGGCATTGGCCATGGAGAGCGCTCCCTTGGCATGCCTGAGCTCGGGGTGGAACTCGTCCTTGATGGTGTACCCCGGACCTCCGGTCCCCGTACCCTTGGGGCATCCTGCCTGGACCATGAAGTCCGGAATGACCCTGTGAAACAGGAGCCCATTGTAGAATCCCTTGTTCACCAGATCAATGAAGTTCTTCGTGGTCAAGGGGGCCCTCTGGGTCTCGAGCCTCGCGATGATCTCTCCCATGGTGGTCTCGAATTTTACATACGTTGTCATTTGCTCACCTTGGCCCGGTATGGATGAGATTGTATTAAAATGGAACCATCGACAGTGATAAATACTACCTCGAAGGTACCAATACATAGAACTTCGAGGTAGCAAGATGAGAACCACTGGAAGCGTGGAAGATTATAGGAAAAAGTTCAATAAAGAGCTTAAAACAGGCCTTCTCGGTATGGTTCTGCTCCATATAATCGCCTTTTCGGACAAATCCCTTTACGGTTATTGGATCATCAAAGAGATCGAAAGGCGCTCCCAAGGTGAGTTCCTTCTTCCTGAGGGAACAGTATACCCTATCCTTAACTCCCTGGAATCGAGAGGATTCCTCGAGAGCTATTGGGGTAGGGGTAGGGAAGGTCCCAGAAGAAAATACTACAGAGCAACGGAAGCCGGCAGGTCATATCTTAAGGTAATAATCTCCGATTGGAAGTTCGTTTCGCGAACAGTGGATGAAATTATTGATATCGAGGAGGACTGATAATGAAAGGTTTCGATATGGTTGATGGATATCTTAAAACTGTAAAGGAAGAGCTGGTCGGAGTCGACAAAGGTCCCATAATCGAAGAGATCTCCGCCCATATCGAGGAGAAAGCGAATGACATTTCAGGAAAAAATGGGCCCGATGAAAGTGTATATCGGCGGGTTCTTAGAGACCTGGGAAGTCCGGATGAGGTTGCAAGACAGTACCTGAAGGAAATGCCGCTGAAACTGCCGATTTCATTGAAGCTTTTCCTGCTGTTCCAGCTGCTTACAGGGTTGGGTTCACTGCTGGTATTCATTGAGGGAATGGACACCTTGCTCTGGGCAATGGAATGGCATCCCGATGATTCCGGCTTCATAATGACCCAAGCGGTCACGAACCTCTTATTCCTCTTGATATCTATTGTTGTCGTTTCCATAGTTGTTCTGCAATGGAAGAGACCGCATAGGGTTGCATCCGTGGGGAACCTTGGTGCGATCATCTCGATCTCCGCTGTCATTGCGATAATCTTCGTCATGTTCAGGATAATAATGTTCGGGATATGGGGTGTCGAGTATTCGGACGAATCCTACTATCCGATCGGAGGTGTGGTGATGATAGGATTCATCGTGATATACATACTGGGCATTCAGGCCACGGAGAGGTTCAACAGGCGAATCTACCTTTCCGACGAGTTCTCCGCAAGGTTGAGACGGGATGGAAAGAGGACCCGGGCGGCAGTCCTTTCGATCTCATCGATCCTTGTGGTTCTTCTGGTCCTTGTAGCCCTCGGTCAATCGATGTTTTCCGATGATTATTATGAGAGCGATGAGATGGTCGCTTCGGAATACGTGGGAGGGCCAAACAACGCAACGCTCGAACACTGGGAACACAAAGGTAAGGACGTTTGGTACGACTATTACAGGATCAAATACGATGCCAATGGAAAGGAATACGATGAGTGGTTCGGTGTAGAGTACAGGCAAGCACTGGACTGGCTCCGTGAAAATGGAGAGGAGGGAGACGCCGTTCTATCATGGTGGGACTACGGTCATCCGATCAGGGGATATACCGGTCTTGAACCCATGATCGATTCACCCCATATATCTATGAAGCACACCTTAGCGGACCCCTCAAAAGTATCCGAATGGGCAGAGAGCATGGAGGACATTGAGAATGTGGCAAGGGCCCTTGTAACCTTGGATGCCAATGATACGGTGGATATAATGGAAATCTACGGGGCTCGGTATGTCTTCACTACCCAATCGGATGGTTCCGGGATTCTCTACGCACTTCTTCAGAGCGCAGGCTTGGACACAGGGGATTACATTAGGTATGATCCCTCGGGTTTTTACAAGGGCCAGACGGAACTTGGAAAAAGGACCGTAGTCAACAGGATGTGGAGGGGTGAGGAGATTGATGGCCTGAACCTTGTTTATTCAGATCTCGACGCTAGGATCTATGAAAGGATAGGATCGATCAAAGCAGGTCTTCCAGGTCCTCCATGATCTCGGGATGCTTCGAGATCACCGCTTTCAGGAGCTCCTCCGTTGAGATATCCTTCAGGTCGTAATCCGCCACCGACGAAATGATCTTGTCAAGGGTCTCATCCGAGATGGAGAGCAATTTCTCCTTGGCCATGTAGTTCCTGGCCATCTCCTCCTCGAGCTCCTTCCTCCACTCGGTCTCGAAACTTCGGAGCATCTCCCCCGAACAATCGGCGTTTTTCAACGCTCTGCTGACCGCGGCCCCGGCATGGAGGGCTCCGATGCAGGCGTTATAAATCCCTCCCCCGGTCAGAGGATCTATCATTCTTGCCGCATCCCCCACCACGATGAAATTGTCGGCTGTCATCTCCTCGAGGGGAAGGGAGACGGAGACTCCCCCGCCGTTGATCTCCGTTATCGTGCCTTTGGAGAACCTCCCGTTCTCCCTGATGAACTTGTCAAGATACGTCTTCACTTCTGCGGGCTTCTTGATCATTGCCCCGTTCAAGCCGATCCCGATGTTTGCGATATCCGGACCCTTCGGAAAGCACCATACGTATCCTCCGGGGGCGTATTTCTTACCGACGAAGAACTCGGTATAGCGTCGGTCGCATTCAACACCCACCATCTCGTACTGGAGGCATGTGTCAATATCCCCGACCTTGAGCGATGTATCCATGCCTGCCCAGCGGGCGACCTTTGATTCGAAGCCATCGGCAGCCACCACGATCCTTGCCTTTGCTAGTTTCCTTCCCATTATATGCTCCACATCGACCTCGTACCCCTCCGGTACCTTTTTCATACCCATGGCCTCCGCCCTGACCCAGAGTTCGGCCCCAGCGGAGACTGCCTCCGCCGCAAGATGCTGGTCGAAGTATTCCCTCCTGATAACGAATCCCACCTCGGGTCCGGCTATCTCGGGGCCCAATATGATTTCGTGGCCACCGGGTGAATGTATCAGGGCCCCGTCCATCTCAGAATCAACGAATCGGGGATCCTTTTCAAGTCCAAGCCTGTTCAGGAGGGACTTGGAGATGCCCTCCCCGCACCTTACGGGGACCCCCACTTCGGGGCGCTTCTCGATCAGTAGCACCTTCCAGCCGTCCTTGGCAACCTCCCTTGCGGCGACCGAGCCTGCGGGTCCGGCACCGATGACGAGGCAGTCAACCACTACGATCTCCGGCTCATCCAAGGTCTTCCCCCCCGACGGCCAGGGCCCCTACAGGGCAGAGAAGGATGCATCTTCCGCACCCGGTGCAGGCTCCCTCATCTACGATGATCCTTCCGTTGGATGTGAATCTGAGGGCTCCCACGGGGCAGCTCCCGACGCATGCCACGCATCTGATGCATCTCAGCTCGTCCCACAGCGTTACCATGGCCCACCGTAGGGCGGTATGGAATAAATCTCTATTCGTGGCGGGAGGTCCGCTGAAATGCCATAAACAAACAATAAATAACTCCCCTCCTTATCGAGGAAAAACCAGGGATGTGTAACGATGGAATGGCCCGGAAAACCCACGGACTTGACCGATGAAAGCATAGATAGGTTCACCAAGGACCACCACGTGGCAGTGATCGATTTCTGGGGCCCCTCATGCGCCCCGTGCAAGATGATGGCACCTATCATAGACCAGCTTGCGGAGGAGATGAAGGGTCAGGTGGCGTTCGGGAAGATGGATGTCACCAAGAACCTCAGGACAACGATGTCCATGGGCATCCGCTCCATACCAACCACCGCATTCTACAAGGACGGAGCACTTATCAAGACGAAGATGGGTTTCCTGAACAAGCCCAAACTGGTCACCGAGATCAGGGAGATCCTCTGAGCTGGGATGCAGATGGACGCCCCTCTGTCCGGCAAGGATTGGAAGGACCCGATCGATGCATGCATGATCCAGACAGGTCTGAAGCTCGGGGATGTCGATGATAACCTCGAAAGGGCTTTGAAGCTCATCGACAGAGCCGCCGGAGAGAAGGATCCGGACCTGATCGTTCTCCCGGAGGTTTTCTCCACAGGTTTCCCCTACGAGAAGCTCCCCGAACTGTCAATGAGGTCGGGGGAGGTCCTGGAGAGCCTCCGGAGGAAGGCAAGGGAATACCATTCTCATATCATATTCACACAGGTGGTTGAGGAGAGCGGCTCCTTCTTCAACCGCTGCTTCGCCCTCGATGAAAAGGGTGAAACGGCCGCCGTTTACAACAAGACCCATCTTTTCTCCAGAGCAGGGGAGCACGAATTCTTCACACAGGGAAATGAAACCGCATCATTCCTTCTGAAGGGTGCGAGGATTTCCCCCCTCATATGCTACGAGCTGAGGTTCCCGGAGCTCTCCAGGAAACTCGTATTGGAGGGCTCCCATGTCCTGGTCTATATGGGCCAGTGGCCCAACTACAGGATATTCCAGTGGGAGGCCCTGCTGAAGGCAAGGGCCATCGAGAACCAGTGCTTCGTTATTGGCGTTGGAGTGTGGGGGCATCATGGCAGGCAGCTCATGGGAGGCGGATCTTCGGTGTTTTCTCCCTTCGGGAACCTGCTATGCTCCGTGAAGGAAGGGGAAGGATACGCGCAATGCACCATGGACCCCTCCGAGCTGGTAAGGTTCAGGGAGGGTATCCCGGTCCTCTATGAAAGGAGGCCCGACCTGTACTGAGAGGGGGATATCAGGTCAGGCCTCCCTTGTAAGATCGAATATGAGCGGGCGCTCGAAGCCGCAGTTGAGGCATATGGTGACGAGCAGGCTTCTCATCTTCAGGTCCCCGGATATGACCGCCCTGCCCTCCGCCTCGTTCATGACGCTTTTGTAAGTTGCGTGGTGGTTGCAGCCGCATTGGGGGCATCTCATGGGATCTTCCGGATCCTTGCCCGCCACCAGGTCCTTGTATGGGGAGCCGCTGGATACTTTGATCCGCTCCATGAACACTGGGCCGCCCATGTGATTTCAGTCCCGAACTGCCGATATAAGGTTTGGGGCCGTTTTATTTTCGGTATAGAATAACAAGACCTGGCCATGTTAGTCCATGGACAGTGCAGTTGGTATATCCTTGACCATTGTGATCGGCCATTCCTCCGGCGGATTGCCAGAGCCTTTGTTGTTCTTTATGACGAGCTTTCTGGTCCATGCCTCTCCCTTCTTCTCCGCCCTCACCTCGATAACCGCATCGAAGAATGTGGTCTCGTGATACCTCAGTTCATCCCAATCCACCGGGCAGGCTATCATGGCGATCCCTCCCTTGATCTTGAGGTATCTCTTGAGAACCATGAGTCTGTCCAGCAGCTCCTCGGGACCGGTCAGCTCGATCAGGTCATTGAGGGAATCCAGGACGAGCCAGAAGGGAAGAACCTGTTTCGTGGCTGCGGTTGTAAGAACGGCCAGCATTCCGAGATGAGGTTTGGCCCTCGCCCTGGGCTCCTCGGTGGAGGAGGAAATCTCGAGTAGATCGGTGACCATTATCCCCTCAGATATGAAATGGTCCTTCTTCTCGATCCTCTTGAGCCTGTCCTCGAGCAGCGGGAGCATCGATAAGAGCTCCGGTGGATTCTCCAGGTTCATTTCGTTTATGGCTCCCATGAGCTCGAAATCGGATTCATGGGTGGATATCAGTAGCGAATATACGCCCTGGGGGGCATCGGCGAAGAACTGCTTCAGGAGCATGTCGCCGCCGCTTCCTGGGCCGTACTTGAACAAAACCAACTTCCCGTCCCCCAGATTCTCCCTGATCCTGGATGAGAACTCCTGATTCCCTACTAGGAGTCTCATTTCTTCCCACCTCCCTCGCCGATATCTATTGAATGGTCCATCACCGGGATGAGCTCCTTGGATATCCTGGAGCTCTCCTCCTCATTGTCGAATATTACAACGGTGATGCTCTCCTCCAGCATCCTGTTGAAAATGAAATGGAAGAATTCGCTCAGCTGTCCTGCGGTGTAGTACTTCGACAGGAACGTAAGGGAGTCGAATACCAGGAAATTGTGTCCGGGTCCCTGGGTCGAAAGGGTCCTCTCGATCTCCATGAGTATGGATTCGAGCGATACGGGAGTCGATAGGAATGCGAATCCTTCGCCCTGGGAGACCTTGGAGCCCATGGACAGGGAGATGGTGTCTATGACCTTGAGGCTGCCTCTGGGGAGCTTGGAAAGGGATAGGCGCCTCGAAAGGGCATTGGCCGACCAGAGGGTGGAAACGAGAATGCCCCTCCTTCCCTGTTCCTTCGCGAGCCTTGTAACGAGTTCGGAGAAGGTCTTGAGGTACGCTTCACCGGAGGTCTTGAGGTAGATCTGGGTCCCCGGTCTGAGGAGGGTATCGTCGATATCCTTTGTCTTCGCGGCCTTCATCTATCGCACCTCCAGCGGTTTGATCCTGGGAACCAGGACTATTCCCTGTTCGGAGACATCGATGACGTAGGTGTTCCGGGCATGGGGCGCCCCTTTCCACCTTTCGATCGTAAGCGTGTTCATTGTGGTGGGCGGCTCCTTTTCCCTGGCGAACTTGACGATAATATCGAAAAGGCCCAATTCGAGACATGCGGACCCGGAGGAGCAGGCCTCTTCCTCGATGTCGAAGCAGAAGAAAGCGGCAACCCCCATCCTTGCGAGATGCCCCTTAAGTCTGTGCATGAAGAAGACCTTCTCATTTTTGTTGAGCAGCATGAGAAGCGGATTGAACGGATCGATCACTAGCCGTCTTGCATCGAGGTGTTCCAGTGACTGCACCATCAGGTCCAGCAGGAGGTCTAGGTCCTCCCCGCTGCAATCCTCGAAGTCCACCCCGATCAGTCCCGTCATGTTCTTCAGAGAGAGAACCGTTATGTAGCCGTCCTTCAGCCAGCTGGAGTTGCATCCCTTGAAACCGTTGAGGAAGGATGAGGTCCTAGCCGGTGGTTCGTTGGTCATCAGACACACATTGTTCCCCCGGCCGGCACCCTGGAAAAGGAACTGGGCCAGCATTGAACTCTTTCCGCATCCCGGCGGCCCGTAGCACAAACCCATGGAACCGGCTCTGATCTCACCCAGGGATATATTGTCCAGCTGGATTATTCCAAAACCAATTTCCTCCCCCTTTACTACCATGGGGGTTGAAAGCCCTTGAATTATTTAATTTCTATTGGGGACCAAAGGGCGGGATCTCACGCATTTCTCTCCAGCTCCGCCTCCACCGAGGTCTTACGGTTGAGGGCATCCTGGTTGTCGGGGTTGAACCTCAACACCCTCTTGTAGCATTCCAGGGCCTTGCCCGGCTCGTTCATGGACCTGAACAGGTCCGCCTTCATCATCCAGGCCTTTTCGCTCTTCGGATCCACCTGCAGGGCCCCTGTGAGGGCTGACTGTGCCTCGTCATTCTTATTGAGGTGGAGATAGGCTTCCGCCAGGCTCAGATGCGCGTTGAAGTTCCCCTGGTCGGCCTCGATCGCCTTGCGGAAATGGGTCACAGCCGAATCAAGGTCGCCCTTCTGCTTCAGCGCCTGTCCCATCGATGTCAGGACCTCGGTGTCCTGATCCTCGATGGAGAGCGCCTTTCTGTAGCATTTGAGTCCGTCGTCCACCATATTGTAGGCAGTGCTCAGGATCCTGCCCTTCTCGTACCAGGCCAGATAGTTCGAATCATCCAGCTTTGTGGCCTGGTCCAGGCATTTCAATCCGTCCTGGTGCTTCTCGAAGCCCCTGGAGAGTATCATTCCCTTGTTGTACCATCCCTCGGTGCTGTTCTTGTCCAGCCTTGTCACCATGTCGAAGCACCTCAGAGCTTCTGAAGGCTCGTAGAGGAAATCGAAATAGACCATGCCCAGCTCCATCCAGAGGTCCGGATCCTTGTCTTCCTTCTTGAGGGCCGCCTTCAGAAGACTTACGGAATCCGAGGGTCTGTTCAAGTACTCTGCAAGTATGGAAGCCTTGGAGACTATGGTCAGCTTGTTCTTGGGGTCCGACCGGATCGACTCGTTCATCAGGTCGAGGGCCTTCTCCGGCTCGTTGTCGATCTTTAAAGCGCCCAGTCCCTGCACATAAAGCGCCAGGCTGTTCTTCGGGTCGATCTCAAGGAGGCCGTGCGAGATCTCCACCGCCCTCTTGAACTTCTTCTTGTGCTTGATGAGCAGGTCTATGGTCTTCTGCATCAGCTCCGGGGAGCCGGGATTGGCATCCAAACCTTCCTCGAGGCACTGCAGGCCGGATTTGAAATCATTGTCCACGGTCTCCGAGATCTCAGCCTTGAATATCCAGGCCTGGACATGTGTCGGGTCCGCCTCGACGACCCGGTCGAAGTACTTCTTGGCCTTCGGTATGTCGTTCATCTTCTTGTACGAGAGCAGCCCCATCCTGAAAGATCCCACAACGTGTTTCGGATTGACCCGGAGCAGTGCCCTGTAGGAGAGGATGGCCTCATCCATCTTCTTGAGCCTCTGCTCCAGTATGAGCGCTTTGTTGAACCATGCCTCCTCGTTGTAGGAATCCTGGGAAAGCGCATATTCGAGGCATTTCAGGCCGTCCTCCTCCCTTCCGGAGGTCTTTCCGAGAATGATGCCCTTCTTTATCCAGACCGGGTAGAACTGGGGATCGATCTCCGTTGCATGGTCGTAATCCACAAGGGCCTTCTCGAGCTCTCCCAACTCATGGTAGCACATTCCCCTGTAGGCCCAGGCGTCCCTCTGTTCTTCGTCCTGGTCCAGGACCTTGACGAAACACTGTATCGCCTTATCGTATTCCTTCCTCTCCTCGAACAATATCTTGCCCTTCTCGAGTAGAAGTTCCGGATTATCGGGATTTAGCGTCAATCCTTCGTCTATATAGAAGATCGCCGCCTCGGGCCTGTCCATCTCGACGGCGTCCCGGGCCCTTATCAGAAGCTCCTTTATGATCTTCTTGACCTCGTCAAGATGCGGTTCAGCCCTGTCGATGCCCTGAGGGAACACGGCTTTTCCCAATTGGATGGTGTCTAGGAAGTTGAATTGCTCCACTTCGCCCTCCAGCCTGGTATCCCTCCTCTTTTCCATCCTGGAGGTGATCCTGAACATGTAATCCATGATCTCCTTACTGCTGAAGGAATCGGCCAGTTCCCAGACATTGTTCAGCTCTCCCTCGAGATCGGAAACGATCTCCCTTCCTATCATGAGCTGCCCGAAGACGATGGTTTCCTGGAGATTCTCGGATGAGAGATCTCCGGTGGAGAGAATGGCCTTCTTTCTGTCCAGTATCAGCGCGGTCAGGTCGAGGTTCGGTACGAACCTTATCTCGATCTTCGTCTGTGTCTCATCAAGCATGAGGGCCAGGATCCTGAGTGTTTCGGGATTCACGCTCCCGGCGAGGAAATCCGCTTCCCTGAACCTGACCATCAGCCTTATACTGATCTTCTTCTGGGCCCTTGCTATCAGGATTGATTGGATCTTCCTCAGAATATCAAGGTCCAGAAAAGGAGTCGCAATGAAAGCCTCCTTCTCCATCTCCATGAAATGCCACAGGAATATGTTCTTCCACGGGCTCTGAAAGAAGAAATATCCTTGATCTTCATCCTCGGACATCGATGCACCGCCTTTGTCTGACCCTTTCCGGGGAGCCACTGGTTGAGGAAGACATTAGGATGTACTTTACATTGCCCCTCTCCGTTTCCTTACCGGAGAAATTCAGGTGGAACCTTGATCAAGCTTGTCAAGGATCCCTTCCATCCTCTCCAGCTCAAGGACGGCCAGGACCTTGGAATATTTCTTCGCGGTCCTTCCCAGTTTTACGGCAATGGTCTTCTCCCTTCTCTCCTCCAGCAGACGGTAGCCCTTCATCTTGTTGGCTGTCAGGTCCCATTCCAGAACGAACTCCTCGGGTGTGGCGGACTTGAATTTCTTCCTGTTGACACGTTTCTGCCTCAATGACTGGCGGACCATCGTCACTCCGTCTATGTATCGGGTGTAAAGCTCGGTGTACCTTTCGTCGCCCATGTCGAGCCCCTTCAGGGGAACTTTATGCTCCATTGAAAGCCTGCAGGCCTCGACCAGGGATGGTGGGGGGACCTGCACTTCACCGAAACGGGAAAGCTCCCTGGCATATATCTTCTCATAGGAAGAGAGATAGGTGCTCTTCACCTTTCCCTCGACGACCTTTCTCAAACCCCCGATCTCCTCCCTGCCTATGTGGATCCCGATCACATCCGGACCGAACCGATCGAAGGCGTTCCTTACTATCCCGCCCTCGCTGAGAAGGCCTTTGATCGTGCCGAGGACAAGAATGGTGGAGCCTCCGAGCTGGACGGTCTTTGATCTGGCATCCAGGATGCCGTAACTATCTGGACCTGACTCTTCCTTTCCTCTCATCCTCTGGTCTCCGCTTGGGGGGCTCGGCTCTCCTTCGCGCCCTTCTCACCGTTTTCTCTTCCTCTTCGGGAGGGTTGCCTCCCCCTGAGCTCCTGGTCTTGACATAGACCAGATAAGCCGCGATCAGAAGCAGGAAGATGAGTACAACAGCCATGATCAGAACCGCCAGGGATCCCGGGTCACCTTCCCCGTCATCGGACCTGAATGGGTCCAGGGGATATTTGTCGTCCTTGTCATTAACCCCGTCCCCGTCCGTATCGGGATTGTTCGGGTCCGTCTCGTTCTCGTCAACCCTGCCGTTCCTGTTCTGGTCCTCGTTGCCGTCAAGCAAGAAATCCCCGTCGGTATCCCAATTAAGGGGATCTGTATCGTTACCGTCGCTCTTGTCGATCTCCAGGCCGTCGATCAGGAAATCTCCGTCGGTGTCGGGATTGTTCGGGTCTGTCTCACCAGGATCGACTATGCCGTTGCCGTTCTTGTCTTCCTCGCCGTCCGGAATCAGGTCCTCGTCGGTATCGTTGATCCCGGAGCCGATGATCACGATGCTCCTGATCTGCGGTGGCGAAAGGTGGGAGCCGTCGAATGCATGGAAGGTCAGGGTATGGGGGCCCGGGGAAACGCCTCCCAGAGCCAGTTCCAGGTCGAAGGAGCCTTCCATGAAAACATTCTCCCCGCTCAGGGTGGAGAAAGCACCGCTGTCGAAGCGGTACCTCAGCATCCATACGGAGAGATCATCGTCTATGCTTCCTTTTACCCGCAGGGTTCCCCTGGCGGATGTGCCGTTGCCCGGCTCGATGATGCTCAGCTCGGGGGCCTTGTTCGGCGGATACATCGATATCGTCACGGAAGTGGAGGGGATCTCCATGCTTGCTGAAGATACCTCATATCCCTCTTTGACGGCCACTAGGTCGATGGGAAGGTATGACAGTGTTCCTTCTCCAGAAATTATCGATATGGGCGCGATCTTTGAGCCTGTGGATCCCGAAACGTCGGTGACAGCGGAAAATAGACGGTTCCCGTCAACGTCCATCGCATCCACCGTGGCCCCCTCGATGGGCAAGCCGCTTGTGAAGTTCTTGACCATGACCACCAGGGATCTCGAATAGATCACCCTGGAATCACCGTCCTTGAAATCGATGTCCGATGGCGGCACCACATCGATCAGTCCCAACTCGGATCCCAGATCCAGGATGATCTTGTCCCTGTTGGTGGCTCCAAGAATGGAATCGGTCAATTCCATTGAAGATTCGTACAGCTCGATGTGGGCATCACCCGAACCTGTGAAGGAACAGAGATCCGCGTCGATGCTGGAGTCCTTGGCAATTATGCTCGAATATACGTATCCGCCGGCCCCCCTGCCGTTGTTGACGAGCTCCATCTCCGTCACCTCAAGGGTGGAGCCATCTATCTGGATGGCGCTTTCGCCGCAGTCATGAACGGTCCCATCGTCGATGAACACGGCCGAAGCTACGGACCATATGCCATCCAGGAAGCAGGGTCCGATATCCAGGTCACCGATTCGGATCTCCGACCCACCGAGGGCGTAAATGCCTACAACACAGCCTGTAAGGCTGATCCCCTCCATTAACGCTGTCGAGTTGGTGCTTAATAGCTGCTGGCTGGTATTGTCGTTCTGCCCCCCCAGGACGATTTCCGACGCTTCGAGTTGGGAATCGACGATATTGATACCGACGTTCATGGTTCCGATCATCCTGCTCCGCTCCATTTCCAGGGTGGACCGGAAGATCCTAATGCCCGTACCGCAGCCGGTTGCTGAGAAATCCGATATCGCCGCATCCTGGACCTTGAACAGCTGGACCCCGTTGAATGTGGCGTTTTTCACCTCCACATTCCTCAAAATGACCTTTCCACCGGTGTCCAGGGGGCCCCGCACTTCAAGTCCGTGCATGGAGCTGTCTATGATCCTTGAGTTCTCCATCTCGAGCTCCCCCTTATCCACCCAAATCCCTATCTTTGCCCCTTTGATGGTGGTGTTTGATACGAGGGTTCCGGCGGATGGGTCCCTTTCCAGGATATAGATCCCGCTCCAGTCACTGGAACTAACGAGGGGTTCGAAGACTATGGGCTCGGACTCGGAACCCGACATTATCGGCGGCCCGCTGAGGTTAAGGTGGACGTTCTCCGCAAGCAGAACGGACTCACCAGGTCCTATGTATAACGGCCTGGTCGCGGGGAGGTTCAGGTCAGCCAGGATCTGATAATCGTCCCCCGACCTCTTTACAATGGCGGGATAAAGGGATGTGAGGTCCTCCAGGGTCTTGTATCCTTCAGGGACCTCCTGAGCGTCGACCGGAGCTGTCCATGCGGGAAATAGACTCCAGAGAATAGCGGTCACGATGAGCAAGGCCGCAACCGTCGGCCCTTCCAATTTCGCCTTTTCTTTCATAATCCGTCATTCTACCTTTATGTTTAATTAAGTTAACCCGACGTTCGCTGAACTTCCTGGTATCGGGATGGATTTATTAACCATATCTTCCTTTCAGGCGATACTCGGGATAATACTCCCTCCAAAATGATGCAGGTGTTAAGATGGAAAGGATAGTGGAATGCGTACCCAATTTCAGCGAAGGAAGGGATTTGTCGGTCATCAAAGCAATAGCAGGGGCCGTTGAAAGTGCGGATGGCGTCAAGCTCCTGGACGTAGACCCGGGGGCTGATTTCAACAGAACGGTATTCACCTTCGTGGGAGGACCGGACGACATAGTTGAGGCGGCCTTCCGGGCGGCCAGGGTGGGTACTTCACTTATAGATATGACAAAACACAAGGGTGAGCATGCCCGAATGGGTGCCCTGGACGTATGTCCGTTCATCCCCATCAAGGGGGTCACTATGGAGGAGTGCACCGAGCTTGCCAAGAAGTTCGGGCAGAGGATGTGGGAGGAGCTCTCCATTCCCGTATTCCTCTATGCCAATTCCGCAACCAGACCGGAACGCGTGAGGCTTCCGGACATCAGGAAGGGTGAATACGAGGCCCTTGAAGAGAAGTTCAAGGACAGGCAGTTCAGTCCGGACTTCGGAGAACCTGTCTTCGTGCCAAGGAGCGGCACAACCGCAACAGGAGCCCGTCAGATACTCATTGCCTACAACGTGAATCTCGGGACAGGAGATAAATCGATAGCCTCCGAGATAGCGGGCAGTATCCGGACAAGCGGCACGGTAAGGAAGGACGATAAGGGTGAGAAGATCATCGGTCCGGACGGGAAGCCGGAAAAAATACCCGGGAGATTCGAGGGTGTGCAAGGCGGGGGTATGATGTACAACGAGGACATAGCCCAGATCTCCATGAACCTGCTGGATTACAATATTACCAACCTTCAGGATGTTTTCGAAGCCTGCAGGGAAGAGGCAGAGAAGCTTGGTGCCGGGGTCACCGGCTCGGAGATAGTCGGACTGGTACCCCTTGAATCCCTCCTGATCGCGGGTAGGTTCTATGCCCACAGGGACGGGGTGGAGGCCCAGGATGAGGCAACGCTGGTGAACTTGGCTGTAGAGGGACTTGGATTGAACCAGCTATATCCCTTCAATCCTGATGAGAAGGTCATCGACTATGTTGTGAAGGAGAAGGGAAGGCTTGGCTCCTTGTCACTTGCGGCATTCACAAAGGAGCTGGCCTCAAGCTCACCCGCCCCTGGCGGAGGAAGCGTGGCAGCCCTATCCGGCACCCTGGGAGCGGCCCTGATCGAGATGGTTTGCCAGCTGACCGTGGGAAAGGAGAAATTCAAGGATTCCTGGGATGAGCTGTCCCGGATATCCAAGGAAGTATCTGCGATCAGAAAGAGGCTGCTTGAACTCGTCGATGAGGATACGAATGCTTTCAACGATGTGATAGCCGCCTTCAGAATGCCCAAGGGAACAGATGAGGAGAAGGCCGCAAGGTCGGCTGCGATCCAGGCAGGATACAAGAAGGCCGTGTCCACACCGGTGGACACCGCCAATAGATGCCTTGAGGTCCTGGAAAGCGCAGTAGCGGTCTCCGAAAAGGGGAATCCGAGCTCCATATCGGATGCGGGTGTCGGTGCTGACATGGCCGCCGCCGGACTTGAAGGAGCACTGATGAACATTAAGATAAACCTCGGTTCTATCAAGGACGAGGACTACGTGAACGACATGAGGTCCTTCATGGAGAGATCCCAAAATAAGAAGGATGGTCTCATTTCGGTCATCAAGGAGAACGTTAACTCCAGGATGTGAGGGGTCCATATGGGAAAGATCGAGAAGCTCACGAAGGATATCGAGAAATACAAGCGGGATATCGAGAAGTTCGAGGATAAGCTCCAGGAAGCCAGGGAATACCATAAGAAGGGCAGGATCGACAAGGACCAGTGGAGCAGAGCCCGCCACAAATACCAGGAGAAGATAAGAACCGCTCAGATAGCCATAAGGAGGAAGGAGAAGGCAAGGCTCCTCTTCGAGAAAGACGAGAAGGAGAAAAAGGAGAAAAAGGACGGGAAGGATAAGAAGGAAAAGAAATGACATTTTCTCCTTCGGGCGGTGACTGGAAGGGCAGATTGGCGGACCTTTTCGGTTCCCGAAGGAATTTCATTGTCATCGCCCACAGGGCGAGGTCGGACGGGAAGATATTCCTGAACGACCTTTGCGGAGCGTCCGGAAGGTGGGACGGCATCGCAAGATGCATCACAGGAGCCTTGTTCCTGTCGCATGATATGAGAAGGGACACCTCTTTTCACGCTCTCCTGCTGGGTCCGGAGGATCCTCCCAAGCTGTTGACAGTGAGCGGTTCCGCGGTGAAATACCTCAATCCCGATGAGAGGGCTTCCTCTGCGCTGATGAAGAAATGCCTCGGGGAGCCCCTGGAGAAGGAAATGGGAGCCTGGATCGAGCCTTCCCCCGGGATCACCATCACAAGAATTGATCTCGAGGGAATCATGGATGTCCTGGGCAGCTCCATCGTGGTCCTCGATGAGAAAGGAAGGGACATGGAGGCATTATTGGAGGACCTGCCGGGTAGCTGGTCCGGACCGGGTCCGATATTTCTCCTTTCCGACGACCAGGACCCAACCGAGGATGAGAGGGCGCTGATCGACGGCACGGCAGCCGGGATGTTCTCTGTGGGTCCGCGGGTCCTCCACAGCTACCAGACCATCATTATCATCCACAGTCTGTTGGACAGGGGTGGGGAGCAGTGGTAGGTCTCAGACTGCACAGGTTTCCAAAACGTTCATAAACAACCATCCTTTTCTTTGAATGATGGTTCCGACAAAGGGAGCGCTATCTGGGTCCAGGTTTTTCACGATCTTGATGACCATCCTGCTTCTGTTGACGCTCTTACCCTCCGGACGGGTCGTTTCGGAGGATATAGGTAAAAATGCCCTGCAGCTAACGAGGGCCGATAGGGCCGTTGAGGTCTCTGTGAACGATACCAGGATCACCTCCGGAGGCATCTCCCAGTGGGGGCCCTACTGCTTCGGTATAGTGAACAGAACCACTACCGTCGAGACCAGGATCAAGAACAACTTCGATGCTCCCATATCGGGTGTGGTGGTCAATTTCACCATATACTGGTATGATGCCAATGAGGGCTTCTCCTTTGACAAGGGGAAGGTCATCCACAAGGATTCGGTCCTCGTTTCCATCGAAGCTGGAAAGGGCTCGATGTCGGACCCCATCTATTTTCAATGGGTTCCGACCTTCGCGGGCTCCTACATTTTCAATATCTCCGCTCATGCTCCGGGGGACCCCAGACCTGTGACGCATTACAGGTTATGGGGAGGTTACCCTTACAAAGGCGAAGGATTCAGCCTGACAGACGGAAGGTGGGTCGGCACACAGTTCTGGAACTGCTCCACCATTAATGGGTGGAGCACGTACACAGACGGAGGCGATCCCGATGTGGGATGGCATTCCAGCAGCCATCCGCTTGGGGAGGGATATTCGGACCTCCATACACCGGATGGTGTCTTTTGGGTCGGGGACGAGAACACCACCCTGGCTCCCACTTCCGGGATCCATTCCCTCGTGAGCCCGGTGATGGACCTTAGGGATTTCGACAAGGGTCCTTACGATGTTTTCAGTAAAAAGGTTAGGCCCCAGATCTACCTTCTATACAGATACAGGGGCAACCTCTCCGAGAGCGGGCCCTACGGTAGAGGTGGAATATTCCACTACATACGCCACAGGGAGACAGGCGGATGGTCCTCCTGGGAGCCTCTGGAGGACCTCTTGGGTAGCTGGGTGAACATATCGGGAAACACCACCAAGGTCATATGGGATTGGGCTAAAAGACCTTACCTGGGCGGGGAATTGGAATTCGTCGGGATCGATCTGGGGAACCACCAGGGAAGGGAAGTCCAGATAAGGTTCGAGTACCGACCAAGCGGATATGAAGAGACCGGATATGTGCTCGACGATATAGTACTCATAGGGAAGCAGAGGGTCGAGGTCGTACCCTTTGATGTCAGCGGGAGGACCACTAACGTTCCAAACGCTGATCCCGGGACATCGATCCGGCATCATATCGATATATCCTCCCGGCTCACATCCATCGATCCCGAAGTGAAGGCAAGGATCGAATGCGTGGGAGCTTCCCCGTTCCTCGATATGTACAACGATGTTATGATAGAGCCCAATATCATAGATCTTCCAAAGGACGATACAGTGAGCAGGAGGGTCAACATTTCGGTAAATGTACCCAGCGATGCCCCCTACGGCCCGGGGTGGTTCGATATCAGAGTGCTGGGTGGTGGAAAGGTGGAGCAGCTGCGATTCGGGTTCGTTGTGAACAGCCGGAGGAGCATCACAATGGACATTTCGGGTGAAACCACAGGGCAGCTCCTCAGGGGTGAGGAGAAATCGGTTAGGGTGGAGATATTCAACTATGGCAATGTGATGGAGACCTTCAACTGGACCTTCGTCCCAATAGACGACATTCGATACATCGGACCTACGGGTTCGGGCCAACTCGAGCCGGATGAAGGCCTTGTCCGGAACGGCACCATCGAGCTCTCAGGCGACAGCCTTGCCGGGACCAAGAGGGGTTACTTTATTCTATCGAGGGGAAAGCTCCCGGCACCCGACCTGTTAAGGGAAACCGAACCGGATGGATACGACCCGTCATGGATAATAAGGTCCGTGAACTATACCCATCCCCAGTCCTTTTCGGTAGAACTTTACACATCATCCCCGGCTTCGAGCTACAGGATAGTGGAGGATCCCAGGGAAAATGGCACTGAGGAGATCATATACGACATGATCCTCTACAATTCAGGGAACGGGGCGGATACCATCTCCCTTTCCGTCGATTCGTGGCAGGCGAGGGAGGATATCATCATACGCGTTCCCGATCTCATCGAGATGGGTCCTGGGGAAATAAGGAACCTCCATACCGTAGTCGTCCTGAACTATCCCGTCCCGAGGGGTATCTTCAATTTCAACGTCACCGCCGTATCCGCAGGCCATGAGGAGGACGGCGATAATACCATTTCCTTTACACTGTCCATCGGCAAATCCCCCATATCCGAGGGCATATTCCTCGTTAACGGGACCCTTAACATCCAGCCTGGCGAGGTGGTCCTCGGCAGGGAGGCGGTGGTTTCATTTTCAGTTCGCTCATTCGGCCTCCAGGTGGAGAACGATTTTGTTGTGAACGTATGGCTAGACGGCAAAGTGGTCGCCACCCGACCGTTCACCCTTTCAAGGTCCCAGGACAAGGAATGTCAGATACCATGGCTTTTCAATCAACCGGGACTCAGGGAGGTCGGTATCTCCCTCTCAGAAGGCTCACTTCCGGAGGGAGCGTCGAACGAACTGAAGCTTGAACTTGTAAAAACGGTGAAGGTCACTCATGTAGAGTTGTCCATATCTGGGGTGGAGTTCGGAAAGGGAGACAGTGTTTTCAACGGCACGGATATGGAGCCCGGTTCCTACGACCTGGTACTGAGCGTTTCCAACAGTGGGGATGCAAAGGCGGACATAGTTGCCCTACATGTTGAGCTCCTGGACCAGGACGATATTGTACAATTGGATTTCGTTCAGAACCTTACCGAAATGTTCTCCAACACAACACGTGAGATCGTTATAGGAGATATCCAACTCGAGGCGGAAAGGTCCTACAGGCTCGTTGCATGGCTGGACAACGGGGAGCGCTGGAAGGAGCTTCAGGTAGAGGATGATTTCCTGAGCATCGACATCGAGGTGGGGGAGGAGCCGCCCAAGACTCCTTTTTGGCGGAGCACCTTCTGGGGCGTTTCCATGCTCCTTGCAGGATTCGTGCTCATGTTCGCTCTGTTCTTCTATTTGATACGGAGAAAACTTTGAGAATATCGGGTGTTACATGTTACCGATGCCGGGAAAAGGGACTGGACCCTGCTTAAAGCTGTGTTGGGATGCCTGTGGTTCCAGCAAAGATATTTATATTAGTTATCTGTAACCCCGACGGTATCCTATAGGAGTGTTCCCACATGGCCAAGGGACTGTTCACTGCCAGAAAGCTTAGGAATGACGCCCAGAAAAAGAGGTGGAACGACCGCTACTACAAGAAGAGGGTCTTGAAGCTCAGGGAGAGGTCCGATCCTCTTCAGGGCAGCTCGCAGGCCAGAGGTATTGTTCTTGAAAAGGTCGGTGTCGAGGCAAAGCAGCCGAATTCGGCCATAAGGAAGTGCGTGAAGATACAGCTTATCAAGAACGGAAGGCAGATCACTGCCTTTGCACCGGGCAATGGGGCCATCAATTTCATTGATGAGCACGACGAGGTGATGGTGGAGGGTATAGGCGGTCGCCTCGGCAGATCCTACGGGGACATTCCCGGTGTCAGATACAAGGTCATTAAGGTCAACAACGTGTCCCTTGATGAGATGGTCCGGGGCAGGAAGGAGAAACCGGTCCGTTGAGGAGGGAATGGAAATGGCGGATAATAAGAAGATCAAGGAAGAGGAAGTCAAGGAAGAGCCCGGGGAAGATGTCGAAGAGAAGACCCCGAAACGAACCTCCAGGAAGGCCAAGGCAGAGGATAAGAAGGCCGAACAGGAACCGGAGGTCAAGGAAACATCCGAGGAGAAGGCTCCCAAGAAGACTTCCAAAAAAGCGAAGCCGGACGTGAAGGAGACAGAGCCGGAGGTCAAGGAAGCGTCGGTAGAGGAAGCTCCCAAAAAAGCTTCCAAGAAGGCCAAGGCCGAGGAGAAGGAGACAGAGCCGGATGTCAAGGAAGAGGTAGGGGAGGAGGTCGAGCCCCCTTCTGCCGATGATATCGGGGAAGGGCCCAAGAAAGAGATCGAGGCTCCAGCCGAGGATGAGGTCAAGGAAGTTGAGATCCCCGAAGAAGGGGGAGAGGAGGGGACTGAGGAAACTGACAAGGAGAAGAAGTCCCGGAAGAAGGCCGAGAAGCCCAGGGTCCCCTTCCCCGAGGAGCTGGTCTTCGGCAAGTACAACGCATCCGAGGTTGTGGTGGAGGATCCGAGCCTTAAGTCCTTCATCAACCTGGATCCCGCTCTGGTACCTCATTCAAGCGCAAGGCATGCCAACAAACCCTTCTACAAGTCCAAGATATCCATTGTCGAGAGGCTCATCAACGGGATGATGAGAACGGAAACATACACCGGAAAGAAGGCCAAGAGCTACAAGGCGGTCCTCAATGCATTCGAGCTCATCGAGGCAAGGACGAAGGAGAATCCGATACAGGTCCTTGTCAGGGCCATCGAGAACACGGCCCCCAGGGAGGAGGTCACAAGGCTGAAGTTCGGAGGGATCTCGGTCCCCAAGGCGGTTGATACCGCTCCTTCCAGGAGGCTGGACATAGCGCTCCGCAACATCTGCATCGGAACGGTGAAGGCTTCCCACAAGAACAGGAAGACCATCTACGAGTGCCTCGCCAATGAGATAATGAACGCCGCTAAGGGAGATCTCCAGAGCTTCGCGGTTTCCAAGAGGGATGAGTTGGAGAGGGTTGCAAAATCGGCCCATTGATCTCAGAGGGATGGATGGATTACCACAAGAAGGTGATGTGAATGGGAAGAAGAGAAGATAACATCCGAGAAGCCCAGAAGCTAATGGACAAACCCCAGTTCATCAGGAACATAGGTATAGCAGCCCACATCGATCATGGAAAGACCACCCTCTCGGACAACCTCATAGCAGGTGCCGGAATGATGTCCGAAGAGCTTGCCGGGAAGCAGCTCCTCCTCGATTTCGACGAGCAGGAGCAGGCAAGGGGCATCACCATCAACGCCGCCAATGCGTCGATGGTTCACAAGTACAAGGGCGAGAACCACTTGATCAACCTGATCGACACACCGGGGCACGTGGATTTCGGAGGTGACGTGACGAGGGCAATGAGGGCTGTGGACGGTTGTGTGATCGTCTGCTGCGCCGTTGAAGGGGTCATGCCTCAGACGGAGACCGTCGTAAGGCAGGCCTTGAGGGAGAAGGTCAAACCGGTCCTTTTCGTAAACAAGGTGGACAGGCTAATCAATGAGCTCAAGGTCACGCCCGAGGAGATGCAGAAGCGTTTCATCAAGATCATAAAACAGGTGAACGACCTGATAACGAAGATGGTCCCCCCTGAGTTCAGGGGCAAATGGTTCGTCACTCCCGAGAACGGCACCGTGGCCTTCGGGTCCGCCTATCACAACTGGGCGATCTCCGTCCCGTATATGACAAAGGCGGGGATCACC
The DNA here is from genome assembly GCA_048569615.1 of Thermoplasmatota archaeon. GTDB lineage: Archaea > Thermoplasmatota > Penumbrarchaeia > Penumbrarchaeales > Penumbrarchaeaceae > JAYEPK01. The sequence goes on along the minus strand of JBLIRK010000006.1, from coordinate 28,313 downwards.
TTCAAGGACATCTACGATCACCTGGACCAGGGAAGCCAGAAGGAGCTCGCAAAGAAGGCGCCCCTTCACCATGTTCTCCTGGACATGATAATCCACCACCTGCCAAACCCCGTGGAGGCCCAGAAGTACAGGATCCCCCACACCTGGCACGGTGACCTGGAGAGCACCGAGGGAAAGGCGATGGTCAACTGCTCACCGAAGTCCGAGCCCGTTCTCATGGTCACAAAGATAATAATAGATCCCCATGCCGGGGAGATAGCATCCGGGAGGCTCTTTGCCGGCTCCATCGAAAGGGGCCAGGAACTCTACGTGATCGGCATGCCGGGCTCGGCAAGGGCCCAGGCTGTATCCGTTGCCGTCGGGCCAGACAGGATCACGGTGGACAAGGCCATAGCCGGCAACATAGTGAACGTGGCCGGGGTGAAGGCCGCCATTGCAGGATCCACCGTTTCGGGCAACTCGGAGCTCGATCCGTTCGAGAAGATCGTCCACGTTTCCGAGCCCGTGGTCACCGTCGCCGTCGAGGCCAGGCACATGAAGGACCTGCCGAAACTGGTGGAGGTCCTCCGTATGGTGGCAAAGGCGGACCCGTCCCTTCAAGTAGAGATCAATCAGGAGACCGGGGAGCACTTGCTGTCTGGTATGGGCGAGCTGCACCTCGAGATCACGGAGTACAGGATCCAGAAGGAGCAGGGGATAGAGATAAAGACATCCCCTCCCATCGTTGTTTACAGGGAAGCCATCCTCAAGGGCTCCGAGAGGGAGTTCGAGGGTAAGTCCCCCAACAAGCACAACAGGTTCTACTTTAAGGTGGAACAGCTCCCAAGGGCCCTTACCGAGGCTATCAGGACCGGCGATATCCCCTCGGACGAGAGGATAAAGGATGCAAAGGCCTTCGGAAAGCAGCTTGAGGAGTACGGGGTGGACAAGGACCTTGCAAAGAATGTCTACTGGATCAGGGGCCAGAACATATTCGTGAACGCCACAAAGGGTATCCAGTACCTCCACGAGACCAAGGAGCTGCTGATAGACGCATTCAAGGAAGCGATGACAAAGGGACCAAGGGCCTGGGAGCCGTGTGTGGGCGTCATGGTCAAGCTCATGGACGCAAAGCTCCATGAGGATGCGATCCACAGAGGACCCGGCCAGGTCATACCGGCTGCCAGGTCGGGCATTTACGGCGCAATGGTCGAGGCGGGAACGACCCTTCTGGAGCCCAAGCAGAAGCTCTTCGTCACGGTTCCGAATGATCTCATGGGAGGGGTGAGCAGGGAGTTGAACTCCAGGCGCGCCACCATCGAGGACATGCCCATGGAGGGGGATCAGGTGACCGTCATTGCCAAGGCTCCCGTTGCGGAGCTCTTCGGTTTTGCTAGTGCGATAAGGGGAGCCACGCAGGGAAGGGCGCTCTGGACAACCGAGTTCCAGGGTTTCGATCCGATCCCGAGGGACCTCCTGGACAATGTGACAAGGGATATCAGGACGAGGAAGGGGCTCAAACCCGAGCCACCCACTGCAGATTATTATTCGGCCTGAGGACCCGACATTGGTACCCTGAACATCAAAGTTTTAATACAATGAGTAATTAAGGGAACAACCCGAGTAGGAGGTATATTAAATGGCAAGTGAGAAACCCCATATGAACCTCGTATTCATCGGTCACGTTGACCACGGGAAGTCAACCTCCGTTGGGAGGGTACTCCTGGATACGGGACATATCGAGCAGCATATAATAGATAAGTACAGGAAAGAGGCCGAGGCCAAGGGCAAGGGCTCCTTCGAGTTCGCCTGGGTCATGGACAACCTGAAGGAAGAGAGAGAGCGAGGTGTGACCATCGATGTCGCCCACAAGAAGTTCACGTCCGACAAGTACTACTTCACGATCATAGACGCCCCCGGACACAGGGACTTCGTAAAGAACATGATCACCGGGACCTCCCAGGCCGATGCCGCCGTCCTGGTCGTCGCAGCACCCGAGGGTGTGATGGCACAGACCAAGGAGCACGTATTCCTGGCAAAGACGCTTGGAGTGAACCAGATTATCATCAACGTCAACAAGATGGACGCCACCAAGCCCGCATACAGCGAGGAGAGGTTCAACCAGGTGAAGGAGGATGTCGGCAAGCTACTCAGGATGGTCGGTTACAAGCCCGAGAACGTCCAGTACTGCCCCTCTTCCGCCTTCATAGGCGACAACGTCGTCAAGAAATCGGACAAGTTGAGCTGGTGGTCCGGACCAACCCTTCTCCAGTGCCTCGACAACCTGCAGATCCCCCAGAAGCCCACCGAGCTTCCGCTCAGGCTTCCGGTTCAGGACGTTTACACGATCACCGGCATAGGAACGGTCCCCGTCGGCAGGATAGAGACCGGTGTGCTCAAGGTTGGCAGCACCGTTACCTTCTCTCCCTCCGGCGCAGGTGGAGAGGTGAAGTCCATCGAGATGCACCACGAGACAATGCCCACGGCGGAGCCCGGCGATAATGTCGGCTTCAACGTCAGGGGCGTCGGAAAGAACGATATCAGGAGGGGAGACGTATGTGGAGAGGTGGCATCAAAGCCCACAGTGGCAAAGAGCTTCACAGCCCAGATCGCTGTGCTCCAGCATCCCTCCGTCATAGCAGTGGGATACACACCCGTATTCCACCTGCACACGGCACAGGTCGCCTGCACCTTCGAGGAGCTCCTGAAGAAGCTGGACCCCAAGACCGGCCAGGTCAAGGAGGAGAACCCGGACTTCCTCAGGACCGGCGACATCGCCATTGTCAAAGTAAGGCCCACAAGGCCTCTTGTCATAGAGAAGGTCAAGGAGATCCCTCAGCTCGGAAGGTTCGCCATCAGGGATATGGGGACCACCGTTGCTGCCGGAATGTGCCTTGATATAGAGAAGAAGGAGTGAAGCTCCTAAAAAGGACCGGAGGAATGGGATTGGTTGCAAAAGCGAGGATATCGCTGACAGGAACTGACGCGAAATCGCTGGACGGGGTCTGCACCCAGATAAAGCAGATCTCGGAGAGAACAGGTGTAAATCTGTCCGGACCAATTCCGCTTCCGACGAAAAGGCTTGTGGTTCCCTGCAGGAAATCACCCGACGGCGAAGGGTCCGAGACCTGGGACCGATGGGAGATGAGGGTCCACAAGAGACTGATCTATCTGGATGCCGACGACAGGGCGCTCAGGTCCCTGATGAGGATCAAGGTCCCCGATGACGTCAACATCGAGATAGTACTGAGGAGCTGAAGCAACCTCCTACTCAACGCTTCGGCTTCTCTTTTTCTCCATTTTTATCCGATTACCCTCGGGTATGGACCTAAATTATATTATCCTGCCAGGAGTTCTTCATACCCGGAAGTAGAGCAGAATGAGGCACCCGGCGTTTCCAGCATATTTCATTCTTATTATATTTGCGGTTTCTGCGATGGGAGCATCGCTGCTCCGGGGTTTCGATGCCGAAGGGATCGAGGGAGCCGAACCCGAATACATACTTCAGACCGCAGAAATGGGGATATTGGAGGGCTCATTGGTCAATATCACCTATGATGAAGCATCCCAGCCCTTCGCAACCCTCGAGACTGTCGGGTCTGCGTTCGGTGATGAGCTCATATGGAAGGACCTCGAACTTGACCATGCCCCCAACATGAGGAACGCAATTGACATGATAGGAATACCGGGAACCGGAAAAGTGCTCCTCTTCGGCGGGGATCACAACGGAGGGGCCTATAATGAATACGATACATGGCTCTTCGACATTGCCGATGGTGAGTGGAGCCAGTATTTGCTTGATCCAAGGCCCCCCGGAAGCGAATCCTACGGAATGGCAAGGTTGTGGGGGACCGACCAGGTGCTTCTCTTCGGCGGATACATCAATTATGCCTGGTCCAACGAGACGTGGACCTTCGACCTCTCGGAAATGGATTGGGAAAGGGTCCACACTCCCCTCTCCCCAATGGGGAGGATATGCATGAACATGGCGTCCATATGGAACACCCAGAAGGTTGTCATGTTCGGCGGATACAAGATGGAAGGCGACAACAGGACATACGTCTACGACCACCGGAAAGGGGATTGGGAGGTCGTTCTCGAAGAGGGCGGTCCCAAATACCGGAGGGGAGGAATTTTCGCACCCGTCCACGGGACCGACAAGGTTCTCTTCTACAACTCCGATTACGTGATCGACAAAGGTCTCTTCCATGAAACTTGGACCTACGACCTCAGTGATAACAGATGGACCAATATGACCCCTGCCAGCAATCCCGGGACCGTAAGGCTCTCAAGATGCTTCGGCGACCTTGTTCCAGGTCAGGACCGAGTCCTGTACTCGGATGGAGTCCAGACATGGTATTATGATCTCAGCGATAACGAATGGACAAAGGTGAACACGACCGGTGATCCCGTGGCGAGGTCCGACCACGGCTTCTGCAACATACCGGGAACCGGGAAATATCTCCTATTCGGAGGCCTGGATTACCACGATACCATCGGGAACGGGACCTTCATTTTCGATATCGAGGCGCATGTTAAGAGTGGGAGATTCAGGACTGGAGTGGTGGAGATTCCGGGGGAGGCCTCACCCAAGGATATCATCGTGAAGGGCTGTTTTCCCGCCGGTACATCATACAAGTACAGGGTCCGGTCAGGGACTTCTTCAAGCCTGGAAGGGTCAGAATTCCTCGGACCCAATGGCAATACGGCAGACCATTACCATGATTATAATCCCCGGGAGTTGTGGTCGGGACACGAAGGAGACACCCATTTCCAGGTGGAGATGGAGCTCTCAACGACAGATCACATGATGGCACCGACGATCGGCAATATCACGATCCTATTTCTCGTAGAGGACTTCGACGAGCCTCCATATGTAGTGGGAAATGGAAGCCCGCTTTTCATCTATGACGGGGTCCATCTGCCCGTCAGGACGGGTGATCCCGATACCGATTCACTGCTCATCGATGTGGAGTACTCCTTCGACAACCAGACCTTCCAAGAGTGCAGGCTGGATTATCGTTCGGATAATCCTTTGGAGGTGGATGGTCTGTCATACCTCTACGAAACTGAGAAGGAGTTCAGAATAGAATGGAGATACAAGTACGATCTCGATGGCACGGACCATAATAAGATCTATGTCAGAATGACACCGAGGAACGAGGTTGCCGGAGAGCCGTTCTTCTTCGAGCTCGGCCGCATCGACCTGAAACCCCCTGAGATCACGACCAAATGGTACCAGCCTCCAACCTTCGATGTCGATGAACCGATCTTGCTTGAGTTCAGTGAAGAAATGGAGCCTTACTTGCTCCACTCGAGCTACATCGAGGTGACCGATGAGAATGATGCAGAAGAACCAGTGACCTTTTCGGTTGAGGGAACGAGGGTCCTGATCGAGCCTGTGAACTTCTGGAAACCCGAAATGCGATACATAATTTTCATAGATGGTTCGGTAATAGACCTGAACGGCAACAACCTGGGAATCGACCATATATATAATTTCAATACAAGAGGAGCAGGAGATTTCGATCTGCTGGAAAGGGATTTTCCGGATGCGAAGGAAGGCCGAGTGGAAAGGAACAGGACCTTCAATATAACTTTCGAAATGGACCTCATGGACAATCCGACCAACCTCGAGAACATTGTTATGATGGACAGATATGATCAAGTCCTGGAAATCGAGAAGAGGATTGATGGAGATACGATCTCGATCACTCCCGTCCATCCGCTCGGCTTTGACCGTGAATACGCGATATTTGTCGACGGCAAGCTTGTCTCAACATCCGGTGAGCGTCTCTCAGAGCCTCTTGATATAAAGGTCCGAACCGAAGTGGAATGGGAAAACGGTGGGACCAATCAGATGACGATCCTAATGGTGATCATGATCGTGATGGGTATCCTTGTAGCCATCGTTTCCATAACATCAGCATTCTATTTCGCCGTCAGGGACAGGAGGACGAGAGCTGGAGAAAGGATTCATGGAAAAGATGGAAAGGAGGGACCTCCCGAGGCCTACAAGGCAAGGAGACCACCACCTCCGAATGGAATGAATAGAACGGGATCTGGAGTGAAGGAAGGGAAGCTTTGAGATTTCCTATATGACCTCGCCGCAGTAGGTGCAGAAGTGGTGATCCGCTATGTTCATCCTGCCGCAGTGCGGGCAAGGTACCTTCTTTCGCTCCAGCTTCTTGGAAATTTCGATGGGCGGCAGCTCCTCCCTTTCGACCTCCTCGAGTTCAGGTATGTCGTGCTCGATCCCGTCCCGCTCCCCGGCCCAGACGTGGCCGTCCAATGCCCATTTCTGGGCGCTCTTGAGCTGATTGAGCTTTGCCGGCGGCAGGGCCTTCAGGAACCTGAGCCCCCTTCTTGTCAGACCCTTGTGGATGTAAACGCCCTCCGCTCTGCTCACCTCTCCCTTCAGCTCCTTGCGGTCTATCATCAATTCAAGTGTCCTTACGATCTCAGGGACCGAGCACACGGCAACCTTTGCCAGGTGAGATAACGGTATCCTGTCGCCGTACCTGACCTTGGAGTGGTAGAGGTAGAATGCCATCTTGTAGCGCAGGTCCTTCCATTTGACGTAAATGAGCCATGCGATGAAGACCATGATGATGGAAATGAGAGAGATCACACCTGGCATGAATAGGAGCGTCCACCCGGCGGCGCTGTCGATGAGAAGGTTCTGGAAATCCTCCATTATGTAAACCTCGAATGACCCTAGAATGAAAAGGACGGAGAAGAAAATGAAGAAGGGAAGGGTAAGGAAGAGTATCACACCGAAGATGTACCCGAATACCCTCTCCATTACCATGTGCTATCTGATATCCCTTTTTCTTTATTATGATTATGAATAGATGAAAAAAAGCGCAGAGGGAGGGATTCGACTGTGCATCAACTTCTTCGAAGTTTTGCTAGCCTGCAAATTCCGCGGTACGGAAGCACGGAATTTCCAGGACCTCCGGTTCGGATCCCTCGTGCGGTATCCTATCTCTTGATAGTAATTTAATTGATCGAGAAAGGATGAAGCGCAGAGGGAGGGATTCGAACCCCCGAGTGCAATAGCACACCGGATTTCAAGTCCGGCGCCGTGGGCCGGGCTTAGCTACCTCTGCAGGATTTTTTTCTAAGTATGCAGAGGTAGTTATTAAGGTCCACGGCGGATAAGGGAATGTTTATTCCTGGAGCACGCTCTTCAGAAGCTCGATGAGCTTGTTCTGGTTCTGTTCGAACCTGTATTTATCCTGGACCTCCTTGAGCTCCCCCCTGTCCAGCCAAATGCCGTGGCAGTCATTGCAGAGGTCCACCTTGATGTCCCAGAGCGACATTGTATCCACATGTCCCTTGCACCTCGGGCAGACCGTTATGTTCCCCTTTTCATCCGTGTTCTCGTAAGGGAGCGATCCTTCCATCTTCTCGTCGATGACCTTCACCAGCTCATATTTGTCGAACCAGTAGCCCTCACAGCCCTGGCAGTGGTCGACCTCCACCGCAGCCATGGGAGTTGTTACGACTATCTGCTTCATCATCACGGAGCATTTGGGACATTCAATGGGCACACCAAGGTCGATATCCTCTGAAACCATTTTCGCTCACCTGCCTGCTGAGAATTTCTCAAATACCAATCTCGATTGAAATTTACACTATATAATCATGTCGTGACCATTCAGGACAATTGAGAATTCGGATTATCTAGTGAATTTAGGGTTTTTTAACGGATAATCAGGTTTAATTACATCGTAATCTTATGAACGGCCATGGAGTCCGGGCTCCCTGAAAAAGAGAAGCAGAAGGCCCAGACAAGGGTCACCGTTCTCGGAATGGTGATCAATCTGCTGCTTTCAGTGTTGAAGCTCTTTCTGGGAATCGTGGGAAGAAGCACGGCAATGATCTCCGACGGTGTTCATTCCTTTTCGGACCTGGCGACGGACCTTGTGGTGATATTCGGGATACGGAGCGCCAGCAAGCCTAGCGATGAAGGTCACGAATACGGACACGGGAAGATAGAGACCTTCTCCGCGATGATCATTGCCCTTGTTCTGCTGGGAGTCGGAGCAGGGATCGGGCTCAGTGCGGTACTGAGATTGATCGAAGCTGTCGAAGGGAAAGAGCTGGTCGTTCCCGGAGCCATAGCCCTCATCGGAGCCGTCCTCTCGATCATTCTTAAGGAGTTCCTCTACTGGTATACAGTATCCGTTGGAAAGAGGACGGGTTCAAAGTCGCTGATAGCGAACGCTTGGCACCACCGGTCGGACGCACTATCATCCATTGCAGCCCTCATAGGGATAGGGGGAGCGGTCCTGCTGGGTAAAAGCTGGGCATTTCTGGATCCTCTTGCCGCGTTGGTGGTCACATCCCTGATAGTGTGGGTATCCATCAAACTCCTGAGGGAATCCACCAATGAGCTGCTGGAGGGGAGCCTCGGAAAGGCATCCGAGGAAAGGATAATGAAGATAGCCAGAAGGGTCAAGGGAATAAAAGAGCCGCACAACCTGAGGACCCGGAGCCTGGGCAGGTCCGTTGCCATCGACCTCCATGTCAAGGTGGACCACAGGATAAGCGTCAAGGAGGGTCATAGATCAGTGAGGAATCTGGAGGATGAGCTCATGAGGGAGTTCGGCGAGCATGCTCTGATCAATATCCATATGGACCCGGATGACGAATAGCCGGAGCAAATTATTTCATGGACCGCCGCAATCACCACTGGATGGAAGAGGAAAAGGCCATCGTTGTGCTTGTGGCCATAGCTATCGTTATAACGGCAGGTCTGGCGGGTCTGGTTATTCTCAACCATGAGAGGAATCCCTATCCCTTCCACCCTCCCGGGAACCTGGAGAGATTCAACTTCCCCGAGGAAATGGAGCTGAACCAGACCATTTTGGAATCACTCGAAGCGGCAGGCAGCTACCTCATCAACCATATACAGGAGAGCGGCAAGTGGGACTACGAGTACGATCCCGAAACGGATTCCAATCTGGGGGGATACAACCTTCTCAGACATGCGGGGACCACTTACTCTCTCGCCCTGATATTCAAATATACGAGGGATCCGGATTTCTACAACGGGACCATCAGCACGTTGAACTACCTGCTCTCCAGGTACATGGTGATGGGAGAGATCGACGGAAAGGAGGTGGCATACATGGTCAGTAACGGCCTATCCAAGCTCGGTGGCGCAGCTCTTACCGTGCTCGCCCTCGTTGAGGTCGAAAGGATGGACCCTCTTGCCCAGTACGAGAAGGAGCTTGACAGGCTGGGGGAGTTCATGCTCCAGATGCAGAAGGAGGACGGAAGCTTCCAGTGCTTCTACCTGGACAGGGAGGACGAGCACAGCAACTACTATCCAGGTGAGGCCCTGCTTGCGATCGCAAGACTCTACGATCACACGCAGGATAACAAGTACCTGACGGCACTTGAGAGTGGTTTCGAGTACTACAATCCCTACTTCGGGACGGGCTACACTTCATATTCTCCCTGGGGCACGGAGGCAATGGTCTACACCTACGAGTGGCTCAAGGAGGACTCCTATATCGACCATTGCTTCGCAACCGCAGAGAGCTGCAGGGCAGGCCAGAACTTACCCGATCATTATGAGGATCCCCGGCTAATAGGGGGTTGGGGGAGCAATCCCCATGCCAGCGATGCAAGCAGGGTGGAGGCCGTGGTGGATTCTTATCTACTTGCAAAGAGGTATAATTTCACGGTCCAGGAAGTGAAGTACAGGACTTCCATGGACCTCTGTGCATCTTTCCTTATGGAACTTCAGTTCAACGAGGAGGAATCCCTGGCCTATCCCGACCCCGCGGACGTCTTCGGGGGAACGCCTCTGAGCTACAGCGAGCCCAAAGTAAGGATAGATCAGGTCCAGCATGCGGTCGTGGTCCTGGTGAAGGTCATGGTCTATCAAACCTCGGAACTTAACATTTAAAGCTCCCTCGCGGAAACGTTTCGGGAGCGCTTAAATAGAATCCGCTCCCATATGAGCCAGGAGAAATGGGAATGTATGTCGGAGTAATTTTCTACAGATTCAAGACAGGAGAGGTCAAGAAAGGCGTGAAGGAATGGGAGGAGATGGTACTCAGGGAGGCAAAAAGACAGCAGGGATTCATCAAGGCGGAGATGTTCGTCGATGAGAGGACCGGTGAGGGTCTTGACATCGGTTTCTGGGAGACGGAGGAGGATGCAAAGAGATTCCAGGAAACCGGTCTATTCGACCTCCTTGCCCAGGGTCTTAAGCCCTATCTGTCCGAGCCTCCGAGAAGGCAGCAGTTCAAGCTCATCCTTTCGGTTTGAAGAGCCCCTCCTCCTTCGCTCCCAGCAATCCCGCCTTCATCAGGTCCTCTTCGACGATCTCGAGCCTTTTTACCATGCTCTCCGATAAAAGCGGGAAGTGTTTTCTCCGGTCCAGCTCGTCTCCTATGTATTCAAGGTCCTCCCCGGATGTCATCCATTCCATATCATCGAACCTGGACAGATCAAGGGGGAGCGAATACTCCCTCAAGGTCTTCTGGCCAATGGTATTGTAGTAGAGGTCGAAGTAGGACATGGCAAGCTCCCTCAGACTCCCGTATACGGGCTCCCTGAAGCGCAGTGTGGTGAAATTGGATTTGGCGACCGCTCCCCATCTTCCCTCAACCTTGTAGACCGCGATCACATGGTCGTCGTCGTTCACGGCCCGGAGGTCGACGAGCAGAGGTCTGTGCCCCAGCATCCGGAGGCAGGCCGCTGTAAAAAGGGCTCCCTCGAAACAGTGTGCCTTCCGCTCCTTCATCACGTATCTCGGCGAGCGGCTCTCCGTGTCCGAATCGTATTCAATCGAGCTCAGGAACATCTGCACCTTTATGGGTGAATCGAGCTTTCGGAGAAAAGAGAGCTCCTCTTCTGTCCATGGACCTTCATTATCCATGAGGAGGGTAAAACCCTCAAACTAAATCTATTCTCTTTTGCGGGAGGGATAATATCGTTCAGAACCTTCCTGAAATGGTATCAAGAATGGACTGGAAAACCGCTCTCCCGTCGCCTTCGGACGGTCCGATCTTGCGCCTGTACCAGTCGTGGTGCGTCTCCCTGAAGAAGACCCTCTCGGGATGCGGCATCATGCCGAAGACATTGCCCGAATCGTTCGTGATCCCGGCTATGTTGAACCTGGAGCCGTTGGGATTATGGGGATAGGGAGCGTTCGTGTCCCCTGTAGGATCGGAATATCGGAATACTATGCGGTCCTCGTCAAAGAGCCTGTGGTAGAGCTTGTCCTTCTTATCCTGGCTCTCATGCGGGAGCATGAACTTTCCCTCGGCATGGGCGCAGGGGATCCACCTTAATTCGTTCTCCCTGAGGTTGGATGTCCATGAGCATTTGCCCTTGTTCACATGCTTCAGGAGCGCCGGCCTGCACTCGAACCTGCCGGAATCATTGGCGTGAAGGACCGCCTGCGGGTGCTCGGACATGGTGCAGTCGAAGGCGGGGAGTATGCCCAGCTCCACCATTATCTGGAATCCGTTGCAGAATCCGCCTATGGCCTTCCCCTCCTCGATGAACTTCACGATGTCCCCGGAAACCGACGCCTTCAGCCTGGCGGCGAAGATGGCCCCTGCCCGAATGTAGTCCCCGGCCGAGAAACCGCCGGGGAACATCAGGATGTGAAATTCCTCCAGGCTCTTCTTCTCGCCCGCGAGAGTATCCCTGCCTTCCAGCTGTTTCAAATGGACGAACTCGGGGTCCGCCCCCAGTCTTTTAAAGGCGTCAAAGGTCTCCTGCTCGCAGTTGGTGCCTTCCATCCTCAGGACACAGACCTTTATATCCTCCGTCCTCACTGGGATCCCTCCATGATATCCGGGAGGCCGTTCCTCCATGAATGGTCCAGGACGTCGACCGGAATATCGGCCAGTACCTCCTCCCCGTCCCTGATTGTGAGCGACGCTCCGTCGACCGTCCCGATCTTAACGTAGGGGACCTCATGCCTGGAAAGGCCGTCCTCCACTTTGAGGCCGTTCCTCGGGTCCACTTCAAGGATGTATCTGGAGTTGGATTCCGAGAACAGTTTCACATCGCTCCTGAATTCACTACCGTTCTTCTCGAGATACCCCTCTCCAATTCCCTGGATGTTTATGTCCGCCCCCATCCTGCCGCCGATGCACATCTCGGACATTGCCACCCCGAGACCTCCCTCCGAGAGGTCATGGACCGAGAGCAGAAGCCCTTCGTGGTTAAGCTCCAGCAGAGCTTCCATGGTCTTCGAGGAGAGCTCCAGGTCCACCTCGGGAACGCACGAGCATTTTGCACCCATCTCCCGGTAGTACGCCGACCCGCCCATCTCATGTCCGGTGCTGCCGGCAAGGTAAAGGAGGCTCCCCTCGGCCTTGAGGTCTGAGGTGGTGGCCCTGTGTATGTCCTCGATCAGGCCGATCATCATTATCGTCGGTGTCGGGGGAACCTTGCCGATTTCCGATTCGTTGTAGAGGGATACGTTGCCGGAAACCACGGGGAGCTGGAAAAACCTTGCGAAATCCCCCAGCGCCCTGCAGGCCATCTCGAAATCGCCCAGTCTGTCCGGTTTCTCCGGATTGCCGAAGTTCAGGCAGTCCGTGATGGAATCCGGTCTCGCGCCTACGGAGACCAGGTTCCGAAGTGATTCCTCGACGGCCGACAAGGTTCCCCTGTAAGGGTCGATCTCGCAAAAAAACGGATTGACGTCGGATGTGATGGCAATGCCCTTGTCGGAATGCTCCAGAGGCTTTATCAATGCCGCATCGGAAGGGCCGGGGCTGAAGGGTTTACCCACAGTCGGCTTGATGACGGTCCTTCCCCGGACCTCGTGGTCGTAGGTCCTGAACACGAGCTCCCTGGAGCATATGTTTGGCGAACCGAGAAGCTGCAGGAGTACGCTCTCGAACCCGGACCTGTCCGGAACCGGGAACGGCGTTTCCTCAATATCCCTCCTGATATGCCTCGATTCGTATATCCTGCAGTACTCTGGACCGGCGGTGAAGAAGTTGAGGTCCAGGTCCAGTATCTGCTTTCCATTCCATCTGACCTTCACCCTTTTTCCTTCCGTCACCTTTCCGATGATGTTAGCCTCCACGTCCCACTTCCTGAATATGTGGAGCACCTCATCCGCATTCTCGGGTCTTACGGAGACCATCATTCGCTCCTGGGATTCCGATACCCATATCTCCCAGGGCGAAAGACCCGGCTCTTTCAGAGGGACCTTGTCGAGTTCGATCTCGGCTCCGAATCCTCCTTCTAGGGCCATCTCCCCGCAAACGCAGGAGAGCCCTCCTCCTCCGAGGTCCTTCATACCTCCCAGCAGGCCCTTCTCGTTCATTTCCAAGCATGAATGGATCAGCGGCTCCTTCGTTATCGGGTCCCCGAGCTGGACCGAGCCCCGGTCCTTCTCCTCGGATTCTGCGGAAAGGTCCGCCGATGCGAACGTAACACCGTGGATGCCGTCCCTTCCGGTACGACCGCCGGCGAGGATGTATACCTCCCCCTCGCCTCCGACCCTGGAGTGTATCATGTGCTCCTTCCTTCCTATACCGAGGGCTCCCACGTTGACCAGCGGATTGCCCGTATAGCCGGGGTGGAAGCTCACCATTCCGGCAACGGTCGGGATTCCTATCCTGTTCCCGTAGTCCCTTATCCCTGCCACCACTCCGTTGAATATGAACTTGGGATGGTGCACCCCTTCGGGGACGCTGTCATTGGGAAGGTCGAGGGGCCCGAAGAAGAGAGGATCAACGACCGCTATTGGCTGCGCTCCCATGCAGAACACATCCCTTATGATCCCTCCCACTCCCGTTGCGGCTCCGCCGTAGGGCCCGATGGCGGATGGATGGTTGTGGGATTCCAGCCCCACCACGTAGGCATGGTCCTCATCGAATTCCACGACGCCGGCGTCCTCGTTCCTGATGAGGAACCTATCGGAGCCTATGCCGAAGAAGGATCTCTTCATGAAGTATCTGGATGATTTGTAGCAGCAGTGCTCCGACCATGCCTGTCCAAGCGCCTCCAGCTCGATGTCGTTGGGATCCCTATTCTCCCCCTTGAAGTAATCCCTTATCCTCTCCATCTCCTCCAGGGAGAGTCCGATGGAAAGGAAGGCGGACACGGCCCTCAGCTGCTCCTGGGAAGCATCAAGTAGCCTTACCTTCCTGACAGGGACTTCCACATCGATTTCCTCGAAAAGATCGGAAATGTCCAAGGGCTCACCTCAGAGGAATACTATCTCGTGGGTGTGGATCACGGGATTTGTCAGCATCCTTCTGCACATCTCCTCCACCAACTCAAGGGCTTCCTCCCTCGATCCGGCATCGACTTCCATACGATAGACCTTCAGGCTCTTGACGGATCTTACCTGGTCGTATCCAAGAAGCTCAAGGGATTTCCGGGTGTTAGCTCCCTCCGGATCGCTCACTCCCTTCTTCAAACCGACCTTCACTTCAATGTTGAACATGCAGGTTCACATCCTTTTCGGGGAAGGGGCTCCCCGATTTGGGGTAACGAGAGCTGATTTATAACCTTATTCGGGACCGGTCGAACTCGCACTTCCTACACTCCGCTTCACTTAAATGTCATGAGCCCGTTTCGGGTCCGGGAAAGAGATTCGGGGGATCGAAATGATATGTCCAAAATGCGGTACTATGGTTCCGAGCGATAGGGATTCATGCCTCAACTGCGGCGCGTCCATGGAGAAGAAGGACCCCTTCGAGGGCATGGAGGGCTACGAGAACGAATACGTGAACAGGGATGGAGTTTCAACCCGCACGGTGCAGAGGATGGGACCGTTCTCGGACGATCTTATGAACAGGTGGGCGATCCTGGGTCTCGGAATGGGAGGAGCCCTGCTCGGTTTCTTCGGAACAATTGCACTGGCGATCTTCTTCCCCTATCTTGTATATCTTTGGTCAATTGCCATCCTCGTTGTTGTAATGCTTCCTCTGTTCGGTGGGATATTCCAGGTCATGGGTTTCAATAGGACGGGCGGCATAATGATGATCATCGGTGGCATCCCCTTGGTCCCTATAGGGCTGATCCCGATCATAGGAGGCGTCAAGGCCCTCAAAGCCGCAAACCATGCGGACGAAATGAGGGAGAAGCACCCTGAAGCAAAGGAACACGGCGGAGTTAAAATAAGGACCAGTACCGCGGCCAAGATCACCTTGGGCGTCCTTATAGCTGTTATGCTCCTCATTCCGGGATCGATCATGGTTGTGGGACAGAGCAGGCCCCTTCTCTACTTCAAGGACGTTGACTATCCACAATCATTCAGGGGTGACCTGTTCTCCGGGGGCAACCTAAGGCTGACCATCCAGCTAGGCAATATGGGCTGGGAGGACGCCGAAGAGGGCAAGATAGCGATCCATGTGACAACTGACGAGGGAACGCTCAAACACGAATGGACGGGAGGTGACTGCATTTCAGGCGGGGAATCCACCTGCACATTAAACGTCAACATGGATGGCATCTTCTCCACACTCGAATCCGTTTCCGTTTATTACAACGGCATGATCACAGACTGGAACAATATCGGCGTTACCTATTCTTCCTTCTAGCTCCGCGGAAGGACCCGATGGCAGTGCACCATCTCCGGTTGACCAATCATTAAATAATGAGATAGCATTGAAAGCAGCACCCATTCTCGTGGGGGACCAGGACCTGTTTTGGGTGGTGTGATGCCCAGGGTAAGAAAGTCCACTTACAGACAACCGATGACACCCAAGGGTATAGAGGGCGTCGAGAAGGGTACCTTGAACTGGTTCGACCCCGAGATGTTCATCAACTTCAACACAGGGGCCCTGGAGCAATATCTGGATGAGAAGAACAGAAAAACCAGCTTCGATTTCAAGGCATGGTCCTGGAAATGGGTGATCATCTCCATTGCGGTAGGGGCCCTTTTCGCAATGGTCAACCAGTACGTCGGGCTGAGGGTCGGCATGGTCGTTGCTGGCTCATGGTACATGGTCTATCTTCTCGGCATGGCCGCGAAGCTGCCCCCACCCACCCTCAACATTGCGGCCACAGCGTCAAACGGAGCCGCCATGATCTGCACCGGTTTCGTATTCACTTTTCCCGCAATTTACATACTGGCCTATGATAAGGCGGAGATGGTCAACGGCAAGTTCCTCATTGATTCCAGCGGTCTTAACATCCTGCTTCCCATAGCGATAATTTCAGTGATGATCTCCGGTGTACTCGGTGTGATGTACTTCATAATTTTCAGAAGGATCTGGCTTGTGGAAGATCCGCTTCCAACCCCCGGATTCGAGGCAATGGTGAAGCTGCTCGACCTCTCCAGGGCTTCCTCGGCGGAGGCGACCGCCCAGGCCAGGACATCCGTGAGACAGGCATTCGCATGGATAGGAGGCACCGCACTTTTCACTTTCTTCAGGGACTTCCCGCTGTTCAAGGGCGACGGAAGCTTCAACCTCATGGGAGGGGAGATCTCCGCAATGGACTGGTTCGCACAGAGGATGGGTCTATTCCCCAAGTATTACAGGTTCGGGGATGTGATATTCACCCCCGAACCCGCCAAATGGACATTCTTTGCGATAACGCTGATACCCATACAATTCGGACTCGGCTGGTTCATGAAGGCCAAGACGGCGTTCCTGATATTCCTCGGAACGGCCTTCACATGGTTCGTAGTGGTCCCGCTGGCGGTCTGGACTCATCTGCCATATTTCTGGGCAAATTCGGGACATACTATGGACATCGCCGCAATGGGGATTTTCCATAAGTTCGAGGCGGAGGGGCTGCTTGCGGGGACCTACTTCGAGGGAATCCCTATATCACCTGCCATGGCAGCCTACGATGTGGCAAGGGTCATGGCCATCGGCTGCATCCTCGGAGGCGGGATGACAGCCCTGGTCAAGATGCTCCCCGTCTTCAAGACGGTCTTCAAAGATGTCATGGGGGTCGCAAAGGGAGGCGACACATCCGAGAACAAGGCGGTGTACATCCCCGGAAAAGGGTGGTACGAGTGGCCAGCCCAGCATATATGGATGGTAATGGGCATCACACTCCTCATCGTATGGCTCGTTTTCTCGATAAACGGCTTCAACTGGCTGGCATCATTGGTCTTTGCCATTCTGTTGGTATTTCTAACATTTGCCCTGGGGGCCATCGCCGTCAAGGTAATGGGGGAGACAGGAACCGAGCCGGTTTCGGCGACGTCTTTCCTCGTCCTTCTCATCCTCATGCTAACGTTCAGGTATGTACTTCCCATTGTGGGGGTTGAGATGTCCTGGAGCTCGATCATCGTACTGGCCCTGGTTGGGACGACGGTGTTCGGAGCGGCGATCTCCATGTCCGGCGATGTCGTGATGAATTTCAAGATTGGCCTCTACTGCGGCAACCGGCCCCATGACCTCGTGAAGGCGCTGACGCTGGGTCTTGTACCCGGCGCAATAATATCAGGGGTCTTCGCCGTTATCTTCTCCATCGGCCTTGCCAAGGGTACGCTGGAATTGGCGGCTCCCCAGGCGCATGCGTTCACTATCTTTGTCAAGGCCATCGTGTCCCAGAAGATCCAATGGTCCATTTTCGGATTCGGTTTCGCACTGGGAATTTTCCTCGAGCTGCTGATTGGTATGGGGACCGCCTTCGGTCTTGGCATGTACCTCCCCCTAGGCATCCAGATACCGATGCTGGTGGGAGGCGCGGCAAGGGATATCTGGGAAAAGAGGTACCTGGAGCCGACCGCGAAGAGGATGAACTGGGGAGAGGAGATGAAGACATTCAAGATAATGGGAACCTACATGATGGCAACGGGGCTGATGGTCGGAGAGGCGGTCCTAGGTACCTTCGTGGCATTGTGGATAGTTGTTCCGGGTCTCGGCGAGATATTCGGCGGAGGCTGAAGTCTATCAGTTCCTCCCTTCGATCACCCTCAGTGCGACCAGCTTCAGATGATCCTCCGTTTCGTAGAACTCATCCGTTTCAAGGTCGTAGATCAGCTTTGCATCCAGGCAGAAATCCTCGACGGTCTCCCTGACGAGCTTGGCAAAGACCGGTCCCTCGAGCAGGGTCATGACATTGCCCACGACCTTCCTTGTCCTCTGGTCCGCATCCGGAGATATCCTGACCTCTATCTCCCCTTTCTTCTCCTTTTTCCTCGGTTTGACCATGTTTTTTACTTCCCCGTGAATATTATCGACACTTTTATTACATTCTCTTCCGCTATTAGAACGTATGGCCGAAGACCCGGGTGACCATATCCCTCCGGAGATAATTAGATTTTTCAGGGAGAACGTAGGTGAGATACTGCTTGTGAAGGGTCCCCCGGGCTCGGGAAAAACATTGTTCTCCCTCGAGAGCATGCGGGCGCTGTGCAAGCAGAAGAAGGGGATCACCATCTTCTCCCGGATGGACCACGATCAGCTCATAGCGGAGATGCCCTGGCTCTACGAAGGAGATGACAAGGACAGGATGTACGCATTCCACGGGAACACCAAGATGGCGGACCCGAACTGGTTCAAGAGGGAGTTCGACTACCTGAACAATTCCAATGACGGAGATCCGATAGGATACATGCTCTTCGATCCCATAGACGCCATTACCGAGCAATACGAGAATCCTGAGAGGAAGATGAAGGAGATAGTCTCCCTGGTCCAGTCAACGAACGTCAGCGCCATAATGGTCCAGGAGAAGGAGGGTATTTCCTATCTGGACCACCTTGCGGGAGGGGTCGTCAGGCTGTATTTCGGGGAGGAGGAAGGAAGAAGGTACCGGGGTTTATCCATCGAAAAGCTGAGGGGAGTGGAGGTCAAGCATTCAAATTATGTTTTCACACTGCACAAGGGGACGTTCAAAGCCTTCAAACCATGGAACCTCGAGAACGTCAAGAAGGGAAATTGGATCGTGACTGAGGACACCGATACGCATTTCTCCACGGGACTTGCCGATCTGGATGCTATATTGAAGGGGGGGTACAAGAGGGGTAGCTACAACATACTGGACGTGGATGACAATATCACTTCTTCCGAATACTTTCTGATGCTGAGACCCATCCTTCTGAACTTTATAAATCACGAGAACGGTGTGCTTATGGTCCCGCCTGCGGGTGAGCATCCGGAATCCATCAGGCATGACCTCATGGAGTTCATCGACAAGGAGAAGCTCTCCAAGAAGTTGATCTTCCTTGATTATTTCTCCACCTCCTCTGACAAGAATTACATCATTCCCATGGGCTCCACAAGGAAGGAAGGCCTCCAGCAGAGAGGTATAGAGGCCATCCAGATGCTGAGGGGCAAGGAGGGAAGGCCGTACCTCGACTTCGTGGGCCTTGATACGATGGAATACCTTATCGGCGAGTCCTTGACACTGCGGCATCTGCTCACCGGTGTTTCCAAAACGAAGGTCACCAAGACCCTGGGCATCGGGATCGCAAAACCCGGACTCAAGATCGGCCAGGGGATCAGGAACATGTCGGACGTCTATCTGAAGATGGTCAAGATCCATTCGATACCGTGCTTCTACGGCGTCAAACCCGAAACGTCGATCTATGCAATACTTCCGGATCCTGACGGGGGATATCCCAACCTCATCATAGAGCCCCTGACCTGAGCCCTATCTCTTCCTCTTCTTTTTAACATTGGAGCCGCAGATCGGACATATCTCTTCTTTCTGTGCTTCTTCGAAGAACCTCCCGCATCCCAGGCAGCGGAAAGTCCATTTCCAGACCTCCGATATCTTCCTTGCTCCGAGCTCACCGGCGGATTCGAACCTTATGCCAAGGCTTTTCAAGACATTCTGGACCATGAAGTCGTCCGTCATGACCACCGCGTTCCCGAGCTCCATTGCCAGGGCGATGACCGAGAGGTCTGCATCTGAGAGCGAACCGAGGTCCCCAGTTCCGGAAGAAGCCTTTTCCGCCCCGGAGGTGTCCCGGGGGTCCCTTATCGACAGACCTGCGGAGATGAGCTGATCGAGCTTTCTGGCGGGCGATCCCTTGGAGACCTCATCCTTCACGCGGGATGTTATGAATACAGCTTCGAATCCGGAGGGGATGGAATTGAAGCTCCCGGATAGCAGTGCCGAGGCGTCAAGTACAAGGAACATCGAAGTTGGATGAACCAAAGCATATATCAGTATTGCTTAAGGGGTAGCCCAAGGCTCATTCTCTGGGATAGTAATGCGTCTGCCTCTTAACCTTCTCCTCCTTGACCACACCGGAGTTCCTCAGGAACTTGACGTGGTAGAAAACCACCTTCCTGCTGACGCCAACCCTCTTTGCGATCTGGGACTGAGTGATGCCCGGCTCCTTCTCAATGGATTTCAGTATGTTCTCCTGAATCCTCGAGAGCCTGACCTTATCATCCTTGTCCTTCTCGCCGGCGCACCAGAAGAGCCGGTTGTTCCCGTCCTGCTCGGATACTATGAGCTGCTCCTTCTCCAGGACGTTGAGATGGTGGGAGAGCACTCCGACCTCCAGATCGACTGCCCTCTGGATGCCCCTGAAGTGGGTTGCTGGATTGTCCTTGATGTGCTGGTATATCTTCTTTCTGTTCTCCTGGTTCAGGAGGTCCTCCTTCCGGATCCTCGAATAGCCGAATACAACGAAGGCGACCAGAAGTGAAAGGACCACGAGCGCTATCATCACCGGGATGATCAGAGAGATGCCGCCAGCCCCGTCATCATCTCCTCCGTCCATCGGAAACGGATTCCAGCCTCCGCCATCCTGTTTTTCTGCATCCGTGGTTGCATCATCGGCATCATCATCATCGCCGAGGGATGAAGTATCACCGTTCCTGTCGTCGGTATATCCGTCGTTATCGTCATCCCCTGAAGGAGGGGTTGGATCGTCGTCAACATCCTCGATGTCATCGTCACCTGCTATCACCTCGCCATCGAACTCCGTTCCATCCTGCGGCCCCTCGTCATCCCTTTGTTCCTCGATCACCAGTATGAAGGATGTGTAGGGGGTGACGAAGGAGTATTCGACGGCAAGTTCAACTATTTTATTCCTCAGGTTCTCGGTTTCCCCCTGGACAGTTATCTGGTCCCGGTACATCCTGATCATCCTGTGGGCCCAGAGCCTTGCGATGAAGTCCTTGCCCTCTCCGTTATCCGCCACCCAGCTCTCCTCGAAAACCCTCTGACCCTCGTGGGTCTGGCCTGTGACTGTGCTGACAATTCTCTCCTTGGAGGAATCGAACCTGCCGACAACGACGGTCTCGGAGCCCTCGAAGAGCGACGGAACGTAGGTCGGGAGCACATCGAAGGAGCCTCCGGTGTAGCTGAAGTAGATTTCCATGAGCAGGGGCACGGATATGGTCTCGTAGAATCCCTGCATCATATTGCTCGCATCCGTGGACTCGGGGATCTTGACGGCATGTCCGTTGTTCTCCAGGCTCAGGGCCGATAGGAAGTTGAAGTCGAGATCCTCCCCGAAACCCAGCGAATATATGGAAGCTCCGACCGTATTCGCATCCCTGACATTTTCACGGATCGATGGTAGGTCGACCACTCCTACGGTTGGGAGTCCGTCGCTGAGGAAGACGATGATCGGCAGGGCCTCGCTTCTGTTCTGGAACGTTTCCAGGCCGGTCTCCAGAGCCTCGTTCAAATTCGTGGATCCCGAGGCCGAGATGGTCTTGATGTAAGATACCGCGCTGTCCTTGTTGTCCTGGGATGCCGGGACGATGCTGGACGGGTACGAGGACACATCGGAGGAGAATGTGATGATGTTGAAGTTGTCCTCGGCATGGAGCTGACCTATGATCTCCTCGAAGGCGTCCTTCAGCTGCTCGATCTTCCTCCCCTCCATGGAGCCGGACCGGTCAAGGACGAATATTATATCCTTGGGCAGGTAGTTCCCGAGGTCCTCGAGCTGGGGAGAGAAGACATGCATGAAATATCCTTTTCCCGACCCATCTATGAAGGTTACTAGGGTGACGTTGATGGGAGGAGCCTCCTCGATGTACTGGATCATGATGTTCTCGGAGCTTGTAAGGTAGGACGTCGCATATTCCATCCTGCAGTTGTAGGGAGAGATCCAGCTCTCCGACGGATGGACACTTCCTCCTTGGCTGTCCAGACCGATCAGCGTCCCCGTTGTCCGGAGCTCTATCTCAACATCCATTTGCTGGTAGGAGCCCGTGTTGGAGAATGTGTTTAGCGGCAGCTGGAACTTGTAGGAGCCCAGTTCCTTCACGATTATCTGCTCGTATCTTATGGAGAAGGACACATCCGCATTTGCCTTGATGTTCAACAAAGCCGAGAACCTGGCGGGGTCGTTTGAGGATGATATCTTAGTGGCCGTGGTCCCGTTCTCCTTTGCCTCGTCGTAATCCTGCTGCGCTTCCTCTTTTTCCTTCACTACCGCGTAGCTTGTGATCCCGTCGATGGTCAGGGAGAGGTTGGAGAGCATTGCATCCTGCGGAACCTTAACATCGAATGCCACCTCGACGGCGGTGTCCTTGTTATTGGACAGCTCCGCCGTCCATGTGGTCATTGCATAATGATTCATAATGTCCGTTTCAACCAACAGCGAGCTGAATGTGACATCGCTTCCGGTCTGACCGGAGCTCTCGAAAAGCATGAACGAAGATGCCATCAAGGAAAGAAGGATGGCAGCGGATGCCATTTTCAAGGAGATTTTTCTCATCCTTTCACCCTTGCATTTCATGGTAAGCTCTTTATTAATTAAGGTTGGAACGTTTGTTCAACAGATATTTATTGGCTTTGGAACAGAAACTAGACACATCACCGTACTTGGACCGCATGGTTGCCTTCATCCACCTTGGTCAAGTGGATATCAGCCTCACTCCTCGTAGTAATCCCCGGCCGCTCCCCTCCTAGTCAGCACGAGTACTATCACAATGATGACAAGCAGAACGATTATTCCTATCAGGATGAGGATCCACAGCGGGAACTTCTCATCACCCTTTTCACCATCGTCGTCATCAGCATCATCGTCATCGTCTGCAACGACCGGCTGCTGTTTCGATCCGGCGAACTGACCGCCTGTCTTGTCCTCCCCTCCCTCCGTATCGCTGAAGTGATAGTTGTAGGTCTTGCCTTCTTCGAAGGTGTCCCCGGGGATGACAACCTCGTAATGACCGGGCCGTGTCTCCTCCAGTTTGAAGGAGCCCACTCCCTCGATCACGATGTATATGTCCAGTCCCTCTGGGGCTTCGACAATAACTGTCCAGTCGCCCGTTTCCTCATCAACGGTCACCGTGGCGTCCTCTATCTTCCATTCCTCCGGCTGCACGGTTTTCTCTATCACTGTCACGTCGATCTGGAATGAAGTGGTAGCCCCTCCGTCCGAAATGGTGACCGTTATCAGTTCGGTCATGTTCCTGGTGTCGGCCGGATAGAGGACAATGATGTCCCCTCCATCCCGGGAAACCCTGCTCGAATCGAAGGTGACGACCATATCGCTCCACACATTGTCAACGTCCTCCACCTGCCCCTGGACGGAGATCCTCAGGGACTCCCCCGCTTTCACAGTTATCCGCAGCACCGGGTCCCCGGTCCATACCGGAGGATCGTTCACCGGGAATACGGTCAGTGCAAGGTTTGCCTCAACCTCGTATTCCCCGTCGGACATAATCAGGGTGATGTTCATTTTCCCGAACCAGTCCCCGACGGGGGTGATTGTCAGGTTCATCTTGCTCTCATCCCAATCCAGCGTGAGGTTCTCGGCCGTCAGGTTGGACCAAGTCAGGGGGGATGAATCGATATCCGCCCCGTATCCGGACAGATTGATCCACAAGGATGTGTCCTCCGTTGTGTTCAGCTCCGGGATGTCCATCACCAGATAAGGGGGGTCGTTGACCGGAAGAACGTGGATATCGAGATCATGGAGAACTTCCACGTCGAAGGTGTCCACCGCCGAAAGCTGAAGTGTACCTTCGCCGCTCCAGTCATCATCGGCGCTTATCTCCAGCATATCACCGTCAAGTTCGTAGTTGAGCTCCCCCGGGGAATGGTCCCCGACCGACAGTACAAGGGCGTCCCTGTCCTGGAACCATCCGGAGATGTTCCCTCTCCAGGTCCCATCCTCATTGAAGGTTATTTCGGTCGGAGCGGATCCAGTCACCTCAGGATCATGGTTGAAGACGAAGAAGAGCTCCTGCCAAGAGAGCATCTCCAAATCCTCGTCCTGCTCCTCGCCTCCTTCCGAGACCGTTACGGTGTATTCGCTGACGTCGTATCCGCCGGAATCATCCTTGTAGTATCCGATGAGGTTTACCTTTCTGTCGCCGTCGATGAGCTGGTTCACCACCTCTCCGTACGTTGGAGAATCAACTACAAGCTGGGAGGGTTGCGGCATGTGGATCTCATCCCGGACTTGCACCTCCAGGGGCCACACCCATGTTGCCATACAGTCAGAAGCGCCCACGCTCGTTCCGGTGTAGTTTCCTGTGCAGTTCTCGAGGATCGCGCTGTTCTGCGGATCGGTGTTCAACCCCACTCCTATGGGTACGTCTCCCAACAATGTGGAGTCAGTGATCCTCGAACCGTCCGTATCGATCATGTTGATGCATTGTATTCCAGAGGAGAGGGTCGATCCACTAACCGTAAGAACCGCAGCAGTGGCCTTGATGCCGTAGTTGTATGCGCTGATCGATGTCGAATGGATATCCAATTTGTTAGAGGTCCCCGGTGCTTGTTCCTGATAGATGCCATTGGGTGTGTTCATTATCTCCGAATCATGGATCTCGAGGTTCCCATCCGTTCTGATGGCGTGTGTCATCATTCTGTTAATTATCGCATTCCATATCACCATATCTGCATCGTAGTTCTCGATAGCGTATACCAAATCGTACGCATACGGCTTTTCGATGATCATGTTGCCATGGAACCTGGTGTTAATCGCAATGCCACAACTGATGAAGCTGCAGTTCGAAACCTTAAAGTCTATGATCGGGATCGTTCCACTGTTTTCCATGATCGTGATGGATTGCTGAACATCGGAGAACGTACAGTTCCTGATAAGGCTTCCCGAGATATTGCCCGTACCGTATATGGCTCTCTTCCCGTTCATATCCAAGTCACTGCCTATGAAGATGCATCCGTCGATCTTGAGGTCCTGATCATCGCCCGTTAGGATTATGCCCTTATAATCCACGATGTGGTACGCCATCTGGATATCGCAATGGTCTATGATCACTCCCGGGCTGTCATGTATCCTGACTGCCACATCGTTCGTATTCAGTGACCTGATCTCCAAATTCGAGAGAGAACTCCCTGGGCAGTTGTCGATGACAACGGCATCGTCCCTGCTGTTTATCTCGGAGCCGTCCCAGTGGATATCGGAGTCTTTGGCCACCAGTCCGTTCACATCGGGGAGCCTGCACTCGACGTTGTCGAAGAATACCGATCTGGAATTCTCGACGTAGATACCCTGGAGTTCGGGGAGAATGAAGTTCGTGTTCCTGACCTCGATCCGGTTGGAATCCGAAATATTGAGACCGCAGTAGTAGCTTTTCTGCAGAGAACATCCCTCTATGAGAATATCCGTCCCGCCGTTGATATCGATGCCATCGAAGAAAGGATCGTCGTAGGCCCATGAGTCTATGTTCTTCAAGGTGATGTTGTTGGAATTGTCTACCCGCACCGTGTAGATACCGTCCTCCACGGTGACGTTCTCTATACCGGCATTGTTGGTGTTCTCTATCATGGGACTGTCCATGCATGCGCCCGGGTAGAACACCAGCATCTCCTTCTCCTCACCGATGAAATGCATAGGTCTTGTTATCACGGGGAGATTCGTGTGGTAAATATGTCTCTTCTCAAGGGCCTTGGGTCCGTAACTGGCCGGATCGGATATCATGAATAACGTGGACCCCGATGGAGCATATTTCGCTGCCTGTGCTGGATTTACATATGTTGTTGTCGGGGGAGAGCTTCCTACATGATGTATGGAGGTCCTGCATTTCTTTGCGTATGCTCCTGCCGTTCCTTGAAGCAGCGGGTCCATATCGCAGTAGCCGTCCCCGTCGTTATCAATGAAACCCGAATCCGTCAGGTTCAGCAGCAGGTTGCCATATATGATGTGGTTGCCGGCGGTCCCGTTGATCATCATGGTGTACGGGCATGCGGACAGGATGTTGTTCTTTACCACGGATGCGGGTGTCCCGCTCTCGATCTCGATGGGGTACCGTGCAAGATCCCCGAGAACAGTGATCGTATTATTTTCTATGAGGATGTCGGACATAAGCCCCATCCATATTCCCTTTTCAGTGCAGAAGAAGGAGTTATTCAGGATCTTTGTGTATCCTCCCGCCAGGAATGCCCCGTTCATTCCGATCTTGACATTCCGGAGGGTATTGTTCTCTACGAGGGTCACTCCGCCCCCAATGAAGCCTGCAGTGATACCGAATCTCGAATCGGTGATGGTATTGTTCATGATCCTTACACCTGTCGATTGCTGGACCAATATCCCATTCTCGAAGCAGCTGTATATTTCATTGTTCTCGATCGCCACACCATTAAAGCCAAAGTTGATATCGACGCTGTAATCCGCCGTTCCGATATTGTTGTCCCGAAACGTGCATTTGAATGGCCCGGTCTCGCTGCTCCCGTCCATATAGACACCTTTGGTGCAGGTGATGAAGCTAGTGTTGGTGATGGAGACGGAATTGGTTGTTCCGGAATGCCCGGCGCCCAGGACCTTGATCCCTACCGAGGCGAATCTTATCTCCGCTTTATCGATGACCGCATGGGCATCCTCGTTCAGCTCTATTCCGCCCCATAGGTTCGGAGCCTCGGACAAGGAGAAATAGATCCTGTTGTTCCACTGCCCCTGTGCTATCAGGGTTCCGTCGTTGACGACGATCCTGTTGCCGTTTCCCATGTTCACCTTCACACCGGCATTGATGGTCAGTTGCCCTCCGGATTGGATGAAGACATCCTCCGTGAGGGATTGATCGCTTGCCCAAGTAACATTCGATGTGATGGTCAGACCATCCGTTTCGTCCACGAACACCACCATCCCGAGAAATCCTGCCGATAAGAGCGTTGCGAGAACCATCCAAATAAGAAAACCTCTATTCATTTTGCTCCCCCATCCTGTTCTGGAACAAATTTGGGCAATCACTATTTAATGGTTCTTTGATGAGAACCAAATGTTGGGCGGGTGTTTATGAATAGTAATTGTTAATTATTACTTGAGCATACGTCGGTTCCAATTCCTGCAGGCGTGATCTAGCTGGTTAGGATTAAGGCCTTCCAAGCCTTCTGCCCGGGTTCAAATCCCGGCGCCTGCACTTTCATGTTTAAGAAATAATCAGTTTATAGCTTAACATGAAAGCCAGCCAAATCACCAATCCATTGATGGACCAACTGATTTGGCGAGGCCTGGAGCCTATTTCGTATCAGCTGGTATTGGCTACAGTTCGAGGAACATCTTTCTTCCATCAACATCATTTTGCTACGAAAGATGGTGCTATGATATGATTATGCACGCAATGAGCAGCAATATATTTCTTATAAGCTCATTGCTGGATTTGGATGTTTACGAAATAATCAGTTTACAGCTTAACATGAAAGCCAGGCAAATCACCGATCCATTATTTTCTCTCAAGTATTCAGGTCACTATCAGAGAAAAGGATGAAGGTTCGGTATTTGAACATAGCTTCCGGAAAATCCAATTATACTACCGGATAGAGCCATGGGCCCGGGAATATTGAAGGATAGAATAGATAGACCAAGCCAAGGGCCAGCGCCGGTACGAGCTGGGTGGTGGCGTTGTCATCTGTTTTGAACGGGATCTTGATATATTCCACGAAGGGAGCGTTCCTGTAAAGCCGGAACAGCTCGGGTCTGAGCCTTATCGTCCCCACGATCTCCAGCGCTTCCCCGATCACCATGAAGAAGGCAGCGAAGATGCCAAGATAGATCGGGTAACCGAAGGCGATGAACATTACCAAAGTGAAAGCACCGCCAATGGGCCATACAAGCCACTTTCTCCATAGCCTTATCTCTCCTATCACGGGGTCGGCCACGCTGTAGATTACGATGACAGGGATAGCTATCTCCTGGGGGAGCACGAGCATTATGGCCCCAGATGTCCATATGGCCCAAGCCCAGGAGCCGATCCTTCCCTCTTCATGGCCTCTTTGACCGAGAAAAAGCCCGCCCCTCCTGGCCCTCAGGAATTCGATCATGAACGGGACGAAACCGAAAAGGAATATCAGCCAGAACTTGGCGGGCAGGTAGAAAACGCTCTCCGGCAGTAGGTAGTAGACCACGGTTATACCCGAGAATAGGTGAATGAATCTCCTGATGAGATGGTCCCTTGCCGAGTACTGGAACCTCACATCATCAAGTTCATCTCTTCCGGACATCTCTTGCACTTCCCCGTACCCTATCCTTTTATATCTAT